>JAYWCI010000236.1:0-4662 GCA_043780895.1 Kofleriaceae bacterium | reverse complement strand
CGACGCTCGGGCCCGCAACACAACTCGGCATCGCGGACTTCTGGGTCGCGCCGCGCTCCGATGGTGCGTTCGTCGTGACCTCGCCGCTCGTCACCGCGACGTTTCCGATCAAGCCGACCGCGAAGGCGACCCAGTCATCGAAGCCGAACGCCGATGGCAAGCGCTTCGACATCTACACGATCTCGGCGCAACCGCCGGCCGGCTCGAATGGACCGGTCTACGAGCTCGAGCTGATCGCGATGGGGCGCAACATGCGCGATCGAGGCGGGCTCAAGGAGGTCGGCGCCGAGCTCGCGAAGCACGGCACGGTAACGAAGGCCGAGCGCACCGACGACAGGCAAGCGATCACGCGGTTCACGGTGAAGGGCACCGGCGTCGAGATCGTGGTCGATACGCAGATCGATACCGTGCGCGGGTTGATCGCGAGCTCGAGCGCGAATGGCGCGCAGTCAGGAGCGACCGAGGCATTTCTCGCGAGCGTCCATCTGCGCCAGGTTCCGGATGCGGTCGCCGATCCGGCGACGCTCAGCGGCATCCGCTCGCGCGCCGGCGCCAAGGGCAAGTTCGTCATCCACGATCAGACCGACAGCTTCACGCTCGAGGTGCCGGCCAAGCCGGAGATCAAGCGCACCGTCGATACGGCCGGTCACGCAGTCGTGGTCACGGCAACCTCGACGCAAAAGCGCGCGAAGTACGCGATCACGATCGCGGAGATGTCGGTGTGGGACGCGCTCGCGATCGGGCCAACCAAGCTCGCCGCGCTCCAAAGCAAAAAGACCAAAGCGACAGCCATCTGGAATCCCTCCCAGCACCGGTTGTTCCGTTTGGTCTGTACCGATACGCCGTGTGACGTGATCGCGAAGTCCGTGCACTTCGCAGATCCGACAACTCCGTAGTAGCAAGCGCTTCGAACTGCCGGAGGCAGTGCGAAGCTAGATGCTCATTTCGGGCGAGCGATTTCGAACAGCTGCTGCAGCTTCATCGCGAGCATCGGATCGCCCGAGACGCGAAGCTTGCCCTGGAAGTAGAGCTGCATGCCGGCGTTCGGGTCCGACAGCATGGTCTTGAAGTCATCCGCAGCGACTTCGACCGTGCACTGCGCCTTACCCGTGTCACCACGGACGCATGCCGGCGGGTCGCTCGTGCAGTCGACCGTCCACTCACCGCCGCCTTCGCCGCTGACCTTGAAGCAGTAGATCGCGTTGAGCTCGCGGGCCTTATCCGGATAGGCCTTCAGGCCTTCGGGGACGAGGTTGTCGAACAGTTCCTGAGCGTCTTTGGGCAGATTCGCCATGCGTTCCTCCGAGGAGGTTGTTACCGCGGGCGACAAGATACAGTCAACTGTGACCGCAGCTTACTGAACCGGCGGCAGGTCGACGTCTGCGAACGCGCAGGAGGCGGCATCACCCTCGGTGGGCTGGAAGCTCGCGTTGTCCGTGTAGTAGGTCCGGCGGAAGTCCGTGCCCCAGCACTCCGAGGCAATCGCCTGGACCGTACCCAGGTCGCCACCTGCGATCCGCGCATCACCACGGCCCGCGCCGGCCGCGGTCCACCGCGAGCGCACCGTCATCTGCTCGTTCGCAGCGGTGCCGCCCGCGTTGCCGAACACGTTGAAGGTCATGTCGCCCGAACCATCGGCGCCTTCGGCGTACGCGTAGTCGGCGACCTCCGCCGCGCCGTTGTCATCGGTCGTGTCGATGTGGAGCGAGAGCTGCTTGGTCGCGAGATCGTAGGTCGCGTCGATCACGCCCTTGTCGGTCGGGTTGTCGATCGGATCGACGCTGTGGCTCGCGTTCAGATCGAGCGTGAAGTGACCGTTGCCGGCGAGCGCGCCCGCGGTCGGATCCGCATCGCCCGTGATGATCATCTGGAACTGCGAACCGCTCTGAAGCTTGTTGCGACCGGAGAGCGAGTAGGCGTACGTGCCGTCGCCATTCGCGGTGACGTCGAGACGGTACTCGGCCGGGTCGAGCGCGTTGCTCCACGGGCCCCACGTAGAGGTGGTGCCGCTGACCGACGTGACCGGGTACTGGACGATCGCGTGGAGGAGCGTGAGCACCCAGGCGGCGCCTCCGTTGAACGTCAGCGTCGCGGCGCGTGTCGTGAGGTAGTACGTCGCGAGGTCGCCGACCGTACGGCTCTGACCCGCGGTCGGCAGCTTGATCGTGACCTGGTCGGCGGTCGGGATGGCATTGTCGATGTCGCTCGTCGGGGTGGCATCCTGGCGGACGCAGCCGGTACCGGCGAGGGACATCACGATAGTCGCGGCGAGCAGGCACTTCATCACGTTCATCATGACGAGCTACTAGAGCAGTTCGGATGCCAACGCTTTGCGAGCCTGATCGCGTACTTACGGTGCAGTGTTTTCCGACGGCGGATGCGTCGCGCCGGGAGCCGTAGGAGGGGCCGACAGCTCGGGCAGGACGGTGAGGGTGTCGCCGTCGTGGAACACGACAACTGCATCCGGGGCGACCGCGATCCCGATCGGGTCGGGGCGCTGCACGACAGGGAGCGGGTACACCCACATCAGCAACGCATTCGCCGCGTAGCCCACGATGAAGTGATGGTCGAGCGAGCGATCGAGCTGGATCGCGAGCGCGGCATCACCGACCGAGTCGATGCCATGCCCGTTGATGCCGATGCCCGGCACGGGAAACGCGACCGTGCCGTGGAGCGAGCCGGTCGCATCGATATCGAACAGGCTCATCTCGGCCATGCCCCCGAATCGCCCGACGTTCGAGACGCGCACCATCGGTGTTTGCTCCGGCAGATAGACCGCACCGATCAGCTCGGTGAACGTGCGCTTCGACTTCCACGCAGGCTTGCCCTTCTGCGTCGCCGACAAGACACCTTCGTCATCTTGCGTGACATCCCATGCGCGATCCTTGTAGGTGATCGTGAGTGCCGGCTCGATCGCGGGCGCGGAGCTCGCGAGGCCGGTGACGGGATCGACGAGCACGGCCTTGTCGCCGCGCTTCCACAGCAACGTGTCGCTGGGCGTGCTCCATAGATGTTGGGGGCCTGGCTCGTTGGCGAACTCCTGGACGTCCTTCTGATGACCGCGGATCGCGACGTAGTTGACGTCTCCGCCGGTCGTATTCACGGTCCGCACGCAGCCGAGCAGCAGATCCTCGCCCTTCATCTCGGGCGGCTGCAGGCACTCTCCGACGAGGACGAACGTGCCGGCGCGCGAGAGCGGCGGTGCGACGTGGAGGCCGGCAGGCTTACTCCACATCACTTGACCGCTGCGATAGTCGACCGCGACGAAGCCAAACTGCGACGATGAGACGACCGCGATGCCGTTCGCGAGTGCCGGCCCGCCGACATCGAAGCGCGGGGTCGTCGTCTTCACGGGCAGCGCTACGACGTGCACCGGCTCGGTCTTCGTGAAGCGCGCGAGCTCGGCCCACTCGCCTCGCTTCGGCGCAGCATCGCCGTGCAGCACGCCAGCGGTCGCGGCGTCCTCGAACACGTGGGCTGCCGGTTTGCCTTTGCAACCGACCACCGGAACCAGCGCGAGGACCAGGCCGAATCGCTTCACTTGCGACCGAACAGACGACGCAAGAAACCCGGCCGTTTCTCGGATGCAGGTGGGGGGGCTCGCGGATCGAGATCGCCGGGGCCACGCACGTACCCTGCGACGCGCCCATCCGAGACCAGCATCACCGCCGGTGAGATCGAGCGGCCGCCACTCTGATCGTGACGCGTGCGCGCGAGCTGCGTGAACCGCGCGATCGCCTCGGGCTCATCGGTGATCTTGCCGACCAGCAAGCAACCGCGTGCTGGTGCGGCGGCAGCGAGCAGATCTGCACCGAGGTCATCGTGAAGCGAGCGCATGAAGTCGCGGTCTAACAACTTCTCGGCCGCGTAAAAACTTCCCGACACGATGATGATCTTCGCATCGTCGAAGGGCAGCACGTCGCACTGCACGGTCTCCTCGGCGAGGTTCGCGTAGGCCTCGGCGAGCGCCTGCTCGGCCGGTTTCGGTAGCGCTTCTTTGCGGAGCATCGCGAACGTGCGTTCACCGTCGATGCCGCACACGATGATCGGCAGATCCGTCGGCGCTTCGTCGTCGACGACCGGGCGCCACAGGATCTCGTCGAGCACGACATCGCCGCGCGCGCGCAAGCTCGGCATCAGCCGGCCGGTCGCGGCGGGCACCGGATCACCGGCCGCGGCGAGCAGCTCGAACAGCGATGCCGCCCCGACATCCTCGATCACGCGTTGCGCGCGATTCGTGGGGAACACGACGTTCTTCGCGAGCACGGTGGCCTCGTCGAGCTCGAAGCCGAAAGGCACGAGCGCACGTTCGGTCTGGATCCAGCGGCCCGCGTACTTCGCGCGCAGCAGCTCGCCGGTCAGCGCCGCGAGCTCGAGCACGCGCGTCCAGTACACCGCCTCATCTGAGCGGTCCGGTGGATTCGTCGTGGTCTGCTGCTCGAGCATGTGGAGCGCCATCGCGAGATCTCGCACACCGATCTTCGCGGCGGCGCGCATCGCGAGCTGCGCGAACATCCGATCGGCGAGGTCGCCGGTCGCGACGACCGAACCGGGGCCGAGCGCTTCGAGCGCCATCTTGCGATCCGAGCGCTCGATCTTCGCGCCGGTCGCGACGAGCGCCTCGCGCAGCATGTCCGGAGGCTTGCCGCCGATCACGTAGTG
>JAYWCI010000235.1:0-10943 GCA_043780895.1 Kofleriaceae bacterium | reverse complement strand
CCATCGCAATGATCACGCCCTGCCCAGGTACGCGATTCGGAGTGGTTAGGCGACCCTCGTTGGTCGCGCGCCCTCGAAAGCACGACATCGCTGGCGCGCCTCCCCGCCTCGATGACGAGACCAGGGTGGGCGAGCGTGCCCACTATCGTCCTCGACATAGGAACAATCAGGCATCAAAACCGTGGGACACGATGCGTATCTCGCCTCGAGATGCTTGAAGAAGGCGGTGGTCTCCGTGGAACACCCGCAGGCTCGCGGTGAGCACCGTGGCAACGGTGTCGAGGGAGAAATTCGAGGGAGAAATTCAGGCGCCGAACTCGAGCTCGGCTGTCGATGCACGGAAGGCGACACGACTACGACTCGCGAGTTGAATTTTGCGTCTGCGGAGTCAGCGCTTTGGATACGTGGTCACCGGCGACGGCTCTATTGACGAACGCAAAACGTCGAACCCAACAGCCGATCGGGTTTCGCTGCTGTCTTACAGACCAACCCGGAATGAAAGGATTCGCAAGGTTTTGCGACACTACCGGGCTGGGGTGTGAGCTCGCAGCGAATCGTGCACACACCAGGCACACCAGCCGGATCGTCGGGCGCCCTATAACATCGGCCCGCGACGTCGCAATCCTCAGCCTTTTCGCAGGCGCCTCCGATCGCAACGTTGTGCTTGTTACAACCGAGGATCAGGGCGAGTAGAGCAACGACTAGCGAAGTGCGCATATCTCTCTGTAGCAGAGCCACGTTGCTCGTGGCTCGCTGAAGTTCTTGGATACTCGGCCGGCGCTGTCGCGATGTCTCTGGCGCGAAGCGCGCGCGTTTCGTCACAATCAACCCGTCAAGTGGGCTTGATCCACTGTCGTAGACGGTTTGGCTATGCCGCCATCGGGGGTCGATGACGCGAGTGTGCTGGTTCGACTCCAGCGGCGCGCACGTCAAATCGACCCTTGCCGAGGTGCGCACCATCGTAGGCGCATGACGACGAAGGGCTATCGCTTGCGCATCAAGCGTCTCGACTTCATCAGCGCGGTCGACGCCGGCGCGCAGGGCCCGATCGCGAACGTCGCGCTGATCAAGCGCTCGAAGCCGCTCGACCCGCCGACGATCGAGAAGGCCACCTGCACCGTGTTTAAGCTCGACGAGAAACTCGGCCTCGTCTTCGGCTGGGCGATGGCGGGCACGCTCGACGGTGGCGAGCCGCCGCACATCGACCATCAAGACGACGCGATCGACGTCACGGGCGACGACTTCATCAAGGCGTGCGCCGAGTTCATGGAGGCCGGTGCGGCGAGCGACGTGATGCACAACAGCGATTCGTCTCGGGCGAGCTCGCCGCGTTCAGCATCGGTGGCATCGGCGAGCGCGAGCCGCTGGCGCACCCCAAGCAGAAGGCGCTCGCGAAGCATCTGTTTGCGCGCGTGCTCAAGGACGCCGTCCTCACCTCGGAGGCCGATGGACATCAGCACGCCCTCGACCTCGACGATCCGGCGACGAGCTGGTGCTCGATGTACCAGACCAGCTATCAGACGCTGGAGGGCGCCGAGAACAGCCACTCGCACGCGTGGACCTTTGACGCGACGAGCGGCGCGATCACGATCGCCGCCGACAGCGGTCACACTCACACGCTTGCGCCTGGCGTGATGGTGCCGGCGGATGCGCTCGCCGCGTGGAGCAAGCTCGATGCGCTTCAGGACGCCGAGAACATGGCGGTGGCCGCCGCGCCGGTCGAGGTGATGGACTCGCCGAGCGATGGCGTTCCGTCTGCTCTCCCCGTCGAGGAATCGAGCGGCAAGGTGATCAATGTCGTGATCGCTGCGCGTGCGCCCGCAAGTAAATCGACCCATGCGGCACCCGTCCCTACAACGAAAGCTCAACCGGAGACCAAACCGATGAACCTCGCAAAGATGCTCGCGCTCCTCGTCGCCATGACGCCCACGCAACAGGCGCACGTGGCCAAGCTCGCACCCGACGAGGTCGAGCCGTTCTTCACGAAGTCCGCGGCGGATCGCACCGCGATTCTCAAGGCCGCCGAAGACGCCGACGCGGTGATCTTCAAGGGCGACGTCTCGGGCATCGAAGTTCGCAAGAGCGACGGCGCGAACTTCCTGGCTCTTGCGAAGCAGAACGAAGCGAACTCCGTCGCCCTCGCGAAGCGCGAAGCCGAGATCGAGAAGTCCGAGATTCGTAAGCAGGCGACCGACGTTCTCGGCGGCATGCCCGGCGACGACGACACGCACGACTACATCATCGCGTCGCTCCGCAAGGCCGGCGACCCGGTGAAGGCCGCCAAGGCGATCGAGACGCTCACCGGGATGCGTCAGACGTCGACGATCGGCAAGAAAGCTCCCGGCATGAACGTCGGTGACATCGTCGCCGCCGACAAGCAGGGCGCGTACTCCGCGCTCGAGAAGGCGCTCGTTCCGTTCGCCAAAGAGAAGGGCATCGCGAAGGTCTGGACCGACGGACTCGACGCGTTCTCGGCGACCCCGGCGGGCGCTGTTCTGGTCAAGGCGTACGACGACGCCAAGCGCGCCGACGCCAAGTGGCGCCGCGCTCCTCTAACCCCATCGCTCAACTCATCGCTCGACGGAGATCAGACCATGGCCACTCGCGAATCAGATTCTTACGCCCTTCTCGCCGGCGCCGACCTCTCGACCAAAGAGGTCGCGTTCGGCAAGCAGGCGTCCGGCAAGGTCATCGCGTGCAACACGCTCGGCGAGCGCGCGGACTGCGTGATCGGCAACGCGCCGATCATCAACGCGGTGGCCGACTGCTACCCGCGTGCGGGCAAGGTCGTCATCGTTCAGAGGATAGGCCGATCCATGCGGCTTTTCGGGGCGGCGAACGCAGCCTGGGCTTGGCGAGAACCGAACCGGTTGACGGAGGGCGTGCAAGGAGTGTGAGCGATCCCACCGTTGGGAGGCTTGGAACTGAGCGCGCGGCGCAGGCTCGCGGTGCGCACCGTGGCAACGGTGTCGAGGGAGAAATTCGAGGGAGAAATTCAGGCGCCGAACTCGAGCTCGGAGACAGGGTCGTCGGGTGGAGCGCGTGCGGGAGCGATCGGCACGAGGTCGGAGGTCAGGCCGAGGTGTTCGAGGATGAGTGCGGTGACGTGTCGGTCGGTAATGACGGCGCCGGGCCGCATTCTGGTGGAGGAAATAGCGCGCTGGCAAAGCAAGCTGCTAACGCGAACGGCGAGCGCCGATCACGTCGCGGCGGCGGACCTGAACGGTGACGGCACGCCCGACGTCGCCGTCTCGCGCAGCGCGCTGATCAACATCTGCCTCCCGTAGTCGCGTTTCTGCTTACCCCGGCGGAGGCGGCTTGATAAAGGGATCGCCGATGGTGGCCGCTCGTTTAGAATGCCTCATCGCATGAGCCGTCATCGCGCGTCGCCGCACCCCGCGCTCGGGGCCTTCGTCCACAGCTACTGGGCGCTCGCGCGGGATCTCACGCCCCTCGGCGGGTTCACCGTGACGCCCGATCAGTTCGTCGAGATCCTGTTCTGCGGCGAACCGATCACCGCGGTCGACGCGCATGGCTGCGCGCCACTGCCGCGCTGCGCGGTGATCGGCCTCCTCGACGCGCCCCTCCGGCTTGAGGCCTCGGGCCTGATCCGCTGCGCGGCGGTGCGCCTCCATGCCTGGGCGAAAGGTCCCCTCCTCGGAAGCGCGAGCGACGGCCGCGGGTTCTCTGCTTCGTCGCACTTCGACGACATCCTCGAGCCCGTCCTCGCCGCGCTGCGGGAGGAGCGTTGGGACGCGATCTGGAGGGCCTTTGACGCGGCGCTCCTCCCGCGGCTCCGCGGCGGCGTCCGGCGCAGGCGAGGCCGTTCCTGGGTGAGGCTGCGCCGCTCGCGCGCGATGTGGGCGATGTGGGCGACGCCCACGGCATCAGCCGGCGTCAGGTCGAGCGCAACGTCAAGGCGCTCACCGGGACTTCGCCCAAGCAGCTCGCCAACCTGGCCAGGTTTCAGCGCGTCCGCGACGCCCTCTGGGCGAACCCCGACGCTGGGCTCGCCGCCCTCGCCGCCGAGGTCGGCTACGCGGACCAGCCCCACCTCACCCGCCAGTTCAAGCGCTACGCCGGCGTAACGCCGCGCCAGTTCCAGGCCCAGATGGCCCGCCTCCGCGCATGGCACGAGGCCGAGGACGCCCCCTCGCGCGAGGTCGCAATCGTTCAAGACCCGCCCGAGCCGTGTCGCTAAACTGGCGGGCATGAAGATCAAGCTCGCCTCCATCAACCTCGAAACCGCCGACCCGCAGAAATCCAAGCGCTTCTATCTTGACCTCCTCGGGATGGAAGAGAACAAGGAGCGGTCCCACGGCGATGCTTTCGTCTACCTGGCCGGAGGCGGCTGCGACATCACGATCGCCACCCCCGAGCAGGGCATCGCTGCCGAGCCGAGCCGCACCATGGAACTCGGCTTCGAGGTCGACGACATCGAAGAGGCCCGTGCCCGCTTCGCACGGGCGGGGTACAATGACGTGGAGTCGAAGTCGATGGGCTGGGGCGAGGTTCTGGAGACGCGCGACGCCGATGGACACCGGGTGATCGTGTATCAGTTCACCCGCGGGTGAGGCTCGACGGTGCGGCGCTTGCTCTCTTGCCGTCCTTGTTACCTTCTTGCTCTTCGCGGGAAAGGCGAACCCGTGCCGCTCGCGGGTGAGGACGATCGCTCTTGTGCTGCCGGCAGGCCCGTGGGTGGCGGAAGCATCGGAGCTCAACGTGCGTGTCGGCTTCACTGTGCTCGCGCGACCGTGAAGGACTCGAGCGCCTCTGCCTCTGCTGCGCGCCCGCCGTTCAGCTACATCAGCGACCGGGATCCTCGAACAACAGAAAACATCGACAGCTCTCGCCTGTGGCGCCCGATCGCCGCGCCCGCGAAATGCTCGGTGAACGTGCCCGATCTGTTCGTCGGGCCCGACGGGCTCGAGCGCGTAGCACGACTGCTGCCAAGCGTTGGGTCTAGAACCAATTGCGTAAGCTGCTCACCGGCGGAAGGAGCGGCGGCGCCATCGCCAAGAGCCTGCGTGCGATGGTCACATCGCACAACCTCGACGCTGCCGAGGCAGCATCCGTCGAGGTGCAGCTACCTATCTCGTAAACCACACGCGCGAGCTCCACTACGAGCGCGCGCACTCGCCGACGGCTTGTCGATCGCCACTGGCGTCATCGAAGATGCATGTCGATATTTGGTCCAGTACCGCATGGGCCGCACCGGCGCACGTTGGTCGCTCGCAGGTGCCGAGGCCGTGCTGCGGTTGCGTGCGCTGCGCGCCAGTAACGCCTTCGACGACTACTGGACGTTCCATCTCGCGAAGGAGTCGAGCGCACGCATACGTGATGCTATGCGGACGGCCAAGTCCCGAACTCGCTACCCGCAACACACGCCGCTCCGAAAAGCCGCATCGACCAGCCTATCCTCCGAACACTCTCGATGGAGCAGCATCGGGAGGCAGATCCATGAAGACTGCGAAGCGCTCGCCGAGTTCATCGGGCGACATGCCTGAATCACGGTTCTATTTCGTGCCCATCGTCCGTCGAGCGCGTTTCGTGGACGCTCGGGTCGGCGCTGCAGTCTCCGGGTATAGGAGTCGAGCCTGCGCCCTGAGCTGCCGGCCGCACTCCCCTGGATCGATGCAGCCGCACTTCAAAACGGTTGAGAGCAACTTTTGGGCAGCGCGGAGACGGATCATCTGCTGGTCAAGGGATTGAATCTTCGCCTTGGCAATGGTTGCCCACCGGGCGGAAATCATGCCTGCGTCGACTCCCTGGCCGAACAGAATTTTGACCTCTCGGATGCTCAACCCCACCCCTCGAGCAAATTGAACGAGGAACAAAAGGTCGAGCACTTCGGGCGGGTAACTTCGACGCCCGCTCTCTCGGGCAGGTTTCGCCAGGATGCCGACCTTCTCGTAGTAGCGAATAGCAGAGGTCTCCAGCCCTGCGTTCCGAGCTACCTCGCCGATTTTCATGTTGGCCTCTTGACTTAAAGTGCACTTTAAGTGGCAGCTTGGATCACGACCCAAAGCGTAGGAGTAAATCATGGAGCCGAAAAGTGATCGATCACAGCTCACATTTGCCGACCTGCCCACGCTTGCGCGGGTGGCGATTGCCCTCGCCTTTTTTAACAGTTGGGTCATCTTCGAGGAGGGGGTCTTTGACAGGTTTGGCCTCTGGAAATACTTGCCCCTCTACATAAAGGCCCAGTTCTGCCCCTGGGATTTGGCCGCGGCAGGGCTCATCCTCGTGCCTCTACTGCTTCTATACGGCCACCCTCCGCGCAGGTGATCCGAGGTGGACGATCTGACGATCTTCCGCGGTGAAAGGCGAGGCAGCGAGAAGCTACAGAGGCATCGGGCTCAACCGGGGGCCAGACTTCACGGAAAGACAGTCGCAACTTGGCGACTACGGGCCGGGTGAGATCGCGTCTTTCGCGACGTCCGCACCGCGACCCGATCACACAAAGGCAGCCACTTTTTGCCGCCGTTCTTCTACTCCCAGTTGAAGGTCATCTGGTTGCCGCCGTCCTGCACGGTCACGGTCGCGCATGTTTGCGCTTCTGTGAAGCTCCAGACGCGGCCGTCAACCCTGGCACATGGGGGCACCGGCCATCACCGTGCCGATTGGGAGTCTGTGCCCTTCGCTCTGTTCTGAGCCTCGAGTCGGTCGGCTGGCTCACACTCGTTGCACACCCCGGGACCAACGATTTCAGCTCTCACGAACCACCGCTGCGCTCGCCGCTCCGAAAAGCCGCATCCACCAGCCTATCCTCGACGGCGTTTGGCAGTCAACGTTCTATGGACCGGCACATTTTCCGACAACCCACCGCCAGGGGTGCGTTTGTCGGAGACGCGGCGCGAGAAACCTTCGTGGTGGAAGAAACGAGCGATGACTCCGATCCTGCTCAGCATCACGTTCAATTTCGATGTCGTGCTGATGGTGAACGTCGGTTTTCTGCGACGCTCGCACGCGTCTCCGCGGAGTTGCCGCGGATCACCTCTTGCACGTGGGCCGACGCATGTGCCGCCTAGTCTTCTGCGCTACCGCGATTTGCGCTGCTTGCACAACGTCGTCGCATCAGCCGCCGCGTAGCTCGTCGCTGCAGATGAATGACCTCTCCGTCCTGCTACCGATGGCGACCACACCGGACGAGCTCGACGCGTACCTCACGCCGAATTCGCCGAGCGCGAACGGCCCGCTCCTGCCGCAAGCGCCGTACCTATCGGACCCGAACGCGTACAGTCTTACACCGCTTCGCGTGGTCGCGTTCCGGCTCGACCCGTGCTTCGGAGTCATCGGTCCGATCGGTGAGGCGTCGACGTGCGACAACCAGATCCGGCTCGTGTTCCAGCCGCTGAACGGCGACGCACCGCACGCTGACGATGCCGGCGTGCACGTGTCGTACTCGCTCACACGCGATCAGCTGCTCGCCGCCGTGCGCGAGATCGCGTCCGCGCGCGCAGCCGTCGACGACCGTGATCTCGGCCCGCTCGCGGTGAACCCGATCGTGGTGCGCGAAGGCCTGACCGGCGAGATGGCACACTCGCTCATGGCGATCGTGGCGAAGTATGCCGACGGCACGAAGATCGAACGGATCACGACGTTCGAGCTCCAAGTTGGTAACATCCCCGGCATGGGCAGTGGCGTCAACCTGGACGAGGCGCCGCAACGCTGGAACATGCACGGGATGACCGTGAGCAGCGGCCTCGAGACAACGCTCATCATTCCGACGCTGGGCGTCGCCAACACGACCGAAGTCTCGATCGAGAAAGCTTCGTCCAACCCGCTTGAGGGCAGCCTCACGCCCGAAACGACGTCGGCGGACGATGTGGCCTTGCTGACGGATACGGCGCGAGCGATGGCGGCGTCGCCGGCCGCCCGGCAAGCGGCCTTCGATGCCGCGCTGCGCGTCGAGAATCCGAACAAGAACACGCCCGACACGATCGATTGCGCGAGCTGCCACATGGCCGAGCCGGCCCGTGCGCTCGTCGGCGAGCAGATGTTCGGGATGACGACCGTCGGCGACCCGAATGCCTTCGTCGCCGATGCCAGCATCCCAGTGGCGGATCTCGCCGCGACGACGACCACGATCGTCGACCCCACGAATGGAGCGCTGAACATTCACGCGTTCAGCTATCTGGCCTCGACGCCGATGATCAACCAGCGCGTGATCAACGAGACCGCGGCGATCCTCGCGTACCTGCAGCCGCTGGTAACGACGGACTGACGGACACAACGTCGGCCACTGCTTGCGCGTCGTATGCGCCCCGAAAAGCCGCATGGACCGGCCTATCCTCTCACTCGCCTACCGGTAGCCACCGGAACGTGTCTCCCAGTTAGCTGTCCTTCTCGTCGGCGCCCACACCTACGACGACTACCCCACCTCACCGTCACGCCAGCTCTCGGCGGCGCCGCCGCGTCCGCGATGCTGCCCTTCTGAAGACCGCCACGGGATCATTCGTCGAGACACGCTGAGCGGTCAGCTTCGCGAGCAGCTCGTCCTTCGGCGAACTGCGATCGATCGCATCAGGCGTTTGGTTTTCGGGTAGCGTGCCCGCCATGCGTAGCCTGATCGTCGGATTGTTCATCCTCGCGAGTACGTTCGGGCGCGCCGACGCCGGGGGCAAGACGGCTCCGCCGTCGGACCTGCTCGCGACGGTCGCGCTCGGGCCCGAGACGACACTCGACGGCGTGCGGTCGTTCGTCGATACCGTCAAGCCGGGCAGCGGCGCGATCGTCGCGACGGTTCCCCAGCTGATCGGAAAGGCGATCGGCGCGGGAAGCCTCACCGGGATCGATCCGAGAGGCTGGTCGTACCTGCTGCTCTCCGATGACGGCACCACGAAGGGCATGGTGATGGTGGCGCCGGTCAAGGACGCCAAGGCACTGACCGCAGCCGCGAAGCCCGCGCAGGTCACCGTGAAGGGCGACTGGGCGGTGATCGGCGCGAAGCCGCTGGTCGACCACCTCGCAACGTACGCGTTCACCGTCGCGCCGACGCTTCCACGGCCGAGCCAACCGACGGCGATCGTCAATCTGCCGGCCGTGCTCACGCGCTACAACACCGCGGTCGCGGCCGTCGGCCAGCAGATGCTCGCGGCCACCGCTGCGTCCCCCAACGCGGCCGCGATGGCGCCGATGCTCGAGGGCTATTACGCCGGCATGCTGTCGCTGGCGAACGACAGCGAGCAGGTGATCATCACGCTCGACATGACGAAGGACCTCGGCGCGATCGACGTCACGCTTGTCCCCAAGGCGGGCTCGCGGCTGGCGACGTTCGTCGCGCTGCAGAAAGCCGCTGACCTCGCCCTGCTCGACAAGCTGCCGGCTATGACCGCAACGATGGTGATGGTCGGGCACCTCGAAATGGGGCCGTACCGGGACGGGCTGTTCGCGCTGGTTAGCCAGTTCTACGGAGGCGGATCGAGTGCCACCGCGGGCGCCGCGAAGGACCTGGTCGACGCGGTGACAGAGGTGGTCAAGGTCACGAATGGTGACCTCGCGATGACGATGACGATGTCCCCGGGCCATGCGATGGCGATCGACCAGGTGTTTGGCCTCACCGATATGCGCGCGGCCGACAAGGCGATCGCGCATGCGCTCGACCTGTTCAAAGCGCCGCGCACGATGGAGGCGCTCAAGATCAAGTCCACGATCAAGGCGACCGCTCCGACGACCTACGACAACATCACGCTCCGCGGCTACGAGATCAAGCAAGACCTCGCGTCCGTCCCGGCGGAGCAGCGCAAGGCGATAGAGGCCATGTGGCCCGGCGGCGTCATGGCCGCGCGGATCGCCACGTTCGACGGAGTCGGCGTCGTGGCGATCGGGTCCGATAGCATCACCGAGGCGAAGCACGTGGTCGATGCCGCGCGCGGCAAGGCGACGCACTACACGGCGAGCCGCGAGGTCGCCAGCCTGCTCGAGACGGTCAGGGTTCGCAAGGAGAGCTTCGGGTTCGTGATCGATGTCGGGGCGCTCGCGGCGCGCTTGACCACCACGCTCGCACCCGGCTCCGAGCCGATCCTGATGTCGATGGGGTACGCCGATCACAACGCGCACATCCGGTTCGCGATCACAGCCGCGACGCTCAAGCTGCTCGCGAGACTGTGAGCTCGACCGCGTTGTGAGGTGGTGCGCGCCCTGCGATCTGTCGCTGGCCATGTGCGGCCCGTCCGCCGTCAGGAGCGGGCGTAGCTGCGCGGAATCGTCACCTGGAAGGTCAACGCCGCCAGCCTGTCGTTCGCGTGGAACAGCTCGTGGGAGTACGACAAGATGTCCGGGACGGGGAACGTCAAGCTGCTGAAGAACGGCACGCTCGCCGGCAAGTTCGCGATCAGGAACGGCAACAAGTCGACTTTCATGGCCGAGCCGGCCGAGCCGGCCGAGCCGCCCGAGCCGCTCGAGCAGCCCATCCCGCATCCGCCGAGCTGGCCGGTCCATGCGGCTTTTCGGGGCGGCGAACGCAGCCTGGGCTTGGCGAGAACCGAACCGGTTGACGGAGGGCGTGCAAGGAGTGTGAGCGATCCTACCGTTGGGAGGCTCGGAACTGAGCGCGCGGCGCAGGCTCGCGGTGAGCACCGTGGCAACGAACACATCCGCGAACGCTCGCCCAGACGCCCGGTCGCAAGCCACGACGGAGGTGTCGTAGACTCGGGTTCACCAGGAAGTTCACTGAAGGTAACTTCCCGAAACCATATCTTCGCTCAAGGCCTGGGTCCTGCAACCCGCGCCTGCATGCGTATGTTGATCGCAATTGTGATCGTGTCCGGCTGTAGCGACCCGGGAACGGTTTACGTGTACGGAGGATCGCTGAGCTCGAAGTCGTCGCCGACCGCAAACTTTAGCCCAAATCGCTACTCCCTCTCCCTGGTCGCGGCGGGAGATGTCGACGGCGATGGCCGGCCTGACGTGTTCGTCTTATCGGACGAGCTGACCGGGCT
>JAYWCI010000234.1:0-38509 GCA_043780895.1 Kofleriaceae bacterium | reverse complement strand
GGCTGCGTCGAGATCGCGGGAGCAATCGTTTGGCCCGGCTTGCGCGGCGGTAGCGTGCTGCCCGCGGGACGGTTCGGAAGCTGGATCCCCGTCGGGGGGGCATTGCGCGTGGCCCCACGACGCGGCGGCAACGGCGGCAAGCGACGACCGCACGCCTGACAGACCGCGAGGTCATCGGCATTCTCGGCGCTGCAGAACGGGCAGAACCTCATTTCGACGTCCCTTGGTACACCACATCGCCGCCGACTATCGTCATCGCGATCCCCAACGAGAGCAGCGAGCGATCCGGGGCGAGGACGCCGGCGTAGATCGTGAGATCCGCACTGTTGCCGACCGCGAGCACGCCGCGATCGGTCGCACCTTCGGCCGTGGCGGCATCGCGCGTGAACGCGGCGAGTGCTTCGTCGAGGGTCATCCGCTGCGCAGGATACCAACCTCCGACGGGATTGCCCGCTTCGTCCTGGCGCGTGACCGCGGCGTAGATGCCGAGCAACGGGCCGACCTTCTCGACGGGAAAATCCGAGCCGCCGATCAGCGGGACGTGATGGTCGAGCATCGTGCGCCACGCGTACGCCCCGAGGATTCGCTGCGCGCCGAGCCGTTGCTCGGCCCACCGCATGTCGCTCGTCGCGTGCGTCGGTTGCATCGATGCGATCGCACCGCTCTCGACCATCGCCTGGACATCGTCGGGCGCGATGATCTGCGCGTGCTCGACGCGCAGGTGGACCTTCGTCCCACCGGGCGTCGCGCGCACGGCCAGAAAGGCATCGAGCACCGCATCGACCGCGGCATCGCCGATCGCGTGAACCGCGATGTCCCACCCGCCGGTAACCGCGGCCGCGATCGCTGCAGCGAGGGGCACCGGCTCGGTGACCCACAGCCCGGTGTTCTTCGGATCGTCGTCGTAGGGCGCCTTCAACTTCGCGCCGCGCGAGCCGAGCGCACCATCGGCGAAGAACTTCACGCCGCGCATCACGAACCGGCCGGTCGCGGGCTCGGGGTGGCGAGTCGCGAGCGCCTCCGGGTGCTTCGGATCGCCGTGGAGAAACGCGTAGACGTGGAGCGGCAAGCGATGCGAGGCGGCGAGCTGCTTGTAGATCGCGGCCGTCTCGTCGTCGATGCCCATCTCGTGGATGCCGGTGATGCCGACAGCGATCGCCTGCTGCGCGGCCGCGAGGATCCGGTGCTCGCGCACCTCGGGGCTTGCCGCCGGCTCGACCGCGAGGATCAACTGCTGCGCGTTATCGATCAGCACGCCGGTCGGCCAACCCTTGCCATCGCGCACGATCATGCCGCCCGCAGGATCCGGGGTCTTCGCCGTGATCTTGGCGAGCTCGAGCGCCCTGGAATTCACCCACAGCGCGTGACCGTCGACGCGATCGAGCGCGACCGGCTGGTCGGAGATCAGCGCATCGAGCGTGGCCTTGGTCGGGAACACTTGGCCCGGCCATTTGTTCTGATCCCAGCCGCCACCGAAGATCCAGTGATCGGCTTCTCTACTGCTCGCGGCGCTCGCGGCGCTCGCAGCGGTCGCCACGAGCTGGGCGGCGTGTTGCTCGTCGGGTTGATCGCGCAGCGATACCGCTTCGTTGGAGGTGCCGAGCTCGTAGAGATGGCAGTGCGCGTCGATCAACCCGGGCGTGACGCTGTGACCGTGAAGATCGATCACCGTCGCACCGGGGCGCTTCGCGAGCTCGTCACCACCGAGCGCGGTGATCACCCCACCCTTCCACGCGATCGCGGTCACGTGCGGGTGCGCCGGATCGAGGGTACGGATATCGCCGTGGACCAGCACGGTGTCGCCGCCGGGGCCTGCCGTCACATCGTGCGCTGGCGGCGGGTGCGCACAGGCACCTGCGAGGACGATCAGCGATACAAACTTCACTGCCGCGCGACCTTACCCGGTTTGGATCAGTCGGTCAGGCCGATGGCGAGATAGATCTGGAGGTCGCGCGCTTCGAGGCCATAGCCGAAATCGAGGCCGAGCAGCGGCAACACGATCTGGCGCAGGAATAAGCGCGTGCCGACGCCGAGGCTGTTCTTGAAGGGTGCTAGCCCGCGCGCCTTCGCGTTCGGCAGGTAGTTGCGCTCGGGGTTGTCGTCGGTGAGGAACGTCGTGTAGGCCGAGTCAAGAAAGCCGATGCCGCGGAACTGCAGGCCTTCGATCTCGAACAGCGGCACGGAGTACTCGAGGTTGACGAGCGCGCGCGTATCGCCACGAAACTGGTTGTTCAGCCAGCCTCGCATCGACGTTCCACCGGTCAGGTACTCCTGCTGGAACGGCATGTGGTGACCGATATCCACCCGCGCCTTTGCGACGAAGTTGTGGGTCTCGAGCACCGGCCACGCCTTGTAAAAGCTGCCGTTGAATTCGTAGTAGTGAAAGTCGCTGTTCAGGATCGTGTGCTCGAACGTCAGCGACAGCTTCTGGCCGCTCGCGATGCCGTACCAGTTCGCGCGGTGGTCCATCGTCAGCGTGATCTCGTTCGAGATGTCCCAGCCGCTGATGCCAGGCGCCGCGATGTTCTTCGGATCGGTCGCGCCGACATCTTGCGGCGTGACCATCGGGTTGTCCTGCGTGTCGACCTCGACGTGCGAGTAGCTGACATGCGCGGCGCGCAGCCGGGTATCGAGCTTGAGCCCGTGATAGATGTCGTAGCCGAGGCGAAGGCCCGTGTTGTAGTAGTCGACGTACGATCGGCGCACGGCGACGGGATTCGACAGGTAGCTGGTCGGCGCGGCATACTCGATGTTGCGCGAGTGGATGTCGTACGTGTCGACCTGCGCGTAGAACCGCGTGCCCAGGATCGACGGGATTACCCACGCGCCGACGAAGTACGAATCGCCCGTGGCGATCTGTGCGTAGATCAGCAGCTTCTGGTCGAGGCCGAACAGGTTGTTCTCGCCGAACCCGACGCCACCGCCGACGTTCGTGGGCTGGGTGTAGAACGCTGGCGCGATCACCCACGAGTGCTTGTCGCGGACGAGTACGTGGACCCGCACGCCACCCGTGCCGACCGGCTCGTAGAACACCTCGACGTCCTTGAACAATCCGCTCGAGACCAGCCGGGTCTTGATCAGGTCAACCAGGTCCGGAGTCCACTCGTCGCCGACCTCGACCTTGGCGATCAATTCGACGGTGTCGGACGTGGTCTTCTCGTTGTCCTCGACGACGATCTCCTGGATCGTGTCCGCGGCGGCATGTCCGGCGGGAAGCGCGAGCATCCCGAGCACGAACAACGTGCACCTCACCCGCCGAGTATCGCACGCGGCCAGGTCCCGGGCGTGTTAACAAGGGCACATGAACCCCGCCGAAGTCGCCACGGCCCTCCTCATCGAGAAGACGCTGCAGGACTCCACCGCGTACCGCAAGATCGACGAATCGCTCTACGTCCTCAAGCAGGGCTCGGCGTACGTGATGATCAGCGTCGTGCCGTGGGGCGACAACAAGGCGATGGTGCGCTGTGTGTCGCAGCTCGTGAAGGGCGTCGATGTCGACGGCCCGCTCGCGAAGCAGCTGCTCGAGCTCAACGGCCATCTCCGATTCGGCGCGTTCGCGTACGACCCGGGCGAGCACACGGTGCTGTTCAGCCACACGATCCTCGGTGGCACCACGCTCGATCCTGAAGAGCTGATGGCGACGCTGCGCGATGTCGCGCTGATCGCCGACGAGTACGACGACAAGCTGATGAAGAAGTACGGTGGCCAGCGCATGGTCGATCTTCTCGAAGAAGCCGCGATGGAGCGGATCATGGAAAAGGACCCCAAGGGCTTCCGGTTCGAGTAGTGAGCGATCTCGAGCAGACGCTCGAAGCGAAACCGCGCGACCTCGGGGGCTTCACCGTCGGTCGCGTGCTGCCGCAGATCGGCCGCCCGATGGTCGGGCCGATCACGCCCGGCGCGATCAACTGGATGAGCGCGGGCCACGGCATCACACTCCGAGCGGATCGCAAAGGACGGGACCAAGCACGATCTCGAGGGCTCGGCGGCGAGCCGCTCGATGGGCCGCGCTACATCTGGTGGAACTTCGTGTCTTCATCGCAGGATCGAATTCACGAGGCGGCGGCGAAGTGGCGCGCGCAGCAGTTTCCGAAAGTATTCGACGACGAGATCGAGTTCACGCCGGCGCCGGCGGATGGACCGAAGTTCGTCCTGCCGCCGTCTGAAACCTAGCAGCGCTTCAGCGTGAGCCGGCGAGCAGCATCGAGAGCACGAGCGCCTTCATCGGCTTTACACTGACGTGTCAGCGGCGGTCTGCAAGGACGATCTTCTTGCGACGCCGGTCCCACTTATCGAGGCTGAAGCCGAGGAACGCGACGCACGCGAAGCCGACGACAAGGTTGCTCTTCCACGGCGCCTGACCGAGCAGCGGCGTGCGCTGGTAGCAGAACTTGATCGCGTGCATCCAGTCGCCGAAGAAGCTCTTGCCCGTCTCGACGCGATTCTTGTCGGCAGCCGTGATCTCGACGGGATGCGCGTCGTCGGAGAGCGGGATGTCGCGGAACGCGTGATAGCTGCACCTGCCGACCGGGACGAGCAACCAGATCGTCATCACGAACGTCGCGAACAAGGCCCACCGGGCGATCCGGCGCCAGTCGTAATCGAAGAAGGGCCGGATCACGGGCATCAGGACGACAGCTTCTGGATCAGCTGTTCGCCGAGCGCGGCTGGCACCTCGGGCTCGGGCAGCCCGCCGTAGATCGCGGCGATGTCGCGCATCGGCGCGTCTTCCTGGCCGATGCCGGTGCCGTAACGACCGTACGGTTCGGCCTTGCGCAGCGAGACCTCGCCACCGACGGGACCGACCGAGCGAATGAACCCCTTGTGCAGAGCCGTGCCGACGCGCGCCGGGCAGCGGCACGGGTTCATCGGATTGACATGTTCGCAGCGCGGCGCGAGGTAATCGCCGATCTTCTTGCGCGCCCGTGACAGCCGCACCTTGTACGCGCTCTCGGTGATCGCGAGCACCTTCGCGGCTTGCTCGTCGGTGAGCTTCATCACGTGACACGTGACGAACGCGGCGCGCTCGCCGGGTGGCAAGCAGTTGACGACCGCGGTCATGCAGCCCTGCTTGAGCTCCCACAGCAGAAAATCGCGCTGCGGATCGCTGAGCGAGCGCACGACATCGGTGCGGGTCGCTTCGTTGCGCAGCGTATCGTCGAGGATGTCGAAGTTGACCTCGGGATTGCGCGGCAACCGGGCGTCGAGGAGCTGGTTCGCCAGGGTGAGCAGCCACAGCGACGGATCGGCGGGAGCTTCGTCGAGCTTGGCGGCGGCTAGTTCGAAGATATCAACGACATAGCGCTCGGCTCGATCGCGATCGAGCGTGAGCCGGAACACGAAGTGGTAGAGCCGCTGCACGTTCGGCTCGACGAGAGCCGCCGCCCGCGCGCGATCGAGCACCATGGGGCAATGGTAGCAGGCCTGCCGTGTTAGGGTCGCGACGATGCGGCGGATCGTTGGCGCGTTGCTGTGCGTGGGCATGCTGTGCCTCGTCGCACTTGGCTCGGCCAACCTGTGGTCGTGTTACTCGCCGCCCACGCCACTGTGCGGGTTTCAATGCAACGTGTCGAATGGCTACGCATGCCCCGCCGACTACACGTGTGCGAAGGTCGACCAGACCTGCCGGCTGAACAGCGCCCCGACCGGAACGTCCTGCCAGAGCGATGCGCGCCCGGATACGCCGGGCCTCGACGCGAACCTGACGCCGACGATCGTGACCTCGACGACGCCGAGCAATGGCGCGACCGAGGTCGATCGCGCGGCAGGCATCACGATCACGTTCTCGGGGCACGTCTCCAGCGTGAGAATGAGCAGCTTCCTCGTGATGGACGGCACGTCGCAGCTCGCGGGCGCGTACGTCGAGAACGCGGCCAACGATCGATGGAGCTTCGCGGGCACGCTGCCCGGCGGGCACCTGATCACGGTGAACCTCACGTCGCAGATCACGAACGATCTGGGCGTGCCCCTGACCGCGTACTCGTTCTCGTTCACGACGCACGACGACGAGCCGCCGATGCTGGTGTCGTCGGCGCCGCTCGACCTGGGCACGGCCACGTCGGTGAACCAGCCGATCGTCGTCGTGTTCAGCGAGCCGGTTGCGGCCGTCGATAGCACGACGATGGTAGTCAGAAGCGGTGCGACTCAGATCGCTGGAACGTTCACGCACTCGACCGACCTCACGACCTGGACGTTCACCGCGACGGCGGGTCTACCGGCCGCGTCGACGATCAAGGTCGCGCTCGGTACCGGCATCGTCGACGGCGCCGGAAATCATCTCGTGGCGACGGCGTTCTCGTTCACGACGCCGTGAGCTTCGGCTTGGCGGCCGCGTCTTCACTGTAGGTCGCGAGCTCCTTGCTCACCTCGGCGACGAGGTCGGCCTTCTCGCGATACGGCATGAACGCGCTCTTGAAGCCGCTGATGATGATCTCCTTGAGCGTCGCGAGCGACCAGCCGTAGTGCTTGTGGCAGAGATAGAGCTCCTTGGTGCTCGTCGTGTCCGACATCAAGCGGTTGTCGGTGTTGATCGTCACGCGCAGGCCGTAGTCGACATAGAAGTCGACCGGGTGCGCCTCCCACGACGAGGCCGCCCGCGTCTGCACGTTCGACGACGGACAGACCTCGAGCGGAATCCGGTGATCGTTGACGAAGTTCAGGAGGTCGCCGTTCTCGCCGAGCCGCGTGCCGTGACCGATCCGATGGGCACCGCACTTGTGGATCGCTTGCTGGATCGAGTCCGGACCGAAAGATTCGCCGGCGTGCGCGGTGCAGTTGATGTTGTTATCGATCACGAGCTGGAAGGCGCCCTTGTGGACCTTCGCGGGGAAGTTGATCTCGGAGCCCGCGAGATCAAATCCGACGACGCCACGATTCTTGAACGCGACGCACAGCTCGGCGATGCGCAGCGATTGCTCCGGTGGTTGCGAGCGAATCGCGCACAGGATCACGCCGTAGCGAATGCCGAGCTCGCGCTTCGCGGTGCGCAGGCCGCGCAACACCGCCTCGACGACCTGCGACGGGCGCAACCCTTCGCGCACGTGGAGCAGCGGCGAGTAGCGCACCTCGATGTAACGAACATTCTCCGCGTGCGCATCGGCGGCGAGCTCGTACGCGGCGCGCTCGAGGCCCTCTTCTTGTTGCATCACGGACAACGTGATGTCGAACGCGCGCAGATAATCATCGAGTGATTCGACGTGCTCGCCGGCGTAGAGCATGTTGAACAGCTCGCCGCGATCGAACGTGGGCAGCTTCACGCGCTGCTTCTTCGCGAGATCGATCACCGTATCGAGGCGGAGCGAGCCATCGAGGTGACAGTGCAAATCGGTCTTCGGGAGCTTCGCGATCAGCTCCTGGGTGAGCTCGGACATCGCGAGATTATAGGCGACTATTGCTCGTCCCGATTCGGGATATCACCGACGCCGACACCATCGATCTGGATCAGCGCTAGCGAGAACGAGAACGCGACCATGTTGCGAATTTGAGAGATATGGAGGTCGTCATCCAAGCTCCAGCGGGAGCGCTTGACCGTGTAGCTCGGCAGGTCTAGCACCGAGTTGGCGGGCGCCGCGCGAAGCTTCGCGAGCCGGGCATCGAACTCGGGGCCGAGCTGGTGATACGCACCGAGGCACTTCGCGCCGGCGAACACGAGCGCGCAAGCGGCGAGCAGGCCGGCAGCTACCTGGGCCCAGCGGGCAACGAGCTGGCGCACGACGACGCTCGCGATGACCGCGCAACCGAGGGCGACCGAGCCGAAGTAGAGCCGGCTACCGACCTTCGGCGATGCGAGCAACGTGAGGATGATCAACAGCGACGTGACTGCGATCGCGACCTCGCTCCATTTTCGCGATGCCACGACCGGCTCGGGAGCCGGACCTCGCCAGCGTGCGATCGCCGCGAGGAGGCACCACGGCAGCGAGAGCGCGAGGTACAGGAGCAATGCGCCGACCACCCCGAGGTCGCGTAGCAGTCCGCGCGCGACGATGCGACCCAGCATCGAGCCATGGTTCGCGAGCCCGCTGTAACGGATCGCTTGGCCCGGCGCTTTGTACAACGCGATGCCCCCCGCGATCATCGCGAGGACGCCGATGACCTGCCACCACGTGAGCTTCCGGTCGCGTCGCCAGCACGCGTACGTTGCAGCCATCGCTGCCGCGACGACGGCCGGTCCGGTGTGCTCGTTGCACATGCCGGATGCGACGCCCAGGACGATCATCACCGGGATCCACCACCATCCGCGATGGTGTGGCTCGGTGACCGCGAACCGATACGGCACCAAGAAGGCCAGATTGATCAGCAACCCGATCACGTAGTTGCCGGTGTACGGCCGGTAGAACAGCATCAGGCCGAACTCCGGTGCGGTGATCGCGGTCATCGCGAACAACAATAGAAACAGGAGTGCGTCGTCGGAGCGCTTCACCGATGGCCAACGCCCGAGGACGAGTGCGGACAAGAGGTAGAACGTCGCGAGCTCGCCGATCGGCGTGAACAGCGCGTGCCACGGTCCGGGGGTGAACTGCAGATATGTCACGACCTGGCCGAGCCGCGGGTTGTTGTGGAGGTACGCGCCCTTCGCGAACTCGATCACCGAACCGAGCGAGGTCGGCGTGTGAGAGTGCATGAGGAAGTGCCCCCAGCCGTCGCGCATCACCGGTTCCCAGTGCGTGCACAAGATCATCACGATCCAGATCGGCAGGGCGATCACCGCCCACAGTGCGTAGGACCGCTTCATCCGCCCTGCTTCGCCGCCGCGATCACGAAGCACTCGGCGGGCCGGCACGCGAGCACCCAGTACGTGCCGGTGTGCCACGGCGTGTACACGAGCTCCTTACCGAGCGGCTTCGCTTCACCACCGACGAGATAGATGAACAGCTCGAGGCCAGGTGGCAGGTCGATCGGCGTGATCGTGCGCGCGGTGGCCCTGCCCTTGCGCTCGATCTTCGCGGTCCAGCCCTCGAACGCGTTCGGCGTCCAGCGTGCGGCGAGCACGACCGGGCGCGGCAGGATCGGGCGCGCGCCGACGAACTCTACCGCGAGCTCGACGGCGTGAGCGGGGCGACGAATCGCGACCGCTTGCTGGAACGCCTGGTGGATCGAAAGCAGATCGAGCCCGCGGAACGCGTCGAGCTCGAGACCACGCTCGCTCGGCACCAACCGCACGTCACTGACGCCGAGCGGTGCGGTTGGATCATGCGCGCGCAGGATCACCGCGTTCAGCCCGAAGTACGTCTTGATCAGCTCGCGCTTGTTTGGCGCGCGTGCATCGTCGCCGAGGAACCACCAATCGTCCTCGAGCTGATCGAATGCCTCGAGCGTGAGGACCTCACCGGGTTTGGCGGTCTCGAGCACGGCGAGCCGCACGGTGCTCTCGTGCGCGAGCCGGCCGTACAGCGGCACGGTATGCGCCGCGGCATAGATCGAAGAGAGGATCGCGAGCGCGGCGAACGGCGCGATCTCTTCGGCCTCGGTCAGCACGACATCGGCGAGCGCGATGAACCCGACGAGTAACAGCATCATCGAGACCAGATAGAAGCGAGGGCCGAGCTTCGGCGACACGAACAGGGTCACGGTGATCAGCGATCCCGCGACGATCGCGAGCACGATCAGGCGCAGTGCCGAGCGCCGACGCTCCCGCTGCTCGTTGTACCCGACCTCGCGGACGAGCCCGAGCGCGGCGACGAACGCGATCAAGCCGAACAGCGGCGCGGCCGCGAGCACGAGCTCGCGATAGATATCGAGGTTGCCGGAGACACCTCGCGCGAGCAGCCGGCCGAGCAGCGTGACCTTCTGCGCGAGGCTATCGTAGCGCTGGCTCTGCCCCGGTGCGAAGAAGATCAGGCCGAACCCGATGATGGTGCCGATCGCGCCGGCCCATGCGAGCGTCGGAGTGGCGCGCTCGTTGCGCTGCTTCCACCACGCGTAGCCGAGCATGAACGTGCACAGCGTCGGGCCGGTGTGCTCGTTGCACCCACCGGCGAGCACCCCGGCGAGGAGGTACGGCAGCGCCTTGATCAGCGAGACCCGCGCGTTCGGAACGAGCCGCAGCGGCACGAGGAACCACAGCTGGATCGCGGCGCCATAGATGTAGTTCGCGCCGTACGCGCGGCAGAACATGATCTTGCCGAGCTGCGGCAGTGCGAACCACATGAACCCGAGCGCGATCGCGTAGAGCGCGAGGTCGCGACCGCGTGACCAGCTCGGCTTGCGCGCGGTGCCGAGCACCGTGGCCGCGCCCGCCAGCAACAGGTACGCGAGTGGCGTGACGATCACCGCGAACCACTCGAGCTTGTACGCGAGGTACGTCAGCGGCTGGCCGAGGCGCGGGTTCGAGTGCGTGTACTCGAACTTCCAGTAGTCGAAGAACCGATGCGGCGTGATCGGCTCGGCGTGGGTATCCACGGCCATGTTCCACGCGTCGTACGAGAACGGCTCGTGATGGATCACCCAGCCGATGTGGATCGCCGTCAGTACGACGTACGCGACGAACAGCGCGCGTAGGATCCTGGACCACGCGGGCATCTACAGCGGCGATATCACGGGGATCTAAGCCACCGCAACGTTTAGACGTGCGAGCGCGTCGGCTTCGGCAGCTCGTGGCGCGATGGCGCCTCGCCAGGCACCTGCGAGGTCGGCTCGGTGACCGCATCTTCGACCTGGGCGACCGGGGAGACCGGCTCGAGTGGCAGGGTCGGCGCCATGGTCATCGGCGCGCCACTCGGAGGCGAGGGACGCATCGCGCTCGGCGGCGCTGTCGCGACCAGATCGTCGCCAAACCCGAAGGTCTGGCCCACGACGTAGAGCGGGCGCGCCTTTACCTCCTCGAAGATCCGGGCGATGTACTCGCCCTGGATGCCGTTCGAGATCAGCAACAGGCCATTGAAGAACAGGAGCACGATCAGGAGCGACGCGTAGCCCGGGACCGTGATGCCCCAGAACAGCTTCTGGATGATCGTGATCAGTAGATAGACGAACGCGCCGGCCGCAGACAGCGCGCCGATATACGTCCAGAGCTTGAGCGGCGCGGTCGAGAACGAGAACAGGCCGTCGAGCGCGAAGCTCCACAGCTTGAAGAAGCTCCACGACGTGACGGTCTCGTTCGCCCGCTGGCGCGCCTGGAATTCGACCGAGGCGACCTTGAAGCCGGGCCATGCGAAGATGCCCTTCATGAAGCGGTGACGCTCCGGCATCTTGTTGATCACGTCGAGGATCTTGCGATCGAGCAGCCGGAAATCGCCGGCGTTCGGCGGAATCTCCACGCTCGTCATCGAGCGCATGATCTTGTAGTACAGCTGCGACATCGTCCGCCGCGCCCAGCCTTCTTCGTCGCGCTTGCTGCGCACGCCGAGCACCATGTCGAAGCCCTCGCGCCACTTCGCGACGAACACGGGGATGAGCTCGGGGGGATGCTGCAGATCGCAATCGATCGGGATGATCGCCTTGCCGGTCGCATGCGCGAGCCCTGCCGAGAGCGCGATGTCCTTGCCGAAGTTGCGCGCGAGGCCGATGACCTTGATCCGCGGATCTTGCGAGGCCGCGGCGGCGAGCATCGCGAGCGTGTTGTCGCGGCTACCGTCGTTGATGAAGATGATCTCGAACGTCTCGCCGATGCCTTCGAGCACCGGAATCATCGCCGCGAGGAACGCGTGGATGTTGCGCTCCTCGTTGTAAGCGGGCGCGACGATCGAGAGCGTAGGCGAGGCCATCCAGCACCTCTTCTAGCATGGGTTACGATCCGGTTATGGGCTACCGGCTCTGGGTTGCCATCCCGTGTGCGTGCGGTGACAACGCCACTCAAAATCTCCCGTCGACGCGGCCATCGACGGCGGCGAACGGCGAGCTCTACCTGAGACAGCACGACGTGCTGTCTCAGCTCGGGAACTGGCGGGATTTATCGGCTCGGCGCCTCGCCGTAGCGTACGATCAGGCTCCGTGCGGGTGTGGATCGCGTTGCTCGTCATTGGCTGCGGCCGGGTCGGCTTCGATCCGGATCAGGGCCGTGACGTGCTCGATTCCACGAGTGTGGTTGTCGACGCGCAGACCTGCACGTTCGGTGCGTGGAGTGCGGCGGAGAACCTCACGGCGCTCAACTCGCCGCAGGCCGAGTTCGGCAGCGAGGTCTCGCCAAATGGACTCGCGCTCTACTGGCAGAGCAACGGGGACATCCACAGCTCGCACCGCGCGAGTCGGACCGCACCGTGGGGCACCATCGTCACGTCTCCCGAGCTCCGGATCGCGGGCGGCCCCGACACCGACACCGACATTCGTCCGGGCGAGCTCGAGATCTTTCTGAGCGATACCAACAACGCGTGCACGTATCACGCGACGCGCGCGACGACCTCGGACGTGTGGAACACCCCGGTGCTCGTGGGCACGTGCGATGCGAACAAGGCTGTCGGGCCCAACGTCTCGCTCGACGGACTGACGCTGTACTACAGCGACACGAGCGGCACCAACCAGCTCGGCAAGCTCCTGATGAGTCAACGCGCGACCACGGCCGAAGACTTCACGCCGGGTTCGCAGCTCCCCGGCATCGTCGACGATGGCCAGAAGGGATGGCCGTTCGTCACCGCCGATAGCCTCGCGCTCTATTACGAAGGCGGCTACATGGGCAACGCTGGCACGCACCGGATGTTCGTGGCCATGCGCGCGGATCCGAGCCAGCCGTTCCGGACGCCCGAGCTCGTCCCGGGGCTCGATAGCGCCACGAACGGCAACGAAGAAGACATCTCGCTCACCGCGGATCAGCTCGAGATTTTTTTCTCGATGGAAGTCAACGGTGGCGCCGGTCGCTTCGATCTCTACACCGCGACGCGCAGCTGTAACTAGATCGCGGCGCCGACGAGCTTGCGCGCGAGCACGCGCACGAGCAGCGCGGAGCTCACCACCGCGAGTGCGGTCGCGATCGCGGCGCCGGTCAGCCCGAGCGCGGGGATCAGCACGAGGTCGCCGACAAAGTTGATCGAGACCACCGCGACGACGAGTAGCGTGTGCCAGCCCGGGCGGTTCGCCATCAACAGGATCTGCGCGAACGGCAAGTATGGCGACCCGAGTGCGAGTCCCGCCATCAAGATCGCGAACGGGATCGAGGCGGCGTGCAGCGAGGCATCGCCCATCAACCACGGCAGCGCGAACGGGAACACGATCGCACCGAGCGCACACGCCGCGGCGAAGCTCGGCACGAACCAGCGTTGCGTGCGCCGCGCGAGCGCCGCGACGTGGCTCGGTTCGCCTGCGGCGAGGTCCTTCGCCATCAGCGGATTGAGGTTGTTCTGGAGCACGACCGAGAGCTGGGTCGCGCCTTCGTTGAGCGCACCCGCGATCGCGTAGACACCGACGAGCGACTTGGGAATGCCCGAGGCACCGAGCATCCAGATATCGAGCTTGGAGTTGATCTCCTGCGCGAGCGTCGCGAGCACGCCGCGCGCGCCGAAATCGAGGTGGCGTCGCATCCATGCGCGCCAGTCGTTCGCGCACCGCACGGCGACCGTGGCGAACAGCTCGCCGAGCAACACCACGAACATCGTGCACTCGGTGATCGTCCACACGATCGCGATGTGGCCGATGCTCGCGCCGACCGCCTTCGCGGCGATCACGCCGACCGCGATCAGCGCGTAGCGCAGCGACGTATAGATCGCAAACGCGCGCATCCGGCGCAGGCCGTTGACGACGCTGAACAGGACCTTGTTGATCGAGAAACAAAACAAGCCCGGTGCCGCGACGAGCATGCCTTCGCCCACCGCATCGCTGTGATGCAGCGAGGAGATGGGACCGCGGAGCGCGAGGAATGCGACCGTGACGATCGCGGCGAGCACCACGTTCGGCACGAGCGCTCCGACGACGACGGAGGCGACGCGATCGCGGTCGTCGGGGTCTTCTGCGACCGCGCGCAGCACGGCGAACTGCAAGCCGCACGCGCCGACGACCGCGAGCACGAAGAACGCGGTCGTGACCAAATTGAACACCGCGAGCGCCTCGGGCCCCCACCACGTGAAGATCGCGAAGTTGCTGCCGAGGCCCACGCCCGCGAGCAACGCGACGGGAACGAGGTTCCAGATGACGTCGCGCCGCAGCCGCGCGTCGGCCATCAGTACATCTTCGGCGCCGCGTTGATCACTTGCAGCGCCTCTTCGGCGGAGAACCCGATCAGCTGGAAGTACTCGCGGATCGAATCCCAGCGCGGCTTCGAATACTCGCGGCCGCGCCGCATCGCCTCGGGCCGATCGAGGTGGCGCTCGCGGACCATGTTCGAGAGCATCACTTCGTCCTCGGTGAAGCCGGCGATCGTCCCGTAGATGTAGTTGTAAAACGCGGCGCTACCGTCGCCGATACGCCACGTGGTCTGCGTGTCGGTCGCGAGCTCCCAGTCGTACTCGCGGCGAATCGTGCCGACAATCTCGTCCTCGAGCCACGGCAGGTAGTGATAGAGGTACAAGAAGTCGTCCTTCATCACGAACGTCTGGACGAACGCGTTCATCGTGTCGAACATCGACTCGTTGATGTATGCCGGGTTCTTCAGATAGTTCTTCGCGAAGTACCAGAGCATTGGCAGCTTCGTGCCGAGTGCCATGTCGGTCAGCTTCATGTTGTGGTTGTCCTGCGGGACACCCATGAGGCCGGTCTTGTACGGCGCGTCCTCGATCATGTTGCCGGTACAGAAGATCACGAGCTTGATGCCGGTCTCTTTGCGCAGCTGCCGAGCGTGCGAGTAGAACTCTTTGTCGCCCGCCATGAACAGCGTGACCATGCCGAGCTCGGGCTTCTTGAGCCACGCCTCCACGTTCTTGCGGATATACCGGCGCTTCGCGGTGATGTCCGCCGAGCGGATGATGTGCTCGACGCCGAGCTTGCCGCACACGCGCGCGCAGTTGCGACGTGCGAGATCGGTGACCATGCCCCAGTCGTACGTGAACGCGACGGGGTTCATCCCGAGCACCTTCTTCACGTAGTGCAGGCCGTACGACGAATCGCGCCCGCCCGAGAACGCGAGGATCACGTCGGGGCTGCCGTCTTTGCTCCGAAAAGGCTCGACCAGGTCGAACAGCGCCTGCTCGCCTTTGACCGCGATCGGCTTCCAGTTGCGGCAGTACTGACACACGCCGTCGGCGTCGAAATCGACGTACGGATACGTCTCCGGCAGGATGCACTTCGTACAGCGGCGCAGCCGATCGGTGCGCGACGACAGATCCACGATCTCGATGTGGTGACCGTTTGGCGACGACGCGAGCGGCGCTTCGGCATCACCCGCGAGAGCGAACGCTCGGCGCTCCATCGAGCCGAGCGAGATCGCGAGCGCATGGCCGGCGCGAACTTGATCGAGCTGGGCATCGCCGAGCATCGCGGAGAACTCTTTGTCGTCGAGGATGCGCTGCAGGATGAACCGCTCGCTCGCGAACGCGGTCAGCTTCCCGCCCATGCCGGTGAGCTGGAACAGCGAGCCCGTGTTGGTCGCGAGCAGCATCACGTCGAGGTTGTCGAACAGCATCGCGATCGAGGCCGAGCCTTCGATCTCCGCGAACGTGGCGCGGGTCGCGGCGACGAGATCGCCGCCGTCATCGAGCTTAATGCGGAGGAGTGCCGCGAGCACTTCGCTATCGAGCTCGCCCTGCGGCGCGAGCTCCGGATAGAGCGCGGCGAGCGCACGATCGTTGACGATGATGCCGTTGTGCAGCGCGACCGCGCCGTGCGTGATCACCGGCTGGTTGTTGTCGACGTTCGATTGCGTGCCGTTCGTGGCGAGCCGCGAGTGGCCCGTGATCGCGAGCACACGACCGGTGCGCGGCGCGTTCATCAGCGCGTGGAGCTTCGGGCTCTTGAGAAAATCCGTGACCGAGCCGCCCTGCTTGAGGACCTCGATGTGATGACCATCGTGGACCGCGATGCCGACCGCTTCCCGACCGCGGGTCTCCGAATGGCGCAGCAGCGCCAGAGCCAGGTCGCGCGTGAGGTCGCGATCGGCCGCGACATCACTCGAACAAACCACACCAAAGATTCCGCACATTGCGACGAGCGCACCATACACGGGCTCCCGCGCCTTGTGCATATAGTCGCGCGTGCGCAGCTGGGTGTCTCGGATCCCGCCGGCGGCGATCCTCGCGGCAGGGTGGATCGCGCTCATCCTCTACGCCTTCCCGGGCGTGATGACGATGGATTCGTTCGACCAGCTCCGTGAGGGCCGGAATTGGTTCTTCACGGACGCTCATCCACCGGCGATGGCTGCGCTGTGGGGCGTGCTCGATCGCATCCTGCGAGGCCCTCTGCTCATGCTGCTCCTGCAGAGTGCGTCGTTTTTGGGCGGACTTTTTCTTATCCTGGTGCACGCGATGAGCCGGCGTCGTGCGGCGGTCGTCGCGGTCGGGATCTGCCTGTTTCCCCCGGTGCTCGTGCCGATGGCGGTGATCTGGAAGGACTGCCTGATGGCCGGGTTCTTCGTCCTCGGCATCGCGGGGCTCTTGCATCTCGATCGACGGTGGCGGCTCGTCGGGCTAGGGATGCTCGCGCTCGCGACGGCGATGCGCTACAACGCGCCCGCTGCGACGCTGCCGCTGATCTTCCTGTTGTTCTACTGGCGCGCCGGGATGCACTGGCTCGCGCGTTACGCGACCGCGCTCGGGGCATGGATCCTGGTGACCGCTGTTGCGATGGGATGCAACAGCTTGCTGGTCGACCAGGAGATGCACTTCTGGCACAGCTCGCTCGCGCTCGAGGACATCGTCGGCACGCTCTCCCACGTCTCGCCGGAGCTCCCCGATAGCGAGCTCGCGCCGCTGCTCGCCCCGACGGGCATCCTCGTCGAACGCGACTATCACGCACGGCTGAAGAAGCAGTACGTGCCGTACGATTTCCAGCAGCTCGTCTCGGGCGAGGGCCATCTGTGGGATGTGCCGATCGCGGGCACGCAACCGGCCCCGCCCGCGCAACGCGACGCGATCGAAAAGGCGTGGAAGGCGATCGTCCCCGCGCACGAGGCGGCCTACCTCGCGTATCGCGTCGACGTGTTCACCGAGGTGCTCGGCTTCCACAAGAAATTCCAGGGCGCGACCGTGATCCGCCACGAGCTCCAGTACCGGGGAATGCTCGACTCGATGAACCTGCCGCTCACCGAATCGGGGTTCTCGCGCACCGGCGAGGATTTCACGATGTGGATGGCGAAGAAGACGCGGCTGTTCCGCCCGCACGTCTACGCGCTCCTCGCGCTCGCGCTGCTCGGGTTTTGCCTACGCCAGCGCGATGTCGGCGCGATCCTCCTCTCCGGCATCGGCCTCGAGGTCTCGCTGTTTCCGCTCGTCCAGGCGCCCGACTACCGCTATTCGCACTGGCTCGTCACGTGCGCGTTGCTCGCACTCGTCATGCTGATCGCCCGTCGCGCCCGCCGTGTTATAGGGGGCCCGGCGTGATGCGGGTGCTGATCATCATTCCGGCGTACAACGAGCAGGAGGCGCTGGGTAGCTTGCTCACCGAGATCCGCAACCTCGAGAACGTCGGTGCGGAGCTCGAGACGGTCGTCGTCGATGACGGCTCGGCCGATCGTACCGCCGAGGTCGCCCACGCGGGGGGCGCGCGCGTGCTCGAGCTGTGCGGCAACCTCGGGATCGGCGGCGCGGTGCAATCCGGGCTCCGCCTCGCAGCGCGCGAGAAGTTCGATTTCGCGGCCCAGATCGATGGGGATGGCCAGCATCCACCGAGCGAGCTCGCGCGCTTGATCGAAGCCGCCAAGGTGATGCCAGTCCCCGACCTCGTTGTTGGTACTCGCTACAAAGACAAGGCTAACTTTCGTTCGACGCTGCTGCGCCGGCTCGGCAGCGGCTGGTTGAAGCTCGTGTTGCGGCTCGTCGCACGCGTCCGCGTCAGCGATCCGACCTCGGGATTCCGGCTCTACGGTCCACGCGCGCTCGCGTTGTTCGACGAGACCTACCCGTACGATTTTCCCGAGCCCGAATCGCTCGCGGTCGCACGCGCGAATGGCCTCGTGATCAGCGAGACGCCGGTGACGATGCGCGAGCGCCAGGGTGGCAGCTCGAGCATCGCCGGGTTCAGCACGCTCTATTACATGTTGAAGGTCACGCTCGCGATCGTGCTGTCGTATACGCGAAGCAGGGGAAAACCCGATGCAACAGGTAGCTGAAGACTACTGGCCGTTCGGCGCCGCGTGTGTAGTGATCGCGCTCGTCCTGATCCGCCTGCTGGCGCGGGAGCGGATCACGTTGCAGGGCAGCATGTCGTACCTCGCGTTCCTCGTCCTCCTCGGGGCGATGGCGGTGTTCTCGGGCACGACGACCCGGCTCGCCCACGCACTCGGGTTCACTCTGATGTCGAACTTCTTCTTCTGCACCGCGATCGCTGCGCTGGCAGTGCTCCACCTCCGCGCACTCGTGATGCTCTCCAAAGTTCACCTCCGGTCCATCGTTTTGACGCAGGAGCTAGCACTGCTCCAAGAACGCCTCGATCGGGTGCAGGCCGCACAGGCTACCCGGCCGGACCTTGCATCCGGCACCGACGCCAGTAGATGATGCCGCCGCATGCGCCTGCTGGCCGCTGTCGTCGCGCTCGTGACGCTCGTCGCTGGCGCCGGCTGTGGCAACAATCTGACCGGTCCGCCGCTCGCGGACTCGGACCAGGTCGTGGTTGTCGCGCATCAGGACGACGAGCACCTGTTCATGCAGCCGGATCTCTCGGATGCACTTCGCGCGCACACGCCGACCACGATCGTCTACGTGACCGCGGGCGATGCGAACAACGGCCTGCCGTTCGCGCACGCGCGGATCGAAGCGAGCAAGGCCGCGTACAGCGTGATGCTCGATGCGCCGAGCTGGGATTGCGGCTGGATCGAGATCACGCATCACGCGGTGCTGCATTGTCGCAATGCGACCGAGCCGCTGTCGCTGGTATTCCTCGGCCTCCCCGATGGCGGCGTGTCCGGCGAGCTCTCGCACAGCTTGCTCCGGTTGTGGGAAGGCCAGTTCCACGACGTCACGACGATCGCCGATCGCACGGCGACCTACAGCCGCACGAGCATCGTCTCGACGGTCGCTTCGATCTTCACGACGACCAAGCCCGCGGTCATTCGCTCGCTCGAGCTCGCCGCGATCCACGGTGACGATCACAGCGACCACATGCTGGTCGGTACGATCGCGATGCTCGCGTCGCTGCAGTATGGCGAGATCGCCGAGCTGCTGTCGTATCGCGGCTACGACACCGCGCTGGAGCCCACGACGACGCCGCCCGAGATGTTCGACTACGTCTCGCTGCCGATGCGAGCCTACGAGGCGTGCGTCAACAGCTGTACCGGAGGCAAGTGCGGCGTCACGCCGTGCGACACGGTCGACGACCCGCGCTATCACAACTTCTTGTATCGCCGCTATGCCGTCGCGATCCGCCAGCCGCCACTCGCGGGCGTGTTGCACTCCGACGGTGGTTGCATCGTGCGCGCCGGCGATGGCGTGGCGCTCGGAGCTTGTAGAGATACCATCGCGCTGCAACCCGGCGGCTTGATCGCGTTCGGCGATCGCTGCCTCGAGATCGACGACGGTGTGGTCAACCTCGGCGAGTGCACGCCGGCACCGAATCGCGTGTTCGCGTTCGACGACGAAGGCCACCTGTTCTCCGGTCTCCCGGTGCCCGCGCAGGGTCTGCTCGACGTGATGCACAACCTCTGCCTCGTCGGCGACGCGAACGGGCTGCGCGCCGACCGCTGCGGCGCACAACTCGATGCGCGCTGGGATCTCCTCCAACCTTCGGTCACGACCCCACGGGTGGCGAGCTTGGCGCACGGCCGCGCGGTGCGGATGGCGGACCTCAACGGTGATGGCCTCGCCGATCTGTGCTTCGTCGGCAACACACTCGGCCTCGCGTGCAACCTCGGTGATGGCACCGGTCACTTCGCCAAGGCGGTCTCCCTCGGTGCGACCGGCTTCGCGATCCAGCCCGAGAGCCTCGCGCTCGGCGATGTCGATGGCGATGGCCGTGCCGATGCGTGTGGCCGCGACGACGAGGGTATCCTGTGCGCGACCGCCGCGAATCGCTTCGTCGCGAAGCGCTGGAACGCCGCGTTCGGCAACTACGGCCCGGCGACGGCTGGCGATCGCTCGCTCGCGATCGTTGATGGTCGCGTGTGTGCGGCGACCACCAACGGCGTGATCTGCGTCCGCAACGATGTCGCATCCGTGCTGTCGACGTGGACCTCGACGAACGCGGTGAACGCCGCCGCATGGCTCGCGGATCTCGATGGCGACGACAAGCCGGACTGGTGTGTCGCGACCGCCAACGGTGCGAACTGCGGGCTCGCGGCCGAACAGCACATCACCGACGATGGCGTCGGCTGGGGGTTCTCGAATCACGCCGTCATCGAAGGCTCGGTCGCGAGCGATGGCGCAGTCGACGATGTCGTGAAGTCCGCGATCGCGGACGTCTCCGGCGACGGCCGCGGCGACATGTGCGTCGCGGTCCATGGCTCGATCGAGTGTGCGGTTAGCCAGGGCCACGGCTTCGGTCCGCGGCGCACGATGCTCGTGATGCCGACGGCGGCGCCGATCCTCGCGATGTGGTTGGGCGACCTCGATGGCGACGGCAAGGCGGACGTCTGCGCCGACGATGGGACTTCGCTCACGTGCGCACGTAGCCCGTGACCATTTACGACCGCGCCTTGATGCCGCGTGCGACCGCGAGCGCGCGATAGATATTTATGATCGCCAGCTTCTTCGCCCACGCGCGCGCGCGGGTCCAGCTGGTCGCCTCGTGGTGCTGCGTGCCGATCCGCTGGGTCTCGGCCATCTGGAGCACGTAGCCCTCGCCACTCTTCGACGACGTGTACCAGCGGAAGCACGCGATCGGCTCGGGCAGATAGACCGGCTCGCCGCGCGAGGCGAGCCGCACGAACAGGTCGTAATCGAACGCGAAGCGGATGGTCGGATCGACGTACCCGATCGCGTCGTGGACCGAGCGCCGCCAGAACGCGGTCATCTGGCTGACGTAGTTCTCGGTCAGGAAGTTCTCGAGAGTGTGGTGGCGCGCGCGAAAGGCCTTGTACGCGCTGACCCAGCGCCGAACTTCTCGATCGTCGCGATCGATGATCTTGCAGTAACCGTGCACCCACTCGCGCTCGGGATGCGCTTCGAGCGCCGCCGCGACCCGAGCGAGCGCACCGGGCAGGAGGATGTCGTCGCTGTTGACCCAGCCCACCACGTCGCCGGTGGTCTCGCGCAGACCCTTGTTGATCGCGTCGACCTGGCCGTTGTCGCGCTCGCTCTTCCAGCGCAGCCGATCGCCGTAGCTCTCGAGGATCTCGATCGTGCCGTCGGTCGAGCCGCCATCGATCACGCGATAGTCGAGTTCGAAATCACCGGTCTGGCCGAGGATGCTATCGATCGTCCGGCGAATGAACTGCGCCTGATTGAACGATGGCGTGACGACCGAGATCCGCATTACATCTTCGGCGCGCGGCCTGCGAGCGTGCTGCGGACGTCTTCTTCGTCGGCGCGAACCATCATCTCGATCAATTCCTTGAACGCGATCTTCGGCGTCCAGCCGAGCTTCTCGCGCGCCTTCGACGCATCACCGTGGAGGTGATCGACTTCGGTCGGGCGGAAGTAGCGCGGATCGATCTCGACGTACGGCTTCCAATCGAGGCCGAGCGTACCGAACGCGACATCGAGCAGCTCGCGCACCGAGTGCGACTCGCCGGTCGCGATCACGTAGTCGTCGGCCTTGTCCTGCTGGAGCATCAGCCACATCGCCTCGACGTAATCGCCGGCGTAGCCCCAGTCGCGCTTCGCATCGAGGTTGCCGAGGAACAGCTTCTTGTCGAGGCCGTGCTTGATGCGTGCGGCCGCGCGCGTGATCTTGCGCGTGACGAACGGGATGCCGCGGCGATGGCTCTCGTGGTTGAACAGGATGCCGCACGCGATGAACATGCCGTACGCATCGCGATAGTTCTGGCAGAGCTGGTGCGCGAACACCTTCGCGCACGCGTACGGGCTCTGCGGCTCGAACTTGGTGTGCTCGTTCTGCGGCGGGAGCGCGCGGCCGAACATCTCCGACGACGATGCCTGGTAGAACTTGCAGCCGTTGTCGAGCTCGCGCATCGCCTCGAGCAACCGCAGCGTGCCCATCGCTACGGTGGAGACCGTGTACTCGGGGACGTCGAAGCTGACGCGCACGTGGCTCTGCGCACCGAGGTTATAGATCTCGTCGGGCTGGACCTTCTTGACGAGCGCCGAGAGCGCGCTGCCGTCCTCGAGGTCGCCGTAGTGCAGGCGCAACTTGTAGTCGTCGACGTGCGGGTCCTGGTAGATGCTCTCGAGCCGCTCCGTGTTGAACGAGCTCGAGCGCCGCACGACGCCGTGGACCTCATAGCCCTTCTTGAGCAGCAACTCCGAGAGAAACGAGCCGTCTTGACCCGTGATGCCGGTGACGAGCGCCTTCTTGGTCACGCGCGATGCTCCAGGTACCAGGCCACCGTGTTTGCCAAGCCCTCCGCGAGCGTGGTCCTCGCCGTGAAACCGAACCGTTCCGTCGCGCGCGACACGTCGAGCCGTCGGCGCGGCTGGCCGTTCGGCTGCGACGTATCCCACACGATCGAGCCGCTATAGCCGACGACCGCTGCGATCGCTTTCGCGATCTCGGCGATCGAGATCTCGTTGCCGCTGCCAAGATTGACCGGGTCGCTCGAGTCGTAGCGCTCGCCGGCGAGAACCATGCCCTCGGCGGCATCCTCCGAGTAGATGAACTCGCGGGTTGGCGTGCCGTCACCCCAGAGCGTGACGGTCACGGCGCCCTGCTCCTTCGCGGTGTGGAACTTGCGGATCATCGCCGGAATCACGTGCGAGGTCTCCAGATCGAAGTTGTCGCGCGGGCCGTACATGTTGACCGGGAACAGCATCACGGTATCGAGGCCGTATTGCTCGCGATAGGCCTGGGCCTGGACGAGCAGCATCTTCTTCGCGACACCATAGGGCGCGTTCGTCTCCTCGGGATAGCCGTTCCAGAGGTCTTCTTCTTTGAATGGAATCGGCGCGAACTTAGGGTACGCGCAGATCGTGCCGGCGACGACCACCTTCGCGGTCTTGGCGAGCCGTGCCTCTTCGATCACGTGCAGGCCCATCATCGCGTTCTCGAACAAGAACAGGCCCGGGTTCGCGCGGTTCGCACCGATGCCGCCGACCTTGCCGGCGAGATGGAACACGACATCGGGCTTGGTCTCGGCGAACAGCCGATGGGTCGCGGTGCGATCGACCAGGTCGTAGTCGCGGCTGCGCGGCACGATGATCTGCTCCGCACCCACGGCGCGCAGGCGATCGACCACGAAACTGCCGAAGAATCCGGCGCCCCCGGTGACCAGCACGCGCTTGTTCGCCCAGAAACTCAAGCAGTCGCTCTTACATCGATTTCGCGGGTTTCGCCAGCGCGCGGAACTGTGATACGGCCCTCGCTGATGCGCGTTCTGTACGACCACCAGACGTTCAGCTACCAGCGCTTCGGCGGCAACTCGCGCTACTTCTACGAGCTCCTCGCCACGTTCCACGGCCAGGGAAACCCGAGCTTCGATCTCGCGGTCGAGACCTCGCCCACGGAGTACCTCAAGGGCGCGCCGTTCTTTGCCGGCCGTGCATCGAATCACATGGACCTGCCGCACCTGCTCGCGCGGTACGCACGCAACGAGGTCGCCACGCGGCTTGCGGCTCGCAAAACGCACGACGTGTTCCACACCACGTTCTACTACCCGACCGCACTCCACGGTGCGAAGCGGGCAAAGCTCGTCGTGACCGTGCTCGACATGATTCCGGAGCTGTTCCCGGAGAGCTTCGATCTGCGCAGCGCCTACGGCCGGCTCGTCACGAAGCCCTGGATCGATGGCAAGAAGACCCTGTGCGAGCGCGCCGATGCGATCCTCGCGATCTCGGAAAACACGAAACGCGACGTGGTGAAGTTCTACGGCATCGATCCGGATCGGATCACCGTGACGCACCTCGCGAACCGGCTCGTCGCGGACGCGTCGACGCCTCGCATCGAGGGCTTGCCGGAGCGCTACGTGCTGTTCGTGGGGACGCGCAACACGTACAAGAACTTCGGCGTGTTCCTCGAGGGTGTCGCCGGTTTGCAGCTTCCAGTCGTGTGCATCGGTGGCGGTCCATTCGACGCGATCGAGCAGGCGAAGATCGCGTCGCTCGGCATCGATGCGATGCAGCGCAATGTCGCAGACGGCGAGCTCCCCGGTTGTTACGCGCACGCGGCGGCGTTCGTGTTTCCTTCGAAGTACGAGGGCTTCGGGATCCCGATCCTCGAGGCGTTCGCATGCGGCGCGCCGACGATCGTCGCGCGCGCGAGCTGCTTTCCCGAGATCGCGGGCGATGCGGCTCGCTACTTCGAGCCCGATGATCCGGCGGACCTCGCGCGCGTGCTCGCCGAGGTGATCGCCGATCCGAGTGACCTGCGCGAGCGGGGCCGCGCGCGCAACGCGACCTTCACGTGGGAGCGATGCGCCGCGCAGACCCTCGCGGTGTACGAGAGTCTCGCAACGATCGGTCGCGCGGCATGAGATATCTCGTCACCGGGTGTTTCGGCTTTGTCGGCGCGTACCTCGTCGAGGCGATCCATCGCGCGGATCCTGCGGCCGAAGTCGTCGCGGTCGATCGCGCACCTGCCCCCCTGGGATTTCCAGCGCTCACGCGATCGGTGGTGCTGGATCTCCTGGACCTCGAAGCCACGGCCGTGGTGATCGCGCGCGAGCAACCCGATCGCCTGGTCCATCTCGCATCGCTCAGCTCGGTTGGCCTGTCGTGGCACGAGCCGATCACGAGCTTCACGAACAATACGAACATCTTCCTCAACGTGCTCGAATGCGTGCGCAAGCACTCGCCACAGACGCGCGTGCTGTCGATCGGCTCCTCGGAGCAGTACGGGTTGGTCACCCAAGCTGATCTGCCGCTGCGCGAGACGCATCCGCTGCGGCCGCTGAGTCCGTACGCGGTCGCGCGCGTCGCGCAGGAGCATCTAGGGGATGTCTACGTGCGTGGGTACGGCCTGGATATCGTGCAGACGCGCTCGTTCAATCACGTCGGTACCGGTCAGAGCGCGCAGTTCGTGATCTCTGCGATCGCGAAGCAGTTCGCGGAGCTCGCACGCGGGGAGCGCGATCGGATCCGGGTGGGAACGACGAGTGTGATCCGGGACTTCCTCGACGTGCGTGATGTGGTAGCTGCATACCTCGCGCTGCTCGAGCGCGGCGAGCGCGGCGAGGTCTACAACATCTGCAGCGGCCGCGGTGTCAGTATTGCGGAGGCGATCGCGATGCTCGCCGATGTGGCCGGCGTCACACCGAAAATAGAGACCGATCCGGCGCTCGTTCGTCCGATCGAGAACATGATCGTCGTCGGAGATCACACCAAGATCACGGCTGCCGTTGGCTGGCAGTCGACGATCGCGCTCGAGTCCGCGCTCCGTGGTGTGTTCGACTACTGGCACGGGACTTCATCGCTCGGTTGAAGCCGCCCTGTATTCTCTCGGAATACGAACAGCGTGGTCGCTGGTCTTTGTAGTTGCGGCCTGCCGCAACTTGCCTCGATACGACCGTCCTGAGGTCAAACCGCTATCCTCTGAAGGTCAATATGACGGGATCGCCGAGGTGGCGACCTCGCGGGCTCGTGGCAGTTCAGTGGCACGCAGATCTACACGCACGGCAATTTGAACGGTCCCTACACGACCGAGACGACACAGGTCACGTTCTTTACTTCGTTCCAGACCCCAGACTGCATGCTGACCGGCCAGATTCAAGATCTCTCGATCTCCGGGGCTCCGCTCGGCTCCACGAGCGTGCATGGAGACCTCCACGATGGAGGTAGCGAGTTCGGCGACTTCACGCTCTGCGGGGGCAATGGCGCTTCGTCGCTTCATCTCGAATCCTCCATCAGCTGGGACCGCATCGGACAAACGGCGACCTCGGCTGGCTAAAGGAGTCGGGCATGCTCACCCTGGTCCCGTAACTTTCTCCCTGCTGATCCCTCGACGATGTCGCCTCGATCACAGCGCTGCTGGCCGCCATTGCGTGGCGTTTCGAATTTCTGGCATAAGGAGCTAGATGTTCGGTGTTGGTTGGTGTGCGCAACTGTTGGATGAGATGCGGAAGCTCGTAGCCGCCGCTCGCTCGGTCCACCCCACCGCGATCCTCGCGATCGCCGGGGCGCTCGCGCTGATCTACGCGTTTCCCGGTTACATGAACTGGGACTCGGCCGATCAACTCCTCCAGGCTCGCAACGGCGTCTACACCGACTGGCACGCGCCGGTGATGGCCTGGTACTGGCACTGGCTCGATCTGGTCTGGACCGGACCGTTGCCGATGCTCGTGCTCCAGCTCGCGCTGTACTTGTGGGGGCTTTACGGGCTCGCGCGTCGCCGGTTCACGCCGCGCGTGGCTGCCGTGATCGCGAGCGCGGTGCTGTTGTTTCCACCGGTCCTCGCGGTGATGGCCGTGGTCTGGAAGGACGCGCAGATGGCCGCGTGGTTGGTCGCCGGAGCGATGCTCGTGCTGCGCCCTTCGTGGCGCGCGCGCGTGCTCGGCCTCGTGATGCTCGCGCTCGCTGCGGCGGTTCGCGACAACGGCGCGGCCGCGCTGCCACCTCTGTTATTGCTCGGTGTTGCGAGCTGGTTGCCACACCGCCCGCTCGCCGTGTGCGTGATCGCATTCGGCCTGTTCGTCGGCTTGAGTGGCACCGCGATACTCGCGAATCGCGCGATCACCGACGTGCACGATCATGCGTGGTCGCGCGCAAACGCGATTCACGATATCGCCGGCACGATCTGCCTCTCGCCGCCGATGACCGACGACGCGGTCCGAGCCGAGATCACCGGCATACCGCTGCTCCCCGGTGACGGTCCACTGCAGGCGCGGCTGTGCGCCATCTACAGCCCGCGGCGGTGGTTCACGCTGTCCTTCGATAGTCGCGCGATGTTCGAGGCGCTGCCGAGCGATGACGATCGCGCCGCGCGCCGCGATGCGTGGTTCCGGGTCATCAGCGACCATCCGGGCGCGTTCCTGCGGCACCGCGCGAAGGTGATGTTCGAGCTGCTCGGCCTCGGTGCCGAACCGGTCGAAGAGCCGGTGTGCCAGACCTTCGCGGGTCAGCCGCGCCAGCTCGTGGCAGTCCACCACGATGCGCAGAGGTCCTTCTTGCAGCGCCACGTCGGCAAGAAGTTCGGCAGGCTCGCGAAGACGATCCTGTTCCGACCGTGGGCATACCTCTTGGTCGGCTTGATCTTGCTCGGCTACGCGATCGTGAAGAAGCAGTGGCTGATCGTCGCGGTGATCACGAGCGGCGTGCTCTACGAAGCCAGCTTCGCGCTCGGTGCGGCGGGCCCGCCCTATCGCTACTCGCACTGGCTGGTAACGTGCGTCTGTGTGGCCGCGGCGATCATCGCGATACAGCGTGGATCACGATCCGAGGACGGCGCGGATCCTGCGCCCCGTCGTGCGGATCTGGCATAGCGCCGCACGTGTCGGTTGGCGTGGAGGTAACGGGCGAGAGGCCGGGCCCAAGATTCAAGGCATCGCTCCGTGCCGTTGTCGTTGCAGCTCGGTCGGTCCGCAATAGGACGATCCTGGCCGCCGGCGCACTCGCCGTGATCATCTACGGCTTTCCGGGCTACATGAACTTCGACTCGGCCGACCAGCTCCGGCAGGCGCGAACCGGCGTCTGGGACGACTGGCACCCACCGGTGATGGCCTGGTATTGGCACCGCGTCGACAAGTTCGTACGTGGGCCACTACCGCTGCTCGTGCTGCAGGTACTGCTCTTCACGTGGGGTGCGTACACTCTATTGAAGCGGCGATTCCAACCGCGAACCGCAGCCCTCGTGACCTGTGCGCTGCTGCTGTTTCCCCCCGTGCTCACGCCGATCGCAGTGGTCTGGAAAGATGCGCAGATGGCCGGATGGCTCGTAGCCGGCTTCGCACTCGCACTGGGCACGAGCTGGCGCGCGCGCATCGGTGGCCTGGTGATGCTGTTACTCGCCGCAGCGGTTCGCGACAACGGCTGCACCGCGCTACCGCCATTGCTCCTGGTAGTCGCGGCGAGCTGGGGGGGTCGCCGGCGGCTCGCGATCTGCGCGACTGGGTTCGCGCTGTTCGTCGCGATCACGGGTGGCGCGTTTGGCTTGAACCACCACGTCAGCAAGGGCCGCTCGTACGCCTGGACCAAGGCAAATGCGATCCACGATATCGCCGGAACGATCTGTCACGCCGAGCCGATGACCGATGACGAGGTCAGGGCAGAGCTCGTCGGTATTCCGCTGCGCCAGACGACGGACCTGCAGCAACGGTTCTGCCAGCAGTACAATCCGAGATGGTGGTTCGCGTTGTCGTTCAACGAGAAGGGCCTGTTCGAGATCCAGCCGAACGAGACAGACCGAAATGCACGTCGCGATGCTTGGTTTCGCCTGGTCCGCGATCACACCGGCGCATTCCTCCAGCACCGGTGGCTCGTCACCAAGGAGCTCCTCGGCATCACGAAGGACTTGCCCGAGGAGCCGGTGTGCCAGACGTTCGCAGGAGCGCCGTATCAGCTCATGCCGATCTCGCACGACGCCTCGCTCTCCTATCTCCAGCGCGTGATGGGACTGAAGTTCATCAAGCTTTCGCAGACCCTGCTCTATCGCCCGTGGGCGTACCTGCTCTTCGGCTTGATCCTCTGCGGGTACTCGATCTGGCGCCACGATGCCCTCGTTGTCGCGATCCTCACGAGTGGCTTCCTCTACGAGTCGAGCTTCCTGCTCGGCGCGGCCGGGCCGGCCTATCGCTACTCGCACTGGCTCGTGACCAGCGTGTGTCTCGCCACTGCGATCGTATTTGGCGACCGGCTGCGGTCTGGGGCAAGAACGGCGGCAGCGCCGCAGGCGTGAACAGGCACGCTCGCGTTCGAAGCCGCGAAAAAGATCGCTCACGAGGCTAGACACTCGCCACGGAAACGCAGGGTGACGTATATAGCGGTGGGTTATTGATGCGCGCATTTATCACCGGCGCCGCCGGCTTTATCGGCAGCTCGATGGCGGACCGCCTCCTCGGCGAAGGCCACACGGTTGTCGGCTACGACAACATGTCGACCGGCCAGGAGCGGTTCCTCGAGCTCGCGACTCCGAAGCCAAACTTCACGCTCGTGAAGGGTGACATTCTCGACATCGACGCGCTGACGGCAGCGATGAAGGGCTGCGACTTCGTGTTCCACTTCGCGGCGAACGCGGACGTCCGGTTCGGTACGAACCACCCGAGCCGCGACCTCGAGCAAAACACGATCGGCACGTTCCGCGTGCTCGATGCGATGCGGCTCAATGGCATCACGAAGATCGCGTTCTCGTCGACCGGCTCGGTCTACGGCGAATCGACCGTGTTCCCGACGCCCGAAGATGCGCCGTTCCCGATCCAGACCTCGCTCTACGCCGCGGCGAAGACCGCGGGCGAAGGGTTGATCTCCGCGTTCTGCGAAGGCTTCGGGTTCCAGGCGTGGATCTTCCGGTTCGTCTCGATCCTCGGCGAGCGCTACTCGCATGGCCACGTGTTCGATTTCTACAAGAGCCTGCTCGCCGATCCGACGAAGCTCAAGATCCTCGGCAACGGCAAGCAGCGCAAGTCGTACCTCTACGTTCAAGATTGCCTCGACGCGATCGAGGTCGCGATCACCAAGGCGACCGCGAAGGTCAACATCTTCAACCTCGGCACCGAGGAGTACGTCGAGGTCAACACCTCGGTCGGCTACATCAGCGAGGTCCTCGCGCTGAATCCCGAGCGCAGCTACACCGGTGGCGAGCGCGGCTGGATCGGTGACAACCCGTTCATCCTCCTCGATACCAAGCGCATTCGTGATCTCGGCTGGCAGCCGAAGCTCACGATCCGCGAAGGCATCCTGAAGACGCTGGCGTACTTGCAACAGAACACCTGGCTCCTGGAGAACCGCGTTTAATGCTGATCACGCGCAGCCCTCTTCGCATCTCACTTGGCGGTGGTGGTACTGACCTGCCCTCGTATTACCAGGACCACGGCGGCTATCTGATCTCGGCCGCGATCGACAAGTACGTGTGGGTCACGATGAACAAGCCGTTCGTCGAGGGCGTGTTCTTGAAGTACTCGAAGATCGAGAAGGTCGATAGCGTCGATCAGATCGAGCACCCGATCGTCCGCGAAGCGTTCCGCATGATGGGCATCACGGATCTCCAGCACGAGATCACGACGCTCGCCGACATTCCCGCGGGCACGGGACTCGGTTCGTCGGGCAGCTTCACGACCGCACTACTCAAGGCGCTGTACAGCTTCGAGCGTCGCTTGTTACTCCCCGGTGATCTTGCGCGCCTCGCATGCGAGCTCGAGATCGACCGACTGAAGCAACCGGTCGGCAAGCAGGATCAGTACATCGCGGCGTACGGCGGCATCACGGCCTTCGAGTTCGCGAAGAACGGCGACGTCCACGCCGAGCCCGTGCCGATGTCGTCGACGACGTTACACGAGCTCGAGGATCACCTCCTCCTGTTCTTCACCGGCTTCTCGCGGTCGGCGAGCGCGATTCTCCAGGATCAGGATACGCGCACGAAGCAAGCAGATGCCTCGATGATCGAGGGTATGCACTACGTCAAAGAGCTCGGCTTCCGCAGCAAGAAAGCACTGGAGCAAAACCAGCCGGCGCTGTTCGGCGAGATCATGCACGAGCACTGGACCCACAAGCGCAAGCGATCGAGCGGGATGAGCAACCCGAAGATCGACGAGTGGTACGAGCTCGGACGCAACGCGGGTGCGATCGGCGGCAAGCTCGTCGGCGCGGGCGGCGGCGGCTTCCTCATGTTCTACGCACCGGAACCGATGAAGGTGCGCGCTGCCATGGTCGAAGCCGGCCTCGAAGAGGTCCGGTTCCGCTTCGATTTCGACGGTACGCGCGTCGTGTTTTCATGATGCCACCGGTTGCCATCCTCGCGGGAGGTCTGGCGACTCGGCTCGGCGATGTCACCAAGACGATTCCGAAGGCGCTGCTCGACATCAACGGCACGCCGTTCATCGTCCATCAGCTCGCGCTGTTGCGTGACGCGGGCGTGACACGCGTCGTGATGTGCATCGCGCACCTCGCGGATCAGATCGAAGCGGTGCTCGGCGACGGCAGCGCGTTCGGAATGACGGTCGAGTACTCGCACGACAAGCGCGATCCGAATGGCGAGTTACTCGGCACGGGTGGGGCGCTTCGCAACGCGCTGCCGGTGCTCGGCGACGAGTTCCTCGTGATCTATGGCGACTCGTACCTCCTGTGCGACTACGCGGGCATCACCGAGGCGTGGCGGGCGAGCAAGCAGCTCGGCCTGATGACGGTCTACAAGAACGATGGCCACTACGACACGAGCAACGTCGAGATGTCCGGCGGCCGGCTCGTGCGCTACGACAAGACGAACGTGACTGGCCTCACGCACATCGATTGGGGGCTCGGCGCGTTCCGAGCCGAAGCCTTTACGGGCTACCCCGAGGGCAAGCTCGACCTCGTGAGGATCTATCAGGATCTACTCGCCAACGGCCAGTTGTTCGGCTACGAGGTCAGCGAGCGCTTTTACGAGATCGGCTCTCACGCCGGGCTCGAAGACACCCGTCGTTTATTGTCCAAGGAAGCAGCACCATGACCAGCTACACCCGCCAGCACCTCGACGAATCCAAGAAGGTCATCGACCAGATCGACGCCGACGAGATCGAGAAGATGGTCGACGTGCTCGCCGCGACGCGCGAGCGCGGTGGTCGGCTGTTCTTCCTCGGTGTCGGCGGCAGCGCCGGCAACTGCGGTCACGCGGTCAACGACTTCCGCAAGATCGCCGGCTTCGAAGCCTACGCGCCGCCCGACAACGTCTCGGAGCTCACCGCGCGCACGAACGACGAAGGCTGGGCGACCGTGTTCAGCGAGTGGCTCAAGGGCTCGCGGCTCACCAAGAACGACACGCTGTTCATCTTCAGCGTCGGAGGCGGCAACCTCGAGAAGAACATCTCGCCGAACCTCGTCCTCGCGCTCGAGCTCGGCAAAAAAATCGGCTCGAGCATCGTTGGCGTCGTCGGTCGCGATGGCGGCTACACCAAGCAGGTCGCGGATGCGTGCGTCGTGATCCCGACCGTCAACGAGTCGAACATCACCCCGCACTCCGAAGCGTTCCAGGGCGTCGTGTGGCACCTCCTCGTCTCGCACCCGAAGCTCAAGAAGGTGCAGACCAAGTGGGAATCGACGGCCCAGGCTCAGAAGTGAAGCGCGCCGTCTTCCTCGACCGCGACGGCGTGATCAACGCCTCGGTCGTGCGAGATGGCAAACCGTATCCACCCGACTCCGTCGACGAGATGGAAATTTTGCCGGGTGTTGACGAAGCCCTCACGGCGCTCCGCGCCGCCGGCTTCGAGCTGATCGTCGTCACGAACCAGCCCGATGTCGCGCGTGGCAAGCAGACCCGCGCGGCGGTCGATGCGATCCACGCCAAGCTCTCCGCGGAGCTGCCGCTCGACGCTATCTACGCGTGTTTCCACGACGATGCGGAGGCCTGCGACTGCCGCAAGCCCAAGCCCGGCATGCTCGTGAACGCAGCCCGCGACCGCGGCATCGATCTAGCGTCGAGCTTCATGGTCGGCGACCGCTGGCGCGACACCGATGCAGGCCTCGCCGCCGGCGCCCGAGCGATCTTCATCGACCGTGGATATTCGGAGCGCAAACCCGAGCGATTTGCGGTAAATGTGGCCGGACTGCCCGAGGCAGCCGCGTGGATTTTGGAGCAAAAGCAATGACCGCTGTTTCCGACCTCAAAGTGAAGATCTTCGCCGACGGTGCCGACCTCAAGGGCATGGTCGCGATGTACGCGAAGCCGTTCGTCAAGGGCTTCACCACGAACCCCACGCTGATGCAAAAGGTCGGCATCACCGACTACCGCGGCTTCGCCAAAGAAGTCCTCGCGGCGATTCCGGATCGCCCGATCTCGTTCGAGGTCTTCTCGGATGACTTCGCCGAGATGGAGAAGCAAGCGAAAGAGATCGCGAGCTGGGGCAAGAACGTCAACGTGAAGATTCCGGTCACGAACACCCAAGGCGAGCCCAGCTACAAGCTGATCCAGACGCTCGCGAAGGCCGGCGTGCCGCTCAACGTCACCGCGCTGTTCACGCTCGAGCAGGTTCGCGATGTCGTCGCACACCTCGATCCGAAGACCCCGGCGTTCATCTCGGTGTTCGCGGGTCGCATCGCCGACACCGGCGTTGATCCACTTCCGCTGATGGCGGCCGCGGGCGCGCTCACGCACACGCTGCCGAAGGCCGAGCTGATCTGGGCCTCGCCGCGCGAGCTGCTCAACGTGTTCCACGCCGAGTCGGTCGGTTGCGACATCATCACCGTCACGAACGACGTGCTCGCGAAGCTCTCGAACGTCGGTAAGGACCTCGCGCAGTTCTCGCTCGAGACCGTCAAGATGTTCCGCGACGACGCCGTCAAGGCCGGCTTCAAGCTCTAACGATCGAGCACGTCGAAAGCGGTGGGCGTGCCGCTAGCGGCAGAACTTTGCTTCGGCCTCGAGCGGGCTCGACGGAATGACGAGCCGCGTACGCCCGACCGAGCCGACGAGGTTCTTGAAGAATCTGCTCGCCGTGAGCGGCTCGTGCACCGAGGCGAGCATCTCCGCGAGCGCACCGCACGTCATGGCGTGACGCGCGGCCTTGATGTCTGCCGCCGGCGCCGGTCCCCACACGGTGTCGGGGTCCGCGAACTGCGCCACCAACCACGAACCCGGTAGCGGCTTCTCGTGGCCCGGGAAGCCGGCATTCGTGGCGGTGATGCGAGCGCCGAGCGGGTTCGCGAGCCCGAGCGTGTCAGCGACGATCGCATCGAGCGGCGCTACGATGCCGCCGGTCCCGAGCCGGCCATCGATGTACACGCTCGTGTGCGGGTTCTCGGGGTTGATGACCATCGTGTGGTCCGGATCGTCGACGTTGACCACCACGTGCGTGCCGGTGAAGTAGTGGCGATAGAGCTGAGTCGCCGCGTGGAGCTCTGCATGGACGAACGCGTACGGATTGATCGGATGATGGCGACCCGTCCAGCGCGCGTAGCCGGCGCGCTCGTCCTCGACGACATCGCTCGTCGCGTGGCTGCGGCTATCGTCGAGCTTGATGCCGATGATCAGGGCCCAGACCGCAAGAATCGCGACCGCGAGAACGGTGAACGTGCGCACCGGTACCAAGAATAGCGGCAGCGTCATCAGGAACAGCGGCGGTAACATCATCCGTGCGTGCATGAAATCGCCACCGACGCGCAGCACGAACAGCGCGAGCAACGTGCCTGCGACGATCGGCGCGAGCACGACGATCCGCGTCGGCCCGGTCGCGCGCTTGAACGCATAGACGCTCAGGACACCGAGCACGAGCACCGGGATCCAGAGGTGATACGGCTGTTCGAAGTCTTTCAGATAGCTCCAGCCGCGCGACCACGCGGAGCTGGTCGCGCTCTTTGCCAGCGCCGGCATCGGCACGAGCGCACCGTAGTAACCGGCGCGAAAGATCTCGTACGCGAACGGCAGCGCGAACGCGATCACGAGCAGCGCAATCGTCTGCTTCTTCGTCGGCCCGGTGATCAGATAGGCAGCGGCGCCGAACACGAACGTCATCAGCGCGAGCTCGGGGCGCACGAGCACGCCGAGGCCGAACACGAACGCGGCGAGCGCATCGTGGCGACGCGTGGTGACCGTGACCAGCAACCACCAACACGATGCCTGCCAGAACATCGCGAGTCCGGTCTCGAGCCCCGAGGTCGCGAAGTCCCAGAACGGCGTGGCGCCGAGGAGGATGAATACGCCACACGGCAGGAGCAGGCCTTGCGTACCGCGCAGGCGATGAAGGCGGCGCGTGGCATCGAGCGCGATCGCGAGGCCGGCGACCGAGAGCAAGCCGCCGAGGATGACCGCGATCAGCGTGGTGTCCTGGCGCGTGATCCACGCGACGACGAACAACAGGTACGTCCACAATGTGCTGGTGTTCGCCTCGACACGCTCGAAGCTGTTGAACACGGGGCCGTTGCCAGCGAGGAGCTGGCGAACGGTGCGCGTGAAGATCAAGCCGTCGTCGGAGAGCCAGCGCTGATGCCAGGTGAGCACCGCGAACAACCCGACGACAACAGCGATCCCGATCGCGGTGCCTCTGCCCTTCACCTTTGCCGCCTCGACATCAGGTCGACCTGCCCTGCGCTCACCATTCCGGGCGCACCCTACCTCACCTTCCCGATCGCCGGCCAGCCATCCGATTCATGGAGGATCGTGATACATCGCGGGCGTGCTGAATCTGGTGTTGGTGTGGCTGTTGCTGACCCTCATCGTCCTCGGCTGGGGCCTCGTTGCGAGCTGGGTGCTGCGTCGCCTCGGGCGGGGCGTACTCGGTGGGACCCTCTCGACGTTTCAGCTCGCGTGGCTCGGGTACGCGACCCTCGTCGGCTTTCTGCAGCTCTGCTCGCTCGTACTGGCGATGAATGGCGTCGTCATCGCGCTGACGGTAGTTCCCGCGGTCGCCGGTCTCGCGCTGCAGCGGCGCGCCATCATGGCCTGTGGCCGCAGCTTGCGTGCACGACCGAGATCCCTCGGCGTCGTCACCGTCATGGTGGTCGCCACGACCATCGTCACCGCCTACGCGGCGAGCGATCTGGTGCAGTGGTACGACACCGGCCTCTATCACCTGCAAGCCGTGAAGTGGGCCGCTCACTACCCCGCGGTCCCCGGCCTCGCGAACCTGCACTATCGCTTCGGCTACAACAACAGCGTCCATCTCTTCGCGGCGTACACCGACGCATTCTGGGAGGGCGTGGCAGCTCACATCGCGAACGGCTTCCTGCTGCTGCTCGCACTCTGCCAGTGGTTCACGACGATCCTGTTCGCGCGCGGTCCGCGTGCACGCCTTCGCCAGGTGTTCTGCTTGTTCACGCTGCCGTTCCTGCTCACGAAGCTGTGGTCGATGGAAGCGTCGTCGCTGTCGACGGATCTCGCACTCACGGTCGTGAGCTTCGTGCTCGTGCTCGAAGTGCTCTCGCTTCAACCGAGCTCGCGTACACGTGCACTGCCGCTCGCGCTGATCGCGAGCCTCGCGGCGATCGTGGTGACGACGAAGCTCGCGGGTCTGGCACTCACCGGCGCGGTGCTGATTCTCGTCGCGCTCCAGCTGCGATCGAACGCACCTGGCGCACGCGTCTGCTCGTATTCGCGACGCCTGCCGTGATCGTGATCGGTTGGATCGCGCGCGGCGTGATCGAATCCGGGTGGCTGCTCTATCCGGTGTTCGGACGGTTGCCGCTCTCGTGGTCGGTACCTCACTCGGTCGCCGAGATGGACTTCGGATCGATCCAGAGCTGGTCTCGGATCTTCGGCAAAGGGCCCGAGGAAGTGTTCGGTCATGGCGTCTGGCACTGGCTCGCGCCGTGGCTCGATAACTTTCGTGGCTCGCATGAATTCGTGTTGCTACTTGCCTCGCTCACGCTCCTGGCGTGGCGATTCGCTAGTGGACCTGCAGTCACGGCTCGTCGAGCTGGCGAGCTCGCCGCGCTGATCGGTTGCCTGCTCGGCCTCACACAATGGTTCACGGGCGCGCCCGATCTTCGCTACGGCGCGTTCCTGTTCTGGTTGCTTCCTGCCGTGCTCCTCGCACCCATGGTCTCGCGCGCGATGCGAGAGCCAAACCTCCGCCCGCTCGTCGTCGCGCTGTCGTTCGCCGTGACGTTATGGGCCGGTGGTTTTGCGTTTCGCGTCGACGCGCGCGTGCCAAAGCTCTGGGGGCGGCCACCCGCACCACCGCGCGTGATGGTCGACCTGTCCGAGGCTGGACCCGGCAACACCATCGCGGTACCGCATAAGGGCGATCAGTGCTTCGACAACGAGCTGCCGTGCTCTCCGTTTCGCGCGTCGGTGATGCGCACCAACGGTTCGCTACGAAGTGGCTACAACCCGCCGTGAAGCTCACACCGATGCAGAGCGGTCGCAGACGCTGGTCACACCTGCGTCGACTTGCCGACGTCGTACCGGCTTGACGCGATTCAGGCATTCTCTTCGACGAACATCTTCGAGCACAGGAAGTAGAACAGGAACTTGCTCTGGCTGTTCGGCAAGAAGGCCTTGTCGAGGAGCTCGGAGACCTTGTCCTTGCGCACGAGATCCCAGATCGGGCTCGGTGCCATGATCTGCTCTCGGGTCTCGCGGTCGTGCGGATTCAGGAACTCGAAGATCGGTGCGTTGAAGCCGACCTTGGTGCGGTTATCGAGGATGTTCGAGGGCGCGATCCCGCGCATCGAGTCGCGTAGCACCGCCTTGGCGTAGCCGTCGCGCATCAGGTGCCGGGTCGGAATCTGGGTGCTCCATTCGAACAGCGAGCGATCGAGGAACGGCGAGCGATTCTCGATCGAGTAGTACATCGCATTCAGATCGTCCTCGTGGAGGATGACCGGAACGGCCTCGTGAAAGAGCTCGTTCGCCATCCGGTTGCGGAGCGTGCTCGCGCTGTAGCTGGCCTCCTCAAACGGCTCGTGCCACGGCTCGTGCAAGTAGGCCGCGAAACCCTCCGCGTCGAGATAGATGTGATCGCGAAAGGATGGATCTGCGGCGAACAGATCCGGATTCGAGAGGAACGGATTGCGCACCACCGGCTTGACGTGCTCGATCCATGCCGCACGAGCGGCCGGATCTTTGGTCTCTGCGAGGTACGCCAGGAAGTGATCGTAGTAGCCACTGAACAGCTCGTCGGCCGCTGTTCCGCTGACCGCGATCCGATAGCCATGCTTCGCGATGCTCTCCATGAGCAGCCAGTGCGCGTAGTACGTGATCGTGTAGACCGGCGCGTCGTGATAGCGCACCAACTCTCGTAGGCGTGCGAGGAAGTTGGTGGTGTCGGTCGGAATCGAGGTATGGCGAAGCCCGAGCGATTTCACCGCGCCTTCGACGAGAGCCGATTCCTCATAACGCTCGTCTTCGCTGGCAATCGTGAAGCCGTGGACGTCGTAGCCGAGCTCCTTCTTCGCGATCGAGATCAGCGAGTTCGAATCGACGCCTCCCGACATGCAGAACGCGATCGGAACATCAGCACGCAATCTCAGCTGCACGGAGCGAATCAACCGCTCGCGAACACCCGCGGTCGCCTCTTCTCGCGACATCTCGGCCTGTTCGAACTGCGGCTGCCAGTAGCGATAGGCATCGCGCGTACCGTCGGCTGCGACTTCGAGCACCGAACCGGCGGCGACCTCCTGCAGGCCCTGAAAAAAGTGCTTGGGCTGCTTGTAGAGCGCTTTGTATCCGTTCACCAGGTAGCGCTTGAGGTGGTCGGTATCGATGGGAAGCGCCTTCCCACGCAGCGCCGCGATGAACTTCACCTCCGAGCCAAACGTCAGGCGATCGCCATCGTCGACGATGTAGAGCGGCTTCTCTGCGAACCGGTCGCGCGAGAGCATGAGGCTTCCTGTCGCGCGATCGAACGCTGCGAACGCCCACATGCCCTCTGCCTTGTCGAGCGCGGTCCGCGGCC
>JAYWCI010000233.1:0-85690 GCA_043780895.1 Kofleriaceae bacterium | reverse complement strand
AACTCGAGCAAGCCGCCATCGAGCGACTCGCCGGCCGATCGTGACGCCCGGCCGAAGGATGCGCCGACTGGCAATCCTCGCGGTGGTCAGCGCGGGCAGCGCGGGCACAAGCGCCACAAGCGGACGTTCTTGCCGGTGAGTCGCGTGCGGTCGTCGACACGAGCAACTGCCAGGCCGATGTCCGACGATCACGAATCCTGGCCGGCAGCGGGAACTGTGTCTTGATGACGGGCGGGACGTACGTCTTCGAGAACAACCTCTTGATCGCGTCCAACGACATCGATTGCGCACTCTTCGGCCAGGCTGGGCCGGGCAGCGCGGTCCGCTTCAACACGATCTTTAACGTCACGTCGTCCCAGACCGACAGGGCCGCTCTTAGCTGTGACAACACAGCGGAGACGACGAACAACATCATCGCGTACAACAGCCGCTACCCACACAGCGGTCCGTGCGTATCCAACCATTCGTTGTACGACCTCGCTTCGATGGAGATTGCTGGCGCGGGAAACGTGCAAGCAGACATCTCTACGTTCTTCGCTGATTCCGTCGGGCTTAACTTCCACCTCGCGGTTGGTAGTCCGGCCATAGGCAAAGCGGAGATGGTCGACGGCGTCACCATGGGTCTCGAAGGAAAACCCCGTCTGTCGCCTGTCGGCAGCCAGCCGGATATCGGAGCATACGAAGCACCTTGAGTTAGAGCCACCGCCCCAGGGAACGCGTGCTACGGTACCGTAGTGGTAGCTGCGATCATCGTGGGTGCATTAACAGCCTGGTACCTCGGCCTTCGGGTCGGAGTAATCATCGCCGCCGCTACGGCTGCAGCTCTTCTAGTCGCGATGGTCGTCCCCGGCCTGAGCCTGACGGTTTACGTGCTCGTCCTCGGCTGGTCCGCGTTGCTCTACTTCTTCGGATCGAAGATCTCGAAGGCGACGGGGCAAAAGAAATTCGTCGGCGGGACGGTTGGAAAAGTCGGCGTCGGTGCGAGCCAGGCGAAGAGCTGGGTCGAAAAAGCGCTCGGTCTGAACAAGAAGTAGCTGCTACGATCGCTGTGGTCAGTTGGTTTCGCAGACCGTTCCAACGGTCGCCGCAGTCGCGCATCTACATCCCGACTCCCCACGCGACGCACATCCGTGTCGCCGCTCGGGGAATCAGATTCCTCGTGCCCGCATCGTCGATCATCGCGCCCCACCAAGAATTCAACGATCTCTGGGGAGTGTGGGCATCGACTGGGGGTTCGGTCCCCATCAGTTGAGGTTTCGTCTTAGTCGGATCAGACAGTTACCTCAGGCACACATATTGTATAGGTTGCACAACATGCGCAGCATTCTCTTGGCCGCTCTTGCCTCCGTCGCACTCCCCGCCTGTGTCAGCGACATCGCTGGAGTGTCCGGTGGTGATGACACCCACGCCCCGACCTGTGGAAACGGCGTGGTGGACCCAGGCGAGACGTGTGACGATGGCAATACGAACAATGGCGACGGTTGTTCGTCGACTTGTCAGGTCGAGAACACGACGGTTCCGCGCGTGGCTCTGATCGTTGACAACGCTACGATCTCGACGGACCTGAACGTGGTCTCAGCGATCATGGTGACGGCAACTAGCGAGATGGGATTCACGGGTGCTGTGACCCTCGCAGCGGTCTCGGACGTCGCAGACTGGAAAGCGATGCTCGCCACCACGACGGTCACCCTCACGGCCGGCGGTACGGCAACGGCGATGCTGACCATCCGTGCGATGGGCGACACCACCGCATTGACGGGTAGCGTGAAGGTGACCGCAACGGACAGTGGACCGGCTTCGGATGTCTCCGTCGCCGCGACCTTCAACCCGACCCTCGACGTGTTCTTTAAGCCAGACTCCAATGGAGTTGCTACCTACGATACCGACTTCGTAGGTCCAACTCATCCCTACAAAATCAAGGCTGGGCGCGGCATCAAAGTTTACAACGGAAGCACCACCAAGATGCTTACCGTTCACGTCAGCGGCAATATCGCTGGATTCCCGCACGAGTCAACTGCGGTCGGTGCGGCGACGGCGCCAGGAAATGCCTACACGGGTACTACCGCGTCGACCGACGTCGGTAATTCGGCCGATTTCTGGACGCACAATGGAGGAGCAACCGCGTTTCTAGATGCAGGAAATGGAAACGCGGTCGCAACGATTCAGCCAAGGCTTGATGTCGTTCAATAACTAGCGAGATATTCGATTTTCGATTCGAGGGCCCGCACCTAACAGTGCGGGCCTGTTGCCGTTTCGGGGACCACGCAACCCGTGATACGAACGACCGATACGGTGGGTATGGTCAGCAGAATTGTAGTTTGTCTCGCCTCGGTCCTCGCACTCTCGTCGGTCGCGCGTGCCGACGACGGCATCGCCCTCGAGGTGTTCACCGGAGACCGCTCGCCCGATGCGAGCCGGCTCCTCTCGCCGATCTTCGACGAGCTCGCGCATAACAAGATCAGCTCGGGCGATACGGTCGGCCGGCTGTTCGAGACCGCGATCTCGCGGCCGGCGCGGACCGAGAAGGCGTTGCCGAGCGACTTCAACGAGCAGGCCGACCGCGGCTTCAAGCTGTGGGCGCAGGGCAAGTTCGACGAATCGATCAAGACGCTGCTGCCGCTCGTCGAGCTCGCGCATCGCAACTCGGGCGCCTTCGCGAAAGATACGGCGCTGCGCGAGCCACTGCGCAAGGCGATGATCGGGTTGGCGCTCGCGCAGCAACGCAACGGTGATCCGGGCGCGATGCGCTCGACCTTCGAAGAGATGGTCCGGAGCTATCCCGACTCGAACCTGCCGCGGGCGACGTTCGGACCGGAAGCGTCGCAGGCGTTCGAAGAGGTGAAGAAGGGCGTGCTCGCGGCGGGCACCGGCAAGCTGACGGTGCGCGTTGTCGATGGCGGTGTGGTGTTCGTCGACGAGGCGTATCGCGGCAGCGGCACGACGACGGTCGAGGTTCCGCCGGGCGAGTACCGGGTGGTGGTGATCGCGAATGATCAGCCGAGCCGCACGCACTACGTGAACGTTCACTCGGGCGGTGAAGCGGCAGTGGTCGTCGATGCCGCGTTCGATCAGAGCGTGCGCACGACGGGATGGACCGGCTTTCAGTTCGCGACCGGCGCGGCGCGCGATGCGCACGAGGCCGGATATGCGGCGCAGCTAGCGCACGATATCGGTGCGAAGTCGGTCGCGCTGGTCGGCATCGATCAGGTGAAGGGCCGGCAAGCGATCGTCGGATCGTTGATCAGCCTCGAGACCGGTCGCGAGATCCGGCGTGCGAGCATCGCGCTCGAGCCGGATCCTTCGACGGAGCGGTTGAAGGCACTCGCGAAGTTCCTCGCGGGCGAAGCGCCGGCGGAGGGCCTCGAGGTCGCCGAGGTCGGCGCGAAGCGCGAGCCTGCTCGTGTGAGCGAGCGCGAGCGCGAGACGATCGATGCGGGTGGCGAGATCACGGTCGATCGCCGGTGGGGTGGATGGCGCTGGATCTCGCTGGTGCCGACGGTCGGACTGCTCGGCGTCAGCGCGTACCTCTTTCACCTCGATGGTTCGTGCAAGGTCGAGCCGACGAACGGCTCGACCTGCGTGATTCTTTACGCCAACAGCCCGCTGGATAGCGTTACGCTGATCGCCGGCCTCCCGTTCGCGGCGCTCTCGATCTACCTGTTCGCGACGCAGACCAAGACGGTCTCGGCGCGGACCGCCTATCTGCTGCCCACCGCGAACGGAGCTGTCGCCGGCTACGCATTTCGTTGGTAGTGTGCGGCGCATGGATCGCCCACAGTCCTTCGAAGAGTTCTGGCCGTTCTACGTCTCCCAGCATCGCGATCGCACGTCGCGGCGGCTGCACTTTGTCGGTACCACGCTCGCGATCGGATGCGTCGCGGCGGCGCCGTTCTATCCGCCCGCGCTGTTAGCTGCACCGTTGGCGGGCTACGGCTTCGCGTGGGCGGGCCACTACATCTTCGAGAAGAACAAGCCGGCGACGTTCCGCGGGCGCAAGGAGATCCTGTGGTCGCTGCGCGGCGACTTCCGGATGTGGACGAAGATGCTCACGGGCGTGATGGATGCCGAGATCGATCGGCTCGCCATCTCGCACGCGGAAGAGACCGAAGCGTTCGAGCGCGCGTACGCCGCGGGCTGATTAGTTCTCGATCACTTTTCGATCAGGCGACGCTCGCGCGATTCCCAGCGCCACACGGGGCCACGCCCGGTGAGGTGGACCGCGCCGCGCCACGTCTCGATGCCGTGCTCGTGCACGCGATCGATCGCGCCAGCCAGCGCCTGCCGGCCGAGCGCGGTGACCGCGGTGCCAGCGGTGAAACCGAGCTGCTCGAACGTGGAGAGCGTGTGCGAGAGCAGCGTGTCCGTGATCGGATAGCGTGGATCGATCGCCTGCACGGATGCCTTCAGATCAGTCTCGCCACGCGCGACCGCCGCGAGTAGCTGGCGCTCCGTGCGCGACATGCCGCTCGTCGGATCAGGAAGCTCCTCGAGGTGACGCTCGATCGCGCCCGCGAGGTACGGCAGCGCCTTCACGCGACGCATGAGGAACGGCAACGCGCGCGGATCGGCAGAGGTCAGGGCGATCCAGGTCGTGATCGCTTCGTCGATCGCATCGCGCGATAGCGGCGTGCGCCGCGCCCAGAGCTCCGCGAGTTGCTCGGGCTTGAGCTGCGCGAGGCCGACGAAGTTCGGAACGTCGGGGTGGCGATCGATCGAGACGATCGTGAGCGTCTTGGGCAACCCACGACGCGACAACCGCGACAGCAAGCGCGCGAGCGCGAACTGGCTCGAGATATCGGCCTCGAACCAGAGGATCAGCTCCTCGGCGCGGGCAGCCTCGTCGAAGCCCTTGTCCCAGTCGGCGAGCCGCTGGGTCGCGTCGGCGGTACCGCCGCGGGCTTTGTAGTGCTCGGCATCGCCGACCGCCAGGAGCGGCCCCTGGTCGAGGGTGTCGCCCCAGACCCGGATCTCACCGGGCAGATCGGCGAGCGAGAGCGTGTCGGCGGTCGAGTCGTTGTTGCAGACATGGACGATGCGTTCCATGCCGGGTTCGTAACACGCGGTTCGGAACGGTGCGGCCTCTTCGGCCTTCAACCCTTCGAGGATCGCGGCTACCGCTTCGTATTGAGCGCGTACTTCTTCACTTTATCGATGAGCGTGACGCGAGACGCCCAGCCAGCGGGGCGCCTCGGACTGATTGCCGGCGGTCGAATCGAGTGCCCATCCTGCTGGAACTCTGGCAGCTCGGAGGCATCGAATTGGCGATCCAATCGTGAACCAAAGACCTTGGGTTCCAGACATTTACCCTTTGGCGACATGTAGAGTTGTCGGGCCATGACAATTCTGGGGCGCTTACACGTTGAACGGTTCAAGTCGCTCTACGACGTCACAGTCGATCTTGGCAACGTCAACGTATTCATCGGTGCTAATGGCTCGGGCAAGTCGAACTTGCTGGAGGCGGTTGGCGTCATCGGCGCGGCAGCATACGGAAGCGTCGACGATCAGGCGCTCCTTCGCCGAGGCGTTCGACCCGGCGTCCCTCGCATCTACAAATCTGCATTTCCGAAGAGTCCCAAGGACCCGTCCATCCGAATCACCGCTCAGACGGGAGCGAAAGGTGACCTCGCTGCCGAGTACTTCATCGGCATCAGCAACCAAGGAAAAGTTCCGAAGCCGTACTGGACGTTTAGTCACGAACGGATTGAAGCGAATGGGAAGAGCTTGGCATCGCGCGGGCCCGGCGGTGTCCCGAAGGTTTTTGGGCAGCCGGTGCGAAACGACCGAATGCGGAGTCTCGCGATTCAGGTGCGAGCGAACCTCGCCGGTTCGCAGGCGACGCGCGACCTACTCGATCTGCTCAATGACTACGCGATCTTCTCGCCGGTAACGCCAGTGCTGCGTGGTATCGCGCCCGACACGGCGCCGCGCGTACCCGTCGGGCTATTTGGCGGAAGCCTTCCTGAGGCTCTGGACTCGCTCCCCTCGACAGTACAAAAGCGCTTCCGACAACGCGCGCTCGAGTTGATCAGCTGGGCTGACGATTTTACCGTGGGGCCTCCGTCGAAGGACTTTATCGCGTCGAGTGTTCCTACGCTTCGCAGCGTGATTCGGTTCAAGGACGCCTTTATGAAAAAGAAGTCCGAGACTCTGTCCGCCTACGACGCGAGTGAGGGCGCGCTTTACGTTCTGCACCTCCTTGTTCTCGCGATGCACTCTCAGTCGCCGCAGACATTCGCTGTCGACAACTTCGATCAGGCATTGAATCCGCTCGCGGCCCGAGCGCTGGCGAAGTCCTTTGCCGAAGAGGTGATTCGCGCTAACAGGCAAGTGCTGCTCACCACGCACAATCCCTTAGTGCTCGACGGGCTCCCGTTGGGCGACGATCGCGTTCGGCTGTTTCGCGTTGAACGTGAAACCGATGGCAAGACCGTGGTCCATCGAATCCCGGTAAATGACCTAATTCGCATGAAGAAATCGTCGGGCGGGCGGGCCGTGAGTCTCCTCTGGACCGAGGGACGGTTGGGCGGGGTTCCAGATGTCGAAATCTAAACCTCGAACGCCGGTGGTGGGTTTCGTCTGCGAGGGTTCGACCGACGTCGTAATTCTTCGTCGCGTTGTCGAGGAGACGGTCGGTGACATCGACGCACGGGCTCTACGTCCGCTCACCGACGAACTCGATCGGCAGACACCCGGAACAGCTGCAGGATGGAGCGAGGTCAAGAGCTGGTGCGAGAGGCTCGAATCATTCGACGAACTGTTCGAACCCGACGTTGGCGATCCGCTGGACCTCCTGGTTATCGCGATCGATCTCGACATCGCGATCCGCGCGGGCCTGACGAAGTCGCCCGAGAATCTGGACGCGTACGATGCAGCTGGACTCTGCAAGCTCATCAAGGGTTGGTTGCCTGGGAAGATCCCGGGGAACGTAGTGATCGCCATCCCGGTGATGTCGACCGAAGCATGGGTCCTGTCGGCGCTGTTCAAGACTGCGCGCCCGGAGCGCGTAAAGTCGCCAGCCGAGGAATTGGTAAAGCGGAAGAAGATTGAACAGGGGCGCAACGGGCCCTGGAAGCGCGCCGTCGAGTACCGCGTATTCGCCTCGGCAATTGCGAACAAGCTGAAGAAGGTCTGCACGGAATGCTCGGAGGCCGACCGCTTCGTGAAGAAGCTTAGTAACATTCATTTCGAGAGCTGACGGATGATCGTGGCCCGGCTCGATCTCTTCGGTCGATCGAGTCTCGACCTGTTAGCCAACATCACGGCGCTTCGCGAAGCCGGCGTCACTGTTATTGCTCGATGATGGCGTTGTGGAGACCGGTCGCTCCATCGAGCTTGCAGCGAACGAACTGCACACCGGATAGATCGCGCCCGGTCCACGTGGTCTCGCGGAGATCGCAGTCCTCGAACACCGCACCGTGCGTCGTCGCGAGGTCGGGCATCTCTCCAGTCGCGAAGCGTGCGCCGCGCATCTCGCAACCGGAGAACTTGGAGCCATCGAGCCGCGCGTCCTCGAACAGCGCGTTGGCGAACTTGCAGCCGCGTACCAGCGCGCCGGTCCAGGTGGCTCGATCTTGGTGCGTGGCTCTGAGGTCACACTCGATCAGGGTCGCGCGGGTCAGCTTGGCCATGGTCATGTCGGCCTGCCAGAGCTCGCAGCGAAGCAGGGTGGCGTCGCGAAGGTGAATCTCGCGAAGGTTGGTGCCCGGCAGTTTGCAATCGATCCACTCGGCCTCGTCGAAGAGCACGCCGACGAGTGCGGCGCGTTCGGCGCTGAAGTGCACGAGCCGTGACGCGGTCAGCTCGGCAGCGGTGACCCGCACTTCGATCTCCTGGAGGTTCTCGACTTCGAATCGGCCCTCGCCGGTGCGTCCACGTTCGAGCCAACGCTCGTGCGCACGATATTCCTCGCGCCCGAAGTTACCGCGCGGAGGTTTGTAACCTTCGAGATCCGAGATGCGTTGCATGTCGGCATCGAAGATCTCGACGCGACGCTGCAGGCGTTCCTGTTCGGCGATCACGAAGGGTGGTGGATCGAGAAACTTGAGGCGTTCGTTCGCCGCAGTCATCGCGCGAAGCGTTGATCCCCAGGCGGCGTGCCACTCGACTGGAGCAAGGCCTGCAGGATCCGCCATCGTCGACGGTTCAAGCCGCCGCAGTTCCGTCTCGAACTCACCTGCGATGAACAGTTCGGACATGCCCGTCCCGAGTTCATAGATCGACTTGGATACCCATGGGCCGACATGCAGGTTTCCCATCGACGAAAACATGAATTCCCGTTTGTCGCCGCAGGAAGGGCAAGCGGTGACAAGCAGCTCCTCGTTGTTCCTTTGATGGAACGTCTCGAACTTGTCAATCTCCATCGAACCGCAATGGGGACAAGGTCTCAAGAGCTCGATCGCGAATTGCATTTCGTCATACGAGCGAACGCGACCACGGTCCTTGAAAAATTCATCCACCATCACTTCGTTCCTTCACCAAAGCGTTCCACGTAACCAGCGGCATTCTCGAACAACCGACGATACGCTGCCGTAAAGACTTTCTGCTTTCTTGCCGACATCTGGCGATAGCGCACCAATACCTGGCCGTTCGGCTCCGCATGATCGATGTGGATGTTGCCACCTTCGAAGTTCATCTCCAGGGCGTCGCTCAGCGAGACCTCGACCGCACGGTCGCTACTGATCACGCTCGTGATGACCTCCTTCGCGCGGCGAAACTCGAAGGTGAGGTTCGTGTCCATCACCGAGTTGCCATCCGTGCTGATCATGATGCTCGCCTCGTGAAACACCAACGAGGCGAACGCATGGTCCTCGATCGAATGCGCCTTGTCCGCCACGAGCGTGCTGTCTGACGGAGCCGACGTGTGATCGATCTGACCGGGCGCCGGCTTGTGGGTCGCCGAGGCGCCTGTCGCCTGGTTCGACGACAAGTTGACTTCGACATGGATCCCCAGCCGCACCAGACGCTCCGCTTGGCGCGCCGTCGCGTGAGTCGCGTGGCCAAACCGGACGATCACTTCGGGTGGAAGTCTTCCGCCATAGCTGCTGTTCTCGCGCCTCGCGGCGACCGCCTCCATGACCGTGATGATCACTTCGAGATTCGCTTCGGCGCGCGCATAGTGACTCAGCTGGCTCCGATCCTTCGTCATCTGGCGATTGTGATCGCGCCCGTAGGCTTCACCGGCGACCGTGTCGATCGCGCCCTCACCGACGTGTGGACGGAAGACGATCGGAGAGCCACGCTCGAGTGCGACTGCGGCGAGCTGGTCGTACACGTACGTGAACCGCTCGGCACCGACCGTGTCGAACTCGTAGCTCTCCATGCCGGCGATGTCGATGCCTGCGACGTCGTTGCGCTTTGCGACTGCAACGAGCCCGTTGACTTCCTTTTCGAACTGATCTCTGTCGAACCGCACTTTGTCCGTGACGTCTCGGCGGTCGATCTCAATCCGCTCGCCAAAGCTGCGGGTCGCGATCATCGCGAGGTGCTTGACGACGAGCTTGTCGAGCGCTTGGGACAGGCCTGGCTCCGCGAGTTTTGCTTTCGCACGGGCCCACTCGATTTGCTCGGGGTCGAAGCGCGCTTGCAGTTTACTGAGACTATTCGACTGTTCGGTATAAGTAACGCCCTCGCGCGCGAGCGCAATCAGTGTGTCGATCGCGTACCGGTCGTATGCGAACTGCTGTTTGATCGAGGCTCGAAGGGCCTCGAGCTCCGTGCGATTCGCGTGCGGCTCGGACTCGAGCTCGACCGCGCGCATGATTCGCTGCACGACGACGTTGCGTCCTCCGAAATGTGCGAGCAGTGACTCTTTGTGCGCCGAGATTGACGCATCATCGTCCATGACCGATCGACGATCCGCAACGCCGTAAACGTCCTTGATCAGGGTATCCCGAATCTCGTAGGTGCTATTGAAGTCGGTCTCTGACGTTGAGCGAAATGCTTTGGTCACGGCGGCTTTGGCAATAGCTTCGATCTCGTGCGTCGTGTCGTTCTTTGCTTTTTTTAGTTCTCGAATCGTCTTTAATGCGGCATCCACCTCGCGCAACGCGTCGCCCGACACGCCGCGCACCTGGATCTTTTCGCCCCGCATCGTGTGCCCGAACTCGGCGTGAACGACGATCTCCCGGAGCAGCGGCTCCCACCTAGAGGCATCGCCAGGCTTCATACCCTTACCGGCGAGCTCCATCTGCACGGCGAATGCCTCAGGCTCGACATTGCCCAAGAAGTGGTTGTGTAGGTCCGTCCCACTTTGACCGCCCTTGATGTGCGCATCGACGACCTTCGCATCCGCCGGAACCGGCATCCGACGCAACGCATCGCGATCGCGCTCTTTGTTCTCGACCCCTCGATCCGTTTGCGACTGCACGTGCTCCGACGCCGGATCCCGATGCACGAAGAGGTCGATCGTGGGAGCACCTTCCTTGGTGAGGTGAAGACCTTCGGCCGTTTCGCCGACGCGATAGCCCTGACGGCCATACGTGCCCGCCACGGTCCGTACGTGCGCTTCGGTGCCCGAATATACGCGCCCTGGAACGACCGTGTGCAACGCCACGAGGGTCTCGACCTCGGCCGCGTTCCGGACCAACACATCTTCGGAGACGTTCTTCAGCTGACGCGCCATCTCCTGAACTTGCGCGCGCGTGATGTTCATCGCCTCGAGCTCGTGATCGCTCTTTGCCGCGAGCTCGGCGTGTCGCCGTGACAGCTCCTTTGCGTACTCGCCCGCGTTTTCGATCAGCTCCATCGCCGTCGCCACGTCCTCCGAGGATTCGTTGCGCGTGACGAGCCCTTCGATGCGGCTCCGAATCCCGGAGAGCTTCTCGCCGAGGACGACGCGGGCATTGTCGAGCGAATGCGCGAGGACGAGGTGATTTATGCGCGCGCCGAGCATCATGCCGAGCCCGACGAGCGCGCTCTGCTCGACCTCGGCGAGCGTCGCGGTCTTGCCGGTCGCGGCTAGCGATTCGTATTCGAGCTGCCCGATCTGGACCGAGGTTGCGACGAGCGTCTCGAAGGAGAATTCCGCCGATATCGCGAGTGCACGGACCGCCGCAAGTGCAGCCCCCCCGTTCTTCGCGCCCATCAGCACCCGGGTGATGCGCTGGCCAATGTTCAGCGCCTTCGCACCTCGCATCGCACCGAGGGTCAAGAGATTGCCGATGCCGTTGGTGATGAACGCGTGCAGCATCGGCTCGCCGCTGATCCGCGCGTTGAGTCCGGTAAACATCGCGGTATCGGCAATGATCGACGTCAAGGTCGCGATCGCAGCGCTGGCGCCGACCGCTTGTGCCGCAGCACCGACAAGGTTGCCGGTGACCGCGGACGCAGCCATCACTCCCACGATCGTGGCGAGCTGAACGATCTGTGCGCGCTCGGTCGCATCGTCCGCGAGCTCGACGGCTTGCTGGAGGAATGATTTGACCTCGGCGTCGCCAGCGAGCGCCGCCAGCTCCGATCGGATCTGTTCGGCCGCCGGCTTCACGGTTGCGTGCGCAACGGACTCGGTTGCGAGCGGGCCTGCCGCTTCGGGCTGCGCCGCGAACGTGCTCTGGGACGCGATCCACTTCGCGTGCAACACGTTGAGCTTCTGGCGAAACTTCATGGCGCCACGTCGCGCGAGCTCGAGCCGGCCGATCCGGTTGTCCGTGCCGACGCTATCGTCGTTGCGGTTGCGGAGAAATTCGCTGAAGAGAACCCAGTTGGATTCCTCGAGCTTGTCGTACATCTCGAAGAGCTGGCCGAGCTGCGCGATCTCGACCACGATCGCTGCGTCGAATCGCAGGGTGTCGACTGCGGCCGCGATCGCCGCTACTTCCGCGCGATCAGCGTCGGTCTTCGCACGTCGCATGAAGTGGCCGCGCACCGCGGCGATCCGGATGCGCAGCCCATTGGCTCGGCCTTCGAGCGAGGATCCGAACGCGTGTTCGCTGTTCTTCGTCGCACCTGTCGCCTGGGGGCCGAGTCGTCGAATCGCGTCGAGAGACGCCGTTGCCTCTTGGATCTCTGCTTCGAGCGGTGCGGCGCCCTGGGTGATGGTCCTCGAGACGATCGCTGCGAGCTGTGCGCGACACGTTTCAGGCAGATGGGCAACGGTTGCGGCCTCGACGTACTCCGCGACGGTGTCGCGAGCCGGACCAGTCGCAGCATGCGGCAGGAGCGCACTGATCGTCGTTGCGATCTCGGCGAGTAACTGGGTCTGCTGATCAAACAGAGCACCGCGTAGCGCGGAGGCGTCGCCGGACAGGTGTTGCAGGTCCAGGTGATGCTGACGATGGCGCTCGACCGCCTGGTTCAGAACCTGTTCGAGAGCAAACGGCCGGATGACGACCTGCAGCCCGCGCAGCTGCTCTTGAATAGCGATCCACGAGCTCTCGAGCGCAACGGTCGACACCGGGTGCAGCGTCGTGACGCTGCGTTTGACCTCGGCCGCTTCGACCTCTCCGGCGTGCGAGCCGAAGGCGAGCTCTTGGGTTGCACTCAGATGGCCGAGCGCGTAGCGACTCGCCGCCGGAATGCGCGCAGCGATCGACGTGTCGACGATCCAGTAGTCGCCCATTCTGGAGAGGTGGTAGGCCTCGCGAGGATCGCCCAGAACGGTCGCTGCGACGCTCTCGACGCTCGCGCTTCGAGGCTCGACGAGCAACGAATTCCACGGCCCACCATTCGCTCCCTGCCACGTGAAAGTCGAGAGTTTGTGGGTTGGTTCGACCTTGTCGGTGGTCGCCAGATGCTCCGATCCGACGACGATCGTCGGCGAGCCGCGTCCGATCATGCCGAGCGCAACCTCCCAATCCATCGGATGCGCGGGAACGAGTTCGTTGGCCGTCACGACGGTGCCTCGCTCTCGATGGCTCGCGGTGACAGCGACCAGCTGTTTCGACATGCGCCCGAGCGCAGCCAGCAACCGCTCTTCAACGGCTTGACCGATGCCGAGCGCCAGGCTCGTGGTCCAAGCGGAAGCGCCTACCGGACCGCGCGCATAGTCGAGGCCTTCCTTCGGAAGGCTCTGCTGTGATGCTCCACGCGTCGCCCGTTCGCGATCGACGATCGCGTAGAGGTCGAGGGGGGCGATCCAGTTGCGAAGCCGGGTGATTCTTGCAGCGGCATCCTCGCTCTCGAACGCTTTGAATAGCGCAGCAATGAACGGCGCGACGCCTTCAGCGAACGAGGAGTGTGGCGCGAGTGGAAACGTTTGCGCATCGAGATACAACGTCAGGTCACGTCGCAGGTCTTCGGTATGCAGGTGAAGCAACGCGGGAGCGGTGACATCGTGATGCGCTTGCTCGGCGAGTCCGGTCTCGTAGGTCATCTTCGCGGTGAAGGCGTCGTGGCCGAGGGGGGCGCGCATCGCGGCGCCCGAGTTGACTCCGACGTTCGGCGTGAAACGGGTGCCGGTGCGGACCGCCGCTGCGAACGTGTCGGCTTCGGCTTCGGCCGCAATCACCGTACCCGCGCTCGATGCATCGGCTTGCAGCACGTGCGCGACTTCGTGAGCGAGGAGGGAGCGCCCATCCTCGTTATCCGGGTCGAAGTGGCCGTCGCGAACGAAGATGTCGTTGCCGATCGTCACGGCGCGCGCACCATGCTGGGTCGCGATCTCGTTGCCTTTCGCGCCGGTGTGCACGTTCACGTGGCCCAGCGAGCGACCGCTCGTCGCCTCGAGCGATGTCTGGAGCGATGATGGCAACGCTACGGCGACATCGTACACGTCGTCCAATGGCTCTTTCGCTTGGTGATACGCGTCGAACATCACCCCAGACTTTTTCGGTCTCGATCTCTCACCAGGCTGGCGCGCGCGGGGCTTGCTTCCGTCCGAACCCTTGGGCAGTGGCTTGCGCTGCGGAGCCACGGCCTCCGGCGTGGCGCGCGTGTTCGCGGTTCGTTTTGCGTCGGCGTAGTCACCCATCTCATGATGAGCTATCGACGCCCGCGGACGAAGGTTGCGTGGAGATCGAACAAATCGCCAGTGCCTCAAAAAATCGTGGTCCAGCCCGCAATTGCACCTGGCACACCGCAACACGCGCTGGGCCTTCACCTTGTCGTACTCGCGAGCGAGATCGAACGAGTCGAACACGCAAAGTGGCTGTTATCGCTTCGTATTGAGCGCGTACTTCTTCATCTTATCGATCAGCGTGACGCGCGAGACGCCCAGCCGGCGGGCCGCCTCGGACTGATTGCCGCCGGTCGAATCGAGGGCCCGTGCGACGAGGCCGCGCTCGAACGCCTCGACCTGCTCCTTGAGTGACGGGCCGTTGCGCGCATCCGGCGGCGGATCTGTCTGATCGGATTCGTGCTGGGCCGGAAGCTGGTTGCTACTCGATTCCGCGGCCTGGAAATCGGCGAGTCCGATCAGTCCACCGCTCGACAGCGCGGCGAGCCGGGCGAGCGTGTTCTCGAGCTGCCGCACATTACCCGGCCACTCGTGGTGAACGAGCGCATCGATCAGCGCGGGCTCGAGCGTGACGCGGCCGAGTCCGAACCGCTCGCCGTAGCGGCGCGCGAACTCTTCGGCGAGGGCAGGGATATCTTCTTTGTGGTCGCGAAGCGGGGGCACGATGAGCTCCACCACGGCGATCCGATAATAGAGGTCCTCGCGGAACGCACCGGTCTTCACGTCTGCAGCGAGGTCGCGATTCGTCGACGCGACGACCCGAACATCGACCTTCTCGATCCGGCCCGAACCGACGGGCTGGATCTCGCCTTCTTGGAGGGCGCGGAGCAGCTTTGCCTGGATCGCGGGCGGCAGCTCGCCGATCTCGTCGAGGATCAGCGTGCCGCCGTTGGCTTGCGAAAAGAAGCCGGGGCGGGTGGCCGTGGCGCCCGTGAAGGCACCGCGCACGTGCCCGAACAACTCGGCATCGGCGAGCTCGGCGGGCAGGGCGGCACAGTTGAAGCGAACGAGGGGCTTCGTCGCGCGCAGCGATTGTGCGTGCAGGAGCTCGGCGACGAACTCCTTGCCGGTGCCGGTCTCGCCGCGCACGAGCACGGTGACATCGCGCGACGCGACGCGACTGGTCGCCTCGAGCAACCGTCGCATCGGCCGCGAATCTCCGACGATCCGGCGACCGAGGGTTTGCTCGGCCGTGAGGCGCTGGTTATCGACGCGGAGCTTGCGCGCTTCGAGCGCGCGCTCGATCACGACCGCGACTTCGTCGATATCGAACGGCTTGGTCAGGTAGTCGTACGCGCCTTGCTTCATCGCAGCGACGGCAACTTTTTCCGAGCCGTGCGCCGTCAAGAGGATCACGGGCAGCGATGGATCTCGCGCTGCGATCTGGGTCATCAGCTCGAGTCCATCCATCCTCGGCATCGAGAGATCCGTGAGCACGGTCTCGGCTTCCTCGAGCTTGGTCAGCGCTTCGACGCCATTCTTCGCCGTGATCACCTTGTGACCGCGCTCGAGCAAGAGCTCGGAGAGCGTGAACAAGACGCCGGGTTCGTCGTCGACGAGAAGGACGCAGCTCAAACGACTGCCTCGGCGAGCGCGACCGCAGCACCGTGCTCGGGCGGGATCGCCGGGCTGCAGGGCAACTTGATCGTCGCGACCGTGCCGCGCCCGACGATGCTCTTGTATCTGAGCGTGCCGCCGTGCTGCGTGATCACCGACTGCGCGAGCACGACGCCGAGGCCGGTACCGTTCGGGCGCGTGGTGAAGAACGAGGTGCCGAGACGCGCGAGGTCCTCCGCGGAGATTCCTCGACCGGTGTCTTCGACTTCGACGACCGCATCGGGCCCGCCGTTGCGCACGCGGAGCATGACCGCGCCGCCGTTCGGCGTGGCTTCGATCGCGTTCGAGACGAGGTTGATGAGCGCTTCTTTCAGGCGCCGCGGATCGCCGTGGACCTTGGTGCCAGCACCGTCGAGCGACAGCGTCACGCCACTCGTATCGGCGCGACCGGCGAGGACCTCGAGCACGTCGCGCGAGAGCTCGGTGACATCGAGCTTCTGCGGCTTGAGATCTTCGAGGGGGCGCGAAAACGAGAGGTATTCGCGGAGGATGGTCTCCATCCGGCTGATCTCGGAAGCGACCACGGTGAGCCGCGCCTGCGTGCGCTCACTCTCCGGCGAGCGGCTGACGAGCTGACACAAGCCCTTGATCGAGGCGAGGGGGTTCTTGAGCTCGTGCGCGACCTTCGCGCCGACCGATTGCAGGCGCCGCAGTTGCTCTTCGGCATCGCCGAGGCGCTCCTCGCGTAAGCAGTCGTACTCTTCATTGGTGAGGCTCGCGATCGTCGAGAGCTTGCCGACGAGCGTGTGGAGCATGAACAGGTTCCAGCCGAGGTTCAGGATGATCGCGACCGAGTAGTGCGCGTTGCCGAGGCCCGGGCCGACCACTTCGAGCGGGAGCGAGACCATCGCAATAATGAACAGGCCGTTGCCGAGCGCGATCCAGCGCGACACCGACTGCGGTCCGAAAAACAGCAGCGAGACGATCGCGGGGAACAACGTACCGGGCAGGAACGGCGAGTGCACGCCGCCGGTGACGCCGGCGAGCGCGACCACGAACAACTGCGACATCACGTTCATCTTGATGAACGCGTGCTCGACCCGCTTGATCTCGGGCTTGCGGCGGTGGAGCAGGAGCTTGTGACCGACGACAAAGCCGGCGTAAATGCCGAGCGCCGCCAGGATCCGCCACGTCGGATAGTGATCGTGGATCAGGATCAGCATCTGCGCCGCGAACGACACCATGCCGGTCATGATCATCAGCCGCGAGGTCTTCTGCGCTTCGCGCACGAAGAACTGGTCGCGGTTGTTCCGCCAGACGGCGTCAGCACCAGGCACGCCTGCCGGGTTTGCGAGGCGCGTGCCAGCCGTCTGTTCTCCCGCACTCATCCGACAACTCTAGCCCGATCACCGTCTTGCAGATCGAAACCTTACTGCGTAGTCACGAAACGTGACGTCCCTCTGTATGGCGCACCGACAGCCTGTCGCTTCAAATCTCGGGTTTGACGCACTGGACCACTGGCACGCGCGGTGCTTTGGTGCGGCCCCATGAAGGCTCGACTTTCGATCGTACTGCTGATGGCGGCGCTGGCCCCCGCGTTCGCGCAACCCGCGTCAAAGCGACCGGCTCCGAACCAACCCACGGAGCTCGGCCCCAAGGCTGCCGAGGCGGCGGACGATCCGAATGCGTTCGAGAAGGACCTCGATGCGCTGTTCACCGCGAGCGGCCTGACGGCCGACCAGGCATCCTCGCGCGCAGCGGCCGCTTCTCCGACCGTGGAGCGCAAGGTCGCCGAGGTCGAAGCGCAGATCGCTCAAGCCGAAGCGACCGAGCTCCAGCAGGTGCCGCAGATCGGCGGCAAGCTGCAGTACACGCGCAACAGCCTGACCCCGGCCTTCACGATTCCGATCGCCGGCATGAACATCTCGATTCCGTCGTCGCTGCCGAACAACTACGTCGCGGAAGCGAACGTCAACATCAACCTGTCGGACTATATCTATCGCTACCCGCACCTCGTGAAGGCCGCGAAGCTCGGCCTCGAAGTGGCGAAGGCGAGTCGTGCCTCTGCGATGGTCGATGCCGGTCAGGATGCGCGCCTCGCGTACTACGAGTGGTTGCGCGCGACGCTCAACGTCCTCGTTGCACAACGTCAGCTCGTGCAGGTTCAGGCCACCGTCGGTCAGATCCGCGCGCAAGCCGAAGTCCAGCGCGTGTCGAAGGCCGATCTCTTGCGGGTCGAATCGCAAGAGGCCGAGGCCGAGCAGACGCTCGACCAGTTGCAGAACCTCGCGCAGCTGCGCGAGGAGCAACTGCGCCTCCAGATCGGTGCGAACGCGAACGAGACCCTTTCGCTCGGTGAAGACATCCGCAAGGACATCATCGCGCCGCAGACCGGCACGCTCGATGCCTCGGTTCAGAAGGCGACGACGCAGCGCCTCGATCTACACGTCCTCACGACGGGTATCGAAGCGAAGGAAAAGCAGGGCGAGGCCGAGCGCTCGGCGTACCTGCCGAAGCTCGCGCTGTTCGGGGTCGCTGATTACGCGCGTCCCAACCAGCGCATCTTCCCCGTCGTCGACGAGTTTCGCGGCACGTGGTCCGTCGGTGCGACGGTGTCCTGGACGCTGAACGATGCACTCGTGGCAAACACGAACCAACATCGCATTCAGGCCGAGACCAACGAGCTTCGCGCCGACAGGGACAATCTGCTGCGCGGGACACGGATCGAGATCCTGTCGGCCCAGCAGGCCGTCAACATCGCGATCCATGCGCTCGCGACGTCGCAAAAAGGTCTGCAGGCGTCCGAGGAAGGCTATCGCGTTCGCAAGGAGTTGCTGAACGCGGAGCGCGCGACGGCTGTCGAGCTCGTCGACGCCGAGACCGATCTGACTCGCGCACGCATCAATGCACTCAACGCACGTGTCGATCTGCGGGTCGCGGTGGCCCAGCTGTCCCATGCGCTCGGTGACGACGTTGTCGCGGTGAAGGCGAAGTAGTCCCCAGCCGTAGATTGTCCTGGCGGACCGGACCCGACACTGTCGGGAACCCGTACAAGGAAACCACTCTGGAGGCCGCCTAACCGGCGGTTCTTGAAGTGGATCGGATGGCAAGGTCCGTGCATCGTGTTCCTCGCCATGCGTGCCATCCTGTTCTCCACGCTCGTTCTCGTCGTCGGCTGTAACAAGCCGGACGACCAAGCTGCCGCAAAGACCGAGAAGACCCCACCTCCGATGGTGAAGGCTGCAACGATCGTGGCCACCGAGGCGCCAACGCCCGAAGTTCTCACTCTCACCGGGACGATCATCGCGGACCAGCGGTCCGATGTCACCGCCGACACGCAGGGCAAGGTCGTCAACGTGATGATCGAGCGTGGCCAGCACGTGAAGCTCGGCCAGCCGGTGATCCAGCTCGACATGCGCTCGGCCTCGCTCTCCGCGCGCGAAGCGCAAGCCGCACTGCAGTCGGCGCGGGTGTCCAAGACGCTCGCCGACCAAGAGTGCGCGCGCACCAAGACGCTGCTCGAGAAGGGCGCGATCACGCAGTCCGAGTTCGACCGGCAGAACACGCAGTGCTTGAACGCGGTCGAGCAGGTCGCGCAAGCCCAGGCTCGCAACGACATGATGTCGAAGTCGGTCGCCGACGGCATGGTCCGCGCGCCGTTCGAAGGCACGGTCTCCGAGAAGAACGTCTCGCCCGGTGAGTGGGTGCAGCCCGGCAAGGCGCTGTTCACGCTCGTCGATGATGACCCGTTGAAGATCGAGCTCGCGGTCCCCGAGAGGTCGGTCACCGACATCAAGCTCAACCAGCGGCTCGAGATCATCGCGGTCTCGCATCCGGACAAGAAGTTCGGCGCGACCATCCAGCGGCTCGGCGCCGAGATCGGCAAGAGCCGCTCGCTCACGGCCGAGGCCGTCCTCGATAAAGACTCGGGCCTGGTCCCGGGCATGTTCGCCGAGGCCCGCATCACGATCGGCCAGTCGCCACACGTGGTGCTTCCCGCCGAGGCCGTCGCGCTGCGCGGCGAGACCTGGCACGCCTTCGTCGTCACGAATGGCATCGCCGAAGATCGCATCGTCCAGCTCGGCACCTCGCCGGCGGATGGCAAGGTCGCGATCATTCAGGGTGTCGTGAAGGGCGAGAAGGTCGTCTCCAAGGTCGTCCCCGCGCTCGTCGATGGCGCGAAGGTCACGGAGTAATCCGCCATGCAATGGCTCGCAGATATTTGCATCCGGAGGCCGATCTTCACCTTCGTCCTGGTGCTCGCCCTCGTCGTCGTCGGCCTCGTCGGCTACAAGTCGCTCGGCGTCGATAAGTTCCCGAAGGTCGACTTCCCGCTCATCACGATCGTCACGCCGTATCCCGGCGCGTCGCCGACCGCCGTCGAGACCGATGTCACCGAGAAGGTCGAAGAGGCGGTCAACACCGTCAGCGGCCTCGATACGTTGACCTCGAACTCGACCGAAGGCGTCTCGCTCGTGATCGCCCAGTTCGATCTCGAGATCGACGTCGACAAGGCGTCGAACGATATCAACGAGCACCTCGCATCGGTGCTTCGCAATCTGCCGCCGGGCTCGCGTCCGGAGGTTCGCAAGGCCGATCCCGACGCCGCGCCGATCCTCGTCCTCGCCGTGAAGGGCCCGGCCGGCACGCCGTGGCGCGACCTCACGCACTTCGCCGACAAATCGGTCAAGAGCCGGATCGAGCGCCTCAATGGCGTCGGTCAGGTCATCATCCTCGGCGGCCGCGATCGTCAGATCAACGTGAACCTCGATCCGATCCGGCTCGCAGCCGCGAACGTCTCGGCGCTCGAAGTCAGCCGCGCGATCACCTCATCGAACGTCAACGTGCCGGGCGGTCAGATCGATACGGGCCCCACCAGCAACACGTTGCGCGTCACCGGTCGCGTGCTCGATCCACAGGAGCTGTGTCGCATCGTCGTGCGCGAGCAGGGCAACAACCAGATCCGCGTGGCCGACGTGGTCGTGCCGCCGGACCACGCGCGGCTCGGCGAGTGCGTCGACGATTCGCAGGAAGACGCCCAGACCGCCGCGGTTCGCAATGGCGAGAGCTCGATCGCGCTGTCGGTTCGCAAGCAGACCGGTACGAACACGGTCGCGGTCGTCGATTCGATCATCAAGCAGGTCGACGAGCTCAAGACGCAGCTGCCCAAGGGCTACGAGGTCAACATCGTTCGCGACAACTCGCTGCAGATCAGGACCTCCGCCGACCAGGTGCTCGAGCACTTGAAGATGGGCGCGCTGCTCGCCGCGATCGTCGTGTTGATCTTCCTCGGGAGCATTCGCTCGACGTTCATCGCCGCGATCGCGATTCCGGTCTCGATCATCTCGACGTTCGGCCTGATGAAGTGGTTCGGCTTCACGCTGAACATGATGACGCTGCTCGCGCTCGCGCTCGCCGTCGGTATCGTGATCGACGACGCGATCGTCGTGCTCGAGAACATCTATCGGTTCATCGACGAGAAGAAGATGAAGCCGTTCCAGGCCGCGGTGCACGCGACCCAGGAGATCGGGCTCGCCGTGCTCGCGACCACGCTGTCGCTGATGGCGGTATTCCTCCCCGTCGCGTTCATGAGCGGCATCATCGGCCGGTTCATGTACAGCTTCGGCCTCACGATGGCGTTCGCCATCCTGGTGTCGATGATCGTCGCGTTCTCGCTGACCCCGATGCTCGCCGCGCGGCTCCTGCCGATGCCGGCGCCGGAAGGGCAGGAGCGCAAGCGCGGCCTGCTGGAGCGGATGAGTGACGCGATCTACCATCCGATCGCCCGCGTCTACTCCGGCATCCTGGCGTTCTGCTTGCGCCATCGCTGGATCGTCGGCGTCGCGATCCTCGCGACGTTCGTGGTCACCATCCCGATGTGCAAGAAGCTCGGCGGCGACTTCCTGCCGCTGAACGACGAAGCGCAGTTCGAGATCTATCTCCAGGCGCCGGAAGGAACGACGCTCGAAGCGACCACGCTGATCGGCGAGCGCGTCGCGCGTCAGGTCCGCGCATTGCCGGAAGTCGACTCGACGCTCGTCACGGTTGCCGGTGGCGATCAACGCCAGGCGAACGTCGGCAACATCTACGTCCACATGCTCGATCCGGACAAGCGCAAGCGCGACCAGTTCGAGGTCATGCAAGAGGTCCGGACCAAGATCCTGCCGAACGTCCCCGCGGGCGTTCGCGTCGCGGCGCAGCCGGTGAACGACTTCTCGATCGGCGGCCAGAACGCCATGGTCTCGTACGTCGTCTCCGGGCCGGATCTCGACAAGCTCGAGCACTACGGCAAGCAGGTGATGGCCGAGATGAAGCAAGTCCCGGGCGTCGTCGATCTCGATTCGTCGCTGCTCGATCCGGTCAACGAGACCTCGGTCCGCCCCGACCTCGATCGCGCCGCGATGCTCGGCGTCGACCCGTCGGACATCACCAACACGCTCGCCGTCATGGTCGGTGGCATCGAGACCTCGCAGTTCGAGGACAAGGGCGACCAGTACGTGGTGTGGCTGCGTGCCGCCAAGCAGTTCCGCGATGATCCGGCTGCGCTCCAGCTGATCCAGGTGCCGTCCAAGACACTCGGCCAGGTCCCGCTCTCGGATGTCATCCGGGTCAAGCCGGGCACCGCGATCTCCAAGATCACGCGCCAGGCTCGCGAGCGCGCGGTCACACTCACGATGAACGTGGCCCCGGGCTTCTCGCAATCAGCGGTCGTCAACGCGATGGAGAACACGCTGAAGAAGCTCGACATGCCGCCGGGCTACAAGGCCGAGCCGTTCGGTCAGTCGAAGGAGTTCAAGAAGATGCAGGCGGCCTTCGCCTTCGCGATCTTGCTCGCCATCGTATTCATGTACCTGACGCTCGCGGCGCAATTCGAATCGCTGCTCTATCCGCTCGTCATCATGCTGTCGCTACCGCTGACCGTGCCGTTCGCGGTGATGTCGCTGCGCATCACCGGTGGCAGCCTGAACATCTTCTCGATGCTCGGCATCATCGTGCTGTTCGCGATGGTCAAGAAGAACGCGATCCTTCAAGTCGACCATGCAAACGGTTTGCGCCGTCAAGGTTTGCCGCGCACCGAAGCGGTGCTCGCTGCGAGCCGCGACCGATTGCGTCCGATTCTCATGACGTCGTTCGCGTTCGTCGCCGGTATGGCGCCGCTCATCACGAGCAATGGCATCGGCTCCGGGATGTCCAAGGCGATGGCTCAAGTCGTCGTCGGTGGTCAGACGCTGTCCCTGCTCCTCACGCTCGTCGCGATTCCCGTCATCTACACGTGGTTCGATGACCTCGCGCGACTGTGGAGCAAGTACGGATCGTGGATCGGCTTTGGGATCGGTCTCGGGGTCGGCGTTGCGCTTGGCGTGTTGCAGATCGGCATCGGACCAGGTGTAGGTGCGGGCCTCGGCCTGGGGCTGCTGCTGGGCTTCGGTCTCGGCGCCATCTTTCCGAAGCTGCGCAACAGCACGGGTGCGGTCGACCGCGGAGCTGCAGAGCTCGGCATTGTCGACATGTACTCCGCGAATAAATAGCGGCTCATCCGGAGCGCGCACTTAGAACCGAATCGGGGTTCCGATCCCGATTCGGTTTTGTTATGAAGCGTCTCCCTTCGGTTCGCCGCGCTCGTGACCATGACGAAGACCACTCGCAGCACTCGTTCCAGTCGCGACCTTCGCAGCCTGTTGCACGTCCCGCAGCACGACCTCCAGAGCCAGGTGGCGGAGCGGCTCGAGCGGCTCGGCTTTCCTACGTTGCGCGCGACGCACGTCCAGCTGCTCTCGGCCGTCGGCTCTGAAGGCTGCCGGCTCGCCGAGCTGGTGGCGGCGGTGTCGCTGCCCAAGCAGACCGTCGGTGATTTGATCGACGACCTCGAGGCCATGAAGATGGTCGAGCGGTTCCCCGATCCCGATCACGGCGTGATCAAGCGCGTTCGCCTCGGCCCCAAGGGCAAGGTGTGGGCGGCCGAGGTCAAGCGTGTGGCGGTCGCCACCGAGGCGCGGTGGGCGACTCGGCTCGGCTCGAAGAAGATGAAGTCGCTGCGTGCGCTCCTCGAGGAGCTCGCGGCGACCGTCGAAGCGAAGCCTGCGGATTCGAAGCAGAAGCAGCGCGGGTAACCCAGCCTCCCGCAGTTACGGTGCGGCGGGTGCGGGTGCCGTGGCCGGCGTCTGGGCGGCATTTGCGGCCGGCGCGGGCAGCGGTGCCGGTGCTTTCGGCTTCTCGGCGCCCGCGAACGTGTAGATCAGCGACGCCTTCATGATGGTGTCGATCGACGATGACTCGGGCACGAAGCCGGGCGCGAGGTTGTCGATCTTGAGGGGGGCAGGGCGATTGTCGAAGTGCGCCTCGAACGACGTCTGGACCGCGAGGTTGTAGCCAATCTTTGCCGACAGCGCGATTTTGAGGTTCACGCGCGTGTCGTTGAACGCACTGCCATCGGCGCCCGTGGTCAGCGTCTCGTGGTTCAAGTTCGTCAACGCCTCGATCGAGGCATCGAGGTCCGTACCCTCGGTCATCGCGGCCTTGTGCCCCAGAAAGGCGCGGATCGAGTGGATGTTGATCGCGGGGCCGCCACCCACCAGATCTTCACGCGAGAAGTCGTAGCCGAGCTCGGCGACAGTCTCCGCGGTCTTGGTCTTGTAGAGCCGGCGGCTGTAACCCGCCTGGCCACCGATCACGGATAGCTTGCCGGCGGGCAGGTCGCGACTCGCGACCGCGGCGATGAACAGCGAGTTGTAGTCGGTGAGGAACCGATCGTAGCGAGCCTTGGCGAACAAGGTCTCTACGGTGACCGACTCGACCGTCTTGATCTCCGTCGCATCGTCGATCTTGCCGTTGCCGTTCTTGTCGTCGATCGTGCGCAGGCTCGACTTCGCGTACGTGCCGCTGCCTTCGAGCGAGAACTTGTTGTCGCCCGCTTTGCGGGACACCTTGAAGCCGCCGGTGATGCTCGTCGACTCGGAGTTGCCGGTCGTGAACAAGACGCCGAGCTCAGCAGTGGCGAGCCACTTCGGCTTCACGATGTCTTTGAGGTCGTCGATCTTGCCGTATTCGAATTTAGGATCGGCAAACGAAGGCTTCGCGGCGAACAACAGCGCCGCGACAATCGAACAAGTTCGCATAGAGTCACTCCGTCTTGGGAATAGCGCGTAGACGGTACCCGAAGCGGTGACGAGATTCGATGAGATCGCCGATGTCTGATTTTACGAGAGCGCGTCTCACACGGCGAACGAGCTGCTTCACGTGATTCTCGCTCGGTTCGCGCGTATCCCAGGACAGGTCGGCGATCAGCTCGCTGGAGCGAACGAAGCCACGTACGAGTTCTGGCTGATGCGATTCGGACGCCATCCGGCGGATCATCAGCGCCATCAATTCGAATTGTGTTGTGGTGAGCTGAACCTGCTTGCCGTTGACTTCGATCAGTCCACCACCACCACCCGTCGGCTCGTGCATCCGGAACCGCATCTCGGGCAGGCCGACGTTCGTGGTCTCTTCTTCTGCGTCGAAGACCGGGCTATCGTTCTTGATCGGTGGCAACACCGCTTCGATGTTCGGCGGCTTGATCGTGCTCGTCACCGTGCGGCTCGCACGCGGGATCGGCAGCTTGTCGACCGCGAACAGGATGTAGAACGCGATGTGACCGAAGCGGACGCGGTCGCCGCTCTTCACGGTGACCGCACCTTCGATCAGCTTGTCGTCGTGGAACGTGCCGTTCGCGGAGCCGAGGTCGCGCATCGTCCACACGCCTTCATCGAGCGTGAGGTGCGCGTGGTGACGCGACACACTCGGCTCGAGGATCGCGAGCCCCTGACTCTCGATCTGCCGACCGACGAGCGTGCGCGCTTCTAGGCGGTGCACGCGGCCCCATGGATCGAGCAGCGCGGCTTCGGTCGGACGAACGATCCGCAGAATGATCTGCTCCGGCGTGATCCGGATCGGGCTCGAAAGTTCGTCCCGACACTCCTCACACAACACGCCGACCTCGGGGTCACGTTCGCCGCAAACCGGACACTTCATGCGCTGCCATACTATCAACAATCGCGATTGCTATCGCTGCTCTAGAACCCTGGAAGGCGGATCACGATCTAGATCACTCCCAGCTCGTGTACGGCGTGCCCTGGTGCGGCTCCTCCTCGCGATTCGCGGTCACGGCGAGCGTGAACGGAAACGTCAGCGTCGAGACCCCGTCGTCGGCCGCGGTCATGACCATGAAGTGCAGGTGCGGCGTCGACGAGAACCCGGTGTGGCCCGACAGCGCGAGCTCGTCGCCGCGTTTGACCACCGTGCCGGGCTGGACCTCGACGCTCGCGGGCGCCAGGTGCATGTACTGGCCGAGGGTGCCGTCGTCGTGCAGCACGATCACCCAGTTGACGTGGTCGTAGTTGCGAAACTCTGGCGTGGTGCCCGATTTCTGCGCCGCCGCGTTCGAGGCGACGACGACCCCCGGCCGAGCGGCGAGCACGCGCGTCGCGACCGGACAGTCGAAATCGACCGCGAACTCGTTACCACCGGTGTGCGAGAACGCGCCGTGAAAGCCCTGGAGAACCGCGTAGCGCTTGCCCCTCGCGAACGGCAGGCGATACGTGTACGCCGCCGGGCGCGCGTGCGGACCGCCGAACTGGGCCGTGAACGGCATGTTGCGATAGAAGCCGCGGCTCGTGTCGAGGATATGCTGGGTGGTCAAGACGACCGGCGGGCCCTCGCCATTCGGGGTCGGTGCCGGCGGCAAGACCGCGACCCCGCCCGAACTCTCGATCGGCGTGACGTTGTCCTCGTTGTCGACGTGCCAGGCGATCACGACCGTGACCGCGTAGTGGTTGTGCGCGACCTCGATCACGCGGTCGCCATCGCGTCGGATTTCGAATTCGATGCGTCCACCGTCGAAGATCCATTGATCCTGGCGCGAGACGCTCGTGCCGGCTTGCGTGAGCTCGATCGGTGTCGGCAGGTTGTCGGGCGCGGCATACGTCGACGGTTCGTAGTAGGGCTGCGAGGTCGGTGGCGGCGGGCACGCGGCGAGCGCTGACACCGCGAGAGCAACGGGAACCACGCGCATCCGTGGGGATGGTAGCAGTGCAGCGTATGGCGCGCGCCGATCTGGCCGAAGGGCTGGTCGGTCACTTGATAAACGCGGAGGTGCAGCACCGACAAACGTCGCGGTGTGCGCTAGCGCAACGTCGTCGAACTCGTCGGCCACCGACCCGAGCATAGCCTTGACTCCGGGGTGAGTTCGCTTACCTTCGACGCCGGATGGCAGTGCAGGATCGCAACTGGACGATCGCACCGACCCTCGCGTGGTTCGGTGCGTTCCTGTTCGCGCTGCTCGTGTGGTTCGATGGCGGCGTCGACGCGCTCGCGAATCGCCTGACCCAGAAGCGCGAAGCGTCGGCCAAGACCACGGGCTCCGCATTCGCACCTCCGGTCCAGGTCGCCGAGGCCGATGCCCCCGACGAACCCGCGAAGCTGCCGCCCCCGGCGGCGGGCAGTCACGATGTCAACGCGCTCGCGGATGCGTGCGTCGAGCCGCGCGGCGCGGACCCGGCGGCGTGCAAGCAGTGGGCGATGGACAGCTACTACCGAGCGGTCGCGCAGGCCCAGCAGAAGAAGCTCGGGCGTGCGGTGCGCGTGTCGTGGTACGGCGACTCCGTCGTCGCCGATGATCAGATGGCGCATCGCCTGCGCGAGCGGTTGCAAGCCGACCTCGGCGACGGCGGGCCGGGCTTCGTCTACGTGATTCCGCCGCATCGCTTCAACGAGAACAACTCGATCAAGCGCAGCCAGAGCGGGACGTGGTCGCCGCACTCCATCTCGCTCATGCAGATGCCCGATGGGCTCTACGGCGTCGGTGGCAGTACGGTCGAGAGCGCCGATGGCGGCCACTCGGTGATCAAGCTCGCGACCGGCAAGATCACGAACCTCGAGCTGTACTACCTCGCGGTGCCGAAGGGCGGCACGGCGACCGTGACCGCGGACGGGACCGAGGTCATCAAGGCCGACACGAACGGCGAGAAGGCGGCCGCGTGGGCGAGCGGCACGATCGCGGGCGGTGCGGCGGTGATCGAGATCAAGACCGAGCGCCGGGTGCGGTTGTTCGGCATCGATCTCGAGAACACGTCCGGCGCGGTCGTCGATAACCTCGGCGTGGTCTCGACGAACGTGAAGAGCTTCGCGAACAATGCTCCCGAGCACTGGCAGACCGAGCTCGGTCATCGCGCCGCGGATCTGATCTTGATCATGATCGGCGCGAACGAAGCGGAGTGGCTCGGCCCGAAAGATCAGGACACCAAGAACTATCAAGCGCACTACGAGAAGGTGCTCGAGATGATCCGCAAGGGCCGTCCCGATGGAACGTGCGTCGTCGTGTCGCCGACGGATCAAGCCGAAGCCAAGGACGATGGCTACGAATCGCGTCCCGTGATGCCGGTGCTCGTCGAGGCGCAGAAGAAGGCGGCAGCGGCGCAGGGCTGTGCGTTCTACTCGACGTACGCGTGGATGGGCGGGAAGGGCTCGGCCGCGAAGTGGTTCAAGCGCAACCTGGTCTCGAGCGACTTCCAGCACCTCTCGAAGAAGGGTGCCGAGAAGATGGCCGATGCGCTCTACGACACGCTCGCGACGGGATTCGGGGCGTATGCAAAGATTCACTGAGCTCGCGTTCACGTTCGGGCTCGTGGTGCTCGTCGGCTGCGGCAGCTGCGATGGTGATCGCAGCAAGAACCTTCATGCCGTCCCCACGCCGACCGCGACCCCCGATGGTGCGGTGAGCGGCGTGACCAACCTCGGCTCGGCGAGCGAAGTGATGCTCTCGACGATCGGTTATCTCGACGCCCCGGCGGGCACCCTCGATGGCCTCTTCGACGGGCTCGCCACCGTCGATCGCGGCGACCCGGCGGGCCGCGTGGTGCTCGAGTTCTTCGGCGATTCGCACACCGCGGGCGATTCGATGACCGGCCGGTTGCGCGCGACCTGGCAGGCGCGGTTCGGCGATGCGGGCCGCGGCCTCGTCGGTGCCGGCAAGGTCCCGACGAAGCACTACTACCAGCGCGACGTGCACTACGGAAAACAAGGAGACTGGCGTGCGATGGTTGGTGGCGCGCGCGGCGATACCGAACCGTTCGGGATCGACGGCATGCGCGTGACCGGCAAGAGCAAGGGCGCGCAGCTGTGGGTCGAGAGCTGTCCGGACTGCTCCTCGGGCAAGGCGGTCAGTCAGTTCGAGATCCTGTACTACGCCGCGCCCGATCACGGCGTGTTGCGCTATCGGATCGACGAGCGTCCTTGGCAACAGATCGCGACCAAGACCACCGCGATCGAGCCGCCGCATCCGGCGCGCCGGGTGGTCACCGTCGAGGATGGACCGCACAAGCTGACGATGGAGCATGGCGGTGGCGGCGTGCTCGATCTGTTCGGTGTCGTGATGGAGCGCGCGCACGCGGGCGTGATCGTCGACTCGCTGGGAGTCGTCGGGCGCCGGCTCGGGAGCTTGCGATCGTGGGATTGGTCCGTGATCGGCGAGCAACTCGCGACGCGCGATCCGAAGCTCGTGGTCCTCCAGTACGGCACGAACGAGGCCGACGATCCAGATCTCGTGCTCGAGGATCTCGCGCGCTACTACGACGAGACCATCTTGCGGATCCGCGCGGCGGCGCCGACCGCTTCGATCCTGATCCTCGGTCCGCCGGACATGGCCGTGCGCGAAGGCGGCAAGGGCTGCGATCGGATGAAGGCCAAGCCCGATGCGCCGCCGATTCCAGAGTGTACGTGGCGGACGCCGCCCGTGATTCCGGAGATCATCTCGACCGAGCACGCCGCGGCGACGCGCAACCACGTCGCGTTCTTCGATACGTTCGGTGCGATGGGCGGTCCCGACAAGATGGGGGTGTGGGCCGATTCGGATCCGAAGGTCGCGTACAAAGATCGCGTTCACTTCACCGATATCGGGTACCAGCGTTGGGCCGATGCGCTAGGCACCGCGCTGCTCGAGAACTACGCGCACTGGCGCAGCGAGCAGAAGTTGCCCACGGTGAAGGCGGTCGCGCCGCCGCCGATGATCGTGCCGTCCGACGCGCTGCTGCCCGGTCCGGTCGCTCCCTAGATGCTGTTCTCGAACCCGGATTACCCGGTCTTCCTGATCGCGGTGTTCTTGCTGTACGCGCTGTCGCGGTTCGGCGATCTGCCGGGACGATGGGCTCGGACAGCGATCATGGTCCTGCTCGGCGACGTGGTGTTCACGCTCGTTTCGAAGGACCCCGACATGCTGTGGGATCCGGTCGGCAACATCCTCTTGCGGCTCGCATCGCACCAGGAGCTCGACTGGCCGATCGGGCACCTCGTAGGCCGCTGGGTGATCGGGCTCGTGGTCCTCGGTGGCGGGCTGGTCATCGGGGGGCGCGCGGGTGCATGGCTGAGCTCGGCGCGCGGTCAGCGCTGGGTCGCGCGCGGCCTCGTCGCTGCGGTGCTCTGCATCGGGCTCGTCGTGTTGACCGCGTCGCTCTGCGATCGGCTCCCCGAGGTGTCGGAGGTGATCGCGGCGCACGGTCATCTGCTCGTGCTGTTCGTGCTCGGGGTCGGCATCGGCGCGGCCCAGCGCGATGCGCACCGCACGCTCGGTCGAGTGATCGTGTTGTTCGTCGCGTCGAGCTTGTTCTATCAGGCATGGGCGGTCGCGATGCCGGGGCCGTATCGCTACCTGCTCGCGCTGCTCTTGTTCACGATCGTGCTCGATTACTACCTCGGCATCTGGATCGAGAACACCGAGCACCCCGCGGCGCGCAAGGCGCTCGTGGTGGTCAGCCTGTGCTCGAACCTCGGCATCTTGTTCTTCTTCAAGTATGCCGATTTTTTCACGCAGGACGTGCTCCACCTCGGCACGCACCCGCTGCATCTGATCTTGCCGGCGGGCATCTCGTTCCACACGTTCCAGTCGCTGTCGTACACGATCGATGTCTATCGCAAGGAGCTCAAGGCGACGCGCTCGCCGATCCAGTTCGCGACGTTCGTGCTGTTCTTCCCGCAGCTCGTCGCGGGGCCGATCGTGCGCGCCCAAGATCTGCTTCCGCAGCTCGCGGAGCTTCCCGTCCTCGAGCTCGAGAAGGCGACCCGCGGCCTGTGGCGCATCGTCGTCGGCCTGTTCAAGAAGATCGCGCTCGCCGATACGCTCGCGATCTCGATCGTCGACCGCGTGTTCGAGACGCCCGGCCACTTCACGTCGCTCGAGGTGCTCGCCGGCGTGTACGGCTACGCCTTCCAGATCTATCTCGATTTCTCCGCGTACTCCGATATCGCGATCGGGTCCGCGCAGGTCCTCGGCTTCGAGCTGCCGGAGAACTTTCGCACGCCGTATCGGAGCACGGACCTCCAGGAGTTCTGGCGGCGCTGGCACATCAGCCTCTCGACGTGGCTGCGCGACTATCTCTACATCACGCTCGGCGGTAGTCGCGGCGCACCGTGGCGTACGTACGTGAACCTCTCGCTGACGATGCTGCTCGGCGGCCTGTGGCACGGCGCGAGCTGGACGTTCATCGTGTGGGGCGGACTCCATGGCTTCGGGCTCGCGATCACGCGGTTCTTCCAGCGCAGTGTCGCGAGCGCACGCGTGATGGTGATCTGGTGCGCGACGATCGCGGCGAGTGGTGGCGTCGTGCTCGCGTGGTTCGTGCCCGCGAACGCGAGCATCTGGAGCGTGCTCGGCTTCGGCTGGTTGACGCTCACGCCACTGTGGGCGGTCGCGACCGCGTGGCTCTCGAACGCGCCGTGGACCTTGGCAAGGCCGACCGGCGTCGCACGCACCACGATCGAAGGCCTGCGCATCGCATCGTGCGCGGCCGGTGCAGGCTTCATCGTCGCGTTGCAGTACTCCGATCCGGTCGCCTGGATCCCGATCGCGGTCGCGGCCTGGGCGCTCAGCGTGGCGGCGGATCTCTGCGAGACCGGCGCACCGAACATGATCGTGCTCGGGCGGCGCGTGCTCGCGGGGCTGCTCACGTTCCACTATGTCGCGTTCGCCTGGATCTTTTTCCGCGCGAAGACGTTCGACGGCGCACTCGCGGTGCTGCGCCAGCTCGGGACGTGGTCGTCCGGCCACGCGAACGTGACGCCGTTGGTCCAGACCGCGCTCGCGGTCGGGCTGGTCTGTCACTTCTGGGGCGACGGCACGTTCCGCTGGATGCGCGATCGGTTCGCCGCGTTGCCACCGATCGCGCAGGGCCTCGTGCTCGCCGTGGCCGCGATGTTGCTGCGCGAGCTAGGCCACGCGAAGCTCGTGAAGTTCATCTATTTCGAATTCTAGGTTCGAATTCTAGGTGGCGACTCCCGTGGCCGGCGCCTGCCGCCCCGGGTGAGCAACCGGCCAGATCGCCCCGAGACACTACGCGGACTTGGCGTGGCAGGGCGCTTGCTCGTACGCGCGTGTATCCATGCGCACGCCGTTGTTCCTGATCTTCGCCCTCGCAGCGTGCTCGGCCCAGATGGGCGCGACCTCCGGTACCGGATCTGGAAGTAACGACCCGTCCTGTGCGACCGGCTCCGTCGTCAACCCGGCGAACGGCGACTGCGTCCAGTGTCTCCCCGGGGCGAACGACACGTGCCCGACCGGTCAGTACTGCCGCGCCGACAACGTGTGCTCCGCGGGCTGCGATGCCGACCACGACTGCGGCATGGGCGCCAGCTGCTGCAATCACACGTGCGTCGATTCCTCGACGCTCGTGAACTGCGGCTCGTGTGGCAACACCTGTGCTGCGGGCGACTTCTGCGATGGGACGTCGTGCAAGGCGCCGACGTATCCGAACTTCTGTGCGAACACGACGGTCTACGTCGTTCACGATGGCATCGCGGCGGATCAGACCGCGGCGGACCTGATGGCCTCGACCATCACCGCGAACTGTCCCTCGACCGTGACCGTGACGACCGCCAATCAGACCGACGCGACCCTCGTCGATCAGACCACCGGCCAGCCACTCGCCGGTGCTGGGGTCACGTACGTGATGGGCGGTGGACCGTTCGCGAACAGGCCGATCAAGTGGCTCGAGCAGACCCAGCTCGCGACGAAGATCTACTTCGATGCACCGGATGGCATTCACTACAACTGGATGAAGCGCGGCGAGACCGTGCCGGTCGCGCAGATGATCGCCGCGAGCTGCTCGGCGCACAGGGACCAATTCATCACCGAGCTGGTGACCGATCCGACGAGCGGCACGCTGAACCTGGTCGGCTACGGCGCCTGCAACGGTGCGCGCGGCACGACCGCGGCGGCGTACTACTACGCGAACGTGATCCTGCCGAACACGGCGAGCTATCCCGACAGCTGGTACGTATTCAGCTGGGCCGATGCGAACAGCAACTCGACGCCCGATGCAGGTGACACGTTCGTCGTGCTCGCACACGGCGTCTAGTATGCTGGCCCTATGGACGGGGCGTGGCTAACCAGCCAGCTGCAAGCGCGGGCACCGACTCGCACGCAGGGGGCGGCCGAGGCGCTACAGATCGTGCGCGAGCTCGCGCGCGCCTGCGCCGCGCTCGAAGCGAGGCGTGGCCCAGTGTTCGGCGAAGCAATCGATCACGTGTGCGGCACGGGGTTCGTCGTGCAGCTGCGCGTGCAGCTCGCCGAGTGGCGGATCGTGATCGACGAGAAGTTTGGCGAGGACGGTCAGCTCGCGTTCGATCAGGTGTGCGAAGCGGCCGGTGTGGTGCTCGATCCATTGTTCGACGAGCCGACCGACGACGATTCCGTCGTGGATGAGGTCGCAGCGGTGCGTGCGGCGCCCGCGAATCGCGTCGCGATCCGTGGGCTGGCCGCGAAGTATCCGCGCTTCGCCGAGCACCTCACGCGTGCGCTCGAGCTGGAGACCTTGCGGCTCGACGATCCGCGCCGCTACACCCTCGCGCGCCAGGTCACCGAGGGTGCCAACGAACGGCGCGCCGCACTGACCAAGCTGGTGTGGCCGCGCGAGCTCGCGAAGGTCGGCGAGAATGCGAGCTTCGTGCGCGGATTGCCGGTCGCGTGCGAGCTCGATGCGAACACGCTGCAGACCTATCGCGATGCCGCGTGGGCCCAGGCTCCGATCGCGCGCACGATCCTCCGGTTTGGCCCACGCGACGACGTCGACGAGCTCGCGGCAAGCCCCGCGATCGCGCGCGCGACCGAGCTCGAGCTGTTCGCGGTTCATGCCCCGGATGCGGACTTCGCGCCGCTGCTGGCTCGCCCGGGTGCAGTGCTCGAGCGACTCCGGATGCCGTGGCACCCAACCTCGATCAGGCAGCTTCGCGCGTTGCCGGCGCCCGCGGGCTTGCGTTCGTTGAGCCTCGCCGATGCCTTCGAGGGCGAGCGCGCGAACGTGCTGCGCGAGAGCGATATCGACGAGCTTGCGACGCTGCTCCCCGGCGTGACCGCGTTCGCGTTGGCGAACCTCAAACCGCACGCCGATGCGCTGCGCGCTCTCGAGCATACCGGCTGGGCGCTCGACCACTTCGCGATCGAGCTGCCCGCGATCAACGCACCGTTCGCGGAGCTAGCGACGAGCCCGGCGATGCGCAGCGTGCGCCGGCTCGAGCTCGGGGCCAAGCAGCTCACCGGTGTGGCGGCGACCGCACTCGCGACATCGCCGATGTTCGCGGAGCTCTTGGTCCTCGAGCTCGGCACGTGCGCCGGGCTGGCCGCGTGGTTGCGATCGTGCACGTTCGCGAACCTCGTCGCGCTCACGCTGCGGGGCCCGGACCTGGCGTACGAGGCGTTCGAGGCGTTCGCCGCGAATCGCGTGTTCGAGCGGCTGCTTTCGCTGTCGTTCGCGAGCGCGAGCGTCACGGACAAAGCGGCGACGGTGCTCGCGAGCGCGAGCTTGCCTTCGCTGCGCCACCTGACAATTCCGTGGCATCAGCTGAGCGCGGCCGGAATCAAGGCGTTGCGCGACGCACCGTGGGCCCCGCAGCTCGAGACATTCGCCGTGCTCGAACGCAGCTGAGCTCTAGAGCACATCGGGCCGCGCGGACGCGAGCCAACCTGCGAGGGTCGCGGACAAGCCGAGGACGAGCTCGGGATCGCGCCGACCGGCAGCCGAGAATGCGGCGCGATCGATCGCGAGCACGTCGGCGCCGCCGTCCGTGGCACTGACCTTCGCGGCGCGCGTCGCGTGCGTGAGAACCGCGAGCTCGCCAACGACGCCACCGGGCCCGATCCGACGATCCGGAGAGCCCGCGCGTTGCGCGACGAGCGCGCCGTGCGTGACGACGAACATGGTCTCGCCCGTATCGCCGGCCTCGAACAACACACCGGTCACGTGCTGCGAGGTCGCGCGTTCGGCGAGCGCCGCGAGGGCCGGGCCCGCGAGTGATGCGAACAAGGCGGGCGCGCGCAAGGCGACGAGCGCTGGCTCGAGCGCGGCGAGCTCGCCGGCAACCAAGCGACCGAGCCACGCATCGTGCGCGGCGAGGTCGGGAGGCGAACCGGTGCCTGTGCGCGGGCCGATCCACCGTTCGATCGCCTCGAGGATCGCGGGGCGCGCCTGGAGCTCCTGGACGACATCGAGCGCGCGCTTGCGTTCGGCATCGCCACCGCCGAGCAAGCGCCGGGCAGCCGCCGCGATCGGCGCCGAATCGCGACCTGCGGCGGCAGCCTCGACGGCGGACGCCCACAGGACGCGCGCGACACAGCGCCGGGTCGCGACCTCGAGCTCGGTGCGCGCACACGTCGACCACGCTGCAGGATTCGCATCGCGCGCGTCGAGGTGCGCGGCGAGCGCGCCGAGCGCGGCTTCGAGCGCGGCGGCGATCCGCGAGCCTGGCAGTGCCGTGCCGCTGCGCGCGAACGCGAGCGCGGTACGCAGGGCCGCATGCGCGACCTCGGGATCGCGATCGTCCACGAGCGCCGCGACCAAGTTCGCGCTCGCGGGTGCGCCGGCAGGCGCACGTGCGAGGGTCCGTGCGGTGGTCGCACGCGCGAGTGCGGACCACGTGGCGAGCGCTCCGGTCAGCGCGAGGTCGCGATCACCTTCGAGCTCGCCGAGCGAGCTGATCGCCGCGAGCGCCGCCAGATCCCCTTGCTCGAGCGCGGTCGCGAGCATGGCGAGGCTGGCGACGCTGCCGACCCGCGCGATCGCGAGGAATGCCCCGGCGCGGGTTGCGGGCGTGGTCGCCGCTGTCACGAGGAGGGTCTCGAGGGCGGCGTCGCCGAGGTCGCCGCGGCGGGCGCGGAGGATCGCGACGGCCCAGGCCGGATCGTGCGCGAGCACGCGCGGCAGCTCAGTCGCGACCTCGCCCTTCGCGAGCACGAGCGCGGCGCAGCGCGTGATGTCGTCGATCTCGCGCGATAGGCCGGCGCGCTCTTTGCCGCGCTGTACGCCGAAGTCGTCACCAGCGATCGTGAGCGCCTTGATGCCGAGCGCGAGCGCGCGATCATCGTCCTCGATCGCGATCGCGGCGCGGAGCTCTCCGCGGAGGGCAGGGACTGGCGTGCGCGCGAGCTGATCGAACATCGCGGCGCGGACCTCGTCGTCATCGTGGCGCAAGTGATCGGCGAGGTCGCTCGGATCGATCCGCGCGCGCTGCAGCGCGGCACGCGCGAGCGCGGCGACCTTCACCTCGCCCGCGCCGGCCGCATGGGTCCAGCGCTCGAGCGTCTCGAGATCGATGCGGCGCGGATCTTCACGCCGTGCTTCCCGGATCCCGAGCGGCGCGGCGAGCGCATTCTGAAACCGGCGCGCCGCGACGCGCGCGGCGATCGCCCACACGACCGCGACCGCGATCGCGACGAGCGCGACGCGCGCCGGCTCGCGCCTGATCGCGGGCCCGATCGCGAACAGCACGAACGCGCTCGCGACGACACCGGCCGGATAGACCAGGCCGCGCAACAAGACCTTCCAGCGCGCGCGAGGCCCGGGCGGCAGCGCGGAGAGCGCGAGCTCTTGCGACGTGCGCGACGTGGCGAGCCGGAACACTTGATCGGTAGTGCGCGTGCCGGCGATGCCGAGAAAGCCCGGCGACGCGGCGAACCCGAGGTACGAAAGGATCACGAGGGCAGGGTGGATCGCGGCGGTGAACGGCAAGCTGCGCGTGACGAGGATGCGCGGCACGGCGAGGATCTGGAGCAAGAACAGGATCGCGTTCGTGCCGCCGTAGAACAGGGCGAGCGCGACCGCGAGCTCGTCGCCGGCGTAGCGCGACTTCACGTTCGCGAGGAACTGCAGATCGATGACGGTCGTGACGATCGCCTCGAACGCGGCGGTCGCGATCATCGCGGCGAGCAGCGCGCGCTGGATCGTCGAGAGCGTGATCACCGGAGGTGCGACCGCCGTCGGGACGCGGGCGATGCCCGGGCCGCCAGGCACGCCGCCGGGCGCCCCACCGGCGATCAGCGCGCGCTCCTGCGCGATGCTCACGATCAGCGCGAGCATGGTCGCCACCGCCGCCGCATGTGGCAGGAACGCGAGCCCGGCGCGCGGGATCACGGCGCCCGCGCCCAGCCCGGCGATCGCACCACCGAGTGTGACCGCGGCGCCAGCTCGCGGCAGCATCCGCCGCGCATCGCGCCCGGCGACCGCGGCCGCGACACGATTCCATAGCGCGAGGTTCGCGACCTGAGACGACGCGGTCAAGCCGATCACGATCACCACGGGCGACACGCCGCCGGCAAGCAAGGCCGGCGACACCGCCGCGACGATCGCGAGCACGACGAGCAAGCCGGGATCGACGAGTCCGGCCCGCGCCCCGGCGTGCGCGAGCCGCGTGAGTGCGTCGTAGCCGAGTGTCGCGACCGCGAAGCCTGCCGCGGTCGCGATCAACAACCACGGCGTCTGCGCGGTCCCGTACGCTTTCAAGAACGTCGCCTCGGCGAACGCGCGCAGCGCGACGGCGACCAAGCTGCCGAGCAGGATCATCACCGCGCCGAGGACGAACGCGCGGCGATTCATCCCGCACCTTCGAGGAGCAGCGCCGCGAGGCGATCGGAGATCGCGGCGAGTGCCGCTGGATCTTCTTCGAGCACGTCGCGCACGTCATCGACCGCGAGCCCGACGAGCACGCTCGCGACCTCCGCGACGACTTCGACCACGGGCGTCGCGGGGCGAACGACGCGCACGAGACCGAGCGCGTTGCCAGGGACCGCGCCCGCGCCGCGCCTGCGCGCGATACTCGCGGTCGCGAACGCCGTAGGGTCCGCGGCCCCACCTTCACGCACGACCACCGCGAACGAGCCCGAGGCGACGACCCAGACATCGTCGTCGGTCGTGCGGCGCTCGCCGCGCTGGAGCTCGGTCGCTCGCGCGCGCTCGGCCAGGCGGATGATGACCGCCGGCGCGAGGTTCTCGAATAGTGGGCAAGCCGCGAGCGTGCGTGCACGCTCGAGCAGATCCATACGCGCTTACTTCTTCGCGAGGATCTTCTTCTGGTTCGCCTGGATCGCCTTTTGATTCGCGAGCACCTGATCGAGCTTCTTCTGGTTCGCCTGGATCTTGGCCTGGTTCGCGACGATCTGCTGGAGCAACTTCTGGTTGCCCAGGATCGCCTTCTGATTCGCCTGGATCGTCTTCTGATTCGCCTGGATCGTCTTCTGGCCCGCGACCAGCGTGATCAGGTGCTTCTGATTCGCATGGATCGCGTGCTGGTTCGCCAGGATCTTCTCCTGGTTCTGGACGATCACGGCGACGACCGCCTCGCCATCATCGTCACCATGATCGTGATCATGGTCGTGGTCGTGACCTGCGTGGTCGTGCTCGTCGTGCTCGTCGTGCTCCACCGTCTGTTTAGCCTTGGCCATGGGCGGCATCGTCGGCCCGGGTTCTGCGACGTGCAAGCAGTCCGTCAGGAATTCACGGACCCGTGTACCTTCCAGAGAAGTGATCGCCACGGGGCCAGCGAATTCGACGTGACTAATTGATGCGCGGAATCTTCATCGTGGCGGCGTCGCGCATCGAGACGTACTGCGGATAGTTCGCGACGAACAGGATGAACGACCGAGGCACCGCCGTCCGCGACCGCTGCCGAATGCCCTTGGCAATCGACATCAAGTCCCGCTGATCCAGCACTGGCTGCTTCACGACAACAGTGTCGTCCATTTCGCGAACGGCCTGAGGTATCTCGGGGGTAAGGGCTCGCAGATCTCGCGAGGTACGCTCGTGCAGTCGCGCTCGACGTGCGCGAGCGCTACGTAACCTCGTCGAAATCCCGTGTAGGTGACGGCCCGCGACTTGCTCCCGACCGGCTGGTCATGGCCAAAGCTCCGCCGCCCCCGTCCTCCAAGTCGTCTCCCAAGACTACCCCCACGGCCACCGAGGCCGGTGCGGGCGGCGAGACGCACCAGCACTCCGCGACGCCGCTCACCACCAATCACGGGATGCCGGTCTCGGATGATCAGAACACCCTACGCGCCGGGGTGCGCGGGCCGTCGCTGATCGAGGATTTTCATTTCATCGAAAAGATCACCCACTTCGATCACGAGCGGATTCCGGAGCGCGTCGTCCACGCGCGCGGCTCGGGGGCGCACGGGACGTTCGTCGCGTACAAGGGCGCGGCCAAGTACAGCCGCGCGGCGTTCCTGCAGCCCGGCGTGGAGACGCCGGTGTTCACCCGGTTCTCGACCGTCGCCGGTGGTGCGGGCTCGATCGATACGCCGCGCGACGTGCGTGGTTTCGCGGTGAAGTTCTACACGCAGGAAGGCAACTTCGATCTCGTCGGCAACAACATCCCGGTATTCTTCATCCAGGACGCGGTCAAGTTCCCGGACTTCGTGCACTCGGTGAAGATGGAGCCCGATCGCGGCTTTCCGCAGAATGCCTCCGCGCATGACACGTTCTGGGATTTCGTGTCGCTCGCCTCGGAAGCGCAGCATATGGTGATGTGGGCGATGTCGGATCGCGCGATTCCGCGCTCGCTGCGCATGATCGAAGGCTTCGGCATCCACACCTTCCGTCTGATCGATGCAAAGGGTGCCGCGACGCTCATCAAGTGGCACTGGCGGCCCGCGCTCGGCATGCAGTCGACGACCTGGGACGAGGCCGTGAAGATCGCAGGTGCGGACCAAGACTTCCATCGTCGCGATCTCTGGGAAGCGATCACGAACGGCGCGTTCCCCGAGTGGGAGCTGATGATCCAGCCGATTCCCGAGGCCGACGTCGAGGGCTTGCCGTACGACATCCTCGATCCTACGAAGCTCGTGCCCGAGGAGGAGTATCCGCTGATCGCGGTCGGCAAGATGACGCTGAACCGCTGGCCGAATAACTTCTTCGCCGAGACCGAGCAGGTCGCGTTTCATCCGGGCCACCTGGTTCCGGGCATCGATGTCACCAACGATCCGCTGCTCCAGGGCAGGTTGTTCTCCTACACCGATACGCAGCTCAAGCGGATCGGCGGTCCGAACTTCCACGAGCTCGAGATCAACAAGCCGAAGTGCCCGATGCACAACTTCCAGCGTGACGGCATGGCGCGCCAGGCAGTCGATAAAGGTCGCACGAACTACGAGCCGAATAGCCTCGAGCCGAACGGTCCGCGCGAGACGCCGAAAGGCTTCGCGACGTATGCCGAGCCGCTCGTCGGCACGAAGATCCGGCAGCGCTCGGAGACGTTCGCCGATCATCACACCCAGGCGCGGATGTTCTATCGCTCGCAGACGCCCGTCGAGCAGCGCCACATCGCGAACGCGTATACGTTCGAGCTCTCGAAGGTCGAGTCCGAGGCGGTGCGCAAGCGCCAGCTCGGTCACCTCGATCTGATCGACAAGCAGCTCGGCGCGACGGTCGCGGAGAACCTCGGCATGGTGGGGCAGGCCGAGCTCATCAGGCCGGTGAAGGAGCCGTTCGATATGGAACCGTCGCCGGCGCTGAGCATCCTCGGCAAAGCCGAGCCCACGCTCGTCGGTCGCAAGGTCGGCATCATGATCAGCGATGGCTGCGACGCGGCGCTCGTGACGAAGCTGCGAGCCACGATCGTCAAGGCGGGCGCAACGGTCCAGCTCGTCGCACCGAGGGTCGGCAAGACCACGGCTGCGAACGGCACCGTGATGGCCGCCGATCACATGATCGCGGGTGGCCCCTCGGTGATCTTCGATGCGGTCGCGATCGTCGTAGGCGACGCGAGCATCGCGAGCCTCGTCGCGAATCCCGCCGCGGTTCAGTGGGCGAGCGATGCCTTTCATCACTGCAAGGTGATGGGCGTGGTCGGCGCTGCACGACCGCTACTCGACGCGGCGGGCGCGAAGCCGGATGCGGGCGTGATCGACCTCGCCGGCAAGGGCGTCGAGGCGTTCGTCCAGCGCGCGGAAGCGGGGCGCATCTGGGCTCGCGAGGAAGCCGCGCAGGTCCGGCCGCCCTCGCCAACAGTGAAACCCAAGCGCAAGGCCTAGCCAGCCGAGCAGCACCAAGCCGAAGGCCGCTGATCGTCCCGCGCTATAACGGTATCGAGTTGCCACGCGAGCTAACGCTCGATCGATGGATCTCCGGCGGCGGTGGGTTGGTACCAACCACCTACACCTGCGGTGAGGGTATCTGCCTTGGCCGGGCCCCACGAACCCGGCGCGTAGCTGGAGACCTCGCCGCAATCGCCGAGGATCGGTTGCACGATCCGCCACGCTTGCTCGACCGCTTCTTCGCGGGCGAACAGGGTCGGGTCACCGTTCATCGCATCACCGAGCAGGCGCTCGTACGCGGTCATCTCGCTCGCCACCGGGTGATGCACGAGCGTGAGCTCGTTCGGCTCCGACGTCATGGCTTCGCCCGGGTGTTTCACGCGCGCGCCGATCGCGAGCGTCATCTCGGGGCCGAGGCGGAGCCGGATGTAGTTGCCCTCGCCGTTCGCGAGCTTGGTCAGCGGTGCGCGCTTGAGTCGCACCATGACCTCGGTCGCGGTCACCGGCATGCACTTGCCGGTGCGGATAAAGAACGGCACGCCATCCCAGCGCCACGAATCGATCGCGATGCGCATCGCGGCGTAGGTTTCAACCTTCGAGTCGGGCGCGACCCCAGCTTCTTGCTGATAACCGGCGAACTGGCCGCGCACCAGGCTCGCAGGCGTGATCGGTGCGGTCTGGCGGAACACCTTAACGATCTCGTCGCGGATCGCCTCGGGATACGTGGTCGCGGGCGATTCCATCGCGATGATGCCGAGCACCTGCAGGAGGTGGTTCTGGACGACGTCGCGGATCGCGCCCGTCGCATCGTAGAAGCCACCACGCCCGGCGATGCCGAAGGATTCGGCCATCGTGATCTGCACGCTCTCGATGTAGTGGCGGTTCCAGATCGGCTCGAGGAACGAGTTCGCGAACCTGAACACGACGAGGTTCTGCACCGCCTCCTTGCCGAGGAAGTGATCGATCCGAAATACCGATGGCTCGGCAAACACGCTGTGGATCGTCTTGTCGAGCGCCTCGGCCGAGCCCAGATCGTGGCCGAACGGCTTCTCGATCACGACGCGCGCGCCGTCGCTGCACCCCGATTTCTGGAGTTGCTGCACGACCACGGGAAACAGGCTCGGCGGGATCGCGAGGTAGTGCAGCGGATGCTGTGCGCCGTCCAGCTCCTTCTTCAACGCCTCGAACGTCGCTGCGTCGGCGTAGTCGCCATCGACATAGCGGAGCAGGGTCACGAGCTTCGCGAACGCGGCCTCGTCGACGCCACCGTGGTCGGCGAGGCTCTTGCGCGCGCGGTCGCGCAGCTGATCGAGGTTCCAGCCCGCCTTCGCGACGCCGATCACCGGCACGTCCAGACGCCCCGATTTTACGAGCGCCTGGAGCGCCGGAAAGATCTGCTTGTACGCGAGGTCGCCGGTCGCACCGAAGAACACGAACGCATCGGAATGGACTGGAGGCACCCCGAACCGTAACAACTACTCGAGGAGGCTGCGCAGCATCCACGCGGTCTTTTCATGGAGCTGCATGCGCTGGGTCAATAGGTCACAGCTCGGTTGATCGTTCGCCTGCTCGGCGGTCGTGAACACGGCGCGTGATGTTCGTGCGACCGCCTCGTGGCCGGCGACGAGCAACCGGATCATATCTTCGGCCTTCGGGATCCCGTCTTCCTCGGGGATCGACGACAGCGCCGCGAACTGGCGATACGTGCCCGGTGCGGGGAAGCCGAGGGCGCGAATCCGTTCCGCGATCAGGTCGACCGCGAGAGCGAGCTCGGTGTAGTGGGCCTCGAACATGAGGTGCAGGGTCTGGAACATCGGGCCGGTGACGTTCCAGTGGAAGTTGTGGGTCTTGAGGTAGAGCGTGTACGTGTCCGCGAGCACCTTCGAGAGGCCGTCGGCGATCTGCTTGCGATGCGGAGTGTCGATACCGATATCCATGACCCTCACTCTGCGCGTCGCGCGAGCGCGGCGCCACGGCGCCAGGGCCGAAGTCTCTGATAGGTCCTGATTATCACTGAATGCGAACCAACGTTCGCATTCGAAGTGCGGCACTGCTTCGACGATTGTCCTAGGGAATCTCTTGTGCCCGACTTTCGATGGGGCACGTTCGTGACACGAACGAATGATCGTTCGTGTCACGGGTGGATTTCGCGCCGGCAAGCGTGTCGGTCGCGGCGTCCTCATCCCGGCGGGTGCCTGAGATGTACGAGGTCGCGTTCGCGCTCCACGAAAAAGGTAGCTCGAGCGATGCGCTAGTGTTCGACCATGACCGACAAGAACACCGGCCGTTTCGTCTGGTTCGAGCTGCTGACCTCCGATCCGGAAGCAGCGATCGCGTTCTACACCGAGGTGCTCGGGTGGAAGACGCAATCGTTCGGCGAGGGCAGCAACTACACGATGTTCGTGAGCAGCCAGGGCCCGCTCGGCGGCGTCACGGTGTTACCCGAGCTCGCGAAGCAGGCGGGCTCCCCGTCGTACTGGCAGGCGAACGTCGAGGTCGAGAATATCGACGCTGCGGTCGCGAAGGTCAAAGACCTCGGCGGCAAGGTCATCCATGCCGAGAACGTTCCCAACGTAGGCAACTTCGCGATCATCACCGACCCGCAGGGTGCCGCGATCTCGCTGTTCACGCCGAGCCGTCCGATGGAGTCGCACGATGCGGCGCAGACCGGCGAGTTCTCGTGGCACGAGCTCTACACGGCCGATCACAACGCTGCGCTGCAGTTCTATTGCGCGGTGTTCGGCTGGGAAAAGATGGGCGAGCACAACATGGGCGACATGGGCACCTACTTGCTGTGGGGCCGCGAAGGCGTGCAGCTCGGCGGCATGATGAACCTTCCGCCGAGTCCGGAACCGTTGCCGCCGGGCTGGATGTTCTATGTCACCGCGAACGAGCTCGATGCGACGCTCGCTCGTGCGAAGCGCAAAGGCGCGATCGTGATCAGCGGTCCTCACGAAGTCCCGGGCGGGCAGACCGTCGTCCAGCTCCGTGATCCGCAAGGCGCGATGATCGCGCTCGTGTCGGCATCCGCGACGAACTAGGCAAGATCTCGTCAGAAGCTCTCCGTGCTGCGAGGTAGGCGCACGCAGGATTCGTCACGAGTGTGACGCCAGCGCTCGGAATGGATCGGGTATCGACGGGCGAGCGCGCCGGGCTTCTCGACGGTGTTCCGCTATCATCGAGCCCGGATGATCGGCAGCACCCTCGATGGTCGGTACTTCATCGAGGCCTTGATCGGGACCGGTGGCATGGGCTCGGTCTATCGCGGCATGCACACCGGCCTGCATCGCCCGTTCGCGATCAAGGTGCTGCGCGAGACCACGACTCGCGATGACGTTTCGCGCGCAGCGAACGCGGAGGCGTTCAAGCGCGAGGCTTTCGCCTCCGGCCAGCTCGATCACCCCAACATCGTTTCGGTGAGCGACTTCGGCGCGCTCGACGACGGCACGCTGTATCTCGCGATGGAGGTCCTCGAAGGCGAATCGCTGCGCGCGAGGCTGACGCGCGATCTACGGTTCGCGTGGCCGGATGCGATCGACATCATGCGCGGCGTGCTCGGCGGTCTCGCGTACGCGCACGAGCGCGACATCGTCCACTGCGATATCAAGCCCGACAATATCTTCCTCGCCCGAAAGCACGGCGAGAGCTTCGTGAAACTCCTCGATTTCGGCATCTCGAAGCTGCTCGACCGCGAGTTCGAGGGCGAAGATCTCCGCCACGGAACGCCGGAGTACGTGTCGCCCGAACAGGTGGTCGCCGATCCGATCACGATCGCGGTCGACCTCTACGCGGCGAGTGTCGTGCTGTACGAGATGCTCGCGGGTACGACGCCATTCGCCGGCCTCGATCCGCAAGCGAAGCTCTACGCGCACGTGCATGCGCCGGTGCCAGCGTTCGATCCTGCGCTCGGAATTCCGGCGCGCCTCGAGGAGATCATCCTCGCCGGCCTCGCGAAGAAGCCCACGGAGCGGATCCAATCGGCGCCGGAGTTTTCGAGGATGCTCGACGGCATACTCGTCGCGACGGGCCTCGTCGGCTTGACGCCACTGGTGTCCTCGCCGTTTGCGATTCCGACACCGCTGCCCGGCTTCGCACGCGCTGCGACCCAGCCGGAATGCGATCCCACCGAGCCTCGCATCCGAGGCGATTCTCAACCGCGCGGGCGGGCGGGCACCGAACACCAGCGCGAGTCGCGGACCACGCTGGTCACCACCATCTCCAAGCACCCGCGCCCGCGCACGCGCACGCGCACGCCATGGATCGCCGCGGGTGCGATCGTCGCGGCGCTCGCCGCCATGGGGTTCGCCGTGATCCCGCACGGCAGCGCGACCGCGCCTGTCGCGACGCCCGCTCCCGTGGTGCACACACAAACGCCGGCACCCGCCGCAGATCCGGTGCTCGATCGCGTCGAAGCTGCGATCGCCCAGGGGCGCATCGCAGAGCCTGCCGAAGACAACGCGCTCGCGCTCCTCGATCACCATGCCGGCTCGCCGCGTGCTCGCGAGTTGCGCATCCGCGCGATCGCGGTGCTGCGTGCCTCGGCGCAGTTGCTGTGGGACCACGACAAGAAAGACAGCGCGCGGATCTGCTACGCGGATCTTTCCCGCTACGACGCGACGGACGCGGTCGAGCGCGCGCGCGCGTTGCCGCCAACGCGCGCCTCGAAGCCTGCGCCCGCGCCAACGGCGGCGGCGCGTCAGGAGCCCGCGCAGGTCGCGTTCTTGATCTCGCAGATCGATCTCGCGATCGTCGAGCGCAGGTTCGTCTCGCCCGCCGGTCACAACGCGCTCGAGGACTTGCTCGATCTTCGCAAGATCGATCCGCAAAACGCGGTCGCGACTCAGCGCGGCACCGAGATCGCGAACGCGTTGACGACCGAGGCGATCAAGCGGCCGAGCGAAGCCACGACCCTGCTGTCCGCTGCGAAGCGAGCACGCGGTGACGCGAGAGCCGAGACGTCCCAGCTCGCCGCCTCCAAGGATCTCGACGCGAAGGCGCGCGCCGAGCTCAGCACCGGCAAGACCGACCAAGCGAAGGCGACGTTCCAGCGCGCGATCGACGCGAACAGGAACGATCATGTCGCCTACGCGGGGCTCGCGGAGGTCGCCTTCGACAAGGCCGATTTTCAGCGCTCGGTCTTGCTCGCGAAGCGCGCCGTCGAGCTCGCGCCCGCCGCGGTGACGTACCGGATGATCCTCGCGAAGGCCTACTACAAGCTCATGCGGTTCGACGACGCGATCGCGCAGTGGAAAAAAGTGCTCGAGCGCGAGCCCACCAACGAGCTCGCGCGTCAGAATATCAAGATCGCGCAGGCCAAGGGCAGCTAGGTCGCAGGCGGCGAGACCTGCGCGCCCGCGAGCGATCCGCCGCCGAGGCTGGCGTCGCGCGCGTTGACCGCGCGCAGGAACCCGGCGTATCTGATGCTGATCGCGGGGCCTCGGCATCGAGCGAAACATGATCGCGGTGAGCGATACCAGGGTCGGCATGGAGAAAGGGAGGGGTGACGGGCCTGGGCCTCTCGACCGTGTTCGGCATCGCCCAGCAACGTGGCGGGTTCGCGTGGGTCTACAGCGAGGTCGGCATCGGCACGACGTTCAACGTGTACGGCCGCGGCTCGCGGTCGGCCCAGGCGAAATGAGTGCCACGGCGATTCGCAAATTCGCATGATGCCCTAGGATCGCACCGACCATGACGAGCGGTGAATTGCTCTCGCTCGTTCCGCTGCTCCTCGCGGCGCTGGTCCCGGCGAGCCTGTTCATCGCCGCCTTCACGATCTCGCGCCAGCGCGCACAGCTGATGACGGCCGCCGTATTCGTGACGAGCTTCGGCGCCGTGCTCACCTACCTCGCGGTGGCGCTCCACCCGGTGCTCTCGCTCCTCGGCTTCGACCCGAGCGTGAGGGCGAAGGATTCCGGGCTCAACGACGTCCTCCAGCTCGATCTGGTCTCGAGCTGCATGTTCGTGCTGGTGTCCACGCTCGCGGTCGTCGTCGTGCGCTATTCACGCACCTACCTCGCCGGGCAACGCGAACTCGACCGGTATGCACGTGCGCTCCTGCTCACGGTCGCGGCGGCGGTCGTGCTGGTGACGTCGAACCATCTCGCCGTGCTCGTCCTCGCGTGGTTCACGACGGATGTCGGGCTCCACCCGCTGCTCACATTCTTTCGGACCCGCCGGCAGGCGATCATCGTAGCGCACAAGAAGTTCCTGCTCAGCCGCGTCGCGGACGCGTGCTTCGTGTCCTCGCTCGTGCTGATCGGTGGCGAGATCGGAACCTTGCGCATCGACCAGGTCAACGCGTTCGCGCGTGCGAGCGGTGCGCTGTCGCCCACCCTTCATGCAGCCACGATCCTGATGGTCCTCGGCGTCTTGCTCAAGTCCGCGCAGATCCCGTTCCACGGCTGGATGCAGTCCGTGATGGAAGCGCCCACGCCGGTCTCCGCGCTGCTCCACGCGGGCGTCGTTAACATCGGCGGGTTCGTCATGATCCGGCTCGCGCCCCTCATGGCGCACGCGTACATCGCGCAAGGCATCCTTCTCGGCGTCGGCCTCGGCACCACGATCATCGCGGCCCTCGTGATGACCACGCGCGTGGCGATCAAGGGCGTGCTCGCGTGGTCCACGATCGGTCAGATGGGCTTCATGCTCGTGCAGTGCGGGCTCGGCGCGTGGCACCTGGCGCTGATGCACCTGCTCGCGCACTCGCTCTACAAGGCGCACACGTTCCTCAGCTCCGGCTCGGTCGTCCAGCAGTGGCGCGCGTCGCATCTGGTGCACATGCCGCGCATGCGCTACCGGCACATCCTGGGGAGCATGGTCGTGTTATCGGTGTTCGTCGCGCCGTACTTCGCGACCCGGCTCGTGCCCTCGCTACATCTCCCGGAGTCGCTCGCACCCTTGACGCTGATCCTCGGCCTCAGCTTCGTGCCGATGCTCAGCCGTGCGATCGCTGCCGGGCGGCGCACGTTCGGCATCGCGCTCCTCTTCACACTCGGCGCATCCGCCGCGTACTTCGGCTGGCATGTCGCGTTCGAGTTGCTCGCGCCGCAGATCAATGCGGGCTTCGAACCCTCTTCGGCCAAATGGTCGATCGTGGTCGCGGGGCTCGGCGTGCTGTTCTTTGCCCAGACCATCCTGCAGACCAGTCCGAACGGTTGGTTCGCGAACCGAGTCCAGCCGCACCTGGTCAGTGGTCTCTATATCGATGATTGGTTCACGCGCGTGACCTTCCGCCTGTGGCCGCCGGGGTTCCGATGATCGCCGACCCCGCCGTGCAAGCAGCGGTCGACCGCGCGTGCGCGAGCATCGCGCCGACCTGGCCGCTCGATCGCTTCATCGCGGTGAACCCGTTCTGGGCCCGTACCGGTAAACCGTTGCAGGAAGTCGCCGGCGACCTCGCCGCACTCTCCGGCGCTCGGCTCCTCATGCCACGCGCCTGGTACGCGGAGGAGTGGCGCGCCGGGCGCTTGCGATCCGATCACCTGCGCGAAGCGATCGCCGAGAGCGGCGCCGAGATGGCCGAGGAGGATCTGCTCGCGAGCTTCTGGATCCGCGAGCCGGTGTCGTCGCGAAGGCCGCTGGTTGTCGACGTACTCGAGACCCTGCGCAAGCGCGAGCACGAGCACTCGTGGCGAGAATTCGTGATGGAGCGGATCAGCCGGTTCTGCGCGTCCTACTTCGATGGTGGGCAGGCCCAGATCGGTGGCGTGCGTGAAGGCAGCTTGTACGAGAGCTGGCTCGCGCAGGCGCAGGCCGATCCGATGCCGAACTTGTTCATGGAGCTCGACGGCTATCGCAAGACGCTCGGTTCGCTTCCCGCGACCGCCGAGGGAATGATCACGCGCGGCTGCGCGAACCTCGGCGTGCCCGCCGAGCAGCTCGAGCGCTATTTCTCGGCGCTCCTGCTCGATGTCAACGGCTGGGCATCGTGGTGCGCGTACGTCCGCTGGAATGCGCGGCTGGCCGGCAACGACGACGCCAGCATCCGCGACCTCTTGGCGATCCGGCTCGCCTGGGAATGGGTGCTCCTGCGCTCGAGCGACGATTCGATCACCGCCGAGTGGAAGTTCGCGATGACGAGCTGGTCGGCGATCGACCGCGCGGCGCAACTGGCCCGCTCGGACGACTGGATCCTGCAGCGCGCCGTCGAGCTCGCGTGGTTATCCACCGTGCGCCCCACGTTGCCGCTCGGCTTCGCCGCGACTCCACCGAGCGAACCGACGCTGCAGGCCGTGTTCTGCCTCGACGTGCGCTCGGAAGTGTTTCGGCGATCGCTCGAAGCCCAAGGCGACACGATCCAGACGTTCGGCGCCGCCGGTTTCTTCGGCGTGCCGATCGAGTACGAGCAGCTTGCCTCCGACGAGGCACGCCCGCAGTTGCCCGGCCTCATGGCGCCGAAATACCGGGTCACGGATACCGGCGTCCCCGCGGGTCTCGAGAAGACGCGGCGCACTCGGCTCGAATCCGCCAACGCGTGGAAGGCGTTCAAGTCGAGCTCGCTCTCGAGCTTCGCGTTCGTCGATGCGATGGGCCTGTTCTTCGCGCGCAACCTGTTCCTCGATGCGGGGCGTGGCGAGGCTGACCCCTCGAATCACCACGATCACGTGGGCCTGACCGACGACGAAGACGCGACGCGCATGCCGCGGATCACGAGCCACGTCGATGGCACCGAGGTCTCGCTCGCCGAACGCTGCCAGATCGCGGAGACGTTCCTTCGCACGATCGGGCTAACCAAGAGCTTCGCCCGCTTCGTCCTGTTCATTGGCCATGGCAGCGAATCGAAGAACAACGCGCATGCCGCGGGTCTCGATTGCGGCGCGTGTTGCGGCCAGCCTGGCGACGTCAACGCGCGTGCCGCGGCGATGCTGTTCAACGACGAGCAAATCCGCGCCGAGCTCGCCACCCGAGGCATCACGATCCCCGAGCGGACCATTTTCATCGCGGGCCTTCACAACACGACGACGGACGACGTCACGCTGTTCGCCGATGGCAAGAAGATCGATCTCGCCGACGTGCGAGCGACCCTCGAGCTCGCGAGTGCCAAGACCCGGCGTGCCCGCGCGGCCCAGCTCGGCCTGGCCGAGCTCTCGGATCCGAAGCTCCACGCCGCGATGATCCGTCGCGGGAGCAACTGGGCCGAAGTGCGCCCGGAGTGGGGGCTCGCGGGGAACGCGACGCTCGTGATCGCGCCGCGCGAACGAACGCGCCACATCGATCTCGAGGGGCGGGCGTTCCTGCACGACTATCGCGCCGACGGCGACGCGAACCACGCGATCCTCGAAGCGATCATGACCGGCCCGATGGTCGTCGCGCACTGGATCAACTTTCAGTACTACGCGTCGACCGTCGATAACGCGCGCTACGGATGCGGCGATAAGACGTTACACAACATCGTCGGCGGCCACCTCGGCGTCCTGGAGGGCAACGGCGGCGATCTCCGGATCGGGCTAGCCCTCCAGTCGCTGAACGATGGCGAGCGGTGGGTGCACGTCCCGCTGCGCCTCGCAGTGTTCATCGAGGCATCGCGCGAGGCGATCGATGCGGTGCTCGCGAAGCATTCCAAGGTGAACGACCTCGTGCAGAACGAGTGGATTCACCTGCACCAGCTCGACCCGACCGCACGTACCACCTCGGTGCGGCGACGCGGCGCGTGGATTGCCGAGTAGCTCTTCTAGTGACCCCGATGGGAATCGAACCCATGTTTTCGCCGTGAGAGGGCGACGTACTAACCGCTATACAACGGGGCCAAATTTTCAGTCGAAGCCGGCTTTTACCGCACTTCTTCGTTCGGGGACTAGGATTCGAACCTAGATAGCAAGAGTCAGAGTCTTGCGTCCTGCCATTAGACGATCCCCGAATGTGGAGGCGTGTTTCTAACGGCCTGGCCGCCTTTCGTCAAGTAGCGCTGCGAGGGACGAAGAAGATCGTGGTCTTGCCGTTGTTTCGGAGGACATGAATCGCAAGCCAAGGCGTGGCAGGGGTTTGGCTCAGAAACCGCACCAGTTCGACGCCACGGGACCGGATCGGACCTACCTGTTTGACCGAGATCCCTCGGCGATCGAGCTCCCTCGCGAGGAAGTCGGTGGTCTCGCGGAGGCCGCGGCTCGAGACCAGCTGGCCGGCGTCGTCCTTGCGGGTGCCCGGTGGAACGCGCACGTCGGGATCGGCAGTGGCGCCCCCGGCGAGTAGCCCCAGCACGACCAGAACGCGAATCACGAGGCGAGCGCTCTGCGGAACAGCTCGACCGCCCAGTCGAGATCTTCGAGCTGCACGAACTCGTCCGCCGCGTGTGCCTGCGCGATGTCACCGGGGCCGATCACGATCGCGTCGATGCCGTGCTCCATGTACAGCGCAGCCTCGGTCCAGAAATCGAGCTTACCGATCGAGGTCACGAACGGCAGGACGAGGGCGCTCAGCGCTTCGGGATGCGCGCAGGCGAACGGCGCGTGATCTACCGTGACCGCGAGCTCGATCTTCGGATCGACCGCGGCAGCGAGCGCGGCGATCTCGGCGAGGTAGGCGTCGCGCGGAAAGCCAGGGTAGGGCCGGGTCGACCACTCGAGCCGACCGCGCTGGGGAACGACGTTGAATGCGACGCCGCCCGCGAGTGCCGCGACGTTCATGCACAGGCCCGGCATCGTGGCCGGACCGTCGTGCAAGCGGCGCACGCCGAGGTCATCGATCGCGACCGCGAGGCGGGCGAGCTTCGCGATTGGCTTGGGCATGAAGTCGGCCTTCGACGAGTGGCCGCCTGCACCTTCGAGCGACGCGGCATGGGCGAGCACGCCGCGATGCGCGATGCCGGCGGTGCGCGCGGTCGGCTCGCACACGATCGCTTCCTTGATCCCGCGCGCGTGCGGCGACTTCATGAACTCGTGCATGATCGCGCTGCCGGCTTCTTCGTCGCCGGAGAACAGGACGCCGAAGTTTTTCGGGCGGGTGGTTTCGAGTGCGACGAGCGTGGCCGCGATGCCAGCCTTGGTGTCGCACGAGCCGAGGCCATAGAGCTTGCCGTTCGCGATGTACGGTGACCAGGGCGAGCGCGTCCAGCCGGGGTTCGCGGGCACCGTATCGACGTGCGCGTTGATGATCCGATGCGGCGTACCCCAGCGCGCAAAGACGTACGCGCCGGCGCTGCCATCGCTGCGAGGCGCGGACTCGAGCACGATCTCGTCGGCACCGAGCGCGCGGAGCTTGGGCGCGAGGTGTTCGCACAGCTTGCGCTCGTCGCCGGCGCCCCCTTCGCCGCCAGCTTGTTGGGTTGGAAACGCGACGAGCTCGGATAGCAGCTCGGAGACGATCGGCATGGCCCAAGCTTACCCGACAGCGCGTTGCGCGACGGGCGCGAGGATCGTTTGCCACGCATCGTGCTGCGCGATCTGCGAGAGCGCGCGAACGAGGAGGGTCTTACCGGGCTCGGTGCGGTGCCAGGTCGAGGCGCCCGACGGATGCGGGAGCGCGATGACATCGAACGTGTGACCCGCGAGCGTGGCGGTCTGCTTGGTTCCGATCACTTCGATCAGCTTGTCGACCTCGGGGAATAGCTGCGTGATGGCGAGCTTGCCGACCGGAATCACGAGCTGCGGCCGCAGCAACCTGACCTCGGCTTCGAGGTGCTTGCTGCAGCGCCCGACTTCGACCTCCGATGGCACGCGATCGCCGCCGGCCTTCGCGTTCTTACCGGGGAAGCATCGGCACACCGCCGCCATGTAGATGCGGTTGCGAAACTCTTCTTCGGAGAGATCGAGCTGCGCGAACCACTGGAACAAGGTCTTGCCGGCGGTCCACGCGAACGGCTTGCCCATCGGGCCTTCCTTGATGCCGGGCGCCTGGCCGATCAGCATCACGGGCGACACCACCGGCTGGCCGGTGACCACCGGTCCGATCATGTCCGGACACGCCTTGCAGCCCTGGAGTCGGGCGACGTGACGCTGGAGCTGGACTAGTGTGGTGGACACGGGGCGACACTATGCCGCATACGGCTGACAGCGCAGCGTCCAAAATCCGGAGCTGCGCGGGATCTATCAGGCTCCCCGATGATGGAGATCACGGTGCATCCGACGGAACCCGGGCTAAAATTAGCGGGTGAGCGATCAAACCGATCTGATCAAGCGCGTGCTAGGTGCGAACTTCCTGGCGCTCTCGCTGGGCAAGTTGAGCATCGAAGAAGACCCGGGGTCGACGACCACGGTGCGAGCCAAGATCAGCGAAGGCGATCAGCCTCCGGTCGACGTCGAAGGCAAAGGCGTCGGCGTAGTCGACGCGCTGTACAACGGCCTGCTCGATCGCTACGCGCGCGAGTATCAATCACTCAAGACGATCCAGCTCGTGAAGTTCGCGCTCGCCGCCGACATGAAGAGCAAGAAGGCCTCCGCCGGTGTCGATGCCGTCGGCACGGTGACGATCGAGATCAAGAACTCGGAAGGTCGCTACTTCTCGTTCGCCCACACGTCGCGCTCGATCACCACGTCGAGTGCCTGCGCCGTGATCTCGGCCGTGCAGTACTTCCTCAATGCCGAGCGCGCGTTCCTCACGCTGTACAACGCGCGGCGCGATGCGCTCCAGCGCGGTCGCGAGGATCTGGTCTCGCGCTACACCGCGGAGCTCGCCGAAGTCGTGCAGAGCACGAGCTACGCCGAGGTGATCGCGAACATTCGTAAAGAGCTGGGCTAGCACACGCGAGCGCGTCTGCACCGGCGAGCGGGTCGCGAGTCGATCTAGAGACAGAGGGCCTCAGGGTTTCTTCGCGAGGTCTCGTGCGAGGGGAAGCTGCGCACGATCGAGCTCGGGCATCGCGAGGAACAACTGCACCGCGGTGCGTGCGGCTTGGCCAGCGCGCGGATCGTTGCATTGCGCGAGCCCGAGGGCGGCGGCGAGGGCGGTCCGATTCGGTTCGTTCGAGAGGTGGGCGAGCGCGGTCGCGAACAGCGCGGCCGGCTTCTCGTGATCACCGGCCGCGAGCTGAGCGGTCGCGAGCGTGACGACCATCGCCGGCGCGCTCGCCGCTGGATCGAGGGGCACGGCGCGCGTGGCGAGCGATGGATCGAGCTGCGCGGCCTCCGCGGCATGCTCGCGCGCACTGTCTGGATCGCCACGCGCCGCATCGATGGCAGCGAGGGTCGCGTAGAGCTCGCCGAGCTCGGGGCTCGTGGTGCCGAGTGACTTGCCGCGAAGCGCGAGCGCCTGGTGGACGGCGCGCTCTGCGTTGCCGAGCTCGCCGCCTTCGAGCAACGTGAGTGCGCGGTGATAGTTGCTCGTGGCGACCGAGCGGTCCTCGGGGCCGTACGTGAGTGTACGAAGCTGCTCGCTCTGATCGTGAAGCGCGCGCGCTGCGCGGAGCTTGCCTCGCGCGCGCTCGACATCCGCGAGTACGTCGTCGTAGCTCGCGAGCTCGACGTGACGGTCGCCGAATAGATCGATCGCACGATCACGCGCCGCTCGAATCGTGGTCGCTGCACCCGTCAGGTCGCCGCGCTCGAGAGCGCGCGTGGCGGCAACAAGCGCGGCGTGAGGATCCGCCGGAGGCTCTGGCTCGGCGGTGTCCGTGGTCTCGCAGGCTCTCGCCAAGGGCAGCGCCTCCACCTGCGAGGGGGCGGCGAGGCGGCCGGCCGCGTCGAGGCTCGCGGGCTGACCCGCGGGCGCATCGGGCATCGTGCGATCGGAGGTGCCCGCGAGCGACGTCGCGAGCCTGCGAAGCCGACCGAGCGTGCGATCGAGGCATTGCATGCGGACCTCCCGGTGAGGACTCTCCGCCTTGCAGACCACGCGATAGCTGGCCTCCCATTTCGCGCTCGCATCGTCGAGAGCGGCGATCACGTTCGCGCTCCAAGGCACGCCGGCGAGCCCGGCCCTCACGCCGCTGCGCAGCGCGGTATTCCACGCGCCGAGCCGGCGCGCCGGCCCATCGCTGCACGCCTTGGAGCTCGCAACATGCTGCGCCCCGAGCACGGCACCGACGATCGCCGCGGCGGCGAGGATCAGCGCGTACCGGATGCTGCGGTGGTTGCGACTCACCGCTCGGGTATACGATGGCGGCAGAGCGGAGGCGCGATCGTTCGTACCCTCGAGTCTCTTTCGAAAGGGCTACGGACAGGCGGTCGTTGGAGCGACGCCCGCATTGCCGAGTACGGTCACTCCGCTTCCAGAGATCGTGGCGGCGCCGCAGAGCGAATTCGCGAGCAGCATGCTGTCGCTGCCTGTCGTGGTCGTCCTGCCATCGACGCGCGAGAAGGTCACGCCGATCTTGCTTGCCGCGCTCGTCAGGTTGCCCGAGATGTGAGTGCCGCGGATCCGGCTGTCGCTACCAGAGATCGTGACGTTGCCATCGAGGAAGACCTTGCCGCCGAGGACGCCCTCTCCGAACAACGTCACGCGACTGCCGGCGAAATCGAGGTCGCCCTGGTAGTGGCCACTCGAGAAGTACACGACGCGATCGCCAACCTTGAGGATGTTGTTGACGTCGGCATTCGACATCGTCGGGTCGACGTTGACTGCCTGATCGGCCTTGTAGTCGACGTCGACCATGACCTCCGCGCGACCACTGACGGTCGCAAGCGCCACCTCGTGCAACGTGCGAGCCGGGACCGTCACCGTGAACGTGCCGCTCGTGGTTGCGCCCGAGACCGTGATCGTCCGCGTCCCGGCGGTCACCGGTGCGAGCACGGCGATGCCACTCGCATCGGTCGTCGCGGTGACATTGTCGTCCGTCGTCAAGGTGACGCCGGCACGGGTCGAGCCCGGGACAGGCGTCGGTGCGGTGTTCGCGTCGCCGACCGGTGGATTGACGACCACGACGATCGCGGTCGTTCCGAAGGGAATTGCGGTCGGGTCATTCGCATCGGGGGGCGTTGTGGAAGAAGACGAGCCGCACGCGGTAAGGCAAACCAACAGGAGTCGTTTCATCGAGGGCGGTCTCTTTCAAGAATCAGACCGGCATTAAATCGTTCGCATTCGCTCTGTTGTGCGGAGTCGCTCTGACGTGTGTGCCCTGGTTGGACTGTCGGTGTCGGTGCGCGCGGTGTGCTCGGAACCTCGCGCGGTCCTGCGTGTCGCTAGTAGCGCGTCGCGCGGTGATGGAACGGCTGCGCTGCCTCGAGCTGGGCCGCGGTGCGGATCAACAGATCCTCGCGGCCGTACGCGGCGGCGAGCTGCACCCCGATCGGTAGGCCCTGTTCGTTGTGATAGAGCGGCAGCGAGCACGCCGGCTGGCCGGTCGCATTGAACACGGCGGTGAATGGCGCGAAGTCGCCCGCGTTCATGATGCCCTTCAGCGGATCATCGGGAGGCGAGCGGAACGTGCCGAGCGGCACTGGCGGTGCGGTCACGGTCGGCGTCAACCACAGATCGTAGCGCGTGAAGAACTCGGCGATCTTGCGCGTCGTGCCGTGGACCCAGGTCCACGCGGCGGCGTACGCGGGCGCGGTGATCATGCGACCCAGCTCCGAGAGCGCCCAGGTCAGCGGCTCGACTTCGTGTTCGGTGACGCGGCGGCCGAGCAGCGTCGCGAGATCGTCGATCCGGGTCGCCACGCTGACGAACCACAGCGTGAGGAAGCGCGGCACGAACTCGGGATCGTGGGTCTCGGGAATCTCCGCGGGCTCGACGTGGTGGCCGAGTGTGGCGAGCAGCTTCGCGGTGTGGTTCACCGCCGCCACGCAATCGGGGTGCGAATCCGTGATGCCACCATCGACACTCGGGTGTCGCGTGGCGAAGCCGATCTTGAGCTGGCGATTCGGGGCGATCAGCTCGGCGGTGTAGGGCCGTAGTTGTGCCGGTGCGGTGTACGGATCGCCGGGCATCATGCCGGCCAGCAGATCGAGGACGGCGGCGGAGTCGCGGACGCTGCGCGAGACGACGTGCTCGGCGACGAGCCCGGCATCCCCGGGGAACGGATAGAGCGAGACCCGCGCGCGGGAGGGCTTCAAGCCGAACAAGCCGCAAATGCTCGCGGGGATCCGGATCGAACCTCCGCCATCGTTCGCGTGCGCGATCGGCACCATGCCGGCCGCGACCGCGCACGCGGAACCGCCCGACGATCCCCCGGAGCCGCGTGTCGGATCGTACGGATTTCTCGTCGGTGGCCACGCGAGGGGTTCCGCAGCCGGCACGATGCCGAGCTCGCTCGTATTGGTCTTGCCGAGGATCACGAACCCTGCGCGCCGAAGCGACGCGACGAGGTGGCTATCGACCGGTGGTGTCCACCGCGCATGCTTGAGTGGCAACGTGCCCATCGCCATCGGCACACCCGCGACCGTCGCGCCGAGATCCTTGATCAGGATCGGCACGCCGCGGAAGGGGCCTTCGGGCGCGGCATCACAGGACGCGCGCGCCTGTTCGAACATCGGCGTGACCACCGCTCCGAGCTCGGGGTTGAAGCGTTCGATCCGCGCGATCGCGGCATCGACGAGCTCGCGAGGCGTAGCGGCGCCAGTCCGGATCAGCTCGGCTTGCGCGGTGGCATCGAGGTCGGCGAGGTGCATTCGGACCGAGGGTAAACGTGTTATGCCCCGAGCGTGCAACCCAACCTCACGGGCAAGCGTGCTCTGGTGACTGGCGGTGGGCGGGGCATCGGTGCGGCCTGCGCGCGCGAGCTCGCCGCGGCCGGCGCCAAGGTGATCGTCGCGGGCCGAACGGCCGCGCAGAACGAAGCAGTCGCGAACGAGATCGGGGGCGAGGCCTTCACGCTCGACCTGCTCGATCGCAAGGCGACCGACGCCTTCATCACGACCATCGGCACGATCGACATCCTCGTCAACAACGCCGGCGCCGCCGAGAGCGCGCCGCTCGAGAAGATGACCGACGAGATCTGGGACAAGATCATGGAGATCGACGCGACCGCGCCGTATCGCCTGATCCGCGGCTTCGCGCCGAGGATGGTCCAGGCGGGCTGGGGCCGGATCGTGAACATCGCCTCGAATGCCGGCGTGTCGGGCTATCGCTACTCCTCGGCCTACTGCGCCGCGAAGCACGCGATGGTCGGCTACACCCGCGCGCTCGCGATCGATCTCGCGCGTACCGGCGTGACGATCAATGCGATCTGCCCGGGCTGGGTCCAGACCCAGATCGTCGACGAGGCCGTGAACCGGATCGCCGAGAAGACCGGGCGCAGCGTCGAGGAAGCCCGCAAGACGCTCGAGGTGATGAACCCGCAGCACCGGTTACTCGATGTCACGGAGGTCTCGCACGCCGTCTCGATGCTGTGTGCCGACGCGGCGCGCGGGATCCACGGTCAGACGCTCGTGATCGACGGTGGAGCGATTCTCAAGTGAGCGCAGAAATTCTATGAGCACCGAGTTGGTTTTGTTGGAAGGTCCCGTGCCGAAGGGCTACGCGGATGCGCGCATCGGCCACGGCAAGACCCTGCACATCGCGGGTCAGGTCGGCTGGAAGAATGGCGTGTTCGAAGCCAAAGACCTCGTCGGGCAATTCGCGCAGTGCCTCGACAACATCCTCGCGGTGTTGAAGGTGGCGCACGCCCATGTCAACGACCTCGCCTCGATGACCGTCTACGTCACCGACATGGAGGTTTACCGCACCGCGCGCAAGCAACTCGGCCCGGTGTGGCGCGAGCGCCTCGGCAACTTCTACCCGGCGATGGCGCTCGTCGCCGTCACCGCGCTGTTCGAGCCCGAAGCGCTGATCGAGATCCAGTGCATCGCGCACCTGGAGCACGAATCGTGATCGCGCCGACCACGTTCGAGCTCACGCTCGAGGCCGGCGTCGCGACGATCACGCTCGATCGTCCGAAGCGGCTCAACGCGCTGACCTTCGAGATCTATCAGGAGCTCGCCGAGACCTTCGAGCAGCTCGACACGATCGCCGAGGTCCGCGCGGTCGTGATCACGGGCCGCGGTCGCGGCTTCTGCTCGGGTGGCGATCAAGACGACATCATCAAGGAGTTGCTCGGTCGCGATACCGCGGCACTCGTCGCCTTCACGCGCGCGACCGGTCGCTTGATCGAGGCGATCCGCGCGTGCAAGCGCCCGGTGATCGCGGCGATCAATGGCATCGCCGTCGGTGCCGGCGCGGTGATCGCGGCGGCGTGTGATCTCCGGATCGCGGCGGCGAACGCGCGGTTCGGGTTCATCTTCCCGAAAGTTGGGCTGTGTGGCGCCGACATGGGCGCGACGTACCTGCTGCCACGGATCGTCGGGCTCGGTCACGCGAGCGAGCTGCTGTTCTTCGGCGAGGTCATCGATTGCGCGCACGCCGAGCGGATCGGCCTCGTCAATCGGGTCGTCGCGGATGGCGATGCCGCGGTCGCCCTCGCGCAGGAGTGGGCCGCGAAGCTCGCCGCCGGCCCGGCCTTCGCACATGCGATGACCAAGCAGATGCTCGAGAGTGAGCACACGATGGCGCTCGGCGCCGCGATCGAGGCCGAGGCGCAGGCCCAGGCGCTGTGCATGCAGCACCCGGACTTTGCCGAGGCGCATGCGTCGTTCAAAGAAGCCCGGCCGGCGCGGTTCGCCGGCGCACCCGACCCTGGAAAATAAAGCATGAAGCTCTCGCACGAAGATCTCCCGATGTTCTTCGAGCCTTCGCATCACGAGCTGGGGGCACGGCTCGTGCGCGCGGCCGATGCGATCGCTGCTGCCGAAGACGCGGCCGACGAACCGGCGCGCGATCGTGCCGCGGTCGATGCGCTCGCGAGGGCAGGGCTGTTCGAGCTGGTCGCGCCAGCGAGCGGCAAGACCGATGCGCGCTCGCTGTGCCTCGCGCGCGAGATGCTCGGCTACGTCTCGGCGCGCGCCGATTCGATCTTCGCGGTCCAGGGCCTCGGCGTCCAGCCGCTGCTGCTCGCGGGCACGCCGGCGCAACGCGACGAGGCGCGCTCGTATGCCCGCGGCGCCGGCATCGCGGCGTTCGCGCTGACCGAGCCCGAAGCCGGGTCGGACGTCGCATCGATCCAGATGCGCGCCGCGCCGGTGGTCGAGGGCTATCGTCTCGATGGCGAGAAGCTGTTCATCTCGAACCTCGGCATCGCCGATCATGCGACGGTCTTCGCCTCGACCGAGCCATCGCTCGGCTCGGGTGGCCTCACCGCGTTCTGGGTCAACCTCAGCGCCCCGGGCGTGACCGTGAAACCCTTGGTCGCGACCGCGCCGCATCCGATCGGTGCCCTCCTGCTCGAAGGTGTCATCGTGCCGCCGAGCGCGCGGATCGGCGAGATCGGGCAGGGCATGAAGCTCGCGATGCAGACGCTCGACGCGTTCCGGGTCTCGGTCGGCGCGGCGGCGGTCGGCATGGCGCGGCGCGCGCTCGACGAGGCCGCGAAGTTCGTCACGCACCGGATCCAGTTCGGCAAGCCACTCTCGGAGCAGCAGCTCGTCCAGGCCCACCTCGCCGACATGGCGGTCGATCTCGATAGCGCGCGGTTGCTCGTGCTGCGCGCGGCGCACCGCAAGGACACGACCGATGCGCGCGTCACGATGGAGGTCTCGATCGCGAAGCTCGGTGCGACCGAGGCGGCGTCGCGGGTGATCGATCGTGCGGTGCAACTGTTCGGTGGCCGTGGCGTGATGGTGGGCTCGGTGGTCGAGCACCTCTATCGCGCGGTGCGGCCGCTGCGGATCTACGAAGGTACGAGCGAGATCCAGCGCACGATCATCGGTCGCTCGATCGCAGCAGCGTATGCGCCGCGCGCGAAATCCCGGGAGATCGCCAAGCCCATGGAGAAGCCGTGATGCCGACGTTCCCCGAGGACCTCAGCCTCGCGAACTACTTCCTGTTCGATCGGGTTACGGAGGGCCGCGGCGAGCGCATCGCGCTGCGCTTCGGCGATCGCACGTGGACCTACACGCAGGTCGCGGATCGCGCACGCTCGCTCGCGAAGTTCCTCGTCGCAGCAGGGCTGCGCCCCGAGCAGCGCGTGTATCTCGTGCTGCCCGATACGCCGGCATTCGCGTGGAGCATCTTCGGCATCCTCGCAGCTGGGGGCGTGCTCGCGATGGGCAATCCTCTCTCGCCCACCGAGGACCTCGCGTATGTCTGCGAGTACACCAAGTGTGCGGCGTTGATCACGACTGCCGAGGTCGCGAGCCGGCTCGCACCTCAGCTCGATGCACTGCCGAACCTCCACACGATCTTACTCTCGCCCGATGCGGCGACCGGCGACGATCCGGAAGCACCGATCGCGGTGCCGACCGAGGTCGTCAAGATGGGCCGTCAGGCGCTCTCGCTCGACGCCTCGATCACGCGCGGTCGCGAGCTCACGGCCGCGCTGCCGAGGTTGCGGCGCGACGATCCGGCGATCTGGTTGTTCACCGCCGGCTCGACCGGCCGGAGCAAGGCCGCGATGCACAGCCATCGCGACTTCGCGTTCAACACCGAAGTCTACGCGAAGGGCACGGTCGGCTATCGCGAAGACGACATCACGGTCAGTGTGCCGCGCCTGTTCTTCGGCTACGCGACTGGCACCAACCTGTGGTTCCCATTCGCGGTCGGCGCCTCGGTCGGGTTGTTCAGCGAGCGCCCGACCGCGGAATCGGTGAGCGCGGCGATCGAACGCTATCGCGCGACGATCGTCACGAACGTGCCGACGATGCTCGGCAAGCTGCTCGATCTCGACGAGGAGCGTAAGGCGCGCGGCGAAGCCGGCCTCGATCTCTCGACCGTTCGCTTCCATCTCTCGGCGGGCGAGGCGCTGCCCGAGCCGCTGCTGCGTCGGTTTCAGGCGCGCTTTCCTGCGCATGTCTTCGACGGCATCGGCTCGGCCGAAATGTTTCACATCTACTGCACGAATCGCCCTGGCGACATCAAGCCCGGATCGCTCGGCCGCGTCGTCGCGGGCTACGAGCTCCGGATCTTGCCCGAGGAAGCCGATGCGCCCGGTGGTGAGGCGTTGCCTGCCGGAGAGATCGGCGTGCTGTGGGTCAAGGGCGACAGCGTCGCGCACGGCTACTTCGGTGATCGCGACAAGAGCTGGAAGACCTTCCACGGCCACTGGTGCCGCACCGGCGACTTGTTCACGATCGACGCCGAGGGCTACCTCTACTTCTCGGGCCGCGCTGATGATCTGTTCAAGGTGGGAGGCATCTTCGTCGCACCGCGCGAGGTCGAGGACTGCTTGCTCGATCACCCGGCGGTGTCGGTCGTCGCGGTGATTCCCGCGCAGGACCAAGGCCTGACCAAGCCCAAGGCGCTGATCGAAGTGCGACCCGATGCGCGCGCGCGGCTCGCCACCCCCGCCGATCGGGCAGCGCTCGCCGACGAGCTGAAGGCACACGTGCAAGGCAAGTTGTCGAAGCACAAGTATCCACGCTGGATCGTCTTCGTCGACGATCTGCCGAAGAACGACCGCGGCAAGGTCGACAAGAAGGCGCTGATCGAGCGCGAAAAACGCGGCGAGCTCCCGCAGAATTGATCGACCGATGACCGACAAGTTCCTGGCCCGTCACACCACCGCGTCACTCGAGTCGCTCGTCGCGAGCAAGCGCGCCGTGATCGCGCTCGTGCCGGTCGGCTCTACCGAGCCGCACGGTCCCCATCTCGGCCTCGCGACCGATGTCTTGATCTCCGCTGCGGCGTGCCTTCGCGCGTGCGAGCTCCTCGACAAGCGCGGCACGATGGTCGCGGTGATCGCACCGGCGGTTCCATACGGCGTCACCGAGTGTGCGACCGGCTTCTCGGGCGCCGTCTCGATCCCCCCGGCGGTGCTCACCGCGTATCTCACGGCGGTCGTCGATGGCTTGCTCGGCAGCGGCATCCGCCACGTCTGCTTGGTCAACAATCATCTCGAGCCCGCACAAGATGCAGCGGTCCGCGCCGTCCTCGACGGCCGCGAAGGCGATGCGAAGAAGCGGGTCAGCGTCGCGTGTCCGCTCACGAAGAAGTGGGCGCGTACGCTCTCGGCGGAGTTCAAGAGCGGCCAGTGCCACGCCGGCCGCTACGAGACCTCGATCATGATGGCGGCGGCGCCCGAGCTCGTCAACGAGCCGCTGCGCCTCCGCTTGCCAGCCGTCCCCATCAGCCTCAGCGACAAGCTGCGCGACGGCGTGACCACGTTCGAGGCGATGGGCATGCAGGCCGCCTACGCGGGTGATCCGGCCGCCGCCTCGGTGGCCGAAGGCGAGCAGCTGATCCAGCGGCTCGGCGAGATGGTCGCCGGCGAAGTTCTCGAAGCGCTCGGCGTTCGAGCCCCGACGTAGCTAACTAACTAGTGTCGACCCGGCGGCAGTAACCGCGCCGCGGGAATACTTGTCGAGCGTTCGCGGAGAAACATGGCGCGCGCGTTGCGGTCGACCAGCGTGCACAAGCCCGCGCCGGTTCCGACCGCGATGCCGACTGCGACCGCGCACATCACCGCCGCGCCGATCGCACCACCGAGCGTGACGAGCGCGAAGAATGCACCACCCGCGAACAACCCGACCGGCGGCGCGAAGATCACCTTCACCGCTCGCCGCGTCTTGGCTTCGTCGCGATAGTCGCGCTCGCAGGCCCGACAACGATCACCGGGCTTCAAGGCATGGCGAGCGCACTGCGAATTCGTACACCGGCCACACGTGGTGGCAGGCGCTTCGACGCAGGCAGCACACGTCCGCGAGCCCATGGACTTAGGCTACCGACCCCGCCGCAGAAAACAAGCTGACTGTGAGGGCCGAAAACCTCGGCTCCGGACGCTACTCCTTGACGCCGTGCTTGCCCTTGACCTGCTCGAGCACCTTGCCGTACTCGATATCCCAGGCCGACGTACCTTCTTCGAGGTTCTTGATCCGGTCACGCACTTCCTGGTCGATCGCTTCGTCGACCATCATGTGCTTCTTGCAGATGTCCTTGATCTTGCGGCGCAAGATCGCATCTTCCGCGAAGACCTCGTCGATGTGACGCGAAGACATGAACGCCTCGAGCATCTGGTTCGCGATCCACGACAGACCGTCTTCACCGAGACCGAATTCCTTCTGTTCCGCGAGCTGGCGCTTCGTCCGGCCGAGGTGCGAGTAGGGAAGGCCTCGAATCTCGAGGATGTCCTTGGCGCGCTCGGTCAGCTCCTTGTCGACGCGGATGTATTCCTTGAGGACGGCGGCGCAGTCGAGCTGCGCCTCGTTGCCGTCGTTGACTTCGATATCACTCGCCTGCGTGAGCGTGGTGATGATCTCGGCAGCGATGGTATCTACCTTCCCTGGATACAGTCTCATTCTCGCGGCACTGTAGGGTTCGCAAGGCACACATGCAAGCAGCGTGGCACGCCTCGGATGGACTTTTTTAGATGTGTACGATCGCGATCTTAGTCGGCGTTACCGACGCACCGGTCGTCCTCGCGGCGAACCGTGACGAGCTCTACGCGCGCCCGACGCGCCCACCGGAAATCCTCGGTCCGCGGATCGTCGGAGGTCGCGACGTGTTGTCGGGCGGAACCTGGATGGCACTTCGCGATGATGGCCAGTTTGCGGCAGTCACGAACCAACGCGCGCTCGAACAAGCTCCGCCCGGGCTGCGCTCGCGCGGGCTCGCGGTGATGGAGTGCGCGAGCGCCGAGGACCAAGATGCCTACGTCCGTGGGCTCGATCCGAAACGCTACGCGAGCATGAACCTGGTCTACGGAAGCGCGAGTCAGGTCAGCGTGGCGTACCTCCGCCGCGAGTCGGGTGAATCCGAAATCCTCCGGCTCGGTCCGGGCATCCACGTGCTGTGCAACGATGTCATCGGTGCCGCCGGGTTCCCGCGCGGCGAGCGGTTGCACGGCTTGATCACGGCAGCACTTGCCGACCGGCCCGCGTGGCCGGTGCTGTGGCCGCGGCTCGCTGCTGCGCTCGGAGATCATGCGCGCGTCGAGCTTGCCGCGACACCGCCGTCGTCGCTCCCGCCCGCGCTCGCGAACCAGCTCACGGCGATCTGTATCCACGGCGAGCACTACGGCACGCGGTCGGCGTCGCTCGTCGCGCTCGATCCGGGACGCGTTCGCGACTACCTCGCGAGCGATGGCTCGCCGGGCGATACGGCGTTCACCGATCGAATCGGGTTGTTTTCGTGAGCGAGCCGCGCACACGCACGCTCGTCGTCGCGGGGTTGATGGTCCGCGATGGCAAGGTCCTCATCACCCAGCGCACGGCCGAGCAGAAGCAGCCGGCGCTCGCCCTCAAGTGGGAGTTTCCGGGTGGCAAGGTGGAACCGGGCGAATCGCCGGCCGCGGCCCTGGTTCGCGAGCTTCGCGAGGAGATCGGAGTCACGGTCGACGTCGGCCGGGTGTGGGAGGTCCTGTTCCACGTCTACCCGGCGTTCGACCTGGTCATGCTGATCTACGTGGCGACGATCGTCGACGGAGAACCGCGCAGCATCGAGGTAAATGACACCGCCTGGGTCCCGGTGGCCGACTTAGCCGCGTGGGACATCCTTCCTGCCGACCGACCACTCGTCGAGAGATTACTGACTGAGGGGCCTCCCTGAATTGACCACTAGTGGCGGGGGTGCCTACAATTCGTAATAATGGAAGGCCGCGCCAAGGTTACGAAGGAAGTCCTCTGTGAAGAGGCTCGCTTCATCCTCGCGAACGTCATGGCGGAGGCCCGTTATGGCCGTCAGAATCGTTACGACGACATCCGCCGTGTGTGCGAAGGAGCGGTGTCGATTCCGTTTGCCGAGTACATCGGGTTCCTCGAGAAGTCGGGATACCTGCGGCACGATCGAGCGAATGAAAGCCTCGAGGTAACCCCGGACGGCGAGACCGTCGTCAATGGGGGCAACCTCCAGGAGTTTACCGAGCGAGCGGTTTCGCACTTCAAGAAGCTGCGCCAGTCACGCGCGATGGCGGTGCCTTCGGCGTCGGTTCCGATGGGCACGCAATCCGGTGCGGTCGCTCCATCCGTGCGTCCGTCCGCCGCCGCGGATCTGCTTCGCGATCGCAACGAAGGTTCAGCAGCACGTCAACTCCCCGTCAAGGATGCAAAGGTGTCGAGCAGTGGTGGTCGCCCGACGGCGATGGCAAGTGGAGAGATGTCGACCGCCGACGAGCAGCGCTACGAGAAGCTCGCCTCGATCGGCTCGGGCGGTATGGGCACCGTGTATCGCGCGCGCCAGATCGCGCTGAACCGCGAAGTCGCGCTCAAAGAGATTCGCGATCTGTTCGGCTTCTTCAGCGAAGACCAGCGCAACGAGATCGTGCGTCGCTTTACCGATGTCGTGCGCGCGTGGGGAAACCTCGCGCACCCGAACATCCTGCCGATCCACGACGTCAACATCTGGGTCGAGTATCCGAACGTCGTCACCGAACTCGCGCCGAACGGTTCGGCGCGCCGCTTGATCAACGACGCGGAAGAGATTCCGGTCGAGCTCGCGTTCAAGTACCTGCTGCAGACGCTGCACGCGTTGCGCGCCGCGCACGCCCAGCGCGTCTATCACCGCGGCTTGAAGCCCGAGCAGCTGCTGATCGACGCGTACGGCAACGTGAAGGTCTCGGACTTCGGCTTCACGCGCATCATCGAGCGCGACCACGCGGTGATCCGCCAGGTCTACGTCGGCATGGGCAACGTCGCGTACATGGCGCCGGAGCTCTACAACGAACCGATGATGGCCGGCCCGCAAGGTGACATCTACGCGCTCGGCATCATCTTCTACGAGCTGCTCACCCGGAAGTTGCCGGGTCGCCGCTCGCCGATGCCGTCGCAGATCAATCCGTCGCTACCGCGTGGAATCGATGACATCTTCGATCAAATGACGCGCGACGCGAAGAACGAGCGCTACGCGACCGTCGACGATATCCTCGACGATATCGACAAGCTCGAAGGCATGGAGCAGGTCCTCGGTCGCCAGAACCAGGTCCTGGTCGCCGATAGCCCGCTGCAATCGATCAAGTTCCGCCCCGGTGCAGAGGAGCCCCTCGCCGGCACGCCGGTCGAAGGCGACGATGGCGACGACAAGAAGGCCGGCCACCGGCCGTACTCGTTCCAGCAACGGCGCAAGAAGATCTAGGTGCTGCTCGGGACCGTCCGTCGCAAGCTGACGGCCCTGGTCGGATTCTCCGCGCTAGCGGCGATCGCGATTCTGCCCATCCTGTGGTGGCTGATGCACCACGAGCTGATCGATACGGCGCGGGAACGGGTGCCCGACGTCACGAACGGGCTCAACGAAGAGATCGCGGACGACATCCAGGATCTGGATGTTACCGCGAGTTCGGTCGCGAGCGACGGCGACACGATCCTCGCGTTGACCAAGCACGATCCGAAGATGCTCGACGAGGTCACGAACGCGTTTCGCAAGGCGTACCCGGATCTCGACATCCTGATCTTCGATGCCGATCGCAAGCTGATCGCGAACTACGGCTGCGAAGCGCCGCAGCAGAAGCTGCCCGAGGGCATCGATCTCGGCGACCACGTCGTGCTTCGCCACGGCTGCGAAGATTCGAAGAAGGCACCGATCGCGGTCGCGACCACCCGCGCGATCGGTGGACTCGGGTTTATTCTCGTCTGCCTCCCGCTCGACGCTCCGTACTTCGCGAACGCACAGAAGAAGCTCGGTGGTCAGCTTGCGCTCGAGCTGCGCCGGCCCGGTAGCTTCTGGACGCTCGCGTACGCGACGCAGGGCTTTCCCAGTGACACGCTCGACGACGCGACCGTCAAGGGCAAGCTCGTCGACGAGGCGGATCGCACGTGGGTCGTCGCGTACTTCTCGCCGCCGGTGCTCGAGAATGCCAAGCGCGACAAGCTCGAGATCCGGTTCGAGACCGCGCTCGATGTCACCGACTTCAAGCGGATCGTGCGCAAGCACCTGATGATCGCGGGCGGCATCATCGTCGTGATCACGTCGCTGTCCCTGTGGATCGGTTGGGGGCTCGCCTCGCGCATGGCGCTCGCGCTAAGCCGCGTCAGCGATGCGATGCGCAAGCTCGAGCGACAGGAGTACGTGAAGGTCGATACGGTGAAGACCGGCGACGAGCTCGAGGATCTCGCCGACGGGTTCAACTCGATGGTCGATGGCCTGCGCGAGCGCGACAAGCTGCGCGTGACGATGGGCAAGTACATGACCGAGGAGGTGCTCCAGCACGTCCTCGCGGGCGAGGTCGAGCTCGGCGGCAAGACACTCGAGATCACGATCCTGTTTTGCGATCTGCGCGGCTTCACCACGTTCGCCGAGAAGCGCAGCGCGCAGGAGCTCGTCGGCATCCTCAACGAATACTTCACCGAGATGGTGGATTGCGTGATGGGGCAGGGCGGCGTCGTCGACAAGTACATCGGCGACAACATCATGGCGGTGTTCGGCGCACCGGTGAGCAGGAGTGACGATGCCTCGCGCGCCGTGCGTGCGGCACTCGCGATGCGCGCGTCGCTCGTGAATCTCAACGCGCGGTTCGCGGAGCGTAGCATCGAGCCGCTGCGGTTCGGGATCGGGCTGCATACCGGCGAGGTCGTCGCCGGTAACATCGGCAGCGTGCGCCGGATGGAGTACACCGTGATCGGCGATGCAGTGAACCTCGCGTCGCGGCTCGAGAGCAAGACCAAGGAGCTCGACACCGACCTCCTGATCAGCGACGCGACCCGCGCGAAGCTCGACGATTCATTCGTCGTCGAAGCGAACGGCGAGATTTCGATCAAAGGCCGCGCTCAGCCGGTGAGGATCTTCAAGGTCCTCAGCCACGCGTGACGCCGAGCTCGCGCAGCGTCGCGAGCAGCGGTTCGGCCTGGTGCACGTCGTTGTAGAGATGCGCGGAGATCCGGAGCAGCGGCTGGCCGGGCCAATCGACGATCGGGATCTCGAAGCCCGCTCTCAAGAGCTGATCGGTGAGCGCGTCGGCGGTCGAGTTCGGCGGCAGCGTGACAGTGATCGCGGCCATGGCACCGAGCGCAGTATCGGGGACGAGCTGCGTGCCACCGAGTGCTGCGAGCATACGATCGCGTAGCGCGAGCACGAGCGCGTGGTTGCGCGCGTGGATCTCCGTCGATGTGCCGACCGCCGCGAGCGCGGCGATCGCAGCGGGGACGCTGAGCTGCGGCGCCGGATCGTACGTGCCGACCCAATCGAGCTCCGCGTGCAAGCGATTGTCGGGCCCGTACTCCGCGCTCGCGCCGTGCGAGGTCACGATCGGGCGGATCGGGCCCGCCGCGACGAGAAAGCCCGTGCTCTTGGGCGCGCACAGCCACTTGTGGTTGTTGCCGGCGTAGTACGTCACGCCGAGCGCGCCGAGATCGAGATCGAGCTGGCCCGCGGCGTGAGCGCCATCGATCACGATCTGGAGGCCGCGGTCGCGTAGCGGAGGCAGGATCCGCTCGAGCGGCATCACGATCGCCGTCGGACTGGTGAGGTGATCGAGTACGACCAACCGCGTCCGCGCGGTGGTCGCGGCCGCGATCGCCGCCACACACTGATCTGGATCGAAGGGCAAGGGCACGGTCACGACGACGACGCGTGCGCCGTGGGTCGCGGCGAGCCGGGCGAGCTGGTTGCGGACCGCGCGATACGTGTGGTCGGTGATCAGGATCTCGTCACCCGCCGCGAGCGTGCACGAGGCGAGCGCGGTCGCGACGCCGTGCGTGGCGTTCGGCACGAACACGAGCTGGTCGGCGGGGGCATGAATGAACGCCGCGAGCGTGGCGCGCGCTCGATCGAGGAGCGGCTGCCAGTGAAGCTTGTAGAACACCATCGGCGCGGCTTCGAGCTGCGCGCGGATCTCGGTCGCGGTTTCGATCACGCTGCGCGGGCACCCACCGTACGAGCCGTGGTTGAGGTGCACCACGTCTGGCGAGAGCGCCCACTGACCGATCGGCAGGGCTGGTGAATCGAGATCCATGGGCGCGCAGTGTAGGTGGACCTAGGCAGAGATCTCTTGCATTCACGAAAACGAAGTCCGTTTTTTTGGACCTTCGATAAGTAAGGACGAGAGTGACGCTCGATGGCCACCCTCCAACCCGCTGCGCGCGCGCGCCTCGACCGCTGGACGCAGTCCCTACTCGAGAGGGCTGACCGCCTGCTCGACCTTGCGGACCACGGAATTCCGATCCCCGGTGATCCGATTCGCCTCGTGTTCGCGCTGGTCGGAGGCAGCCGGCTCGCGGTGGGGACCGACGAGCCGCAGCTGGCCGCGCTGCGCCGCCTGGGCCGCCTGGGCCGCGAGACGCTCGCCGATGGGGAGCACGTCATCTGGCTCGCGATCGGGACGCTGACCTATCTCGATCCGCATTCTGCAGGGCGCCATGCGCGCGAGCATGTCGCGCCGCTGCTGCTCTGGCCGGTCAGCCTCGTCGAGGACGACGGCGTGATGAAGCTCGTCGCCGCGCCCGAGCGCAGCCCGCGCCTCAACGACGCGCTGATTGCCAAGCTCGTCACCGATCACGAGCTCGTACTCGATGTCCCCGAGCTCGAGCTCGCCACGATGTTCACGGCCGCGGAGGCGCTGTGCACCTCGCCCGGTTGGCGCGTCGATCACGTCGCGCGCCTCGGCGCGTTCTCGTTTGTCGAGCTCGATATCTACAAGGACGTCGTCGCGCGCAACCTCGCGGAGCCGGACGCGAGCATCCCGCTGCAATGGTTGCTCGGCGAGCTCGCGCCGCCGGTCCTCGCGAAGGCACCCGACGATGTTCATGACTTCGTGCTGCCGCTCGATGCCGATGGCAGCCAGCTCGCCGCGATCGGCGAGGCCGCGGCGGGTTCGAGCTTCGTGTTGCAGGGCCCGCCGGGGACAGGGAAGACGCAGACGATCGCGAACCTCCTCGTTCAATGCGCGATCCAGGGCACCTCGGTGCTCGTGGTCAGCGACCGGATCTCCGCGCTCGAGGCGATCCAGAAGCGACTCGCCGCGGTCGGCCTCGGCGAGGTCTGCAGCGTCGCAGGGCAACCGATCGAGCGCAACTCGCGCCCGCAGGTCAACGCCCCCGCCGGCGCCGCCGTGGTCCGCACGCGGCTCGCCGAGGTCGCGACCTCGCTCGATGCACACGTGAAGGCGTTGCACGGCATCGACAAGCTCGGCTTCTCCGTCCACGAGACGCTCGCACGCCTTGTCGAGCTGCGCACCACGCCACGTGCCGCACTCGCCGAGCAAGACGCCGCGTCGCTCGATCGCGCGACGTTCGAACGCCGCAAGCGCGCGGTCACCGAGCTCGCCGCATCAGCGCTGCCGATCGAGCCCGTCGCGCAGCATCCTTGGCGGGTCTCGGCGCTCGACGCGTGGTCAGCCGATGGCACCCAGCGGGCGAGCCAGGCTCTCGAGCGTGCCGGCGATGCCGCGCAGCAGCTCGCGTTCTCGGTGATCGAGGTCTCGCGGCTCGTGCCGGGCCTCGTGATGCGGACGCCGGATCAGCTCAAAGCGATGGGTGCGCTCGCGCAGCTCGCCGCGAGCTCGCCGCGCCCTGGCGTCGAGCTCCTCACGGGGCCGCGCGGCCGCGCCGCCGAGATCGACGAAGAGATCGCGTTGCTCCGCGCTCGCGGTGGCGGCACGCTCGAGGCGCCCCGCGATCCGGTCTCGTTCATCGCGATCGCGCAGCGCCATCGCGCACTGCTCGCCGAGATCACCGAGGTGTTCAGCGATCCCTCGGCGCTCGACGCGCAAGAGCTGTGGGCACAGCTCAAGAAGTGGACGACCAGCATGGCGCCACTGCGCTACATGGCGCTGCGCACTGCACGCGCCTCGGTCAAGGCGACGGCACGGCCGGATTGCCTCGCGACCGACGCGCAGATGCTGATCGGCCTCGAAGCCGTGCTCGCGGAGCGCGTGTGCCGCGCGGCCTTGCTCGCCGCGGACGAGCCCGCGACGCGCTGGTTCGGTGCGCTCGCCGGCGATCCGCTGACCCTCGATCTCGGTCGGATCGACGCCGCCCTCGCGTGGACCGGCGACCTTCGCAAGGCGTTCGACAGCGTCACCGTCGCGTTCGGCGAGCCCGGGCGTCAGACCGCGTGGCGCGCGCTCGTCGCTCATGTCGCTGCGGGCCTCGATGGACCGAGCGACCAGCACGACCTGCTCGCGTTTGCGAAGCTCGCCGATGCGGTGGCGTGCTGGGAGCCGGCGCTCGCCGAGCTCTCGACGGCGACAGGCATTCCGGCCGCGCTACTCGGCACCGGCACTGATCACTTGATGGTGCTGCGCGGTCAGATCGATCAGCTAGCCGCGCACGTCGCCTCGTTCGCCGATTGGACGCGCTTCCACCTCGCGCGGCGCGCCGCGGTCGATGCCGGCATTCGCTCCCCGATCGTCGCGATCGAACGCGGTGACCTCGAAGCCCGCGAGCTCGCACTCGCGTGGGAGCGGGCGACGCTGCTTGCCTGGGCCGACGCCGCCGTGAAGCGGACCCCCGAGCTCTCGCACTTCGACGGCGCCAAGCATCACCTGCAGGTCACGAGCTTCGCGGATCTCGATCGCGGTGCGATGGCCGTGATGCGCGGCCGGTTGCCCAAGCTCGCACCGTGTGTGCTCGCGACCCCGCAAGCCATCTCGCGATGCGAGCTGCCGATCTTCGACCTCGTCGTGTTCGACGAAGCGTCGCGGTTGCCGGTCGCGCACGCCCTCGGCGCGCTGGCGCGTGCACGCGCGACGGTCATCGTCGGCGACGTTCGCCAACCGCTGCCGTCGGATGGCGCCCCGGGCCTGCTCGATGTCGCACTGTCCGCGGGGCTGCCCGAGCTCGTCCTCTCGACCCACTACCGCAGCCGTCACCACGAGCTGTTCGGCTTCGCGAACCACCGCTACTACTTCGATCTCGTCGAGGTCTTGCCGGCATCGCATCGCAGCAGCCACCTCGGCCTGGTGTGGAAGAAGATCGAAGGCGTCGCCGAGGCCACCGGTGCGAACCGGTTCGAAGCCGACGAGATCATCCTCGACATCAAGGCGCGGCTCGCCGAGAACCCGCGCGCCTCGCTCGCGGTGGTCACGCTGTCGCGTGCACAACAACACCTGATCGAGGATCAACTCGAGCTCGCGGGCCTCGCGGCGATGGGTGACGAACCCATCCTCGTCGGTACCCCGGATCGGCTGCAAGGCGAAGAGCGCGACGTGGTGTTGTTCTCGATCGGTGAAGCCGCGGATTCGCTCGGCGCGCTCGCGCACCCCGGTGCAGAGCGTTGGCTCGCGGTCGCTGCGACGCGGGCTCGCCAGCAACTCGTGATCCTGTCGAGCTTCGCGCCCGAAGACGTGGCGGCGGATGCGCCGGCGGCCGCTCGCGGGGTCGCCGAGCTGCTCGAATTCGCGCGCGGTGCCGGTATCGCGCCGCCCACCGAGTCCGTTCCGGTCAGCCCGGTCACCGCCGCGATCGCGCGCGCGCTGACCGAGCGGGGCTGGACGCTACGCCATCGCGTCGGTTCGGGTTCGGCGGCGGTCGAGCTCGCGGTCGTCGACCCCGATGACCCGACCCGTTGCGTGCTCGCGATCGAGCACGACGGACGCACGTATGCCGATGCGAAGAGCACGCGCGAGCGCGATCGCTTGCGCGCTCAGCTCCTCGCGAACCTCGGCTGGCGCACGCATCGCGTGTGGTCGCTCGACTGGTGGCTCGACCCCGAGCGCGAGACCATGAAGGCACACGGCGCGATCATCGCGGCGGTCGCGGCGAATCGCCAACCGAAGAAGGCCAGCGGTCCGGTGGCGATGGTCGCGGCGAACAAGCCGCGTCGTCGCCTCGCGGCTGGATCGATCCAGCACGACCAGCACGACACGTCGCACGCCGCCGCGCCGACCGTCGTCCCGGCGACCGGCAGCGACAAGCTCGCGACCGGCTCGGGACCCGCCGCACCCGCCGATAGCGCGCCGATCCGGCTCGCACGTGGTGCGATCTCCGTCGGTCCGTACACCGCGGCCGCGATTCCCTGCGGGCGTCGCGTGCCGGCTGACATGTTCACCGGCCGTCATGTCGGCGAGCTCGCGAAGGTCGTCGAGCAGGTGCTCGCGGCCGAGGCGCCGATCCACGTCGAGCTGCTCGCGCGGCGTGTCGCTTCGTACTTCGGCGTTGGCAAAGCGACGCCGCGGATCGTCGAGCAGGTCCGGTCGGTGCTCGATGGGCGCAGCCGCATGGGCGACGAACCCGATGTCGTGTGGCGCGCCGATCAGGATCCGGCGTGCGTGCCCGGTGTCCGCGTCGCGGGTGCGAACGCGGTGTCGTGCCGCGATATCACCGAGATTCCGCTCTCCGAAGTCGCTGCGGCCGCGCGGATCGTCGTCGAGCGGGCCTCGGGGCTCGCCCAGGCCGATCTGGTGCGTGACTGCGCACGGCTTCTCGGCTTCGCCCGGATCACGGAACGTGTGACGGATCGAGTGGTTCGAGGTGTCCAGCTCGCGGCACTTCGCGAACTGATAGCGATCGAGAACGGTCGCGCGCATTTGCTCCAAGGCTAGCGACCACGACCGCGCCGATCACTGCGACGATCACGGCCACCGAGGCGAGTGGCGGCACGTGGAGCCACGGCGCGACGAGGAGCTTCACGCCGGCGAAGCCCAGGACGCCGACCAACCCGACCTTGAGGTAGCGCAGCTTCTGCAGCGCATCCTCGAGCACCAGGTACAGCGCGCGCAGCCCGAGGATCGCGAACAGGTTCGAGCTGTAGAGGATGAATCGGTCCTCGCTCACCGCGAACGCCGCGGGGATCGAGTCGAGCGCGAACATGATATCGGCGAGCTCGATCGCGATCAGCGCGACGAGGAGCGGCGTCGCGACCCGGCGACCATTCATGCGGGTGAAGAAGTGATGGCCGTGGAGTTGCGGCGTCGAGGGTAGCCAGCGCGAGATCCAGGTCAGGCTCTTGGGCTTCTCGGCGTGCGCACCCGCCGGCTCGCGCGCGAGCTTGAACGCGGTGATCACGAGGATCGCGCCGAACACGTACGTGATCCAGTGCCAGCGCTCGAGCGCCGCGGCACCGGTGACGATGAACAGCATCCGTGTGCCGAGCGCTCCGAGGATGCCCCATGTCAAGACCCGCCGCTGTTCGGTGCGGGGGATCGCGAGGGCACCGAACACGACGACGAACAGGAACAAGTTGTCGATCGAGAGGCTCTTCTCGAGCAGGTAGGCGGCGAACCATTGTTCGCCCGCTTCACCGCCGAACTTCAGGGTGACGAACACCCCGAAGCCGACCGCGACACCGATCCAGCCCAGGCTCCACAACAGGACGCGACGACGCGAATCGACATGATCGCCGCGATGCGCGACGAGATCGATCACGAGACAAACAAGCAATAGACCAGCCAGCAGGGCCCAGGCCCAAGCAGGCACGAGTACAGACGACATGCGAGAAATCCTCCACGTAGGTTGGCAACACCGAGCGAATCGCGAACGCGACTAGCTTCGAGGTGGCCGAAACGTACGTGGAGCAAGCGCGGTCACGACGAATCCATCGAGCGACGGCATCTCGATCGGGACGAGCTGTCGAAGTGGCACGCGCGTGACAATCGGGATGACCGGAACATTTAGCTCCATGTCGATCGGCGCAGCCGCGACATCCATCTCCGCCGCAGCGACCGGCGCCACCGAGGGCGCGTGAAGCTCGGCAACCTGGACCGCACCGAAGATCACCGCGAGGGCGACAAAGGCGGAGAGGAGGCGCGCCAGCACCCCCTAAAGGTAGCCACGGAACCCACTGCCGCAACCGGAATAACGCGCGTGGTCCGACCTCGGCTAAACCGCGCGAAGCTGGGCCTTTTTAGGTCCGAGTTTCTCGGGTTCGGCGGGCCAATCCGGTGATCTCAGGTACTGCCAGAGGCCCGCAGCAAAGCCGATGCCGTGCGAGATGTGGAGCACGGGAAAGATCGTCCACACCGTGGGAATCGCGTTCGTGCCGACCGCCCGCCCGACACGCACAGCCTCGGCACCAGTCGCGAGCGCGTACGTCGCGATCGCCGCGGGAACGATCGGCCACAGCGGTGGGGTGGCGAGCAGCACGCTGCCGCCGGCGACCATGAAGAAGGGCAGCGCCGGGCGAATGTTCGTGAACCGGCCGAGCTTCAACAGCGTACGCGCGCGGCCGCGACCGTACTTGAAGTACTGCTTCGCGAGCGCCTGCAGCGAATCGCGCGGGTAGTAGTGCACGACGATGTCTTTGGACAAGTAGATCTTGCCGCCCGACTCGAGGATCCGCTGGTTGAGCTCGGTGTCCTCGTTCGTGATCGCTTTCGGATCCCACATGCCGACGGTCTCGAACACCTTGCGACGGAACGCGCCGAGGAACACCGTGTCGACGAAGCCCTCGCTGTCGCTCGAGCGATAGCGTGCACCACCGACGCCGAGTGGGCTCGTGAGGGCGGCGCACAGGGCGCGTTGAAAGAACGTGTGGGCCTTCGAACGCTGCGCGCCGCCGACGTTGTCGGCCCCGGTCTGCTCGAGCGTCTCGACGCACTTGCGGACGTAGTCGGACGCGTACTCGCAATGAACATCCATCCGCACGATCACGTCACCGGCCGCGGCCTTGACCAGCTTGCCGAGCCCCGCGGCCTGGAGCCGCTCGGGGTTGTCGATCATCTTGATCCGCGGATCGCTGTGCGCGAGCCGCGCGAGGATGTCGCGGGTGCGATCGGTCGAGCGTCCATCTGCGACGAGGATCTCGATCAGCTCGCGCGGGTAGTCCTGCGCTTGCACGCTCGCGATGCACGCCTCGATGTAATGCGCCTCGTTGTACGCGGGCATCGCGATCGTGACGGTCGTCGCCGAGGTCGCCAGAGTCATGTGTAGCGGCATTTTACCGCGCCTGACGGGCGACATGTAGACCCGCGGCAAGCACGAGTGCCCCACCGACCGCCGCGATCGGCGGCAGGTGCTCGCCCCACACCAGCGCACTGATCGCCACCGCGACGAGTGGCTCGATGAACGTGAGTACGGCCGTACGCGCGGCGCCGATCCGCGCGAGGCCGCGCACGAACAGCGAATTCGCGCAGGTCCCGAGGAGGATCGCGCCGATCGCGACGTAGCTGACCCCGGATGCGGTCGCCTCACCGAGGTGGGGAAGCGTGGGCGGGAGCAGGAGCACCGCACCGAGCAGCGAGTGATACGAGATCGCCCGGCTCGTCCCGACCGCCGCGGCGAGCCGCTTCACCGAAAACACGGTGCCGGCGTAGAACACCGCCGAGGCGAACCCGAGCAGCGCCGCCATCACCGCACCGGTGCTCGGCGCACGCCACGGTTCGAGCACGATCACGAGGCCGCAGAGCGCGACCAGGGCCGCGGGCCGCACACCCCGCGAGGTCACGCCATCGACGTACGGCGCGGCGAGCGCGATGATGATCGGCGCGGCGTAGTGGCAGAGCACCGCGATCGTGACGTTGCGGTAGTGCAGCGCGGCGAAGAAGCACAGGTTGTTGAGCACGTCGCATGCCGTGTTCGCGAGCAACCACGTGAGCGCCTTGCGATCCCACACGGGCCGCGGCTCGACGAGCGCGAACGGCAGCGACGAGAGCCCCATCACCGCGAACATGATCGCGGTGCAGAGCAGGGCGGGTAGCGCCGCCGGGAACAGGAACAAGGTCCACGTGCCCCAGCTCGCGGCCGCGCCCGCGACCATCGCAACGCCCCTGGCGTCGCGCCTCACAGAAACTCGATGACGTCGCCTTCTTGCACCACGTACTCTTTACCTTCGAAGCGCAGCTTGCCGGCGGTCTTGATCGCGGCTTCGCTGCCGAACTGCTCGAGGTCCTCGACGGAGAACACGCGCGCACGAGCGAACTTCGCTTCGAGGTCCGAGTGGATCACGCGGGCGGCGGCCGGGGCGAGCGTGCCCTTCTTGATCGTCCACGCTCGGACTTCCTTCTCGCCGGCGGTGAAGTACGACTGCAAGCCGAGGAGGCGATAGCACTCGCGCGCGAGGGTCGCGAGCGCGGGCTCCTTGAGGTTGTACGCCGCGAGCAACTCGCCGCGATCCGCTTCGGGGACCTCGGAGAGCTCGGACTCGACCTTGCCGCACAGCACGACGACGCCAGCACCTTCCTTCGCGGCGCGCTCCTTGACGAGGTCGCTCCACTTGTTGCCATCCGGCAGGTCACCCTCGCCGACATTGCAGCAGTAGAGCACCGGCTTGATCGTCATCAGGCCCCAGGTCGCGACCGCCTTCCTGTCGTCCTCGGAGAGGTCGAGCGTGCGAGCGGGCTGGCCCTCGTTGAAGTGCGCGAGGATCTTCTCGGCGAGCGCGAGCTCGGCCTTGGCTTCCTTGCCACCGGTCTTCGCGAGGCCGGCGGCCTTCTTGTGGCGCTTCTCGACGGTCTCCGAATCGGCGAGCACGAGCTCGAGGTCGATGATCTCGACGTCGCGCATCGGATCGACCGAGCCGGCGACGTGGATCACGTTCGGATCGTCGAAGCAGCGGACCATCATGATGAGCGCGTTGGTCTCGCGGATGTTCGCGAGGAACTTGTTGCCCAGGCCTTCACCCTTCGACGCGCCCTTGACGAGGCCGGCGATGTCCACGATCTCGACGATCGCGGGGATGACCTTCGTGGTCGGGATGTGCTTCTGGATCCGCTGCAGCCGATCATCCGGCACGGGCACGATGCCCACGTTCGGCTCGATCGTGCAGAACGGGTAGTTCGAGGCCTCGGCCTTGCCGTTCGACAGGGCATTAAAGACCGTGCTCTTGCCCACGTTGGGGAGACCGACAATTCCGACGGAGAGGGCCATGGGGGCCATGCCTACCGTGGAGCCCCCCGACATGGCAAGCTGCGCGCTATGATCCGATGGCTGGTGATCGCGGCTTTGGCCGCTGGCTGCGGCGATAACCTCGCGCCACCCCCCGTAGATGTCGCCATGGAGCTTGCGGCGCTGCCCGGGGTCCACGACGTCACGGCGATGCCCACGGCGGCCGCCGGCTTCACCTATTACGTCCTCCACTTCACCCAGCCGGTCGATCACGCCAACCCCGCGGGCGCGACGTTCCTGCAGGAGGTCGCGCTCCTTCACAAGGACACGACCTCTCCGATGATCGTTCAGACCTCGGGCTACTGGGACTACTACCGGGATTCACGCGTCGAGCTGACCGACCTGCTCGGTGGCAACCAGATCTCGATCGAGCACCGGTACTTCGCCGGGTCACGCCCGGATCCGGCCGACTGGTCCAAGCTCACGATCGAGCAGATGGCCGAGGACGAGCACGCGATCGTGAGCTCGCTCAAGCAGCTCTACACCGGCGCGTATATCGCGACCGGTGGCTCCAAGGGCGGCATGACCGCGATCTTTTATCGCCGGTTCTTCCCCGACGATGTCGCGGGCACCGTGCCCTACGTCGCGCCGATCTCGTTCGCCGCGCCCGATCTGCGCTACCCGACGTACCTCGCGCAGGTCGGCACTGCGGAGTGCCGCCAACACGTCCGCGATCTCGCGACCGAGATGCTCTCGAACCGTCGCACCGCGATGGAAGCGGCGGCAGATGCCCAGGGCAACTCGTTCACCCGCACAGCGATCGGCCCGGCGGTCGAGTCCGCGATCATCAGCTTCGAGTGGTCGTTCTGGCAGTACTTCGGCATCACCCAGTGCGCCAACCTGCCGGCCATCACCGCCAGTGATGCGGTGCTGTTCCAGGTGCTCGATCGGGTGTCGCCGCCCTCGGATAGCGACGACGAGCAGACCGGCCTGTTCGACGCGTACTACTACCAGGCGTACTTCCAGCTCGGCTATCCGGCCGACGGGACCGACACGTACTTGAAGCCCCTCGAGATCTACGGCGACGCCAACTACGCGGGCTCCTTGCCGACGGCGCAGCCCGCCTACGACGGAGGTGTGGCGATGCAGGACATCCAGGCATTCGTCGCGAGTAGCGACAAGTTCGTGTTCGTCTACGGCCAGTGGGATCCGTGGAGCGGCGGCCAGTTCGACCTCACCGGTACCCAGGATTCACTGCTCCTGGTCAATGCCGAGGGCACGCACAACTCCCAGCTCACCGATCTCGCGGCCGCGGATCGCGCGGCCGCCTACGCCAAGCTCGAGGCCTGGACCGGGGTGAGCCCGAAGTCCGCATCGATCGCCTTCACGGATCGGGTCGCCGCACCGCACCCGCGCATGCGCGCGTTGCGTGCGGTCAGCCAATCGCACTAGAGTCGTGGGCATGGCACGCGTCGTCCTGATCACCGGTTCGACCGATGGCATCGGCCGCGCCGCGGCGCGCCATCTCGCTGCCGGCGGGATGCACGTGATCGTGCACGGCCGCAGTAGGACCAAGGTCGACCTCGCGCTCGCCGCGCTGCGCGAAGAGCTGCCGGGCGCCCAGCTCGATGGCGTGGCGTTCGATCTGGGAACGCTCGCCGGCGTGAAGCGTGGTGCCGAGCTCGTGCTCGCGCTCGCGCCGAAGCTGCACGTGCTCGTCAACAACGCAGGCATCTTCGCGCCGGAGCGCGTGCTCAATGCCGATGGCATCGAGGCCACGCTCGCGGTCAACTACATCGCGCCGTACGCGCTGACCGTCTTGCTCGCGCCTCGAATGATCGAGAGCGCAACCGAGGCGGGCGAACCATCGCGCGTGATCGACGTTGCTTCGGTCGCGCACACGCGCGGCCGGATCCACCTCGAGGATCTCCAACTCGCGAGCTCGTGGACGGGCTACGCCGCGTACGCGCAATCCAAGCTCGCGATCGTGATCCACGCGATGCAGATCGCGGAGCTCTACGATCCGGCTCAGCTCGTCGCGTACAGCGTGCATCCCGGTGTGATCGCGACCAAGCTCCTGCGCCAGGGCTTCGGCCCGGTCCAGGGCAAGCCGGTCGAGCAGGGTGCGCAGGCGATCGCGATGCTCGCGGGTGGCGTCACGACCGAACCTTCGGGCAGCTACTTCGATCACGGCGTCGCGACGCCGCCGAGCTCGGTCGCGCGCGATGCGAACATTCGCAGGTCGCTGTGGGCCGCGACCGCGTCACTCGCGAAAGTGTGAATGGAATCGGCGGACGAGCTCTCCGCGATCTCCGCCATCCTCGCCGAGGGTGACGAGCGCGGTGCGTTCGCGAACGTGTGCGCGCGGCTCGCGTGGCCGCTCGGCATCGAGCTCGGGCGCTCGCCCGGATCCGAGCTCGGCCCGTGGATCGCGATGCTCGGCACGCTCGCCCTCGCGCGGGGGGCGCCGAAGCTGCACGAGCTGACCGAAGCGGTGGTGCGCGATCCGGATAGCCCGGACCGGTTGTACGACCTCGGCTTCGCGTTGATCGATGCGGGCGTGCCGCTCGTCGCGGCGACCTTGCTGTGGCGGTGCCTCTCACTCGTCGGCGATAGCGAGGAGGTGATGTGCGAGCTCATCTCGGCGCTCGAGACCGCGACCGCGTACGAAGACGCGTTCCGGTTGCTCGACGAGCGCGAGGCCCTACGTGCCGGCAGCTTCCTGTGTAGCTATCTCTACGCGTTCGATGCCGCGATGACCGGGCGGCTCGACATCGTACGCGCCACGGTCGCAACGCTCGTGCCGACCTCGCCCACCCACGAGGTCATGCGCGGCACGATCGAGCGCATCGTCGAGCGTGCGGATCGTGTGGCCGGTGCGTGCGTGCTCGATCGCGCAGATCTGCGCGGGTGGCACTACGTACTGACCGGCGGGCTGCTCTTGCACCGCTCGCCGTACGGGTTTTCCGCGCCGATGACCGGCCGCTACGCGTGGCTGCAGGATAGCTACGCGATGATCGCGACGGGGCTCGAGCGCTTGCGTCCGTTCATCGCCGGGCTGCCGTGTATCTACGCGCCGGAGGGCCGCGATCACGAGATCGTAGCGCGCGCCGCGGCGTTGAAGTTCGGCTTGCCGGTCGCACCCTGGCCCGCGATCGGGGTGCCCGCGCCGGGGTTGATCGTCGCGCATCGGCTCGAAGCGATTCCTCCGGATGCGCTCGTCGCCCTCGCGCATCGCAAGGTCGATCAGCTGTTCTACGCGCACGCGAGTCCGTGGACATACGACTCGCGGATCGCGCCCGATCTGACAATGTGTCTGTACCAGAGCCTGAATGCTCCGTGGGATGGCGCGCAGACCTACAGCGCAGATGCCGGCAAGGCGATCGTGCGGCCGGCCGACGATCGACCGGTCGAGACCATCGCGGCCGAGATCGTGGCGAGCCGGCTGCTCGCCGACGCGGATCTCGAAGCGGAGGACCCCGGCGGGTGGGACGCGCTCGTCGCACGTGCGTGGCCGCTCGCACCGGGCCCGCGCACGCGGTTGTGGGCAGGTGGTCCGGTTCCGTCCAACCGGTTCTAAAGCTGGTAGCCTCGGGGTGTGAAAAAGATCCTCGTCGTCGAGGACGATCCGGTCAATCAGATGATCTTGATCGACTTCCTTGCGGCCAACGGATACGAGACCGTGGCGGCTTCGACGGGACCGGAAGGTCTCGAGCGCTTCGATCAGGAGAAGCCGGACCTCTGTCTCGTCGATGTCCAGCTGCCGCGCAAGAACGGCTTCGAGGTCGTGCGTGACATCAAGGCGCGCGGCACGAACACGCCGGTGCTGCTGATGAGCGCGGTCTACAACGATCACGATCAGTCGTCGCGCACGGTCCAGCTCGGTGCGCTCGCCGATGGCTATCTGTGTAAGCCGTTCGATCTCGTCGATCTCATGGAGCAGGTCAAGACGCTGCTCGGCGAGCACTAGCGTTGCGCTATCCGACGTTCGTCGCCGAGATGGCGGCGCCGGCGAATCGCCCGAAGTTGTGGTTCGGGATCCGGAGCGGCTTCGCGATCGCGGTCGGGTTTGGCGTCCTCGCGGCCGCCGCTGCGTTCTTCGATCTCACGCCGTGGCGCTGGGCCTACGTGGGCTTGGTCTCGATCAAGCTGCTCACGAATACGCTCGCGTGGTGGGGGCTTGTCAAGGATCGCGCGGTGATGGAGACCCAGGGGCTCAACACCACCGCGGATGTCGTGCTGCTGACCGCCGCGATCTACTTCACGGGTGGACCGTACAGCCCCTTGCTCGCGACGTACGTGATCGTGATCGCGGTGCTGTCGCTGCTGTCGAACCTCGGCGTCACCGTGCTGATGGCCGGGCTCGTCGTGATCCTCTACTCGGCGATGGTGATCGGGATCGCGACCGGGCTGTTGCCGGCGACGCCCGTGCCGGGTGCACCCGGTGCCATCCCGAGTGCCGGCTACGCGGTTACCGCGATCGTGTATTGCGCGCTCGTGGTCGGGGTGCCGGCGTGGTTTTCGGCGGCGACCTTGCGCATGCTGCGCGCCAAGGAAGTCGCGCTCGAGGCGCGGACCTCGGATCTCATCAACGCGAACACCCAGCGGAGTCAGTTCGTCGCGTCGATGACGCACGAGCTGCGCACACCGATCCATGGTGTCCAGGGCCTCGCGGACGTGATCGCGGCCGGCGTGTACGGTCCCGTGACCGACAAGCAGAAAGAGGCCTGCGCCTCGATCAAGCGCAGCGCGCAATCGCTGCTCGGGCTCGTCGACGACGTACTCAACCTCGCGCGTGCAGAGGCCAACCGGATCGAGGCGCGCCCGAGCGCGATCGATGTCGCCGAGCTCGTCGAGCGGGTGACCGCCTCGGTGTCGTGGATGGTCGGCACCAAGCACATCGCGCTCGCCGCGCATGTCCAGCCGGGACTGCCGTTCGTGCAATCCGATCCACGCTGGCTCGCGCACGTGCTCGTCAACCTCGTCTCGAATGCCGTGAAGTTCACGCCCGAGGGCGGCACCATCGCGGTGCGCGCGCGTGAAGCGCCGGACGGGCAGGCGCTGATCCTCGACGTGATCGATAGCGGCATCGGCATCGCCCGCGCCGACCGCGCACGGATCTTCGAGCCGTTCCTGCAAGGCGATGCGTCCGACGAGAAAGGCTATGGCGGGGTCGGCCTCGGCCTCGCGCTGGTCGCTCGGCTCACCGATCTGCTCGCGTGCAAGGTCGAGCTCGAATCGGAAGTCTCGAAGGGTTCGACGTTCCGCGTGATCGTGCCGTATCAATGGCATGGTCGAGTGGTCAGCCGCTTGATGCGCTCCGTGACGCCACCGCCCGGCGTCATCGACGGCTAACTAATCAAGCGAGCGTCGCCAGGATCCTGGCTAGCTCTTCGGGCTGATGGCGCGCCATCATGTGGCCCGACTCGGCGAGGATCTCGTGGCGCACGTTCGCGAAATAACCGCGGCGTAGCGCGCGCTCGGGCTCCGGCAGGTTGAGCTCGGTCTTCGCGCCATCGACCACGATCACGGGGCACGTGATCCGCTTCCAGAACTGCGCTGCCGCATCGCGGCGGAACGGATACGCGCCGCTCGTGAGGTGCAGCGGATCGTGCTTCCACACGTAGCCATCCTCGGTCCTGGTCGCGCCGTGCTCGGCGAGTCGGAGCGAGAGCGCTTCGCCGAGGAGTGGATCGTGCTTGCGCAGGCGCCCGGCTGCGAGCTCGAGCGTCGCGATCGGTTTGAAGGTCGTGCGCGCGTTGCGCCACGCATCGATCCACATCCCGGCGCGCCGGCCGAGATCGACCTCGCTCTGATCCGGCGGGCCGAGACCCTCGAGGAGCGCGAGGCCCGCGAGGCGATCGGGCCGCGTGCCGGCCCAGTACGACGCGACGTTGCCGCCCATCGAATGGCCGACGACGATCACGCGTTGCTTCGCGACTCGCGCGATCACGGCGTCGAGATCCGCGACGTAGTCCATGAAGTGGTAGTAGCCGCCCGCGCCGATCCAGTCCGAATCGCCGTGGCCGCGTAGGTCGACCGCGACGACGTGCGCGTTCGCGGCCTCGGCGATCACCGGCGCGACTTCGTGCCAGCCGTACGCGAAATCCAAGAAGCCGTGGACGAGCACGTACGTGGTCTCGCTCGGGCGCGGCGCGGCCCACTCGAGCACGCGATAGGTGAGCCCGGTCGGCAGCGCCAGGCGACGCGAGACAGGTTGACCAGGCATGCGGGCTAGTTGCCGACCCCGATGCTGTAGATGTTGCCGCCGGTATCGGTCATCCACAGCTCGCCCGCGGCATCCGCGTGGATGCTCGAGGGATGGCCGAAGCTATCTGTCGTGAGCTCGTTCGTCGACATGCTCGGGCCCATCGGGTGGTAAAAGCCTTGGTTCAGCTTCGCGTTCAAGTAGTCGGTGAAGTAGTAGTTGCCGGCGATGCCGGGGTAGTTGCGCCCGCGATAGACCTGGCCGCCGATGATCGCGAACCACATGTCTCCGCCGTGGCTCTTCTCGACGACGGGCGCCGTCAGGCCCATCGTCGCGCAGCTGCTCGCGCCGTTGTTGTTGCAGTTGCCGTTGTTCGGGTTGAACGGGCGGGTGGCCTCGTAGACCGACCAGCCGAGGTTGACCGGCTTGCCGGGCGTGCCGTTGATCTGCGCCGCAGGAATCACGTCGATCTCTTCGTACGCGTCCTGGCCGACATCGCCGATGTAGATGTCGCCGGTCATCCGATCGAAGCTCCAGCGCCAGGCGTTGCGGAGGCCGCGGAACAGGATCTCGGGTTCGCCGCCGCCACCTGCATACGGGTTGTTCGCGGGGATGCCGTACGGCTTGCCGTTCGCCGGATGGTCGACATCGATGCGCAGCATCTTCGCGAGGAGCGGCTCGCAGCCGTTCGCGATGCACGTCGGATCGGTGCGATCGATCGCCTGGCCATTCTTCTTCGGATCGCCGGCCGAGCCACCATCGCCGGTGGTGAAGTAGAGGAGGCCGTCGGAGTTGCCGAACTCGAGCATGCCGGCGTTGTGGTTCTCGTACGGATCTGGAATCGACAGGATGATGTCGCCCGTCGGCTTGGCCTTGCTGTTGTCGGTCGGATCGACCTGATAGTGCGCGACGATGTCGGCGGTCTCGGTCGTGTAGAAAATGTAGAACTTGCCGTTGCACGCGTAGTCGGGGTGGAACGTGAGGCCGAGCAGGCCGCGCTCGCCGGTCGGGCCATCGGCCAAGATCGTCGTCGAGACATCCAGGAATGGCGTGGTGGCGATCACTCCGTCCTTCATGATCCAGATCGTGCCGCTCTGCTGGACGATGAACTGGCGCCCATCGTTCAGTGGAGCCGTCACGAGCAGGGCCTGACCACCTGCGAGCGTGGTGACCTTCGTGAGCTTGACGGTCGTGCCGGTCACCACGTTCGGCGCGGCGAGCGCAGGCCCTGCGGTGTTAACGCACGTTGTGGCGTC
>JAYWCI010000232.1:0-5645 GCA_043780895.1 Kofleriaceae bacterium | reverse complement strand
GCGCCTTGTTTCCGAAGGGGATGCCGCTCGATCTTCTCTACAATCTCGGTGTGCGCCACGTGTTTCACGCGCCGCCGCTGCCGCCCACACCCAAGCCGCGGCAGTTTTCATACGGGATCTCTGCAGCCTTTCTCGCTGGAGCTACTTTGTCTTTCTACGTCGGGTGGCCGACGCTGGGCTTCATTCTGGGCGGCTTGGTTTGCGTGGCGGGTGCTGTCCTCACAAGTACTCTGTGGTGCCTCGGCTCGTGGTATTTCAAGCTTCTCTTCGGGCCAGTGACCGCGGAAGCGTGAAGTGCATGCCACAGCGGCTCGACCAGCGACATGAACAGCGCTGCGAGTCGCTCGAGCCGGCCGTGATACCTCTCGATCAGCGCGTCGAACGCCTCGCCATCGCCCGCGCGAAGGCGAGCGAGCGACTGCTTGTCATCCAAGCCGGCCATCCCAATCACAGACCTCACCAAGGGCCGGCGACCGCAGACAATGCTGATCGTGGTGCCCACTGTGGGTCAGAGCTGTTCGATCACGCGGACGAGACGTTGCCGGACCTCGGCCGCGATCGCGACGAGCCGCGGATCCTGCGCGGCCATCGTCTGGGATGGATCGATCGCCACCACGGTCGCGCCGCCGCCGTCGCGCTCGTACACGATGACGTTGCACGGGAGCATCACGCCGACCTCGAGCATGACGCCGAGGGCCTTGTGGGCGAGCGCCGGGTTGCAGGCGCCGAGGATCTTGTAGCGCCGAAAGTCGACGTCGAGCTTCTTCTTCAACGTCGCCGCAACATCGATCTCGGTCAGTACCCCGAAGCCTTCTGTTTTGAGTGCCTCGGGAACGCGAACGAGTGCCTCGTCGTAGCTGATCGCGAGCTCTTTGCGAATTCCTGGGGTCATGTCCGTGTGAGCCGACCATGCACCAAAGGGTTCCGCAATCAGCCGAGCTGCCCGATTCGCGCCGCGCGACGCAGCTCCCGGCGCTTCATGAGGAAGTAGACGACCGGCACCGTCATCCGCGACAGGAGCAGCGACGCGACCTCACCTGCCATCAGCGAAATCGCGAGGCCCTGAAAGATCGGATCGAACAGGATGATGAATGCGCCGACGACGACCGCCGCGGCGGTCAGCACCATCGGCCGGAACCGGATCGCCCCTGCGTCGACCACCGCCTGTTCGAGCGGGACCCCCTCCCCGAGCCGCTGCTCGATGAAGTCGACGAGGATGATCGAGTTGCGCACGACAATGCCAGCGCCCGCGATGAAGCCGATCATCGACGTCGCCGTGAAGAACGCGCCGAGCGCGCCGTGCGCCGGCAGGATCCCGATCAGCGAGAACGGGATCGCCGACATGATCACGAGCGGCGTCTTGAACGACTGGAACCAGGCCACATTGAGGACGTAGATCAGCAGGAGCACGGCGGCGAACGCCATGCCGAGGTCGCGGAACACCTCGTAGGTGATGTGCCACTCCCCATCCCACTTCATCTCGAAGCGATCGCCGCGGGATGGCTGCGCCGCGGTGTGCTGTTCGAGCGCATAACCCTCGCGCAACGTCATGGCCGAGATCTGCGGCGACAGCGCGAGGATCGCGTAGACCGGACTCTCGATCGCTCCTGCGACGTCCGCGGTGACGTAGACCACCGGCATCAGGTTCTTGTGATAGATGGACAGGTCCGCGACGACGAGCTCGGGATGCACGAGCTCGCCGATCGCGACCAGGTTGCCGCCGCGCCCGGCGATCTTGACGCCGAGCAGTCGCGTCAGATCCGATCGCGTGGCGCGATCGAGCCGCAGCATGATCGCGACGTCCTCGGTCTCGCGTTCGGCGTGGAGCAACCCTTGCGATTCGCCCCCGGCCGCCAGCGCGAGCGTGCGCACGATCTCCGCTTCGCTCACGCCGTCGAGTGCGGCTTTTTCCGCGTCGATCACGAACCGGTACTTCGGCTGATCGTCCTCGACGTACCAGTCGACGTCGACGACGCCCTTCGTCGCCTCCATCAGGCCGCGCACCTGCTTCGCGATCTCGATCTGACGGTCGTAGCTCGGCCCGTAGATCTCGGCGACCAGCGTCTCGAGCACGGGAGGACCGGGCGGCACCTCGGCGACCTTGATCTTCGCGCCGTAGCGCGCCGCGATCGGCGCGATCTGGTCGCGGATCCGCGTCGCGATCGCGTGACTCTGCGCCGAGCGCTCGGCCTTGCCTACGAAGTTGACCTGGATATCGGCGACGTTGCTGCCCTGGCGCAGGAAGTAGTGGCGAACCAGGCCGTTGAAGTTGTACGGCCCCGACGTGCCGACGTAGGTCTGATAGTTGATCACCTCCGGCTGCGTCCGGATCGCCTCGGCAAGCGCCTGGGTGACGCGGTCCGTCTGTTCGAGCGTCGTACCCTCGGGCATGTCGACGATGACCTGGAGCTCGCTCTTGTTGTCGAACGGAAGCATCTTGACGCGGACCCATTTCACCGCGACCAGGCTCATCGCGCCGAGCAGCAGCACCACGACACCCACCAGGAACAGCGTACGAAGTCGCGCGGCGCCGAGCAGCGCGCCCATGAAGCGGCGGTAGCCACGGGTCAGGAGACCTTCGCGCTCGTCGTGGCTGCCGCCCCCGAGCCGGAGCAGGCGGACCGCGGCCCACGGCGTGATCACGAACGCGATCAACAGCGAGAACACCATCGCGGCGGTCGCGCCGACCGGGATCGGTCGCATGTATGGCCCCATCAATCCGCCGACGAACGCCATCGGCAGGATCGCCGCGATCACCGTCATCGTCGCGAGGATCGTCGGGTTGCCGACCTCGTCGACGGCCTGCACGGCAACATCGCCGAGGTCCCGCCCGAGGTTTTCGGGCATCCGAGCGTGCCGGGTGATGTTCTCGACCACGACGATCGCGTCGTCGACCAGGATGCCGATCGAGAAGATCAGCGCGAACAGCGTGATCCGGTTCAGCGTGTAGCCGAGGAAGTAGAAGATCGCGAGCGTCAGGCCGAGCGTGGCAGGGATCGCGAGCAGCACGATCACCGACTCGCGCCGGCCGAGCGCGAGCCAGATGAGGAGCACCACGCTGATCACCGCGATGCCCATGTGCTCGAGCAACTCGTTGCTCTTGTCGCTCGCCGTGGCTCCGTAGTCGCGGGTCACCGAGACCTGGACGTCGCTGGGAATCAGCGTTCCACGCGCCGCGTCGAGCTTGGCCATGGCGTCGGCCACGACGCTCACCGCGTTCTCGCCCTTGTGCTTGGCGACGGCGATCGTCACCGCGGGGACCGAGCCGGCACCGAGCGTCGCGGCCTCGCCGGTCGCGGCGGCGCCCGCACCGAACCGCACGTAGGTCGACGGCTCCTCTGGCCCGTCGAAGATCGCGGCGACGTCCCGCAACAGGACGGGGCGGTCACGCGTCGCGCCGACCACGACGTCGCCGACGTCTCGCGCGGTCGCGAGCACGGTGCCTAGCTCGAGCTGGAATTCGCGATTGCCGACCGCGATCGCGCCAGCCGGCCGTCGCTCGTTCGCGGCCTGGATCGCCGCGGAGAGCTGGGCTGGTGCGAGATGACGCGCCGCGAGCCGCTCGGGATCGAGCAGCACGCGAACGGTGCGCCGCTCCCCTCCGGTCAACGACACCTCGCCGACTCCTGGCACCTCCTCGATCTTCACGCGCAGCTCGTCGGCGAGTCGGCGCAGCTCGTAGCCCGAGTAGCGCGGGCTCCACAGCGTGAGCGCGAGCACGGGCACGTCGTCGATCGATCGCATCTTGATCAGCGGCGGCGACGCACCTGCCGGAATCACGTCCATGTGCGCCGCGAGCTTCTGCTGGATCCGCACCGTGGCGCGCTCCTCGTCCTCGCCGACCTTGAACCGGACGATCACCGTGGCGAGGCCCGCGCTCGAGGTCGAGTAGAGGTACTCGACGCCCGGGATCTCCCACAGGATGCGCTCGAGCGGCGTCGTGATCCGCTGCTCGACCTCCTTCGCGGAGGCCCCTGGCATGCGCACGGTGATGTCGCTCATCGGCACGACGATCTGCGGCTCCTCCTCGCGAGGCAGCTTCCACACCGCGAACGCGCCGAGCAGGATCGAGGTCACGAGTAGCAGCGGCGTGAGCTTGGAGTGAATGAACGGTCGCGCGATCCGGCCCGCGAGACCGAGGCGCTTGGCCGGCGCGGTCACGGGCGCACCTCGACCCGGCTGCCATCGCGGAGCTCGTGCGGCGGCGCGGCGACGACGATCTCCGCAGGTGACAGTCCCGACAGGACCTCCGTCTGCCCCTCCTGTGACTCGCCCGCCGTGATCATCCGTAGGTGCGCGACTCCTTGGTCGACCACGAACACGCGTTCGAGCGCACCGATCATCGTGACCGCGGCCGAGGGCACGACGAGCCGAGGCCGGTCACCCACGTGAAATCCGACGCGCGCGAACGTGCCGGGCCGGAGCGCGGATGGAGCGCGCAGGTCGATCTTGGCCACGAACGCCCGGGACGCAATGTCCACGGCTGGCGATAGCTCGCCGATGGTCCCGGCGAGCGTGGCGCCGTTGACCTCGACGGTCACCGAGTCGCCGAGCTTCAGCTCGGCGCCGCGCGACTCCTCGACGGCGGTCTCGACCCGGAGCTTCGCCTCGTCGTCGAGAACGAGGAGCGCGACGCCCGGTGACGCGAAGGTTCCGGGGTCGACGCGTCGCTCGACGACCCGCCCGGCGAACGGCGCCACGACACGCGCGTAGTCGAGCGTCGCCTGGGTCTCGGCCAGCGCCGCCCGCGACACGTCGATTCCGGAGCTCGCCGCGCGAAGTCGGGCCTCGGCCATCTGGAGCTGAGCCGCGGCGCCTTGCGCCTTGCCCTCGGCCTCGTCGAGCTCTTGGCGCGTGACCGCGCCGCCCTCGAACAGCTTGCGGACGCGGGCCAAGGAAGTTTCAGCGAGCTTCGCGGCGACGCGCGCGGCTTCGACGCCGCTGGCGGCCTCCGCTTTCGACTCGCCCGCGTGATCGAGCTCGGCCCGCGCGCGCGACACCCCGGCGCGCACATCGTTCGCTTCGAGATCGACGAGCACCTGGCCGGCGGTCACGTGGTCACCCGCCGCGACGTGCACCGCGCGGACGTAGCCCGCGGTCTTGCTCGTGACGGTCACGGTCGTGCGACCTCGCACCGTCCCGCTCGCGCGGTAGATCATCGGCAGCGTCGCCTGGTGAGCGGTCGCCGTCGTGACCGTGACCGGCGGACCGGTGGGCGCGTCGCGGCGTGGTTCGTCCGTCCCGCATGCGACGAGCATCGCGAACAGGATGGCCGTTGGGTCTCGTTCCAGCATCGGAGGCTGAGAGCCGCCAGCCACCGGAAGGATTCACCTCACTTGCCGAAGATCCGTCGAATCGCTGCTCCGATCCCGGGGCTCGCAGGCTTGGATCCGGCGATCGTCGCGCTGGTGTCTCGACAGCTACAGCGTACCTCCTTGGGCACGTGGCCGAGGACCTGTTCGACGTGAGCCCCGCACCCGGCCCAGGTTGGCTTGTGGCACTTGCTGCATTGCACGGCACGACACATGAGGAGGCTCCTTCCCACGTAGGAGCCATCGACGGCGCCGAGGGTTCGCACAATCGACCGCGACGGGTAGACTGCGACGAAGATGGAGCGCTCCGACGCAGATCTCGTGACGGCCGCC
>JAYWCI010000231.1:0-6671 GCA_043780895.1 Kofleriaceae bacterium | reverse complement strand
GAATACGGAATCACGGTGACCTTCGTGCCCCTTGCACGGTCTTCAACGGCGGCCGTCAGGCCACCAGAGTCATGCGACAACTACCCTGGCACATGGGGTTTCCGCACGATGTCTACCGAGAGCAATTCGAGGTGATTCGCGCCGCTCGCGCAAAGCTGATCGTGCCTGGCTCGTCCGGACTGAAGTTTCGCGCGCCGTACGAGCACATGAATCGGTACTGGTTTCCTGTTCGCCATGAACGCTTTGCAGAGGACATCCGGCGAGCACTCGGTACTGAAACCGCGGTCCTCAATCCTGGTGACGTGGTCGAGATCATCGACCACGTACCGAAGGTCCATCGCCAAGCTGCGCACGCTCTCGTGCGCACGACCGATGCGTCCACCGATGCCTTTCATTTCAATCCGACGTCAACACTCCCCGCGCTGATCGATCACAACCAACTCGCTGCAGCGCTGCCCGACCTCGACACCGCTGTGACCGAAGTCCTCGGCAAGATCGCCGCGTCGCTCGCCGATCCGCGCAAGATATCGCTGCTAGAACGGATTCGCCCGTGGAACGTGCGCATGCAGATCTCCGTGCAATTTCCGGATCGTGTCCAGGAGTGGACGATCGATTTTTCGTCGAGCGCGCCCGTGGTTCGTCAAGGCAAGGCGATCGACGCGAACTACTTTTTCGAAGCGACCGCGTCGGGCTTACATGATGTCGAGCGCGGACTTGCGTGGGACCGATTCTTCTACTTCGAACATCGCGCGTTCCACACGGTTTATATGGTGCGCGCCGAGGGCGTGTTCACGCCCGAAGCTCCAGCGCAGGGTCGGCTTGGCGCGGGCGGCGTGCCGTCGCCCCACGAACTTTTCTTTGCCTTGTGGGAGCCCAGTCCCGGAGCATGGATCAGACGGCGCGTCGAGCGAGCGCTCGCATCTACATGATACGCTGAGGCATGATGAAGCACCTCTTCGAACTTCCGGGTTCGGGGTGGCGCCTGTGGCGCTCTATTTGCGTTCGCGGGGCCGGTTTTCCTGCGCAGCTGATCGAGGAGCTCACGTCGAAGCCGGCAGCAGCTGCAATCCGCGACCTCCTCGATCTCGAGGCTAACATTCGTCGAGTGAGCGAGGTTGCGATCGCGAGTCTCGAATCGGATCTCGCATCTACTCCTTCCGAGCACCGGCGCAGCATCACTTCGGTCATCAAACAGCTGCGCGCCGGTAGAGCGGTCGCACCTCTTGCAGACGTCAGGTCACCGGTGTCGTTGTCGCCGGCATCGATCGAGTTGCTGAATGTGCTCGGTCGCGCACACGCGCAGCTCGCGAACGCACGAGGCGTCGCTACCGAGCTCGCCGATTCCGCACGAAAGCGCCAGTCAGAGGCGCTGCGCAACTACGCGCGCAACGAACTCTACCGCGAGGCGCTCGTCTGGCAGAACCGGCGTGCGCTTCACGACGGGGTCGACGTCTTGCTCCGGCAACCGGAGCACGCCACTTCATCGAAGACCAGACAGCACGAGCGCCTCATCGCAAACCACATCCAACGCTATGCGCTAAAAAACGAGTCGATCGGTTTTTTTGGCCCCGTCGGGTGGGGAACGATCGACGATGCGCAGCCAAGCTTTTCGATGGAGGCTGGTCCGGCTCTGCTCCGGAGACGCTTCGTCCATTTGGAATACTGGGGCTACGAGACGCTGGCCAAAGTTTTGGCGACCGATGACATCCGTCCACGCTTGGCTCCACGTCTCGGCGCGACGAGCTCGCTCGAAGGGACGACGTTACGATATCCAATCGATCGAGAGATCGAGCTTCCGCCCGGGTTCGTCGCCGTGTTGAGCTTGATCGACGGCAAATGTTCGGCCGAAGCCATCGCGCGACGTCTCGTCTCCGAGGAGGTCTTCGACGAAGAGCTCGAGGTCTACGAGCTGCTCGAAGGCTTGGTTCGACAGCGAATTATCATCTGGACGATCGAGATAGCCCCGTACGCCGATGATCCCGCCGCAGACTTGCGACACGTGTTGCAGACGATCGACCACGCCGAAGGTCTCGCCAAGCTCGACTTGCTGGATCGTGCGCTGGCGCGAGTCGCTTCGGCCGCAGGAGACGTGACGGCACTCGATTGCGCGATGACCGAGCTCGATCGAACGTTCACGCAAATCACCGGTTCCGATGCGACGCGGCGCCCGGGACAAGCGTACGCGGGCCGTACACTCCTATACGAGGACTGCGAACGCGATGTCGATGTTCGGATCGGCCCAGCTGTGCTCGAAACGTTAGCGGAGCCGCTCTCGCTGGTCTTGGCGAGCATCCGTTGGTACACGTTCGAGCTCGCAAAGCGGCATCGCACGATCATGCGCGAGCTCTATCTCGAGCTCGCCGGCGATGCGCCGTCGCTCGCTTTCATGAAGTTCTGGGATCGCGCGAGTGACGTCCTCGGCAAGCCGACCAGCGACCTGTTGCTGGAGTTCCAACAGATCTGGATGAAGCTTCTGAAGCTCGAGGATCTTTCGGTTCGCCGGGTCGAGCTCACCTCTGCATCGATCGCGACGGCGGTCGAGGCGCAGTTCGCCGCCCCGGGTCCCGGCTGGCCCTCGGCTAGGCAACATTCGCCCGATCTGATGATCGCGGCACCGAGCGCCGATGCGATTCGATCCGGCGAGTACACATTCGTCGCGGGCGAGTTTCATGTCGCATGCTCGACGATCGCGACGCGCTGGACCGCGCGACTCCATCCCGATCCCGCATCGATCGTCGCAGCCATGCAGGCAGACCTCCCGACGCCGGTCGTCGATCCGGTCGCTCCAAGTGACAATGTCAACAGAGCGTCTCGGTTCTCGATCCGGCCGAATGACTACGATTTAGAGCTCGGGTCGACCTTGTCGCGGCGGCCGCGCTCGCAAGTTCTCGAAGCGGGGTCGCTACGCGTCGTTCCCACGCCAACATCGCTTCAGATCGTCACCCGCGACGGAGTCGTTGCGCTCGCGCTGGAGGAGTTTCTGGATTCGTTCCTCACGTCCGAGTGCTTGACGTTCAGATTGTTCCCTTCAGCTCCGCACATGCCGCGTATCACGATCGGCAACTTCATTGTCAATCGCGAGTCGTGGTCGTTCGATCCCTCGACACTCGAGTTCGCAACGGTCGCCGACCCGATCGACCGCATGCTCGCGATCGACCGGTGGGCTAGCCAGCACCAGCTGCCCCGCTTCATGTTCTACAAGATCCCGGAGGAGCAGAAGCCGTGCTTCGTCGATCTCGAGAGCCCTCACTTCGTAGATCTCATGGCCCATCTCGTCAGAAAATCGTCGCGCATCTCGTTCTCGGAAATGCTGCCGGCACCTGATGATCTTTGGCTTGCCGATCGGAATGGTGCCCGCTACGCGAGCGAGCTCCGGATCGTCGCGGTCGATCCCCGGCAGTGGAGTCTGCCGTAGTGGGTCGCTTTGCATTTGGGTGCGGCTCTTTCGCGGGTGGCCCTGAGCGGTCGCAATTGCTCGTGGTGTAGTCTCGGCGGCAGCTTTCTTGCACGCTCGAACACGAGATGCTCGACCCGAGAGGGGTCGGCGCGCTATGTTGTTGCTGCCTAGAGCATCTGGTCGCCGAGAAGTTAGGTGGAGGAGTCCCTGATTACGTGTGCGTCGATGGCTTTACGTTGGAATACAATCCGTAATGCTTCGAGGTAGGCACGCGAAATATCGAGCGCGTGCAGGGCGCGCCGCCGCGACTGCAGACCTCAAACGGACGAAGGTTGTCGAGCACGGTGCTGCGATGGAGAAGAAGATGCACGAGCTTTTTGCGGACATGCCGGGCGTCGCGCTGCTCGGTCGGCGAGATCCGAGCAAGAAGATCGCGATTGCGTCGCTCGTGCCTGCCGTGCCGATGGTCACGGTGGCTACCCTCTGCCGGATCTTGAACGACGCCTACAAGATCATGGCGCGCGTGGGCACTCTCCGAGCAAATCGGTATTTCGCATCTCACAACCGCTCGGGGGTGCCGGAGTGAACGACCATCTCGTGCCGCTGGCCGAGGGGTGGGCGCTGTGGCGTTGGTGCATGGTTCGAGGCACTGGGTTTCCTATGACCGGTGTGCTCGCGCTCGCGGCGCCGGCAACTGCAGACGCAGCGGATTTCGCGATCAGCTCCGAAGACGATCTGGCGCTCGTTCGTGCACGCACTGCGGCGACGCTGCGTGGAGTGGTGATGACCTCCAGCGGTGACGAGCGGAGCGGGTTGGTGCGCGCTCTCAAGGCGATCGAACGGCGCAAGAAGATCGTCGCGCTGGATCGCGATGAAATCCGCGAGCTGCAAGCGGCCGAGCAACACTACGACCACGCCGTGGCCGCGTTCGAACGCGCGGCCGCGATCGATGGCGAACGGATCGCGACCGAGCTGCGTCGCGCGGCTACCGATCCTCGCTTGCGTGAAGCGGTGACGTGGCAGAGCCGAAGTGCGCTACGCGACGGAATCGATCGCTTCGTCGCTGGCGGCGAGGGCAACACCTCCAAACATCGACGTCGCGAACGGCTCATAGCCAGCTACATCCAGCGCTACTGCACCAAGAACGAATCGATTGGTTTTTTCGGACCATTCGCTTCAGGAACGATCGACTCCGCAGGCACGACCGCGATCACACCCGGCGCAACCTTGCTGTCTCGGCGCACCGTCTACTTCGAGCACTGGGCGATCGATGCACTAGCCGAAGCGCTTTCCGCCGACGATGCGATCAAGCCATTTCTCGCACCGCGTTTGATGCCGCTCGTCGCAGTCGATGGCGTCGGGCTCCGGTTCGGTGCCGGCCGCCGCGCGACGGTCCCAGAGCTGGTCGTCCGCGTGCTCGAGGCATGCGACGGGGCGACGTCGGCGACCGCGATCGCCGAGCGGTTTGCAGACGAGCTCGAGCCGGACGAGCTGTACGAGACGCTTCAAGAGCTCGTCGACAAGGGATACATCACCTGGACGTTGGAAGTTCCCAGCTCGGTGCCGCGTCCGGAACAGACCCTCGCCGAGCTACTCGCGCTGATCTCGGACAGGCCAATTCGCGAACGCGCGCAACAAGCGCTGCAACGGCTGATCGAGGCGCGCGATGTCGTCGCCGCTTCCGCAGGCGATCCGAACCGGATCGGGTCGGCGTTGGACCACATCGATCAAACATTTCGGGAGCTGACGGGGACGTCCGCATCGCGCCATGCGGGCAAGACCTATGCGGGTCGAATGATCGTCTACGAGGACACGCGCCGCGATCTGTACGCGCGCTTCGGTCACAGCTTCGTTGAGAGGCTCTCGCCGGTCTTGGCCATGATCGGTCAGAGCGCACGTTGGTACACGCACGAGATCGCGACTCGCCTCCGAGCGGAGCTCGCTCGCGCATACGAAGGTCCGAGCGGATTCGTCGAGTATTGGGCGAAGGTTGGCGGACTCTTCCCGAGCGATCAAAGCGAACGCTCCGCGATCGTTGCCGATGTTGCCACCGAGTTATCGGCGCGCTGGACGACGCTCCTCGCGATCGAACCCGGTGAACGTCGGGTCGAGCGAACCTGCGCGGAGTTGGCTGCATCCGTCGCGGAGCAGTTTGCTGCTCCGTCACCTGGGTGGCCGTCGGCGCGCCATATCGCGCCCGATCTACTCGTCGCGGCGCGCGGCTCCGAGGCGTTCGGACGTGGTGAATTTACGCCGGTGATCGGCGAGGTTCACATCACCAATACGATGCTATCGCTCTACGGGCTTCACGAGCATCCCGAAGCGCCGACGATGTTGCTCGCGAATGACGAGGATATTGGAACGATTCGCGTGGCACCGGTCGAGAGCCGAACGATGGTCGGACGCGGCGACCTGATGAGCTGGTCAACGCGCGATCTTCATCTTGAGATGGGCTCGAGCCGGTCGTGGCGTCCTCCAAATCAGGTGCTTCGCGCCGCAGACCTATGGGTCGAGAAGCGCGGCGTGGAGGTGATGATCGTCGAGCGCAAGACCGGGCGCGCATTCGACGCGATCGCGTTCTTCGAGCAGTACCTCAACTTGGCCGCGGGGGGACATTTCAAGCCGCATCCGCGAGGCCGCCACGTCCCACGGATCACGATCGGCGGCGTCGTCGTCGCGCGCGAGCGTTGGGAGCTCGATCCAGCCACGTTTCCGATCGCAACGGAGCGCGACGAGCAGATGGTGGCGACGAGACGTTGGGCTCGAGCACTCGGCTTACCGCGTCATGCGTTTTACAAAGTTCCGGAAGAGACCAAACCGGTTTACGTGGATTTCACGAGCCCTATATACATCGAGCTGATGGCCTCGCTCGTGCGCAAGGCGTCCGCGCTGGTCGTCGGCGAGATGTTGCCCTCCGTCGGCGAAACTTGGCTGCCCGACAGTATCGGAGACACCTACTCCTGCGAACTGCGTTTGATCACGGTCGACCCCATTATGTGGCGTCCACCTACACCTAAACAATAACGGGCGCCGCGATGGGCGACGGATCTGATGTTCATCGACCCCGAGTCGCCGATTTTTGTAGGGCTCGCGAGGTCAACCTGTCCGAGATGCTACCGGCCGTCGACGAGGCTTGGCTTCCGGACGAAAAACGGAACTCCTATACAAGCGAGTTCGTATCCGCTGCACGAGCAGCGTTCTTCCGGGATAGCCCGATCGATGGCAGCCTGACGTCGTGACGATCGCGATTCGCTCAGCCCGCAGCCGGCTGCTC
>JAYWCI010000230.1:0-32905 GCA_043780895.1 Kofleriaceae bacterium | reverse complement strand
GCGATCGTGTGTTCCGACATCGGCCGACGGAGCCGAGCGCCGAGCCGCGTGCCGACCGCGGTGGCATCGTAGGCAGCCCACGCGTCGTACATCGCGGTGCACGCGATCGCCATGTGGCGCGAGATCACGGTGACCTGGGGGACGTGGGTTGCTTCGACCTCGCGTGCGGCAACCTCGAGGATCGTGTCGGTCCAGGCATATGCGGCGCTCGGCGCCATGGCGGCGACCCGATGCTCGACCCAGCTCGGATCGATCGTGACACGCCGGGGCCGGGCGCCGGGATCGCCGTAGTGAATCGCATCCGCGCTCCGGGGCGCCGTCCCCGTCGACACCTGCGGCCGGCAGCCAGCTGCGTATAGCAACGCTCCAGCGGTACTCCCGTTCAGAAAAGAGCGCCGATTCACCGGTTTCATCCTAGCCGCAACGCCAGTCCCCTCGACCGAGAAATCGCCCTTTTGGTGCTCGGAACGCGACTCGTTAGCTGGCAAACCCGTTCGCCTGCCTGCTAAGAACCAGGAATGGCATTCGAGCAAGAACAACGCGCGGCCCTTCGTATCCTCGAAGGGATCGAAGAAGGCACCATGAACGCGACGGACTCGCTCGCGCTCGTTGAAGAAGCCGATCCGGCGCTCATCTATCTCATCTTCACGTGGATGCGGAAGCGCTATGCCGATGACCGTAATTCCGACGCCGTGCTCGGCCGAGTCGCCGACATCAGCAGCAAGGGCACGGTCCCGAAGCTGATGAAAGAGGGCAAGGCCGACTCGGTCGTGCAGTGGTTCGAAGAGACCTACTCGTACAAAGATCTCGACAAGGCAGCGTTCATCGAGCTGATCGTCGAGAAGCTCGAAGGCTGAACAGACCGGCCACGTGCTCAGAGGCACGTCGCGGTTCAGGATCGCGAGCGTGATCGTCCCCAACGAGCTCGTCAGCTGGAACTGCGTCGCCGCGTGTTCGATCAGCTCCATCGTCTGCGCGGCACGGCGGACGCTCGCGACTCGGGCGGCGCACGGCGGGCCGGCTTCGCTCTCCTGTTGTCGCATCGGCGAAGCGTAGCTCGAGGTGTGCATGGCGCATCAGCCGCGCCATGTCACCGACGACGATCGTACGATCGGAGGTCGCGAGGTGCGGCGTTCTGAAGATGCAGGTCGGCCGCACCCGAGTGATACGTTCCTCGCGCACATGCGCGCGTTGTTCCTGCTCTTCCTCGTTGCGTGTAAGGGTGCCTTGGGCCTCGAGTCCGCTCCGCCCACGCCACCCGCGATGCCGCCCGGCCCTGTCGCCGCGCCCACCGCCGAGATGCGGATCCACTTGATCGATGTCGGCCAAGGCGCATCGACGTTGATCGAGTTCTCGTGCGGTGTGGTGCTCGTCGATACCGGCGGCGAATCGAGCCACAGCTTCGATTCGGAGGCGCACTTGCTGCGCTTCCTCGATCGGTTCTTCAAGGTCCATCCGCGGCTCGACAAGACGATCGCGCTGCTCGTGTTGACCCACCCGCACATCGATCATACACGCTCGGCGATGGCCGTGTTCGAGCACTACAAGGTCCTCAACGTGGTCACCGATGGCGTGACCACGAGCTCGGGTGGGGATCAAGCGAGCGACCTCATTCGCGCCGCCGATCGGGCGCACATCGGCGAAGAGCGGATCGCGAGCCACGCGGTGCCACCGCAAGGCGTGCACGACGCGGTCGTCGATCCGATTTCGTGCGCGGATGGAGATCCAGATATTCGCGCGTTCTGGGGCTCGGTCGCGTCGAACGATGTCGACTGGAGTCACGAGGCGCTCGACAACATGAACAACGACAGCGTCGTGATGCGGTTCCGGCTCGGTCAAGCCTCGTTCCTCATCACCGGCGATCTCGAGCGCGATGGCATCGCCGAGCTCGTCAAGAAGTTCGGGCCCGAGCTCAAATCGGATGTCTGGCAGGTCGGTCACCACGGCAGCTGGAACGCGACGACGAAGCCGCTGCTCGACGCGATCGAGCCCAAGCTCGCGCTGATCGCGATGGGCCGCGTGGAGCGCGAAGACACGTGGTCGGCGTGGGCGTACGGCCATCCGCGTGCCGAATCGATCGAGCTCCTCGAGCCCGCGCTCACCGGTCCGCGCCGCGATCCGATCCACGTCTCGATCGGTACCGGTGCCAAGTCGTTCATCAGCCACGACGTGACCGCGCCGATCTATGCGACCGGGTGGGACGGCGACGTCAACGTGACGCTACGAGCGGACGGCAGCGAGGCCGTTCGCTTTCGTCATTAAAGCTCCGCGTTTCTCGCGCTCATTGAAGCTCCGCGTTTCTCGCGCTCATTGACCAACCGCAGCGCAGGCACCACCCGCCGAGCCCGACCGAGACCGCATTGATCACGGCCTCGACGAGCGCCGCGCTACCGGTGCGATAGACGCCGTTCTCGAGATCGAACAGGATGTCTAGGCCGGCGAGGTATAGGCTGCCGCTGCCTGCCGCGATCAACCAGAACGCCGTGCTCGGCTTCGCGCGCGTCAGTGTGAACGCCGCACCGGCGTACGTGATCGCGAGCCAGGCATCGGCCACGGGGAAGGCATTCTCGAAAACGACGTACTCGCGCGTGTCGAGGCTCGAGAGCCATCCGCGCGGCCCGTAGAACCAGATGCCCCAATAGACAACGATCGCGGCGAAGCTGACCCACAAGAGCGCGGCGAGAGAGCGGCGGTGGCGAGGCATTGCGGGCCGCTTACTATCGCCCGCGGCACGCTCTGTTACCATCTACCGTGGCGGCGCTCGTCCTCGGTGAGCTAGGTCCTCGCGAGCACGCTCGCGTTACGGCCGCCGGCTAGGAATAGCGATCATTGCGCCACGGGTACGCGGTGTTCGAGTATCCGCGCTCTTCCCAGAAGCCGGGCTTGTCGGAGGCCATCAGCTCGAGCCGGCTGACCCACTTCGCACCCTTCCACGCGTAGAGCTGCGGCGTGATGACTCGAACAGGCCCGCCATGCTCGATCGCGAGCGGAACGTGATCGGCAGTGTGGACGAGCAACACGTCGGGCTTGATCGCCTCGGCGAGCGGGACGTTCGTCGTGTAGCCGTCGTAGCCGTGGAACATCACGAACCGCGCTTCGTCACGCGGCTCGACCTCCGCGATCAGATCGGCGACGCGGACGCCGCGCCACGGAACATCGAACCGCGACCACTTCGTCACGCAGTGAAAATCGCTGACGTCATCGGTCTGCTCGAACGCGTTGAACGCTTTCCAGTCGAGTGCGAGAGGCCGCGCGCACGCACCATCGACCACGAGGTTCCAGCGCTCGAGTGGGACCTGCGGTTGCGCGCCAAGATCGAGCACCGGCCACTTCTTCGTGACGACCTGATCGATCGGCAGCCGCGGCATCCCGTGGCGATTGAGTGGCCCCGAGCCGAGTGGTTTCGGATCGGCCATCGACGGCGTCGCGTGCGACTCGACTCGAAACCGACCGCGCAGCTTCATCCGCGCTTGTACGACGCGCTCGAGCTTGTCGTCGCCCGCCACTACGCGATCACGAGGAGCGGACGGCGATCGACAGGCTCGGCAGCGTACGCATTGGTCGCGCGTGCGACGCGGCCCGGGCTCACGAACGTCGGCATCGGCATCGGCCGGGGCTGGACCAGCACCAGCGCTTGGATGGGCACTTCGGTCGCGAGCTCGACAAACTCGGCATCGATGATCTCTCCATCGCCAAGCTGCGACGGAACTCCATCATCGCGCAAGATGGAGAGATCGATCTTGCGAGTGCCGCGCGCCAAGACGGCGTTGCGCTTGAGCACTAGTGACCGATCCATAGACTGACTGTGACACACACCTACTCCAACGTCAGCAGAATTTCCGCCCTACACGACTCTCAGTCATGGCCGATTCCCAGAACCGACAACCCAGCCAAAACAGCACTCTGGACCGGCTACACAGCATCGAGGCGTTCGTCCGCGTAGCGGATACGCGAAGCTTTGCCGAAGCCGCGCGCAGGCTCGGCCAGTGCACGAACCGCCGCTGCACTACGGCGCGTCGGTCCGATGCGCGCGGGTGGGCGTTGCTCAGCGCCGTTTGAGGTTCGGATGAGGAAGCGGCTCCTGCTCCTTGGCAGGGAGGTCGCCCGGATCGAACTCTTGGGTCCGCGCGTTGCGTGCGACTTCGGCCAGGAGCGCCATCGTCAACGGATCAGCAACGGTCGACGTGCGCGAGGTCACCGGCTCGCCGCTCGCAGTACTCGGCATATCGGGCACGTCGACCGATTCGCGCGCGAGCCTCTCGAGCTCTTCGCGATCGAAGGTCCGCGTGTCGCGGTCGTTGGGATTGCCACCCATACACCGTGTATAGAGCGCCGGCCGGCGCGAAACTAGTGAAGAATTTGAAGAGTGATGTCAGGGGCTCTAACGAAGGCCGCCGCCGAGCACGCGATAGAGCGTGATCCGGTTGCTCATCGCGGCGAGCTGAGTCGCGACCAGCGAGTTCTGCGCCGCGTACAGTGCACGTTCAGAAACCAGCGTCGTCAGGAACGTGTCGATGCCAGCCTTGTACCGTGCCTGCGAGAGCTCCAGCGCCTTGGTCGATGCCTCGACGAGCGCAGCCTGGGCCGCGAGCTGCTCCTGGATCGTCGCGCGCGTCGCGAGCGCGTCGGACACCTCGCGAAATGCGGTCTGGATCGCGAGCTCGTACGCGGCGACGAAGCTCAGCTTCTGCGCCTTGGTGTACGCGAGGTTCGCGCGGTTCGCCCCGCCGCGGAACAGCGGGAGCGCGAGCGCGGGAGCGAGCGTCCACAGCGCGGCCGGACCGGTGAACAGCGAGGCCAGCGCGACGCTGCCGAGCCCCCCGGTCGCGGTCAGGTTGAGCGACGGGAAGAACTGGGCTCGCGCGGCGCCGATGTTCGCGTTGGCCGCCATCAAGTCGTGCTCGGCCGCGAGGACGTCGGGGCGGTCGAGCAGCACGGTCGAATCGAGACCGACGGGGACCTCCGTGAACCACTCCGGCTGCGCCGGCAGGACGTCCGGCATGAGCGAGTCGTCGAGCGAATCTCCGGCGAGCAGCTCGAGCGCATTCTTGTCCTGTGCGATCGCGGCGGTCAGCGCCGCGACATCGCCGCGCGCCTGCTGATACACGGTCGAGGCCTGGTAGAAATCACCGCGGTTCGACGTGCCACCGCCGACCAGCGCCTCGGTCAGATCCATCGCCTTCTTGGACGACTCCATCGTGTCCTTCGCGATCGCGAGCCGGCTGCGATCCGCCGACATCGTGACGTACGCGGTCGACGCTTCGGCAATCAGCGAGATCCGGGTGGCCTTCGCGAGTTCGACCGACGCGAGGTAGCTCTGCAACTTCGCATCGGAGAGGCTCTTGATCCGCCCGAACAGATCGACCTCCCAGCTCGCGATGCCGACGCCGACCGTGTAGTCGGTGAACCGCGCGGTCGCATTGTCGGTGGTGCCGATCAGCGAGCGCGTCGACGTGACTTGCGCTGATAGATCGATCGACGGCAGCTCCGCGGCGCGCTGCACGCGATACAGCTGGCGCGCCGATTCGATATCGAGCGCCGAGCGCCGCAGCGTGCGGTTCGCACCGAGCACCTTGGTCAGGATCTGGCGCAGCTTGTCCTCGTGGACGAACTCCGCGATCGGCATCGCCGCGGCGTTCGCGCTTCCCTGCCCGCCTGGCAGTTGCTTCGGCACGGGCGCAATCGGTCGCTCGTACGTCGGCGAGAGAGAGATACAGCCGCCAAGGGCAGCCGCGAGCAATGCGCGCTTCACGACAGCGTCCGTTTTCCGCGCACGACCTTGCGCACGAGCACGAAGAAGACGGGAACCAAGAAAATGGCGAGCAACGTGCCGGTGATCGTGCCTCCGACGATGCCCGTGCCGATCGAGACGCGGCTGTTCGCGCCGGCGCCGGTCGAGATCGCGAGCGGTGTGACACCGGCGACGAACGCGAGCGAGGTCATGATGATCGGGCGGAGCCGCAACCGTGCGCCCGTGACCGCGGCATCGATCGCGGATACGCCTTTGTGATACGCGTCCTCGGCAAACTCGACGATCAAGATCGCGTTCTTCGAAGACAACCCGATCGTGGTGAGGAGCGCGACGCGGAAGTAGACATCGTTCTCGAGGCCACGAAACTTCGCGGCGAGCACGGCACCGAGGATGCCGAGCGGAATCACCATCAGCACCGAGAACGGCACCGACCAGCTCTCGTACAGCGCGGCGAGCACGAGGAAGATCACGAGGATCGAGATCGCATAGAGCTGGAGAGTCTGACCGCTCGCGAGCCGCTCCTGGTACGACAGGCCCGTCCATGCGTGGGTGACGCCGGGAATCGAGTCCGCGACCTTCTCGATCTCGTCCATCGCCGTCCCCGAGCTCACGCCCGGCGAGCCCTGGCCCTGGATGTCGTAAGACGCGAGGCCGTTGTAGCGCGACAGCGACTCGGCACCGTTCGTCCAGTGGGTCTTCGCGAACGCGCTGAACGGCGTCATCCCGCCGGTCGAGCCGCGCACGTACCACGAATAGAGATCATCGGGCCGGGAGCGGTAGGCACCCTCGCCCTGGATGAACACGCGCTTCACACGACCGCGGTCGAGGAAGTCGTTGACGTACACGCCACCCCACGCCGCGGTCAGCGTGTTCGTGATGTCGGTCGCCGAGACGCCCTGGGCGGAGGCCTTGGCCTGGTCGATATCGATCGAGAGTTGCGGCGTCTCTGGCAGATCGCCGCGCCGTACGCCGGCGAGCAGCTTGTTCTGCGAGGCACCACCGAGCAGCTTGTCGCGGGCAGCCGCGAGTGCCGCGCGGTCGGTACCGGCGGCAGCCTGGAGCTCGAGATCGAAGCCGTCCGATTGGCCGAGACCTTGGATCGCGGGCGGCGTGAGCGAGAAGATGAACGCATCGCGCACGCCGTACAGCATGCCCGTCGCGCGGTTCGAGATCGCGGCGGCGGAGTTGTCCTTGCCGTGGCGAGCGTCCCAGTCCTTGAACTCGACGAAAGCCATGCCAGCGTTCTGTCCACTGCCGACGAACGAGAAGCCACCGATCGCGAAGATCGAATCGACGTTCTTGTTCTCGAACCCGAGGTAGTGATCCTCGACCTTCTTGCCAACTTCTTGCGTACGACTGAGCGTTGCGCCGGCGGGCAGCGTCCAGATCACCATGCCAGTGCCCTGATCTTCTTGCGGCAAGAAGCCGGTCGGTAGCTTCACGAGCACGAGGCCGAGCACGATGCAGATCGCCGCGTACGGCAGCATCCACTTGAGCACGCCCTTGAGCATCCACGCGACCACGCCTTGGTAGCCATCCGTGATCCGATCGAAGCCGCGGTTGAACCACGCGCCCGGACCGCGACGCGGCCCCTGCGAGTGGTTCGCGCGGAGCAGCGACGCGCACATCGCGGGCGTCACGGTGAGCGCGACGAACACCGAGAGCAGCATCGACGCCGCGATCGTGATCGAGAACTGGCGATAGATCACCCCGGTCGAACCGGTGAAGAACGCCATGGGCAGGAACACCGCGGCGAGCACGGTGGCGACGCCGATCAGCGCCCCCGTGATCTCCTTCATCGATTTGATGGTCGCCTCGAGCGGTGAGAGCTGCTCTTCGCGCATCAAGCGTTCGACGTTCTCGACGACGACGATCGCGTCATCGACGAGGAGGCCGATCGAGAGCACCATGCCGAACATGGTGAGCGTGTTGATCGAGTAGCCGAGCACGCGCAACACGCAGAACGTGCCGAGCAGCACGACCGGCACGGCGATCACCGGGATCAGCGTCGCGCGCCAGTTCTGCAAGAACACGAACATCACGATGACGACGAGGATGATCGCTTCGATCAGGGTCTTCACGACCTCCTCGATCGAGATCCGGATGAACTTGGTCGAATCGAACGGATAGGCGACCTTCCAGCCGGCCGGCATCGTCTTCTGGAGCTCGTTGACCCTCGTGCGGACGTTGTCCGCGACGGTCAGCGCGTTACCGCCGGGGGCGAGGAGCACGGCCATACCGGACGCCGGATGGCGGTTGAGCCGCGTGTGAAAATCATAGGATTCGCTGCCGAGCTCGACGCGCGCGACCTCGCCGAGCTTCACCGCGGCGCCAGCCTGATCGAACTTGACGATGATCTGGCGAAACTGCTCGGCGGTCTTGAGCTTGGATTGGGCGGTCACCGTCGCATTGAGCTGTTGCTCGATCGGCGCGGGTTGCTGACCGAGCTTGCCCGCCGAGACCTGAACGTTCTGCGCGAGCACGGCGGCTTCGATGTCCGAGGGCATCAAGCCGAGCGCGTAGAGCTTCGTGGGATCGAGCCAGATCCGCATCGCGTAGGAGCCGCCGAACACCTCGAGCGAGCCGACGCCATCGATGCGCGCGATCGGGTCCTGCATCGTGCTGCCGAGGTAATCGGCGATGTCGTTCTCGCTCGACTTGTCGGTCTCGTCGTAGACCGCGACGATCGTGAGGAAGTTGGTCTGCGCCTTCGTGACGACGAGGCCGGTCTGCTGCACGGTCGCCGGCAAGCGAGGCACCGCTTGCTGGACCTTGTTCTGGACCTGGACCTGCGCGGTATCGGGGTTCGTGCCCTGCTTGAACGTGACGTTGATGCTCGCCTGCCCCGTCGAGCTCGACGAGCTCGAGAAGTACAGCAGGCCATCGATCCCGGTCAGCTGCTGCTCGATGACCTGGGTGACGCTGTTCTCGACGGTGTCGGCCGAGGCGCCGGTATACGAGGCGGAGATGTTCACGCTCGGTGGCGCGACATCGGGGTACTGCGCGATCGGCAGCGCCATGATCGAGGCGACACCGGCGAGCATGATGACGATCGAGATCACCCACGCGAAGACCGGGCGACTCGCAAAGAATCTAGCCAGCATTGGCTATTTCCTGGTCGGAGCGGCAGCGCCCGCGGCGGACCCAGCTGGTGCAGAACCTGCTGCGGGTGCAGCGGAACCGGCGCCAGCCGCGACTCGCTCGTTCGGATGCACGGTCATGCCGGGGCCGATCTTGTTGAGGCCTTCGACGATCAGCTTGTCGCCGACCTTGAGGCCGGACTCGACGAGCCAGCGATCCCCGATCGCGCGTTCGGCCGACAGCGTACGCATCTCGACCTTGTTGTCAGCGCCGACGACCATCGCGGTCGCGGCGCCTTTCGGATCATGGGTCACGCCTTGTTGCGGTGCGAGGATCGCGTCCTGATCGACGGCTTCCTCGAGCTGCGCGCGGACGTACATGCCCGGGAGCAGCGTCTCGTCGGGATTCGGGAACTTCGCGCGCAGCGTGACCGTGCCGGTTACTTCGTCGACCGCGACTTCCGCGAACTCCAGCGTGCCGTCCTGCGCGTACGTCGAGCCATCGGGGAGGATCAACTTGACGGCGGTCGAGCCCGCCTGGAGTACGCCCGAGCCAACCTGCGCGCGCAGCTTCATGCGCTGCTCGGTCGATTCGACGAGATCGACATAGATCGGATCGAGCGAGCGAATCGTGGTGAGCGCGGTGGCCTGGCCCGCGGTGACGAGCGCACCCGGCGTCACGAGCGACTTGCCGATGTGGCCGCTGATCGGCGCGGTGATCGACGTGTAGCTCACGTTGATCGAAGCGGTCTGCAGTGCCGCATGCTTCTGCGCGAGGCTCGCGACCGCTTGATCATGGGCGAGCCGCGCGTCATCGGCTTCTTGCTTGGAGACGCCCTCGATCTTCGACAGGCTCGCGTAGCGTTCGTCCTTGAGCTTGGATGCTTCGAGCGCCGCCTGCGCGCTCGCGATGTCGGCGCGCGCGCCAGCGAGCGTCGCTTGATACTGCGCCGGATCGATCTGATAGAGCACCTGCCCTGCCTTGACCTTCGCGCCCTCGGTGAACGTGCGCGCCTTCACGATGCCGGTGATCTGCGGCCGCACTTCGGATTCGAGCGCCACGGTGGTTCGTCCCGACAGCTCCGTCATGAGCGCGATCTTCTCGCTCGTCAGGGTTACGACGGTGACTTCGGTCGGCGGCATCTGAACGCCACCTTGTTGCTCGTTAGCCGGCTCTCTCGTGCTGCAGCCGACGGCGAGGACGAGTGTAATCGCATAGGCGCGCATGAGCTCTGGGCCACGGGGTAGCACCGATTTGACGCGTTCGGACGTCACAGATTGTCTAGGTTTGTAAGCGACTTGGGTGTCGCAGCGTGTCTCATCCCTGTCGGAAATCCTGGCTATCGCTATGCTGCGCGCATATGCATGTTCTGCTCGACGGCCATCTCACCGCGGCCGAGAACATGCGGCGCGACGAGCTGCTGCACGACGCGGCGCGACCGATCGTGCGGCTCTACGGATGGAAGCCCGAAGCCGTCAGCCTCGGGAACAGCCAGACCGAGGCTGACCTCGACCTCGACGCCGTGCGCGAGTACGGACTCGAGATCGTCAAGCGCGGGACGGGTGGCGGCGGGATCCTGCACAACGCCGTCGAGATCACGTACTCCGTGGTGTTGCCTATCCAACACCCCAGCCTGACGACAAATATTACAGAAAGTTTTGGACTGCTATCGAGAGGCGTGGTCAACGCTCTCCGCGCGCTGGAGCTGCCCGCGGAGCTCGAGAGCATGCCGGATCGCACGCGCGATGCGCTGTGCTACGTCCGCGTCCAGGGCACGAACGTGATGGTGCGCGGTCGCAAGATCAGCGGCGGTGCGCAGCGCCGAACCAAGTGGGCGGTGCTCCAGCACGGCACCGTGATCTTCGAGCGTGATGATGCGCGCATCGCGCGCGTGTTCCGCGCCGATCCTGAATTGATCGATGCCAAGGTCACGAGCCTCGCGCTCGAGGGTATCACGCCAACCCGCGAGAAGATGATCGACGCGCTCGTCGCCGGCTACACCGACGTGTTCGGCCCTCTCGAACCGATCACGTGGGAGGCGCTCGCTCAGTCGGGGTTCGAGCGCGCGCCCAGCAACCCGTAGACCCACGCGATCGCCGCGACGAACGACGGGATCACGACCAGCACGGTGAGCGCGACGAACACAGCATCGTTCGACTTGCGGCCATCGAGGTCGACCCCCGGCACATGCAAGAATGATTTGACGGTCGTGATCAACCAGTTCGCGTAGGCCGCGACGATCGTGATCACGACGATCCGCTGCTTGCCCTTCGCTTCGAACCGCAACCACGGCAGCGTCGCCGCGAGCGCGACGAGCCAGAGGCAACCGAGCAGCGCGTTCAAGTGCGCCGCGACGACCTCGGGGACATCGGCATCGATCTTCTTGGACTGCGCTTGCGCGAGCAGGATGCCGGTCAGGAACGCGATTACGAGCAGGACGGCGCCTGCCGCCGCTGTCTTGCGCTGGAGCCGATCCGCCATCACGGATCATCGTCGCACGTCACCTACGGTTCGTGGCGCGCGAGCTCCGCGATCGCGGCGCGAATCTGGTCCTTTTGCGGCACGCTAGCGCTCTCGAGATTATCGGCGAGGCCGATGCCCGGGAGGTGTGCGCCGGCGACCAGCTTTGGCGGCGCGTGAAGCTCGTAGAACATCTCCTCGACGATCCGACGGATCAGGTGCTCGCCGAAGTTCGTGATCTCGGTATCTTCGTTGACACAGAGCACGCGGTTCGTCTTCTTGACGCTCGCCTCGATCGTCGCCCAGTCGTACGGCTGGAGCGAGCGCAGATCGATCACTTCGGTGTCGATGCCTTCGGCGGCTAGCTCCTCGGCAGCCGCGAGACACATGAGGACGTTGCGACCGTAGGTGATCACGGTGACGTGCTCACCCGTGCGGACCACGTTCGCTTCACCGATCGGGATGTAGAACTCCTCGAGGACGGGCCAGTTCGGCTTCCACTGTGAGCGATCGCCGAGCGGCGCATCGATCATCTGCGCGAGCTTCTTGTCATCGCCCGGCTCGCCCGGCACTTCTTCGCCCGGCCGGTGCTTCACGCGAAGGAGCGCCTTCGGCATCAGGAACATGACTGGATTGGGATCACGAATCGCCGAGAGCAGTAGGCCAAAGGCATCTCGCGGCGTCGAAGGCATCACGACCTTCCAGCCCGGAATGTGCGTCGCCAGACCGTCGAACGAGTGCGAGTGGTAGATGCTGCCGCGGATCCCGGCGCCGACCGGCATCATGAGCACGAGCGGCACGTTCCAGTCGCCACCACTCGACCAGCACGTATTGCCTGCGATCTTGAGGAGGTCGATGGTGTTGAACGCGTAGTCGCAGAACTGGATCTCGGCGACCGGCTTGTGACCCGCGAGGGCCAGCCCGATCGCCATGCCCACGATGCCTCGCTCGTCGAGCGGCGTGTTCCACGCGGTGGTGAGCCCTTGCGTGCCCGTGAACGCTCCACCGAGTGGCGGTCCGACATCCTCGCCGAAGATGTCGGTGACACCGAGCTTGGTCTCGCCGACGTGCAGCGCCATGCGAATCGCTTGAATCATCGTCGACATCAGCGCTCTCCTCCAACGAGATTCTTCTCGGAGTAGATGTTTTCCCACACCGAGGCGGGGTCCGGCATCGGCTCGCCGCGCACCACCGCAGAGGCATCGAGCATCTCCTGCGTGAACGCCGCGCGACGCTTCTCGATCTCGCCGCGATCGATGAACTTGCGATCGACGATGGTCGCCTCGAAGCGCTCGAGGCAATCGATCTCGTCCTTGACCGGGTTCGCGCCACTCGCCGAGGAGTGACCTCGCAAACGCGAGACCATCGCCTCGAGCAGGTACGGCTTCTTCTCGGTGCGCACGTAGTGGAGCGCCTTCTCGAGGGCGACGTAGCTCGCTTCGGGATCGTTGCCGTCGACGACGGCCGTCGGCATTCCGAACGCTTTGCCGCGGTCCGCGATCTGGTCGTAGCCGTGCTGACCGGCGTACTGGGTCGAGATGCCGTAGCGGTTGTTCGTCACGATCATCAACAGCGGAATCTCGTTGCCCTTGCGCGAGCTCCACACGAGCGCGGTCGCGAAGTCACCTTCAGCGGTACCCGCGTCACCACCCTGCACGACCGTGATGCCCTTCGCGCCCGTGCCCTTGCGCTGCGCACGCGCGGTGCCGATCGCGATCGAGAACTGAACCTCGATCGGCGAGCTGACGGGCACGATGTTCCATTCGCGAACCGAGTAGTGGCCCGCGAAGTTGCGACCCTTGGAGTACGGATCGGTCGCGGTGTTACGCATCTGGCGGAGCGAGTCCACCGGGTTGGCGCCCATCGCGAGCAACGCGCCACTCGCGCGATAGTGCAGATGAAGGTAGTCGTGATCGACGCCCGAGCCCTTGTCGACGAGCAACCCGAGCGGGACGTTGAACGCCTCCTCGCCCGGACCGCCGATCCAGAAGAAGCCTTCGCCCTGCTTGTACATGCTGATCAAGCGCTCCTCGAGAATGCGCGCGCGCAGCATGAGGTCGTGGATCTTGAGGCACGTCTCGGCCGAGAGTTGGCCGGAGGGCGCGACGGACAAATTGGGAGACGCGGGGGGCATCGCGCGTACGTCTTACCGCAAAACCCTCGCTGAATGAATCACCCGCAGGCCGAGTGTCCGCGTAAACGCGAGTGAGGAACCAAAGGCACTTACCGGTGGTACGCCTGCCGCACTACCTGTCAGTAGCCTCTTGTGTCAGCGGAGCATCCCGGTCGCGATCGCGTCCATCAGCGCGGTGAACTCGCGCGTGCCGAAGTGCGAGCCGCTGACGAGCCAATCGCGATGACGCAGCTCCGGCGCGACGTGCTCGGTGTCGCGCTCGTCGGTGTAGTGGCCGAGCACGTCGAGGTGATCGCCAAACCCGGCCCACACCACCTCGCCCCACAGCTGGGAGCGCACCGGCACGATGCCATCGTTCGCCTCGAGCCCGGTGATCCTCCCGAGCTGCTTCGCGAGCAGCGTCTCGATCTCGTCGCCAGCCCACGGCTGCAGCCCGCGCAGCGCGGCACACGGGTAGCGCTCCGGCACCTTCGCGGTGACGCGATGGAGCGCGTAGAACAAGGACAGAGACACCGCACGCCACGGATGGCCGATGGTCTTCAACCAGCGCTGCGCCTTCGGGGTCGGCGACATCGAAGCGGTCGCTTGGTAGTGCACGCCCGGCCGATCCTCGAACCCGGCGACGACGAGATCCATCGCCTCGGGGCTGAGCTGCAGCATCGAGCCTTGATCGTCTTCGATCGCACCGAGGAACGTGCGCACTTCGGGGCTGCGCGCATCGTCGACGAGCCCGACGATGGACTTCACGGATCGATCGAGCGCCTTGACCTTGAACGGCAGCGCTTGATCACTGGAGCTGACGAACCCGAGCAAGACGCTCGCCGCGGCAAGCGGATGCGCGCCGAGCGTCAGCCCGGCCACCGTGAGCGCCGACAGTGCGGCGAGCACGCGCTGGCCATTGACCGTCGCGAAGAAGCTCGCGAGTGGTGTTCCGTAGTGCGGCGTGTTCATCGTGGTGACACTGCGCAGCTGCGGCAGCCACGCGAGCTTGACCGGATCGATCGAACGCGTCGCCGGTGAAGCGACAAGCCGCGCATCGAGCCCGCCCGTCGAATGACCGAGGAGATGTACGGGCTCGCTACCGGCTGTCTTCGCGACGAGCTCCGCGAGGCGATGCGCGCGCCGCCGGATCGACGCGGTCGGCAGGTCTTCGATCGTGTGGGTGATCAGCTCGTGGCCAGCGGCGGCGAACCGTGCCGCGAGCTCGCGCTCGACGTGGGCGAAGTAGTTGTACGAGCCGAGCCGGCCGAAACCGAACATCCCGGGCGACAAGAACACGTGCTGTCGCATCGCCGACAGCATAGTCTCTTCGCGTGCTGCAGGACGACATCATCGGCCGGCTTATCCTCGATCTCGCCGCGCTCGAGGATCGCGTGACCGGCCTGTGCGCGAAGCACACGTTCGACGAGGCGCTCGGGGATGTCGAGACCGCGTGGGAGCGGTTGCTCGATATCCCGCGCGAGATCACCGAGCGCGTCGACGCGGAGACGCTCGCGCAGCTCGTCGGCACCGAGCCGGCGAAGCTCCGGGCCGCGAGCCAGCTACTCGCGCTCGAGGCGAAGGTGTTCGCGTATCGCGGCCAGACCGCGCGCGCGGCCGAGTGCACCGAGCGGTCGGAGCGCCTCGCCGCTCGTGCAGCGTTTCATCACCAGCTTCGATCCGCGGCTAGTGCACGTCGGTGACGATGGCGCCGCGGCCACGTGCTTCCGCGCCGTACAGCCGCAGCACCGCGAGCGCGAGCGACATCAACACGGGGCCGAGAATCAGGCCCTTGAGCCCGAATGCCTCGACACCGCCGAACAGCGACGCGAACGTGACGAGCGCCGGCACCTTGGTCTCGCCTTGCACGAGCCGCGGACGGATCACGTAGTCGCAGATGCCGACGACGAACACCAACGAGAATACGAGCTCGAGCGTCGCGTAGCCCGGATGATCGACGAGGAACAGGCCCGCCGTCACGGGGACGATCACGAGCAACACGCCGACCGCTGGCACGAATGAAGCGACCGCGGTTACCGCGCCGAAAAACAGCGGCTCCGGCACGCCGGCGACCCAGTAGCCAACCGTCGCGAACACGCCTTGCGCGATGCTCGTACCGATCGCACCGAGCAGCGTGGTCTTGCCCACGGACCGGAACTCTTCGAACAAGGCGCGCGTGTACTCGGGCTTGAACGGGAGCGTTTCCTGCGCACGCAACGAGATCGTGGTCCAGTTGCGCAGCACGTAGAACATCGCGAGCATCGCGAACAGCAGGCCGAGGATCGACGCGCCGGTCGTCGAGACGATCGTGCCTGCGATATCGCCGATCCGGTCGCCGATATACTTCACGAGCACCTGCGCTCGATCGGTGAGGTCGTCCTGCGAGATACCGATGCGCGAGGTCAGCCGACCGAGCGAGATCAGCGCGTGGTCACCGGCCGCACCTGGCTTGAACGCATCGATCAACATACGCGCGAGCGTGGTGCCCTTCGCGACGAACAGGATGCCGAGCCCGCCGAGAGTGACCGCAAGCACCACGCTCGCTCCCGCGACCGTCGCGATCGCGGCCCACCGCGCACCGAGCCAGCCTTTGAGGCGCTCGTGCGAGCGCTCGACCATGAAAGCGAGGAACATACCGAGCAGGATCCCGATGCCGATCGGCATCACGAGCCACGCGATCGTGATGATCGCGAGTAAGGCGGCCCATCGCAGAGCGACGCGCTGTTCGCGTTCTCGTTCGCCCGGAGCCAACGTATCGGGTGGGATGTCTGCCACGCCCCCCATAGTGATCCGGTCGGTCACGGGGGCAAGTTAGTGGCGCCGGCTAGCGTTTGTTGGAGATATCCCGACCCGCGCGGGAGCGGCCGAAAGCGCCCGAGCGCTTGCGCCCGCCCGCGCCACGAACGTTGAGCGATTCGGCACGGCTCTCGATCGTGCCACCGTGCTCGATCCCGTTCGCGATCGCGGCCTCGTCGACGTCGATGTCTTTCGGATTGTTCTTCCGGTCCCCCAAGCTCTCGAGAGGTGCGACGACGAGAGGACGCGTGTCTTCCAATTCACTGAGGTTCCCCTTCTGGGGACGATGTGCTCGATTCGTCATGTGTCAGATAGTTGCATTCGGCGCGCCATGGAACGTTGCTTGCTATGGATCGGCTCATGATCGGACGCTCTGAATTTGTGAAACGTCTAGGCGACGCGATCGCCGTGCTCAGGGCGATGTTGCAACCGGCGCCGAAGCGCAGCTACTAGAATGGGATGTGGCCACGGAGCGCGCATGTTCGGACGCGCGCGAGAATCTCCGTCACACGTGGCACGCGGAGTGCTCCTGACATGCACATGTTGGATTCACAAACCGCGCAAAGCCTCATCAAGCCGCACATGCCTGTCGTCTGCTCGGAGAACGGCCAGTTCGCCACCGTCGATCACCTCGAAGGAAGTGACGAGATCAAGCTGACTCGCGACAAGAACGGGCAGCATCACTTCATTCCGGTGTCCTGGATCACCTCTGTCGACGACAAAGTTCACGTCGATCGCCCCGGAGATCAGGCGATGCAGGAGTGGCGCACCGAGCCCCGAGGTCAAAAGCAACAAGGTCAGCAGCAAGCGATGCAAACCCAGGACGCGAAGAACAATTACGAGAAGCGCGAGCAGAGCAAGCAGAGCTCGCGCGACAACAACATCGGCGACCAGAAGCCGGGTGTCTCGCGCTCGGCGCAGCAACACAACGAGCAGAACAACCGTGGCAATGCGCCGCGCACGACCAAGTAGGCACGAGCGCATCCGTCACGCAGGACACGGCCGAGCACTCACCTGCCCGGCCGTTTCTGCGTCAGCGGCGACAAGGCGGGAACGCCTTGAACGCGAACGAGCCCTCGGCCTCGAGCAGGCCGGGATCGCGGCGACGCGCGGTAACCGAATCGTAGACCTGGTGGGCGAGCTGCTTCTCGAAGACCTCGCCGACGATCTTCTGTTCGCCGTTCCAGTACGCGAGGCCATCGACGTGGCTGCCCGAGCCCAGGCGCAACCGATAGTTGCCTTCGATCCGCGAGGAAGAGCCGTTAAAGTAGGTCTGGCGCATCGTCGTCGTCGCGTATTCGCCAGCGATGTCGATGGTCAGCCGCTCCTCGTGGACGGGCAGCTGGCTGCCGTCGCTCGCGAGCATCAAGGCTTCGACGCGATCGGTCGCGAGCTCGGTCTGGGGCCGGGGTTGGGTATAAGCCGGGGCGCCGGCCAGCGCGACAGCGCCGGCGCAGAGAAGGCGCGGGTTCATGCGGGGTCAAACGCGCCTGCCCAAGAAACGATCCATTGCCGGTGTCATTTCGGTCGGGCTCGTCGGGCTGAGTGTTAGCCTCCGACCATGATGAGGACGCTGGCGACCGTGCCTGCGCTGGTGTTTTTCACCGCGCTCCTGGCCTGTGGACCGAGCAGCAGTGGTGGCGATGACACCAGGGGCTTGCAGGCAATCGAAGTTCAACCCGCGAACGCGACGGTGCTCTACACCGGCACGGCGCAACCGATCGACTACACCGCGATCGGGCACTACGCAGACGGTCACACCGCGCCGCTCACCGATGTCGCGTTCTCGCTCGATGGCGATGCATCGCAGATTGGCACGCTGACCCAGGCGGAGTTCGCAGCGAACGGCCTTGTCGCCGGCACTGGTACGATCACTGCCGTCGCAGGCTCGCTCAGCGGTGCGACGGCCGTCAGCGTCATGATGCACACGACGCATATTGATCCGATGGCGCCGGCGGGCAGCGAGGGCAACTTCCTCGAGACGCCACCGACCGGAGCGCAGGCGCCGACGATCGCGTACCCGCTCGACGGTGCGGTGATGCCGATCAGCGCCGCCGCACCCGACGTGCAGTGGGAAGGTCCCGCGGCGACGGGCGATCTGTTTCGCGTGCGGATCGTCGGCGGCTTCGCGACGATCGACAACATCGTCGCAGCCACACCGGGCTTCAAGTTCGACACGTTACCGCTCGCGAATGATTGGCGAGCGATCGTCCAGAGCGCGCATGGCTCGCCGGTCAGCGTTAATGTCGATCACTGGGATGCCGTCACCGGCACGCAGCGCGGCGGCACGGTCACGATCAAGGTCGTCCAGGCCCAGGTTACCGGCGTGATCTACTACTGGAATCTGTCGCAGGGCATCATCCAGCGCATCGACAGCGCCGGTCGCGGTGCCGCGATCCCGAACCCTCCCGCCAGCCCGGGCGACGCGACCAACCACTGCGTCGCGTGTCACGTCGTCAGCCGCGATGGTCGCTACCTCGCGGGCGAGCTGTGGGGCGGCGGCGACAAGGGCGCGGTCTTCGATCTGAGCAATCCGGCCGTGCCGACCGTCGCTCCCGTCGGTGGCGCGTCGTACACCTCACTGTTTTCGACGTTCAACGCCGATGCGACACGCTTGATGACGAACCCGGGCACGACGCTGCAGCTCGTCGATCCGCATAGCGGCACCTCGGTCGCGACCAATGGCGTCGCGCTGCCGACAATGGCGGCACACCCGTCGTGGTCGCCGGATGGCAACTCGATCGTGTTCGTGAACAACATCTCGCTCGGCGGCGGCGCCGCACCGTGGGCGGTCGACTACGATCGCGGCGACCTCCAGATCATCCCGGCGCTCGGCAACGACACGTTCGGCGCGCCCGTCTCGCTGATCGATGCCGCGACCGCGGGCCCTGCGTACGCCGCACCTTCGTGGCCGACATTCACGCCGGACTCCAAGTTCATCGCGTACGCCGCGGGCGTGAACTCGCGCGGCCGCAACACCAACGGCACGACCGAGGTGATGTACCCGGGCTCGCTGTTCATCATCCCGACCATGGGTGGCCCGGCGACGAAGCTCGACATCGCATGTGCGGGCGTCGCCGATTGCTACCTGCCGAACTTCAGCCCGTACGACGACGGCGGTTACGTGTGGCTCGTGTTCTACAGCCTGCGCGACTACGGCAACGTTCTCGCCGGCACGAAGGGCACGCAACGCCGCCAGATGTGGGTCACCGCGATCGACAAGTCCAAGCTCGGCACGGGCGTCGATCCGAGCTCGGTGCCGTACTGGTTGCCGATGCAGGACTCGCAGACCGAGAACATGAGCTCGTTCTGGGCCGTGCCCCCGCCGCTACAGTAGATGAAGTAGATGCGTGCGGACAATCGCTCGCGATGGTGATCGCGAATCCGCTCATCGGAGCGGCCGTCGACCATTCCCACAACTACAACGGTGTGGCGCTGGCGCTCGGCTGCTGGGTGCTCCCCCGGGCACTTCTCTGGATCGTGTGGCGTCCGCGAGCAAGCGAACACTTTGGGCTCCAAGTATAGTGCTCGCGTGACGACCCCGGCTCCGCCTGCCGAGCCTCCTGAAAAGCCGCCCGAACGACCGAGCGTCGATGGACCGAATCCATTCATGTACGCGACCAAGGCCGTGTTGCGGCCGGTCCGCAATCTCGCTCGCCTCCTCACGCCCACCGACCAACCGCTCGAGCTCCAGATCGTCGGTCGCACGCTGTTCCACGCGGCGCTCGTCGGGCTCGGTGCCGGCATCTTGGGCTGCGCGTTCTTCGCCGGCGCCGAGGTCGTGCAGAACCTCCTGCTCGAGCAGTTCGCCGGCTACGATCCACTGCGCGCCGCGGGCGAGAGGGTCATCGGTGGCGCGGCCTCGCCGCACACGCGGTTGTGGTTACTCGCGCTGATCCCTGCGATCGGCGCGCTGCTCGGCGGCCTGCTCACGCGCTACGCACCGGAGTGTCGGGGCGGCGGTGGCGACGCGACGATCGACGCATTCCATCACGAGGACGGCATCGTCCGGCGCCGCGTACTGTGGGTGAAGCCGCTCGCCTCGATCTGCACGCTAGGCTCGGGCGGATCCGGCGGCCGCGAAGGCCCCACCATGCAGATCGGCGCAGGCCTCGGCTCGACGGTTGGTCGCTATCTCGGAGTGTCCGCGCGCGAGCGTCGCGTGCTGATGGTCGCTGGCGTCGCCGCAGGCATCAGCGCCGTGTTTCGCGCGCCGCTCGGCGCCGCGCTGATCGCGATCGAGATGCTGTATCGCGACGACTTCGAATCCGAAGCCTTGATCCCGAGCGTTCTCGCCTCCGTGATCGCCTACTCGGTCTCGATCTCGGTGTTCGGAGAAGCGACGCTGTTCGGACACCTGCCGCCGTACGCATTCAAGCCCGGTCACATCCCGCTCTACATCGGGCTCGCACTCCTGGTCTCCGCCGCGGCGTCGCTGTTCGTGGGCACGCTGCGGCTCGCGCAGCAGCTCGCGAAGCGCTTGCCCGTCGCGGTATGGTTGCGCCCCGCGATCGGTGGGCTCGGGCTCGGCATATTCGTCGCGCTGTTCCTACACTTCATCGGCCCGACCGTCGGCCACGGCGAATCCGGGCTCGGCATCCTCGGCGGTGGCTACGGCGCGGCACAGGTCGCGATCAGCGGCGCGGCTTGGTTGCCGATCGGTTGGCGCGGCGTCGAGATCCTCGTGTTGCTCGCGCTCGTCAAGATCCTCGCCTCGGCGCTCACCATCGGCAGCGGCGGCAGTGCGGGCGATTTCGCGCCGGCACTCGCAGTCGGTGGCTTGCTCGGCGGTGCGTTCGGACTCGCGGCCCGGATCGTGTTGAAGGATCCTTCGATCGAACCGGGCGCGTTCGCGCTCGTCGGCATGGGCACGTTCTACGGTGGCGTCGCGAATGTCCCGCTCGCCGCGCTCGTGCTGGTCTGCGAGATCGCCGGCAGCTACGAGCTGCTCGTGCCGCTGATGCTCGCCGAAGGCGTCGCATTCCTCGCGCTTCGCAAGGTCTCGCTCTATCCGGCCCAAGTCCCTACCCTGCGCGATTCGCCCGCACATCGCCGCGACAACGATCCGCTGAGCCAGCTGCGCTGCTCCGATGTGCTGCGTCGCGAGCGTGCGTTCCTCAAGTTCATGCCGAGCACGAAGGTGCCGGACCTGACCTCGCAGATCGCGAGCGCGCCCGATCAAGATGTCTTTCCGGTCGTCGACGCGGCCGGCGTCTTGCGCGGCATCATCTCCGCCGAGGCACTCCGCGTGATCGCTTCGAACCCCGAGCTCCATCAGCTCGCGGTGGCCGCGGATCTGATGTTGCCCCCGGTCTCGGTCACGCTCGATGCGGACCTCCGCTCGGCCGCGCAACTCATGGTGTCGCGCGATCTGCGTTCGCTACCGGTGCTCGATGTCGGCGGTGCGGTGGTCGGCTTGATCGACGAGCACGACATCACAACGGCGACCACTGCCTAACTCAGGTACCGAGCGTGATATCGACGCGACGATCCGTGGTCCAGCTGCTCTCGCTCGTGCCCGCGGCATCGAGGGCGCCACGCGTGGTTGCGCCGAGCTGCGCCTGTTGAACGCCGAGTCGCTGCAGGAACGTCGCGACCGAATCGGCGCGGCGTGTCCCGAGGCCGAGGTTGTACTCCTCGGTGCCGCGCGGATCGGCGCGTCCCGTGAGCTCGAGCTTCTTGCCCTTGAGCGGACCCGAGGTCACGCACACAGCGATCTGCTGGAGCACGTCGCGATCGGCCGGCGCGAGCTCGGAGGTGTCGTAGTCGAACTTCGGCGCGGCCTGTGTATTGCCGAGCTTGAGCGAACACTGCTGCGCGAGGTTGTCGTCGACTGCCACGGTCGGGCTCACGACCTTGGTGGCAGCGGCGCCGGGCGCGGGCTTCGCGGCGGGCGCTGCTGCCACAGGCTCGGGAGCCTTGACCTTCGTCGGATGGCTACAGGCGGCTGCAAACAAGAGAGTTACGATAGTGAAGCGCGTCATATGGGGACAAGACGTGCACTACCCGCACCTGTTCACCTGGATCGACGAACAAACGCTAAAATCGACCGCCCTCGTAACAGGGGACTCGCATGACCAACACCGTTGATACTCAGATCGCCGACCAGCTCGAACGGATCATCCGTCGCGTCAAGCAATCGATGAACTATCGCGGCTCGTACTCGACGCGCGACATCCTCGGCTCTTTGGTCGCGCGCTGGGTCCACAGCGGCGAATGGGAGCGCCTGAAGGAGCTTCCTGCCGAGCAACGCAAGCTCGGCGAGAGCGTACGCAGGTTCATCCTCGATCGGTTCGACCAATTGCGTCGTCGCGGTCATCGGGAGGAGATCGATCGCGAACAGATCGCGATCCCGGACGAACAGACCCTCGGCGAGCTGGTCGCGCTCGCGGAGCTGCGCCAGTGGGTGATCGCGCGCATCGCGGAGCTCGAGCAAGAGATCATGGACCCGCGCGTGCGGATTCCACTCTCCCGCCCCGCGCAAGTCGGCACGATCCTCCGCCTCTATCATGCGGGCAAGACGCAGCGGGAGATCGCGACCGAGCTCGCACTGTCGCTCGGCGTCGTCAACAAGCGCATCGTGGAAGGCACGAACTACCTCGTGCTGATCCAGAGTATCGAGGCCGGCCTGACGACATGAAGGATCTGGTCGAGGCACTCGCGCAGATCGCGGCACGGCCCGAAGCAACCTGGGCCGAGCTCGTCGCGCAGCGGTTCACCGATCCGTCGCTCGCCGCGCAAGCGATGATCTGGTTGCGCGCGAATCGCGAGCGCGTCGACGACGACGAGGTCACACCCGAGATCGCGGGCGAGCGCTATCGCCTCGGCGTGTTGCTCGATGTCGGCGCCACCGCCTCGGTCTGGCAGGCGCACGACGCTAAGCTCAACCGCAACGTCGCGATCAAGGTGTTCCGCGGCGAGCGCTCTCCCGTGCTCGACGAGATCCTCGCCGAGGCGCGCGCCGCCGCGGAAGTCGCGAGCGATCACGTCGTCCGCGTGCTCGATGTTCACGATGCCGACGATGCCGGTCCGCCGTACATCGTCATGGAGCTCGTCGGCGAATGGGAACCGCGCGGCGGCATCCTCGCGCCCGGCGGCTCCGCGTCGACCGTCCGCCCGCGCGGCCTCCCCGAGGCGGTGCGATGGGTCCGCGACGTCGCACGCGGCGTTCACGATGCCCACCTTCGCAACGTCTTTCATCGCGACCTCAAGCCTCACAACGTGCTCATCACGCCGTTCTCGCGCCGCGCTCGGATCGCCGATTTCGGCCTCGCGATCAGTGAAAATTACGAGCGCGATGGCGCGCTCGAGATCGCCGGCACGCCGGGCTACATCGCGCCCGAGCAAGCCGCCGGACTCCCGGCCTCGCTCGATCCCCACGACCTCGCAGATCGCGCCGTCCTCGTCGGGCTCGATGTCTGGGGCCTCGGCGCGCTCGCGTTCGATCTCGTCGCCGATCGCGCCCCGTGGCAAACCGACGCCACGATGGAAGCGTGGGAGCACGCAGCCGCCGCCGAGGCGGCTCCGGAGCTGCCGCCCGGGCTCCCCGCACGGCTACGCCGCATCCTCGACCAGGCGCTCGCCTTGTCGCCGAAGGCTCGCTACGTGACGGCCGGCGAGTTGGCCGATGATCTCGACGCGTACCTCGCACGCCAGCCGACGAGCCACGACACCTCGCGGATCTCGCGGATCCGGCTGTGGATGCGACGCAATCCACAGCTCTCGATCACGGCTGGCCTCGCCGCGATCCTCGCCACGCTGAGCATCGTGGCGTACGTCAACGTCGTCGAGGTCCGCGCTCAGCGTAACGCACTCGATCTGGAAGCCACGCGCGCACGCGCGGAAAACGAAACCCTCTCCGCGCGCGCCCAGAAGACCCGGCAAGAGCTTGCCAGCACCGAGACCGAGCTCGCGACCAAGGCCCAGGAGCTCGAGGAGCTCCGCACTCGCCTCGTCGATGCCGACAAGGAGTACGAAGCGATCGTGGCGGCCAAGGAGCGCGCGCTCCGCAACGCCGACGCCGCGACCAAGCTCCTTGCCGACCAGCTCGCGTCGGTGCGCAACGAGCGTAACGAAGCGCGGGTCGCGCGCAGCCTCTACGAGGGCTTCTGGACCCGCGCGCGCGCCGAGAGCAACGAGGCCGGCAGCGAGCGCGATCAGGCGCAACACGACCGCGATACCGCGCGCAAGGAGCGCGACAGCGCGCAACACGATCGCGAACAAGCGGTCACTGCACGTGAGGTCGCCGAAGCCGAACGCGACAAGGCGTTCGCCGAACGCGATCGCGCCGAGGCCATTCGTCGGCGGATCGAGAGCGACCTCGCGCGCGTGACGGCGGAGCTCGCGGCCGTGCGGCCCCATCCGATTCGCGATCGCGGCAAGAAGCCCGCGATGGACGTCAAGCCCGCCGTCGTGCCCGCGATCACGCCTCCACCGCCCGACGCTGCGGTAACGGTCGAGCCGGCGCTGTAGCGGCCTACGGCAGCTCTTTGAGCAGAGCGAGCCCCTTGAACGCGGCCTCGCGCGTTCGCAGGAACCCGCCAGTGCGTCGCGTCTCGAGCGCCTTGCGCCCATCGGATCCGGCCTTCTTCGTGCCGAGCAGGCCGATGCCGACCGCGGCGTTGACCTGGACGTTCTCGGCCGGACTCTCGATCGCATCACACAGGATCTCGCATGCGTCGGGGAGCGCGCCGATCAACTGCAAGATGCGCTGGGCGTGGGTTTCGTCGTCGGTCTCGAGGCCCTTGAGCAGCGCCGTCAGCACCTTTGCTTTGCGCGACGCGAGGACGTCCGAGACCGCCTTGCCGACCTCGGCATCACCGCGAAGTGCGCCCACGAGATACGCCGCGGTCTCCTTCACGACGTCGTCGCCGAGCTTGTCGAGCGCCCGAGCGGCGGCGACGCGCACGCGCATGTCGTCATCGCGCATGAGCACGCCGAGCGCGAGCGCGGCGGACTTGGCGTTCGCGCCGATCGAGCCGAGCGCCGTGGCGGCATTCGCGCGCACGGTCGAGCGACCGTCCTGCGCGAACGCGACGAGGAGCCCCTGGTCGAGCTTGGCCGGATCGGTGAACGCCGCGGGCTCTAGCAAGCGGGTCTCGAAGCCATCGACCTCGATCGTGGCCGGGCCGGTCTGCTTCGGACCGTCGAGCATCTCGAGGGCCGCGAACACCGCGGTGCGCGTTTGTTCGAAGCCGCCCGTGCGCGCGCCTTCGAGCGCTCTTCGGCCCTTGCCGACGCGCTTCGGGCCGAGCATGCCGAGCGCGAGCGCGGCGTTGACCTGGACGTTGACCGCGGGGCTCTCGAACGCGTCGCATAGCGTATCGACCGCGTCGTCGAACACGGCGAGGAGCTCGCCGATCCGACGACCGTGGTTCGCCTTGTCGGTCTCCAGGCCGCGCACGAGCGCGCCGATCATCCGGCCCTTGCGTGCGCGGATCACGGAGCCGACGACCTCGGCGACCTTCTCGTCGGGATCGCCGAGCGCGCCGACGAGATGATCGGCAACCTCGATCACGGCAGCATCACCGACCTTGTCGAGCGCTTGCGCGGCTGCGAGGCGGACCTTCGCGGAGTCGTCCTTGAGCAACGTGCCGAGCGAGAGTGCGGCCGAGGCGGCGGCCGAGGCGATCGCGCCGAGTGCGAGCGCCGCATTCGCGCGCACCACATCACGACCGTCGGTGAGATGGCCGGTGAGATCCGCGACGCCGGCTTTCTCGACCTCGGCCTTCGCTTTGTCGAGATCCGCAGGAGCTAGGAAGCGCGTCTCGAAGCCTTCGACATTGACCGGTTGCGGGCCCGTCGCACCACGCGGCTCGATCTGCTCGAGCGCGCGGCGCACGGCATCGCGCGTGCGCGCATCGCCGCCGGTGCGCGCACCGTGGAGCGCGGCGAGGCCAGCGCCGACGTTCTTGCCGAGCAGGCCGAGTGCGAGCGCCGCGTTGACCTGGACGTTGACCGCGGGGCTCTTGAAGTGCTCGGTGAGGAGCGGCGACGCGTTCGAGAGGCGCGCGAACAACTCGCCGACGCGCCGACCGCCTTCTTCGCTACCGGTCTCGAGGCCTTTGATCAGGGCTTCGAGCGCCTTCGCACCCATCGCTTCGAGCGTCTCGCGAGCGGTCTCGGCGACGTCAGCCTCGGCGTCACCGAGCGCACCGACCAGATCGTTCGCAGCCGCGAGCGCGGGCTCGCCGAGCCGGCCGAGCGCCTTGGCGACTTCTCGCCGTACGGTCGGCACGCTATCGCGCATGAGTAAGCCCATCGCAGACGCGGCCTCGCGACCCGCGGCAGCGCCCTTCACGGCGAGCGCGCGAGCCGCGTTGATCTTGACGTGGGCGCGGCCGTCCTGGAGCGCGAACATCATCTCGCCCGGATCGATCGCGTTCTCGTACTCGGAGAGCTCCGAAGCGGAGAGCTTGCGCTCCTCGAAATCGGGAATGTGCTTGGGCAACCGATCGACGACGACTTGCTTCTCGCGCGCGATCACGGCAAGCGCGGCTTGCTTGGCGGCAGTGCGCACATCGGGAACGGGGTCAGTGCCTTCGAGCTCGGTCAGGAACGCCATCGCAGTCTCGAGATCGGTCTTGCCGATCCGCGCGAGCCCGCCGACGGCATTGATCCGCACCGCGACGCGATCGTGCTTCGCAGCCTTGATCAGGAACGCGACGCCGGGTTTGCCGAGGAGCTTGGCCGCCTCGACGATCGACTTCATCGCGAGGTCGTACGGCACGTCAAGCGATGCAACGAGCTCGTCATCGGAGTGACCGATTTGATCCGCGAGCACACCGACCACCTTCAGCGTGACCTCGGGTTGCGTGCCGTCGAGCGCAGCGACGATCTGCGGCAACAACGGCCGGATTGCGCGGCCGAGCTTGACGAGTGCATCGGCGGTCGCATTCGCGACCACGAGCTCGCTATCGCGCAACAGCGGCACGAGCATCGGCACCGCCTGCCCTGTCGCCGCGAGCCCGAGCACGGCATTCGAGCGCACGTGCGCACGTCCGTCGACGAGCATGGCGATCAAGGTTTGGGGCGCGAGCTGCGCGGCGCCACGCTCGAGCTCGTCGAAGCTATAGCGCCGCTCCTCGAGCTCGAGCGGCTCGGCCTTCTTCGCGGGTGCCGGAGCTGCCTTGTCGGGTGCCTTCTCGGGTGGCTTTGCCGGTAATTGCTGAGCCTTCGCCGACTTCCCAGGACCATCCGCTTCGTTGCTCATGAGGCCGAGCTAACACCGGGACACGATTTCGGTGTTAGCTCGTTACACCGGGATCCGCTCAGCGCGCGCCAGCGGCCGGAACGCCCACGACCTCGGGGTGTTCCATGCGACGCTGCTGGATCGCCATCGTGACCGATGCCTTCTTCGCGAGCGCCGCGCGGATCATCGCGACCCGATGCGGCGGGTGCTGGAAGAAGTTACGACCGAGCGCCGCATCGTCGCCATACGCGCGCTCGATCTCCACGGGATCCCAGCTCGTCGGAAACGCGAGGTACTCGAGCGGTGGTTCACGCAACCACCAGTTCGTGAAGCCGAACCGCTCGTGCTCGCGCTCGTACAGCTCGGTGCCCGGATACGGGACCACCACGCCACGTGCATTGAAGCCGCCCGCGAGGTGCGCGGCGCGATCGAGAAACCCGATCGTCGCGGCGAGCTCCCGATCGGTCTCGTCGGGCCAGCCGAACATCAAGTTCACGACCGTGTGGAGCCCGAGCTCTTGCGCCCAGCCGAGCACGTCGAGCACGCGCTCGACCGTGACGCCCTTACCGATCCGCACGAGCATGTCCGGATCCGCGCTCTCCATGCCGAGATCGACGCCGGTACAGCCCGCGCGCTTCATGTCGGCGAGCACGTCGCGATCGAGGTGCGCGGGATGCGCCGTGCACGTCCAGTACGACACGGTGCCGAGGTTCGCGATCGCATCGCAGAGCTCGCGCACGCGGCGCTTGCCGACCGCGAACGAATCGTCGAAGAACGAGAACGCGGGCATGCCGAACTGATCGCGCAACAGCGCGACTTCGGCCGCGACCGAGCCCGCGCTGCGATAGCGAAACTTGCGCCCGGTGACGTCGTTCGAGCAGAACGTGCACGCCTGCGGGCAACCACGGCTCGAGAGCAGCCCGGCTGGTGGTAGCGCGTGCGTGGCGCCGTACCACGCGGGATCGAACAGATCGAGCGCGGCGAGCGGTGGCGCGAGACGGTCGAGCTCGGTGTTGAACGGCCGATCTGGGTTGTGGCGCACCATGCCGCGATCGATCCACGACAACCCGGCGATCTCTGTCGCCGCGCGCGTGCCGTCCACCATCGCCGCGAGCTCGCACAGCGCGTCCTCGCCTTCACCGCGAATCGCGTAGCGAAAGCCGTGGGCGAGCGTCTCCGCCGGCACGATCGTCGCGTGCGGCCCACCTGCGACGAGCGTGAAGGCAGCGAGCTCCTTCGCGAGTGCGTATGCCGGTTGCACGTGCAGCGTCTTCAGGTGCAGGCCCACGAGATCCGGCGCGAACGCCGCGATCCGCGCCGCGATCGTGGGCGCATCGTGCGGCGCGAACGGCGCGCTCGCATCGAGCAACGCGACTGCGTGACCTCGCTCGCGCAGGGCGGACGCGAGATGGCAGAACGAGAGCAGCGGAGTGCGCACCGGCTCCGGCGATGGCGGGTTGAGCAAGAACACGCGCGCCATCAGCGCCCCGGATCGCCGATCTCGCGCGGGACGATCGCGAAGTTCTTGGGCGGCGCGCCGTCGCACAGTGTCGCGACCGCCGCCGGAATCGCCTCGACGCTCCCGAGGAACAGGTCGTACCCCGCGTGATGACGTTCGCGCATCCGCGCGGCGATGGCCGGGGGTAGCCAGTAGCGTGGTGGCACGACATCGAGCGCGGTGTGCGGAGCGGTCGTGACCTGCCCGGCCATCGCATCGATCGTGATCGCGGCTTCGCCGACTCGCATGCGAGTGCGGAACGAACCCGCAACCTGCTCGGTCGCGAGACACATCGCGCGCAACGCATCTCGCACGATCGCGCGATCGAACGCGGCGTCGTCATAGATCGGCCGAGCGAGCACCAGCTGTACCCATGGCTCCGGATTCAACGTGTCGGCGAGAAAGTGCAGCGACCTGCGCGCACGCCAGTCACTCCACACCGCGCGCGTGAGCTCCTCGATCAAGGGCGGGGGCAGCGCCGCATCCCACGGCAAGGCACCCGCCTGCGCACGGACGATCGCCGCCACGCCGAACGCGCGGGCGAACGCCTGCCCGACCTGCGCGAGCCACGGCGCCGCATAGATCGCATCGTCCTGGCCCGGCTCGGGATACGCGAACTCCGGCCACACGTGGACCGCGAGCCAGCCGCCGATGCACTCGTCGAGGTGCGGCGGCAGCGCGTCGCGGTCGCGCGCGAAGTGACACAGCTCGTGGAGCACCGGCGCGACCAGGTAGCGATCGATCAACTGGTCCCGGTCCTCGCCGCGCGATGCGATGTACGCGAGGTCCGCCGGCGAGCCATACAGCATCGGCATCGCACCCCCGAAGGCCGTGCGCTCGTACAGCCGCGCGAGCGATGGCGCCTCGGCGTACAGCGCCTTCGGCGTCACGCACCCGACGACACCGGTCGTCACGCCACAGTCGTGCAACAGCGCGAACAACCGCTCGATCGCCTCGCGCATCCGTGGCATGCGCTGCCACGCGAGAGGATGATGGAGCAGCGGATCACCACTGTTCGCGAGCTGCGCGGTCCGCTGCTTCGGCATCTCGAGCGCGTAGTGCTGGCGAATCTGCTCGGCCATCTGCGGTGCCGCCGCCGAGGCGTGGCTCGCCATCCGGCGCAGCGATGCCGGCAGGTTCGGCAGCGCCTCGCTATACTCGAAGGCTGGCTCGCTCATACCCGTGACCGCGCTGAAGATCGCCGCCGCGCCGCGCGCCTTGTACGCGACGATGACGATCGAATCGGGCGAGCTCGCCAGGCGATGCTCCTCGATCGCGCCGAGCTGCGCGGCCTCGCACCACGCGCGCAGCTGCGACGTCGGATACACGTCACCGCCGCCGGTGTAGATCGCCATGTTGAGCGCGAACATCAGGCCCGACATCGGCCCACGTCGGTCCTCGTCGAGCCGGAGATCCTTGATCACCAGCCTACCGCCCGGCACGAGCAACCGTGCCGCGCGCTCGATGTACTTCTGACAGAACACGGGCGCGTGGAGATGGACCACGTTCGCGAGCAGCGCGACCTCGTATTCGTCGCGCCCTTGTACGGTCGAGATTTCGTCGCCGACGAGCTTCACGCGATTGCCGAACCGCGCGAGGAACTGCTTCGCGATCGGCACGACATCCCAGAAATCGATGCCCGTCGCGTGGGCTTCGGGATGTGCGTCGAGGAAGGCCGCGGTGTAGGTGCCCGCGCCGCAGCCGAGATCGAGCAGCGAGGCGCCACCGATCAGCTGCGCGAGCTCCGCGGCTGCCGGCGCACCGACCTCGGTGAGGTGCGTGTGATAGCGCTTCTCGACCTCGCCGCCTTCGACCGGCAGGGCCGTGTCGGAGCGAAACACGTCGACCATCAAGCCCCAGCCCGCGTGCGCGACCTCGCGTGGCGCCGGTACGTTCGCGGCGATCACGCGCTCCCCATCGTGCGCGAGATGCCCCATCGCGATCAAGAGATCGAGCAACGGACGCATCCGCCGCCGACCCTTGGCGATGCCATTCGCATCGGCAAGCTCGTCGAGCGTGCGCGCGGTGCCATCGAACACGCCGAGCTGATAGCCAGCGACGATCGCGGCATCGCGCAGCGTAGCTCCACCCTCCATCACCGCGAACCCGAAAACGTCAGCCACGGGACTAGTTCAGGTAGATGTTCGTGCCCACGACCCGAACCTCGCCCTTCGCCTCGACCTCGACGTCGGCTTCGCTCTCGATCTTCACGCTACCGCCTTTGATCGCGACGTGTCGTGACTCGAGCGTGATCGTTTCTGCGGCCCTGAGCTCGAGCTTGACGCTCTCCATCCGCAACACCGGACCGCGCTCGGTCAGCTCGATCCGGACCTCGACCATCCCGGAGCCACTGCGAATCTCGACCAGATCATGGCCATCCGATTCGCTGACCACGAGTGTGCGACCGTCGCGCAGGTAGACCTCGCGCTGATCGGTTTCGGCGGTCACGTCGGACGCCTCCTGGAGCTTCTCCTTGGGCGAACCGGCCATGCCTGGAGGCTAACATAGTGATCACCGCCCGCCCTTCCCCATCGCGAGCCCCGATCCTGGCGACCGAAAGGGAACCTTGCTCCCCCAGGACCCGTATAATCACGCGTAGCTGGTATGCCTGCGCCGCAACCCAACGTGATGAGCCAGTTGGCTCGCTTGAAGTTCATGTCCTTCAACTTGAAGGTCCCATCGAACTGGCGCGACCCCCAAGGCGATCCTGCCGCCGCCCACTATCGCGACGCGTTCGAGGACAACGAGAAGGTCGCGATCCCGGGCTTGCCGCCGCTGTTCCAGCCGGCGACCGCGAACAAATATCACGTCGACACGCAGAAGCAGCACATCGCCACCGTCGGCGGCTTCATCGACGACATCACCAGCGCGATCGCGAGTGCGTGGTCGCAATGGCAGTCGTCCGCGACGATGACCGGCATCATGATCAACGCCGCGATGGCGGTCGGTGGCCAGATCGTCGGCCCGCCGCTCACCCCCCTCATCCTGGCGCGCGGCCCCAAGAACACGCCGTCGATGATGAAGTACACGAACGTCGTCGCGTCGGTGATCGGCACCGCGTGGCAATCGTTCACCGCCACCATCAAGGTCCCCGGCCTGCCCTGGTATCCCGCGTACGTGGCCTTCCCGGGCCCGATGGCACCGCCGACCCCGAACATCCCCACGCCGTTCGCCGCGCTCACACAGGTGCCGGTCTCGATCTCGGCGCAGATGATGAAGATGCAGATGATCGCGCAGCTCGGTGATCCCCAGGCGCCGTTCCACAAGGAGCTGTTCGAGTCGATCTGCGACGCGTTCGAGAAGTCCTACAACCTGTGGAAGGTGACCTGCATGGTGACGAACGTGATCCCATCGCTCGCGCCCGTCCCCACGTTCGCACCGCCGTACGTTCCCGTCGGCCCCGTCGTCGGCGGTATGGCGACGATGATGCCGGGAGGATTTGTCTGATGCCGCCTCAAGGTCGGCTCGGCGACAAGTCGCAAGTCCCTGCGTGCGCGCACGGGTGTCCCGGCTGCCCGCACCCCTGTGTTGGCCCCGCGATCTCGGGCTCGCCGGACGTGCTCGTGAATGGCCGACCCGCGCTGCGGATCCAGGATCCGGGCATTCACACAGCGTGCTGTGGGCCGAACACGTGGAACGCGCAGCAAGGCAGCGGTACGGTGTTCATCAACAACAAGGCGTCGCACCGGCTCGGCGACGCGGTCAAGCACTGCGGCGGCATGGGCACATTGATCGAGGGATCGAACAACGTGATGGTCGGCGGCTGAACTTGCTCCGCTGCGCTTCCTGGCGCAGTGTTCGCGAGCAATGCGCCGCGCGCTGATTGTCGGTCTGGTCCTCTGGTCCGGCCTCGCACGCGCCGACGATCCGGACGACAGCGGGCTGTATCTCGCGGCGCATCCCGATGCACCTTGGTGGCTCTCGGCGCAGGGCAACTCGATCCTGCAGTACCAACCGGGCTTTCACTCGGACTACCAGGGCGTCCACAGCTTCACCTCCAGCGATCATCTCGAG
>JAYWCI010000229.1:0-5128 GCA_043780895.1 Kofleriaceae bacterium | reverse complement strand
GCGCGCGCTGCATGTTCCTGACGCACATCTGCATGTGCGCGGACATCCCGACGATCGCGACCCGAACCCGGATCGTGATCCTGCGGCACAGTCTCGAGCGCTACCGGTCGTCCAACTCGGGTCGGCTCGCGCATCTCGCGTTGCCGAACAGCGTGATCGTCGATCACGGCGGAACCGAAGGACCGGCGGTGATCCCGCCGCTCGACGGGGCGTGGCTGGTCTACCCGGAGGGCGAACCGCGCCACAGCTGCCCGACCCCGATGCCGCGTCAACTCGTGGTGCTCGATGCCACCTGGTCGCAGGCACGTCGGATGTTCCGCAAGGTGGGCGCGTTACGTGGGCTGCCGATCCTGCGGCTACCGCTCGGGCAACTCGAGGAGGGGGCCCCACCGATCGGGCGCCTCCGGCAACCACCGTCTCCAGACCGGATCTCGACCATCGAGGCGATCGCCGGGGCGCTCCGGCTTCTCGAAGAGGACGCCCAGGCCACTGTTTTGGAGCAATTGTTCCAACGGGCGGTCCACCGGGTGGCGGCGACTGGACGTAGCGTGTCCCGATCGCCTACGCTCGGCGAGTCGTGAACGCGTCGCGTCAAGGCCGCGCGGGGCTGCCGATCTCCGCGAAGCTCATCCTGGCCACATCGATCGTGGTCGCTGCAGCCGTGTCCGTCACGACCTGGTTCAGCTCGCGTACGATCGACGAGCTCAACGACATGCATGTCGTCGCGCGGCGCCAGACCGGCGAGGCCGCGATCACGCAGGACTCGGAACGCTTCGTCCAGGGCGTTGCGGCGACCGTCGCGCTCCCGCTCGGTGGCCACACCTACAACGATGTGAAGCTGCCCGTCGAGAACGCCCTCGCGCACGACAAGCACATCCGCTGGGTGGTGGTGAGCGATGACGTTGGCGTCGTCGTGTTCCGGACCCCCACGGCGCCCGCGGTCGACCAGCTGGCCGCGCACGAGCGGCTGCTCGCCGACGGCATCACGTCCGGCGACGTTGTCCACGCGCGGATCGGCGCGACCGACTGGATCTATGGCGCTCCGATCAAGCTGGTCGAAACCGAAACGAAGGTCGATCGAAAGGTCGGTGCGCTGCGGATCGGCGTGTCGACCGAGGATCTCGAGAACGAGCTCAACGCCGCACTCGCCACCGCGAAGACCCGGGTCGATGCGGCGCAGACCAAGGCCTGGCTGGTGTCCGCGCTCGTGCTCGCCATCGGGATCGTGCTCGCCGCCCTCCAGGGCGTCCAGCTCGCGCGCCCGATCCGCGCGCTCACCGTCCAGGCGAGCCGGATCGCGGCGGGTGATCTGTCGAGTCGCGTCCCCGAGGGCCGGCGCGACGAGCTCGGCGTCCTCGCGCGCACGTTCAACCTGATGGCCAACGAGATCGCGGAGTTGCTCGTGCACCGGGTCGAGAAGGCCTCGCTCGAGAAGGAGATGGAGCTCGCGCGTCAGGTCCAGCAGGCGATGCTGCCTCCCGACAAGCTCGACGATCACGGCGCGTTCAAGATCGTGGGCTACTGCCAGCCGGCGACGCACTGTGGCGGTGACTGGTGGACCTATCACAAGCTGTCGAACGGTCGGATGTTGTTCGTGCTCGGCGATGCGACCGGTCACGGCATCCACTCGGCGATGATCGCGGCGACGGCGCGCGGCGCGGTCGAGGCACTGTCGGTCATCGACGAGCGGTTGCTCACACCCGAGCAGGTCCTGCGCGCGATCGATTCGGCGATCCGCCAGGTCGGCGATCACAACGTGCTGATGACCGCGTTCGCGGCGGTGTTCGATTCGTCGAACGGGATCCTGCATTACGCGAACGCGGGGCAGAACTTCCCGTACGTCATCAAGCTCGGTGCGACCCGGCTCCTCGAGGAGGCGAGCATCATCGCCGCGAGTGGCAACCCGCTCGGCGATCGCAACATCCAGGTCGAGATTCGCAAGGGCACGTTGCAGCTGCGGCCCGGCGATCTGTTCGTGTGCTTCACCGATGGTGTCGTCGAGCGCGCGAACCGCGCCGGCAAGCTGTTCGGCGATCGCCGGCTCCGCAGCGCACTCACCGGCCAGGCGATTCCCGATGGCAACGCCCTCGTACTTCTCCGCGATCGCGTGCTCACGGCACTCGAGGTTCACGCCGAGGGTCAGCTCGCCGAGGACGACGTGACGTTCGTGCTGTGTCAGTACGATCCGCCCGTGCAACGCCAATCGGGTCGGGGCGCGGCGTGAAGCTCGCTCTGCTCGTTTCGCTCGTTTCGCTCGTCTCGCCGACTGCGTACGCGCAGCGCCCGAATCAGGCCGAGGACGAGAGCACCGCGTTCGTCGAAGAGGGTCGCGCGGCGCTCAAGCAGGGCGAGCTCGAGAACGCGGCGCAGGCACTCGACCAGGCGATCTCTCTCAACCCGCGGCGCGTCGAAGCATACGTGTTGCGCTCGGCGGTCTACGCGGCGAGGAAGCAGTATCAGGAGGGCGTCGCGCTGATGAAGCGCGCGCAGGCTCTCGCGCCCACCGATCCGGACGTGCTGACCGCGCTCGGCTCGCAGCTCGTGCTCTCCGGTGATCCGGCCGACGGCGTCCCGCTGCTCCAGCAGGTCGTGATGAAGGAGCCGGCGCGCTACGACGCGCAGCTCCTGCTCGGCAATCACTGGCACGACACGGCGAAGTGGATCGACGCGATCACCGCGCTCGAGGCCTACTTCGCGCATCGCCCCGAGGCGCTCGCGAACGAAGACGCGCGCCATCAAGTCGATCTCGGAGATGCCTACCTCCGCGCGCATCAGCCCAAGCAAGCGCTCACGTTGTTCGATCAGGCCGTGCAGCACGTACCGGCCAAGGCGAGCGGCACCTTGGTGCGCGCGAAGATCGGCGTGGCGTGGGCGACCGCGGCGACCGACTGCAAGAAGGCGCGCCAGGCCCTGCGCGAGCTCGAGCCGATCGCGGAGACGCATCCGGAGATCTGGCTCGTCGATGGCCAGTGCGCGCTCGCGCTCGGTGATGTCAACGGCGCGCTCTCGCTAGGCCGCCGCTATCTCGACAAGGTGCCCAAGGTGCCCGAGGCGAGCGCTGCGGGCCATGCGCTCGTTGGTGAAGCGCAGGCCGCACGCGGCAACCTGACCGAAGCCAAGCGCGAGCTCGAGACCGCGCACGAGCTCGAGCCCGAGAAGCGTCGGTTCACCGTGCGCCTCGCACTGGTGCTGCGTCGCGGCAACCATCCCCTCGACGCCCTCGCGGCCCTCGACAAGATCGGTGCCCCGACGGAAGCCGCCGCCGATCCCGATTGGTGGGTCGAGGAAGGCGAAGCGTTGCTCGCGAAGGGCGACGCCGCAGGCGCGGTCGACAAGCTCGCACCGGTCGTGCCCGAGTTGCCGCAGAACGCGCCGATCCGGGTCGTGTTCGGTGCCGCGCAGCTCGCGACCAACCAGAGCGAGCCCGCGATCAAGTCGCTCGAAGAAGCCGAACAGATCCAGGCCTCGACGCGCGGCAAGAAGCTGCTCGTCGACGCGCTCGTCGCGACCGCGGTCGCCAAGCTCTCGGCGAACGATGCGGCGACCGCCGAGCCGATGCTCGCGCGCGCGTCTCAACTCGACGCGACCAACCCGCTCGTGTGGCGCAACCTCGGGGTCGCGCGGCTCGCGCTCGACAGGCCCGCCGAGGCGATCGGCGTGCTCGATCGCGCCGCCAAGACCGATGCCTCGCCGATCGTCGCGATGCTCGATGCACGCGCCCACGCGCTCACGAACGATGTCTCCGGTGCACGTGTGCTCTACGATCGCGCGCTCTCGGGCGAGAAAGACAACGCCGTCGAGATCTCGCTCGACTGGGCCGCCTCGGAAGTCGCGAATGGGGATCCGGCGATCGCGGTGACCGCGCTCGAGCGAACCGCGCCGCAAGCGAAGTCCGGCCCGCTCGCGCAACGTCACAAGCAAGCGCTCGCGATCGCGCGCCATGCGGCGGCCCTGGCCACGCTGCGCGCCGGCAATGGCGCGAAGGCGCTCGAGCTCATGCGCGCTGCGTCCGCGAGCGACAACTCGCTCGCGAATCGTTGTGACCTCGCGGTCGCCGCGGTCGCGTCCGGCGACACGACCGCGGCGCTCGCGGCGCTCAAGGCGGTGAGTGGCGCGACGTGCCCGTTCCCGCCGCCTGCCGATACCCAAGCCGCGCCGATCCTCGTCGCGTTCACCGAAGGATTGAACCCGAAGCGCGCCGCGAAGGCGCTCGATCGGCTGACCACCCTGGGCGGTAAATCGAGTGGCCCTGCGGCCGCCCTGCTCGGGACCGCGATCCGCGTCGTCGCGCTCAACGCCGCCTCGGATGCGTATCACGAGGGATATAACGCGGGCGCACGTCGCTATCTTGCGACCGCGAAGGCCGCGAACGCTCGCGTCGGCACCGACGAAGTCGCGCACAACCTCGCGGTGCTCGATCTCGCCGACGGCAAGCTCGATACCGCGATCCAGCAACTCGAGCGGCTCGCCAACAAGCTGCCCGAGGCGCTCGTCAACCTCGGCATCGCGTACGAGCGCAAAGGCGATCATCCCAAGGCGCTCGAGGCCTGGCGTCGCGCCAAGAAGGCCGGCGTGCGATTCGCGCCACTGCCCGAGTGGATCGATGCGAAGGAACGCGTCTATGGAGGTGCGCCGTGAAGCTCGCGCTGACCTGCGTGCTCTGCATGTTCTGCGTCGCGACGGCGCAGGCCGACACGCTCACCGTCGGCCTGTTCGCACCGACCGCACCGTTTCCCTCGACTGCCGCGCGCGTCGAGCTCGCGACAAAGCTCGGCGATCAGTTCGGCAAGGCGGTCGGCGCCACTGGCACCGGCAAGGTCTACGCGCGCGCGGGCGATTTCGCGAGCGCGGTGAAGAAGGGCGAAGTCACGATCGCTGTCGTCGATGCGACGTACCTCGCGGCGGCCGGCGGCAACTACACGATCCTCGCCGCGGCGGTGCGCAATGGCGAGATCAGCCACGGCTGGATCCTCGTCGGTCGTGGCGCCTCGAAGATCGCGGACCTCAAAGGTAAGCGCGTGCTCGTGCCGGCGATCGGCGGGCGCGAGAACGACTTCGTATTGAACGTTCTGTTCGGCGGCGAGGTCGGTAAAGACTTCTTCGCGAAGCTGGAGCCCGCACCCGATAC
>JAYWCI010000228.1:0-6424 GCA_043780895.1 Kofleriaceae bacterium | reverse complement strand
CGACCCGTTCTTCACGAGCTGATGCCAAAATTTGGCAGCGCAAGCGTGAGGACAAAAAGATCAAATGCGGGAGAAAGTTCATTCCCTTCTCCCGCCCTCGCGTAACTAGATGAAACCTCGTCTGCCAAATTTTGGCAGAAGCACCGGGATAAGATGCTGTTTCAACGGGGACGAGCGGGACGACGAAGAGACCGAACCGGCGAGAAAGACTGCAACACGGGATGAATCATGATGATTTCCGCGTCCTCTCGCCTGGTTCGAATCCCTTCTCCCGCTCTAAATTCGTTAACCAACTCAGCCCCTTCGGCGCCTCGTAGCAAACTTGTAGCAAGGCGTCGTGGCTCTCCGTCGGAGATTGGCAAGGCCACGACCTCGGCGGATTGACGGCGCGCGATCCTGAGCTTGGAGATTTCCCGGTGCCGGGCTGGAAGCGGGCTTGACGGTCGCGCGATCGGAGCAGGCTGCAGCTACGAGCAGGATCAGCCCGATCAGTCTGCGGCCGGCCTGCATCGGAACCGGCCCTATCACCTTTGAGCGTGCCGAGCGGTTTCCGTTCCGCAGTGCAAACGACCGAGCACGCATTTGGCCAGTGGCGGAGAATGGGGGATCGAACGGATCGACCCCCGCCCTTCACCAGGTCGTCACCGCGTGCGTAACAGCATCGCGAATCATCCGCGTCGAACGTTAACGAACTCGGTGCCCCGGCGCGATAGCCACAAAAACAACCGCATCCGGCTGCGCCGCCGTACAGTAACAGTGTGTCGCTGAAACCTGACTTTGGTGTGTAGTCGCCGATGCCTATCGAACCAAACGGCCACGGCGTCATTCTGGTTACCGGCGCAACGGGGAATGTCGGTCGGGCAGTCATGCGCGCGTTGGTGGCGCGCGGTGTTTCGGTGCGCGCTGCAACGCGCGAACCGACCACGATCGAGGGACTCCGTGACGTCACCACCGTCCGGTTGGACTTCACCGACCCCTCGACGTTTGACGCGGCCGACGGAGTGCGTGCTGTCTTTCTGGTACGGCCGCCGGCGATTTCCGATACCAAGCACACCCTCGTGCCCTTCATCGACGAGGCGCGGCGACGCGGCGTCGAGCAGGTGGTGTTCCTGTCCGTCGCCGGGGCCGCGCATAACATCCTCGTGCCTCATCATGCGGTCGAGCGACATCTCGCCCCCACGCGCGGCTGGACCATTCTTCGGCCGGGGTTCTTCGCGCAGAACCTCGAGGACGCGTACCGGCGCGACATCATCGATGATGACCGTATCTTTGTCCCCGCTGGTCGTGGTCGCGTCGCGTTCGTCGACGTCCGCGACATCGGTGATCTCGCGGCGATGATCTTCGAGTCATCTGCGAACCACGATCGCGAGGCGTACACCCTCACCGGATCCGAAGCGATCGGATTCACCGAAACGGCGGCTCGTCTCAGCGAATCAATTGGCCGTCCCATCCGCTATCAACCTGCGTCGGTCATCGGTTACCTCGCCCACCTGCGACGGCGTGGGCTGCCGTGGGCACAAGCCGGAGTTCAGACCGTCCTCCATGCGGGGCTTCGCTTCGGTCAGGCCGAGCGCGTCGATCCGACGCTCGCGCGGCTGCTGGGGCGTCCGCCCCGCACGATGCGCCAGTACGTTCATGACCGCCGTGAGATCTGGATGCACGGCTAACTGTCGCGATCATTCACGTCGTTTGCGAAAGTCGCCTGGCGTGACGTTCAGGAGATCGCGAAACTCGCGGATCTGCGAGAGCAATCTCGGAGGTGCGCCGGATACGCTTGCCCGCGCCCAATACACCGTAGATGAAGCACCGAACGTCGTGATGCCATCGGCGATCCCATCGCCATCAAGTGTGTCTGATCGTGAAAGCGCACGCGGTCGAGATGATCGCGATACGTATCGACGAGCACCTGGCTCGAAGTCTTCACTGCATCGGCAAGGACGTCGACACGATCGGAATACGTGCCGGTGTCGTCGCCGACGGCTGGTTGCCGCAGCGCGCGCGATGGCGCACCACGTTCAGGGCGGCACCGCACGGGACGCGGAGGCGAACGCCACCGAGAGCGGACCCCTCGTCTACTCGCGGTGCAGCTTCGAACGCATCACCCATGCCGTTGGCGAGTTGTACGGCGATCACGACGTCGACATCGACGACGATCGCGACTCGGGCATCGCTCGCGCCCAGCGCTCTCATGGCAAAGCTGACCCGCGCATCGCGCTCGGGTGTTGCATGACATCGGCGCGTGCGCTCGACGAGCGCGGCTTCGACGATCCCGATCGCGTCGGAGTGTGTGGCGCCCGCGGGATTATCGCGCAGCCGGTTTGCTGGCCAGATTTCATCGATCGGCACGATGCGATCCGCCAGCTCGCGAATCGGTACACCGAGCAACTCACGCGACTGACCCGCGTGAAAAACGATCCGGATGTAGAGAGACGGGAGAGACGGAGCTGCATGTACCTTGCGTCGCGCGCGCGTTAACGGTCCGATCACATTCAGCACCACGCCGTCGCAGTTCCAACGGATGAGCAAGGGGGTAAGCGTCGCGTGAGCGTGCGCAGCTTTCCGTTAAGGCCTTCGGTGCGTCCGTTAGAGAGTCGCGACCGCATGTACGCGAGGATCCCTACGCCGCCGAAATGAGGGGATCCATCAGGGTGCCTTCCGGAGCGGGCGGTAACCGAAACGTGCCCGCGTCGAGCCGCTTGTAGAACAGACAGAGCCCGGTCCCGTCGAAGAAGATGACTTGGAGCGCGTCGCGCCGTTTGCCGAAGAACAAGAACAGCGCGCGCGACCGAGCATCGCGACCGAACCGCTCGCTCACCACGCCGGCTAACCGATCAAAGCCCCACCTCAAGTCAATCGGCTCGACCCCGACGAAGACTTCGACGCCGTGCGGAATCACGAGACCCTCGATCCGAGCATCTCGAGGACCGCCGACAACGTCTCTCGATCAAACCCGGACGCCACGATCACGATCACGCGAGCTCGAGCATCGGGCAGATCGACGATCATGTGGAGCCACGGCGCGGGCTTCGACGTGATGCGCCGGATCGCAGCGCCAATGGTCGGCGGTGTGGTCACGTCTTTCTTGCTCGAGCTGCTCCACAGCGTAAAGATCACGGGATAGAGCAGAGCCTGGCGGCTAAAGCACGGCGGTGATGGCGCGCAGCCACGCAGCGACGCCGCGCATACAGGTGGGCTGCTCATGACCACCGCGGAATCTTGAGCATGAAAGGGCAGAACGAGCTCCGCGGGGAACGCCTGACCGGCGGCCTTCTGTTAGCCATCGGCGTGGTCACCCTCGGAATTGCGCTCTACTGCCTAGCGATCCGACCGCCCATGCTTCCGGAGGATCTCCGTTTCACGGGCGTCGCCGCGAATGCGATGTCTCCACGGATGCCTCGACGTTAGCGTCGGCTCAAGGCCAAGCCCATCATCATGAACATCATCGTGTCGTTGCTAGAGGAGCCGTTGTTCTTGCTTTCGAGAGCTTTAATCGAGCTCGTGATCTGGTTCAGCGATGCCATGAGCGCGCCGCTACTCGAGCCCGAACTGGAACTACTTCCCGCTGTTGAGGGTGGAGAGGTCGACGGAGGCATGGGCATCGACATGGCACCCGTTACCGTTTCGAGAGCGGTGAGATCGATCGTGCCGAGTTGCGGTTTCATAGTGCTCCTTGGTGAGGTGCACCAAAGCATCACACGTGCCACCTGCAACGTTCCGCAAGTCGTGACAACGTCGCGTGATGATCGCATCCTTGGGTAGGCAGCCTGATGCCCGGAGGTGACTCAGCAGGCGGCTGACACTTACACCGTGACGCCCCGGATTTGCGTTGTACGTTGTCGGGATGGCGACTTGCCCGACCTGTAGCGGGACTTTTTTCGATGCGACATTCTGTCCGCGCGACGGAGCCCTGCTTATCGACGAGCTCGATAGTGGAGTGGTGCTCGACGATCGCTACCGGCTCATTCGTCAGGTTGGGGCCGGAGCGATGGGCATCGTCTTCGAGGCCGAACACCTTCATCTTCACCGCCGCGTCGCGGTGACGATCCTCAAGCACGAGTACGCGAAGGATTTACAGGTCGTCAAGCGTCTCGAACGCGAGGCGCAAACCACCAGCGACCTCGGCCATCCTAACATCGTTCAGTGCCGCGACTTTGGCTACGCGCGCGATGGTCGCGTGTACATGGTCATGGAGTGGCTTGATGGCGAGACCCTGGAGGCACGGCTCGCGCGCGAGGGCGTCGACCTGGCAGTCGCGGTCGACATCGCGATCCAGACTTGCGCAGGCCTAGCCGAGGCGCATGCACACGACGTGATTCATCGCGACTTGAAGCCGGCCAAACTGTTCCTCGCGCATGATCGAGAAGGCGTGCTGCGCGTGAAGATCCTGGATTTCGGGATCGCGAAGCTCGTCGAGCAACAGCTCGAGCTGACCGCAACGGGCGTCGTGATCGGGACGCCGAACTACATGTCGCCCGAGCAATCGAATGGCGAAAGGGTCGATGGCCGCGCTGATCTGTATTCCCTCGGCGTGAACCTCTACGAGATGGTGACGGGCTCGGTGCCGTTCCATGGCGACAGCACGCTCGCCGTGCTTCACCAACATAGCGTTCGAAAGCCAGTCGCTCCGTCGGAGAGTGCACCAGATCGGGCGATCCCACCGGAGCTCGAACGGATCGTCATGCGCTGTCTCGAAAAAGCGACCTGCCGACCGTTACCAGTCGGCTACCGAGCTCCGCGCGGCGCTCGAGCACACTCGAGGCGGGGGCACGGCGTCGCCATTGCTGGCGGTCGCAGGTTCGAGTACCGAACCGCAGGCATCCACGTCTGCGCCCGTCTACTTGGCGCCGGTGATCGGCCCGGATTCAGGGGCAGATCAACACGTACCCGCTGCGCGAAGTCGCGTGTAGATCGCCGCTGTCGGGACAATTGCGGTGGTTGGAATTGTCGGCGCGACCCTGGTGCGCGGACCATCGGCGTGATGGCCGCTACAAGTATCGACGACAGGCACGACGTCTCGATGACGATGTCCATCGGGCTCCACGCGTTCCCGTTCGACGGTGGAACTTGATCACTCGGAGAAGTTAGCGAGCGCTCGAGACGTTTCGTTGTTGTTTCAACCCAGACTCGAAAGCTCCTGGCTGTTCTAGTTGCCGGCGCGCCCAGCGCAACAGCAGCCGCGTTCGGACAAGGTTCGAGGCAACGTCCGAGGTGCGACCGACGCGTATCCCGCACGATCGAGGATCGCTCGTAGTTCCTCGGTCGTGACTCGTGGTTCGTGGTCGATCGTCACGGTGTGGTCCGCCAGTCGGATATCGACGGCGTTGATTCCGTCGATCGCGAGCGCTTGCTTTACGTGAGAAACACACGAAGAACAGGTCATTCCATCGACGGTGAGTGTTGTGGTCATACTCGTACGACGTTGCGGGCACCCCACTGTTACAGCGATTCGAAGCGTCTCTACGTCGCGGCTGCGGCCTTTGCCGATGATGTGGGAGCGACTCTGAACGCATGCCACGTCGAACTGCGAAGCCGCAGCATCGATCTGCGCGACCGTGACGTAGCGCAGGCCGCGCCGGACGACCCCGCTGTGTTGCATCTCGGCGAGCGCGCCGAACTGATCGGCGATCGTAACGTTCGGATCGATCGGTTGCAGCTGCCAGAGGTCCAATCGTTCGACGCCGGACCTTCAGGCGTGTCTCCACAGCTCGAGCGCCGCTTCAGGAGTCAGCGGATGTCTGCGATATACGCGAACGCAGCGTGGGCTCTTGGAGAGCTCTCAAGAGCCAGCGCTGATCAGCACCTTCAACGTATGCTCGCGAGCTGCGTTCCCGAACGTCTCGTACGCCTTCATCATGTCGTCGAGGGCGAACCGGTGCGTGATGAGAAGCTCGGGCTTGAGGGTCTTGGCCAGGACCATCTTGAGCAGCATCGGTGTCGCCGCGGTGTCGACCAGACGCGTCGTCAACGTGATGTTCTGCGACCAGAGCCGTTCGAGGTGGAACTCGACACTCTTCCCGTGCACGCCGATGTTCGCGATGTGGCCCCCGGGCGCGACGATCGCCTGGCAGAGCTCGAAGGTGTCGGCAACACCGACGGCTTCGATCGCTACGTCCACGCCTCGCTTCTGGGTCATCCCCATGACGGTCGCCGCGGCCTTTCCGTCACGACTGTTGATGACCTTGGTCGCGCCGAACTTCCGTGACACCTCGAGGCGGTTGTCGTCGAGATCGATCATGATGATCTCGGCCGGCGAGTAGAGTCGCGCGGTCATCAACGCGGACAATCCGATCGGTCCTGCGCCGACAATCGCGACGGTCTGGCCCGGTTCGACGTGTCCGTTCTGGACGCCGCACTCGAAGCCGGTCGGCAGGATGTCGCTCAGCATGACGAGCGCTGCCTCGTCGGCACCGGGCGGAACGGCGTA
>JAYWCI010000227.1:0-2259 GCA_043780895.1 Kofleriaceae bacterium | reverse complement strand
TGCTGGCGTTCATCGTGTTCGTGGTGTGGGGCCAGTTCAACGACAGTCGCGGCTACGTCGAGCGCGAGGCGACCGCGATCGTCGATCTGCATCGCACCGCCAGTGGTTTGCCAGCGCACACCCGCGATGCGATCCAGCGACCGCTCGAGGCGTACATCGAGGACGTGCTCGCGCGCGAGTGGGCCGCGATGGCTCACCACGATGAAGACGCGATCGAGAAGGTCGGCACGCACCTCGAGCTCGTGTGGTCGGCCGTGCATGCGTGCAAGCCGATGAACGATTGCCAGCAATCGGTGTTCAGCGAGGTGCTGTCGCGGTTCAACGATCTCTCCGATCTGCGGACGAACCGGCTGTCGACATCGCGCGCGCGCGTGCCGCTGATGATGCGCTTGCTGCTCTATGCGGGTGGGCTGATCACGATCGTCTCGATCTACTTCATGGCCGTCGAGCCGTTCTGGATCCACGCGGTGATGGCAGGCGCGCTCGGCGGCGTTGTCGCGCACATCATCTATTTGATCTGGGACCTCGATAACGCGTTCGCGGGAAATCTCCAGATCTCGAAAGAAGCATTCGAACGTGCGAAGAAGACCGTCCAGCGCAGAGTCCATCGCGTCGACGCCGCTGCGTGAGCGCTCGATGTAGCGCGAGCGCTCGGTAGCCGCGCTCAAAGAGTCCGGGCACGCCGCAGCATAGGCACGGAGGTCGCAATAGAGATTTACCGATGCGAGTGCCGCAACGCGAGGTCGAGCCGGAGCCAGGTTTACTGGTCGAGGCGATGCGGGAGCGGGTCGTGATCCTCGCGATCCGACCCGAGGTCGATGGTGGCCGGTATCCCGTGAAGCGCGTGATCGGCGAGGTGTTGAGCGTCAGCGTCGAGCTCGTTGCCGATGGTCACGACCTCGTGCGTGCCGTGTTGCTCGATCGTGCGCCGGGCGCGCTGGCGTGGCGCGAGACCGAGCTCGAGCCGCAGGGCAACGACGTCTGGACAGCGGTGATCGCGTTGCCTTCGCTGGGGCGCCATCGCTACACGGCGATCGCGTGGATCGATGCGTTCGCGACCTGGCGACGCGGGCTCGCGAAGAAGCTCGAGGTCGGCGCGGATGTCACGCTGGAGTTGCGCGAAGGCGCGGCCCTCGTGCAGGCCGCGCATGCGCGCGGTGGCGAGGCGTCGCTGCTCGAGACCGCGAACCACTTCGGCATCGAGCTCGCGCTGAGCGAACCGCTCGCCGCTGCGATGGCGCACGTCCCGGACCGCAGCGCGGCGACGAAGTATCGCGAGCTCGAGATCGTGGTCGAGCATCCGCTCGCCGCGTGCTCGGCCTGGTACGAGCTGTTCCCACGCTCGACCGGCGCGCCCGGCGAGCACGGAACATTTCGCACCGCCGAAGCGCGGCTCGACTACATCGCCGAGCTCGGCTTCGACATCGTGTATCTGCCACCGATCCATCCGATCGGCCACGCGTTCCGCAAGGGTCCCGACAATGCGCCCGAGGCAGCGCCGAACGATCCAGGTAGCCCGTGGGCGATCGGCGCGGCCGAAGGGGGCCACACCGCGGTGCATCCGCAACTAGGCACGCTCGAGGATTTCGATCATTTTATTGCCGCTGCGAAGCAACGCAGTTTGACGGTCGCACTCGATATCGCGTTCCAGGCGTCGCCCGACCATCCGTGGGTGACCGAGCATCCGAGCTGGTTCTTGCATCGCGCCGATGGCTCGATCCAGTACGCCGAGAACCCGCCGAAGAAGTACCAGGATGTCTATCCGTTCGACTTCGCGAGCAGCGATTGGGAAGCGCTGTGGACCGCGCTGCGCGACGTGTTCCTGTGCTGGTGCAAGCGTGGGATCCGCGTGTTTCGCGTCGACAATCCTCACACCAAGCCGATCCGGTTCTGGGAGTGGTGCCTGCGCGACGTGCAGCAGCGCTACCCCGATGCGATCTTCCTCGCCGAGGCGTTCACCCGTCCGCACCTGATGGCGGCGCTCGGCAAGAGCGGGTTCTCGCAGTCGTACACGTACTTCACGTGGCGCACGACGAAGGCAGAGCTCACCACGTATGCGGCGCAGCTCGCGCGCGAAGCCGACTACTTGCGCCCGAACTTCTGGCCGACCACCCCGGATCTCTTGCCGGAGCAACTCGTGTTCGGAGGCCGACCGGCGTTCGTGCAACGCGTCGTCCTGGCCGCGACGCTCGCCGCGAACTACGGCATCTACGGGCCCGCGTACGAGCTGTGCGAGGCCACGCCGCGGGCGGGCGTGGA
>JAYWCI010000226.1:0-14020 GCA_043780895.1 Kofleriaceae bacterium | reverse complement strand
ATGCACAGGCGTCGCATAAACCACGGAGGTGGACTTCGACCTGCCGCTGCTTGACCGCGCGCGGTGGCTTCGCAGACTTGGTGCGAGCGGCGCTGATCGCGAGCTCGATCTCGGGCAAGCACTGCACGGTGTTGCACTCGGTGCAGACGAAGTGCGGGTGCGCGGCGCCCGCATGCTCTTCGGTCACGGCTTCGAAGCGCCACACGTGATCGCCGACATCGGTGCGGCGCACGAGGCCGGCTTCCGCGAGGTCGGTCAGGTTGCGATAGATCGTTGCGCGATCCCACGCTTGGTTCGCGAGCCGATCGGCGACATCTCCATGAGACATCGGCGTATCCGACTGGCGCAGCAGTTCGAACACCGCGAGCCGCGACGGCGTTGCACGCAAGCCCTTGCCGCGGACTACACCACGGAGCTCGTCGAGAGTTTGCCGGGTCGCCATTCGTTTCACTCTACGCCCTGGGCCCGAAGCGCGCAAGCACCTGCAATTCTTGTGCATGTAGCGTGGTCACCAGCACGATCCAGGCGCGGCGCGACATCGGCGATAATCTTACCAGGCTAGGCTCTCGCGATGGATCTGGAAATCCTCGAGGCCCTCGCCCTATCGACGGACCGGCCTGCCGCGCTCGCGCAGCTCCTGCCCGGTAGCGAAGACCACGCCTATTTCACGGGCTTGCACGCGCAACAGCGCGGCGCCCTCGACGAGGCACAACGCATCATCGATGCCTGGCCAGAACGCCACGGCCACGACCACCGCCTCGAGCGCCTCGAGGTTCGCCAGCTGATGTATCGCGTGATGCGCGATCCGAACAGCGCGGCCGACGAGCTGCGCGATCGGCTCGGCGTCTCGCACGATCACGAAGCCGAGGTTGCCGAGGTCGATCCGACGCGACCCACGCGCCTCGCTCCGGGCATGTTCGATCCGGCCGGGCTGTTGCGCGGCGCGGCCGATCACGCGAGCGACCTCTCGCAGGTCACCGACGAAGGGCTCTACGAGCTGCTCGCGGAGGACCTCGATGCAACGCGTCGGCACGTGCTGTTGTCGCGGATCCACCACACGCCGGCCCCGCAGCTCGCGCAGCTCGTCGCCGCGGATCTCGACGTGCGCGGCAACTCCTTCGGCACGCTCCAGATCCATCAAGAGCTCACGCTCACGCAGCTGCGCGAAGTCGCGGAGCGCCGCGAGGAGCTGCTGACCGTGCGCGCCTGGATCGATGCCGTGATCCGTCGCATGAGGCCGCCGAGCGATGTCGACCTCGCCCTCGATCGCGATGCGCGCGAGGCCTACCTCGGCGAGACCTGGCACTTCGTCGCGACGCTGCCGCCTGCCTCGAACCTGCTCAAGGCGCACGTCCTGTGGCATCTGCTCGACGCCCAACGTCGTCGCGATGCCGCCGTCGATCCAGAGTTGTTCGAGCAGTTCTTGCAGCTGCCGCGCACCGCGTCCTGGATCCAGCTGCGCTCGCACGACGACACCACGCGCCGGTTCCTGGTCTCCGACCAGGCCGACTTCTCGGCGATCACCGGGCTGTGGCTCGCGGGCAGTGACGAGGAGCTCGTGCGCGACCTGCTTCGTCGCGCGCTTCCCGATGTAGAGCGCTACGCGCCGTGGCTCGACCGCACGTGGTTCGAGCAAGAGGTCGCCGAGGCACAACTGCTCGCGGGCACCGGCGAGCGCGAAACATCTCGCCGACTCGACCCCGAGCGCGCAGCGGTGTTGCGCGAGCGGATCGAGCTCGCGTGGTGCCTGCACAATCCGACGCGGTTCGGCGCGACCGAGCCGGTCGTCCTCGAGATCGACGTCAAGAACGTGCCCGAGCTCGTCGTCAAGGTGTTCCGGGTCGACCCGCTCGCGTACTTCCAGCATCAGCAGAAAGAGGTCGGGACGGATCTCGATCTCGATGGTCTCGCGGCGAGTCACGAGCTCGTCCAGCGCTATTCCGAGCCGCCCGTGCGCAAGGTGCGGCGGCGGATCGAGCTCCCGATGTGCGCCCCGGCGGGGACATACGTCGTCGATCTGATCGGCAACGGCATCTCGAGCCGTGCGGTGATCCACAAGGGTCGCTTGCGTCACGTCGCGCGCACGGGTGCCGCCGGCACGGTGGTCGCCGTGCTCGATGAAGCCGGGGCGCTGTTGCCGGGCGCACGCGCGTGGATCGGCGAGCGCGAGTACATCGCGGATGCCGATGGCACGTTCGTGGTGCCGTTCTCGACGAACCCCGGCGTCGTCCCGATGCTGTTGATGCACGGCGATCTCGCACAGGTCGAGAGTCGCCACGTCGCGGCGGAGAGCTACGCGCTCGCGCTCGACCTCGTGCTCGATCGTCAGCAGCTCGTCGCGGGTCGCATCGCCAAGGCGATCGCGCGCGTTCGGCTGACGTGCGCCGGCGTGCCGGTCTCGCTCGTGCTGCTCGAGCGCACGACCTGGGACATCACGATCACCGATCGCCACGGGGTCGCGACCACGAAGTCGCAGCCGCTCGTCCTGTCCGATGATCGAGTGGCCGTGCTCGAGCTCCCGCTCGGCGATGATCTCGCGCAGGTCGCGGTCGCGGTGCGTGGTCGCGTGAAGGTGATCAGCACCCAGCGCGAACAAGAGCTCGTGCAGATGGCGAGCGTCGAGGTCGCGCAGATGTACGGCTCCTATGCGACCGAGGCGCTGTATCTCGCGCGCACGTCCGCGGGCTGGGTGATCTCGGCGCTCGGCAAATCCGGCGAGCCCCGCGCGCAACGCCCGGTGAGCGTGGTGCTGGTGCATCGCTGGGCGCGTACCGAATGCAATGTCGAGCTCGCCACCGATGAGCGTGGCCGGATCGAGCTCGGCGAGCTCCCTGGCGTGCAACAGATCCGCGCCACGTTCGGCTCGGGCTCGCAGACCTGGATCTGCGACGACGACGAGCGCCGCGAGCCCGACATCATCGCGATCCATGGTCGCGACATCGTCCTCCCGATTCCACCGAGCCGGACCGCGCGCGAGCTCGTGGGGCGGCTCTCGCTCGTCGAGCTGCGCGCACAAGTGCCGCTGCGCCACGTCGCCGCGCTCGTGACGGAGCTCGAGAGCGGCATCGCGATCTCGAGCCTCCCGGTCGGCGAATATCAGCTTCGTGGTGCGGGCCTGGCGACGACGCGGATCACCGTGATCGAGCCGATCGTCATCGCGCAAGGCGCGGCGGTGACCGCGACCGAGGTCGTCGAAGTGTCGCGCGAAGCACCGGCGATCCAGGCGCTCGCGGTGACGACCGCGCTGACCGTGACGCTGATCCGCACGACGCCGAACACGCGGGTCCACGTGATCGCGCGGAGGTTCGTGCCGACCGCGATCGGTGAGCTCGATCGCGATCTGCGCCAGGTCGGCGCGCGTGCCGACCGCGAGCGTGCGGTGAGCTATATCTCGGGCAGAGAGCTCGGCGACGAATATCGCTACGTGCTCGATCGCCGGACCGCGAAGCGGTTCCCGAGTCTCTTGCTCGACAAGCCGAGCCTGCTGCTCAACCCGTGGTCGCGGCGGACCACCACGACGAACGTCGCGACCGCGCGCCTTGGTGCCGCGTTCGGCGCGGCGGCCCCGCTGCGCGCGCGGATGGCCGAACGCTCGGCCGCACCGCGACCCCAGGCGGCCTCGGAGGGGCGAGCGACGACCGAGGCGTACGTCGGGTATGACTTCCTCGCCGAACCGCCGATCGTCCTCGCGAACCTCGTCCCTTCGAAAGACGGCGTCGTGACCGTGCCTCTCGCGGAGCTCGGTCACGCGACCGCGGTGACCGTGATCGTCGACGATCCGGCCGGCTCGCTGATGCGCCGCGTGTGGCTTGCGGAGACGCCGCTCGAGCCGCGCGATCTGCGGCTGCGCGTCGCCCTCGATCCCGATCGACACGCGCTGCAGAAGAAAATGATCGCGCCGCTGCGCGCAGGCGGCGTGTTGAAGATCGCGGATCTCGCGACGGCGAAGCTCCACCTGATCGATTCGGTCGAGAAGGCGCACGCGTATCTCCTCGCCCTCGGTGCGGACGCCACGCTGCGCGAGTTCGCGTGGATCACGCGCTGGCACGCGATGACCGAGGCGGAGCGGCGCGAGCACTACTCGAAGTACGCGTGTCACGAGCTCCATCTGTTCTTGTACTTCAAGGACCGGCCGTTCTTCACCGGCGTGGTGCGGCCGTACCTCGCGTACAAGCGCACGAAGACGTTCATCGATCACTGGCTGCTCGATGCGGACCTCTCCGCGTATCTCGAGCCGCGCAGCCTCGAGCAGCTGCATGCCTTCGAGCTCGCGCTGCTCGGTCGGCGGCGCCCTGAGGATCGGGCCCTCGTGCGCATCCTCGCGGATCGGGTCGCGCTCCTCGCGCCGGATCCGGCGACGGAGACCAAGCTCGTCGATGCCTTGATCGGCGCGTCCGCGGTCGAAGGTGAGAACGAGCTGTCCGATCTGCAAAGCGACGCGTTCGCCAAGGCCGAGGTAGGTGCACCAGCGATGTCGATGGCCGCACCCGCGCCCGCGGGAGCCGGTGGGCCGCCCGGCGGGGCGATGCCGACAATGAAGAAGAGGTCGGCGTCCGAGCCATCGCGCGATGAAGCCATTACCGCTGACGAAGCCGATGCCAGGCGCGAGGCATCGAGCTCCAGGGGCGACTTGTTGAAGGAGGATCTCGATCGCCGCGAGCTCGAGAAGCCGATGTATCGCGCGGCCGACAAGACCCAGGAGTGGGCCGAGCACAACTGGTGGCATCGCGCGCCGTCCGAGAGCGGCGCGGACATGATCGCCGCGAACAAGCTGTGGCGCGACTACGCGAGCTCGCCGACGGACGTGTTCTTGTCGCCGTGGTTCGGCCTCGCGACCTCTTCGTTCGCCGAAGCGATGTGCGCGCTCGCCGTGATCGATCTCCCGTTCACGACCACGGCCCACGCGATGGTCCCCGACGGCCCGAGCCTCACGGTCACCGCCTCGAGCAATGCGCTCGCGGGTTCGTCACAGCTCGTCGATGCGCCGCTCGAGCCGGGTGGTGCGCCGCTCGTCGTCGGTCAGAGCTACGTCCGTACCGACGACCGCTATCAGTATGATGACGGCGAGCAACACGACAAATACGTCACCGGCCCGTTCGCGGTTGGAGTCGTCTACACGAGCTCGATCGTGCTCGCGAATCCAACCAGCTCGCGCCAGCGAATCGCCGCCCTCGTGCAAATCCCGAGGGGCGCCGTCGCCGTCGCGGGTGCGCGCGCGACGCAGACGATCGATATCGCGCTCGCGCCGTACGGCACGCACGGCCACGAGTACTCGTTCTACTTCCCCTCACCGGGCTCGTATGCGCACTTTCCAGTGCACGTCAGCCGGGTCGAAGCGATCGTCGCGGCGGCCCCGAAGCCGGTCATCGAGGTGACCGCGAGTGGTCCCGCCGCAGATCCACGGTCGTGGGCTTCGATCTCGCAAGCTGGCTCGATCCAGGATGTCGTGACGTTCCTCGAGCGCGAGAACCTCGCCGCACTCGCGATGGCCAAGCTGCTCTGGCGGCTCCGCGACCGCAGCGCGTACGTGATGCTGCTCGACGCGCTCGAGAAGCGGCACTTCTACGTTCGCGAGGTCTGGGCGTACTCGCTCCTCCATCGCGACACGCCGCGCATCCGCGCGTGGTTGCGCGCCCAGAATCTCGCGGATGCCGGACCGGTGCTCGAGATGATCGATTCGGATGCCGAGCAGCTCGGAGCGTACGAGCACCTCGAGCTCTCGCCCCTGATCAACGCGCGTGCCCATCAGCTCGGGCCCAAGCTGCGGATCCTCAACGATGGCTTCGCGGAGCAATACCGCGCGTTCCTCGAGCTCGTCGCGCATCGTCCCGCGCCGACCAACGAAGACCTGCTCGCGGCGACCAGCTATCTCGCGGCGCAGGACCGCCCCGAAGCGACGCTCGCAATGCTCGCGCGCGTCGAGCCAACGTCCGTCTCCGAGCAGCTCCAGCACGCCTATCTCGCCGCGTATGCTGCGTGCCTCACCGGCGATCCCGCCCGCGCGCACTCTCTCGTCGAACCGTGGCGCGAGCACCCCGTCGATCGCTGGCGCACGCGCTTCACCGCGCTCGCGAACATGCTCGACGCGACCACGGGCGGGGTCACGCAAGTCGCCGACCCGAAGCATCGCGAGCAACAACAGAACGAGCTCGCCGCGCGCCAGCCCAGCTTCGAGCTCGTGCTCGATCGCGAGGGCGCCCTGATCCACCAGCAGCATGTCGAGGCGATCGAGCTGCGCTACTTCGAGATGGATATCGAGCTCCTGTTCTCGCGCCAACCGTTCGTCCAGAGTGACGTCTCGCGGTTCTCGTTCATCGAGCCCGGTCATCGCGAATCGATCACGAAGCCGGCTGCCGAGCAGCGCGTACCGTGGCCGACCGAGCTGCGGGGCAAGAACGTCGTCGTCGAAGCGGTCGGTGCGGGGCTGCGCAAGGCGAAGATCCACTACGCGAACGAGCTCACCGCGCACATCGCGCAGCAGTACGGTCAGATCCGCGTGCAACGTGCGACCGGTGGGGCGCTGTCGGCGACGTACATCAAGGTCTACGCGCGTAACGGCAATGGAACGGTCGCCTTCTACAAGGACGGGTACACCGATCTGCGCGGATGGTTCGACTACGCGACCTTGTCGACGGACGATCTCGATCGCGTCGAACGCTTCGCGATCTTGGTCGCCTCCGAGACGGCGGGCTCCGCGATCCTCGAAGCGTCGCCTCCGCCGCGGTAAGCTGCGCGTCATGTTTCACCGCGGCGAGCTGAACGTCCCGACCCCGAAACGGGGCATCTACGACATCACGCCGCAGGTCGCGCAGATCGTGCGCGAGAGCGGAGTCGAACAAGGCCTCGCGACGGTGTTCATCCACCACACCAGTGCGTCGTTGATCATCAGCGAGAATGCCGATCCAGCCGTGCGCGCCGATCTCGAACGGTTCGCGGCGAGGCTCGTGCCGGACGGCGACAAGCTGTTCGCACACCACGACGAAGGGCCCGACGACATGCCGGCGCACGTACGCAGCGTGCTCACGCAGACCTCGATCGGCATTCCGATCCTCGACGGCAAGCTCGAGCTCGGCGTGTGGCAGGGCTTGTATCTGTGGGAGCACCGCATGGCACCGCACACGCGAAAGGTCACGGTCACGATCCTTGGTGAATGACTTCTTCACCACGCTGCGCGAGACCCTCGCGGCACTCGCCGCCGCGGATCCGAGCTTCCTGCGGTTCGGCGCGGCGAACCATCGCTACGCGCTCGCGCCCGTGATGGACGAGCCCGCGGCGATGGCGTTGCCCGAAGAGCTCCGCGCGTATGCGACCACGATCGCGCGTGGTGGCGTCGGCCCGTACTACGGCCTCTTGCCAGCGACCACGCCACCGATCGCCGCCGCGCGCGGGGTGACGGCGTGGAAGCTCGCACAACCGATCGCGCACCTCGGCTGCGGCTACGCGGCCGTGATTCCGCTCGACGGCGCCTCGCAGGATCAGGTGTGGATCGACGCGCGCGGGGTCGGCCTCGTCGCGCCAATCTACGCGAGCTTCACGGCGTACTACGTCGATTGGATCGACCGGCTCGCCCACGCGGAGCCGCCGGAGAGCTTCGTACCAGCAGGGCGCTGCGCGCTGGCGAACGCGCTCGCTGGATACTTCGCGGTGCAGGAGCAGCGCCTCGGCCTACCGGCCGGCGGCCTCGATGGTGCGCAACTCGCCGAGGCGATCGCGGCCCTGGGACCGGGCGCGATCGCGATCGCGAATGAGGGCCCGCTGTTCGCCGCCGATCAACCGGTCGCGCCGTGTGTCCGGTGTACGCAGCTGCTCGATCATCTCGGGGTGCCGCGATCTGTTTTGCGGAGCTAGAAGTTTCGCGGCACGAACAGAACCGGCACTCGATTGTCACACCCGCCCTTTAGGGTCCCAGCAGATGGTGGTGTTCTCCAATCAGCGCCTCGGTGCGGGCGCCGAGATGATCGTCGCGGACGACGTCGCGGTGGAGATGCTGCGAGCCACGGCGAACCAGGCCCGGCCGTTCGCCAAGGCCCGCTGGGAGCACGAGCTGATCGAGTGGCTCGAGCTCCGCGCAGGCTGTGGTCCAGCCTTCGATGTAGGCGATATTGCTTGGACTCCTGATCATTTCGAGGCCCAGCGCCGGTTCCTGCTCGAGGCGATGGCGCGGGCCGCGGCCGAGTCGGCTCACGGCCTTGCGTTCGAGCGTTGGCGTCGGATGATCGAGGCTCATCCCCGCGAGTCGGTCCTCGTGGGTCGCCGCTGGCAGCGGTCGACAAACAACTGATTCTTTTCGACTTTAATGCACCAGATGGAGAGGCGCGAAGGTCCTGCGGTTGGGCTAGAGTCCTGCTGTGGCCGAGTCGCTCGCCGGACCGGGGTTTTACCCGCAACCGAATGAGTGGACATGCGGCCCGTTCGCGCTGAAACACGCGCTACTCGCGCTCGGCCGCATGGTCGATGTCACGCATGTCGCGCAGACCGCGAAGACCCACTGGTGGTCGGGCACGGACGAGATCCAACTCGCGCGTGCCGCGCGTCAGTTCGATAGCGATCTGATCCTCGAGCGCCGCAGCGATCCGGAACAAGCGCGCAAGTTGCTGATCAAGTACCTCCGCGATCAGACGCCGGTGCTGCTGTGCGTGGACGAGTGGACGCACTGGATCACCGTACTTCGTGCGGAAGGCGATCGGTTCGTGATCGTCGATTCGAATCGCAACCCGGTGCTCGCGATCCAGACATGGCCGCAGCTCCGCAAGTGGTGGCGCTATCGCGACACCGATTACTCGAAGACCGAACCTCCGGTGCTCTACGATCTGATGGCCGTAAAACCGCGGTTTCGCACCACGGTCAAAGCCGACTTCTCCGTCGAGCGCGTGAAGTTTCTACGGCGGCCAGAAAATCGCCTCCTCGCCGGTCACTGGAACGAATATCTCGAAGACCTCCTCGAGATCTGCAAGCCGCCTTCGATCCGGATCGCCGAGCCGCTCTCGATGGGCGAGTTCCTGCGCCGCAACGCCGAGTTGTTGATGACGCGCGTCGTGTACTGGCATGGCGATGTCAGCCGCGATGAAGTAGGTCGCGTGCTCAAGGATCTGCGGTTCGTTTGCGAGACCTACGGGCTCGTGATCCCGTCGTCGATGAGCCGGCGCACGCTCGCGGATCTCGCGATCGTGACGTCGCTCTGGGCGTGCGCGGATCGCGGCGTCGATCCGATGTTCGGCGCGCCCGGTGCGCTACCGCGTCCTCGCAAGCCGATTCCGGTGCCGAAGCTGATCAAGCCGACCAAAGCGAATGGCAAGGCCAACAGCAAGGCCACCGGCAAGAAGCATCACTAGCGATCGAGGGCGTCGATCACCGCGTCACCGACGGCGCGGCGCAGGGTCTTGATCTGCTCGGCCGTCGACCCGAACCGGGTCGGGTGGACGCGATTCGCGAGAACCACGACCCAGCGCCGGTTGGCGAGATCGAGCCAGAGCTGCGTGCCGGTGAACCCGGTGTGCCCGACCGCGCCGGTGCGCGGCCAGCGATCGCCGATCTGCGAGATGCCGGGCGTCGTCGAAGGCGTGTCCCAGCCGAGCCGCCACCCGGCGCCAGGGGTCGGCGTCTCGGTGAAGAAGCGCTCGAGCACCGCGGGTCGAAACCGATCCTTCGGCATGACCATCGCGGCGGCGAACTTCGCGACATCGTCGATCGATCCGAACAAGCCCGCGTGGCCGCAGATCCGGCCGCCGTAGAAGCAGTTCTCGTCGTGAACGAGGCCCGTGACCACGCCACGCTCGTCGAGCTCGGTCGCGACCGCGCCGACGATCGGTGTTGGTGCGAAGCGGGCGGCGAGCTCGAGTGGACCTGCGACGAATTCTGCGAAGGCCTCCTCGAGCGGACGATCCGCGGCGCGTTCGATGATCGCGCCGAGCTGGATGAAGCCGAGGTCGCTGTACACCGGCTTCGCCGCAGCGACCGGCACGCGTTGCGCGCGATCGAGTAGGGCCGCGCGAGGATCGGCGGGCCGCGCACCGCGCAACCACCGAAACAGCTCGACATGGGCGACGCACCCGGAGGCGTGGCCGAGCAGGTCGCGCACGGTCGCGGTGCTCGTCGAGGCCGGTAGCCAGCGCCGGATCGGAGCCGAGAGGTCGAGCGCACCCTCGCCGACGAGCACCATCGCGCACGCGACGGTCGAGATCGGTTTCGTGAGCGACGCGAGGTCGAACGGCGTCGCTTCGGTGACGAGTGTTCCGAGCACCGGGAGGCGATGGGTGTGGCCGCGAACCAGGCGAAACACCTCGCGACCTGCGTCACCGACGGAGACCGCGACCGCGGAGCCGAGCCCGCCCTCGAGCGCTGCGTCGACGAGCCTGACGATCGCGTCCATCACGGTCAGCCATATCATGGTAAAATGTTTCGACGTGACGCGTTACGAGCTGCTCGACCGCATTGGCGTCGGCGGCATGGCTGAGATCTTCCGCGGTCGCGCGGTGGCAGCCGGCGGTTTCGAGAAGCCCGTCGCGATCAAACGCATCCTGCCGCACTTGTCGCAGGACCCGCGCTTCGTCGAGCTCCTGATCGCCGAGGCGAAGGTGCTTTCGCTGCTCAAGCATCGCAACATCGTCCAGATCTTCGATGTCGGGCTCGGCGATGACGGTCAGCACTTCCTGGTGATGGAGTTCGTCGATGGCAAGGACATCGGCGCGATCCAGCGCGTGCTCGCCGCCCAGCGCCGCAAGCTCCCGTTCGATCTCGTGCTCCACATCGGCGCCGAGATCTGCGAGGCGCTCGAGCACGCCGTGACCTCGCGCGGCCCCGATGGCAAACCGATGGCGCTCGTCCATCGCGATGTCTCGCCGTCGAACGTGCTGGTGTCGCGCGCCGGCGAGGTGAAGCTCACCGATTTCGGCATCGCGAAGCGCGCCGAATCGGATGCGACGCACGGCGGTGCGGTGCGCGGCAAGTTCGCGTACATCTCGCCGGAGCAGGCGCGCAACGAACATCTCGATCCACGCAGCGACGTGTTCTCCGTCGGCGTGTTGATGTGGGAGCTGCTCTGCAATCGCGGCTTGTTCTCCGGACTCGGCGATCTCGAAGCCTTGCGCGCGGTCCGCGAGCCGAAGGTGCCCAGACCGACCGAGCTCGATCCGCGGCTGCCCAAGGAAGTCGATGACATCGTGATGACCGCGCTCGCGCGCGACAAGACCCGGCGCTGGCCGAGCCCGGGTGCGCTCGGGAGCAAGCTGCGCGCGCTCCGCTACTCGCTCGATGTTGCGGTTGGAGATCCCGCGACCGAGCTCGCGAAGATCATCGCCTCGGTCGAGGAGGCCGCGCCGCATGCGCCGCCGGTGCGCGCGCTCGTCCACGAGTTCGATGCGTCGGAAGCGACCGTGATCCGGATCCACACCGCCGATGCGTTCAGCGGTGCCGAGGAGAGCGCGATCATCGCGGCGCGCGAAGTGATCGATCGGTTCGAGGACGAGGAGACTCGCCTCGCGCAGCTCTCCGGCGATCAGCTGCGCCTGCTCCGCGAGACCCGCCCACGCGACTCCGGCGAGGTGCCCTCCACCGCACCGCCGCGGCGCCGGACGCGCGCGCCGAGCGATGAAGCGACGCGAGCGCTCGCACCGCTCGAGCACTTCGACGAGCCCGATAGCACCGCGATCGATCAGCGCTTCGACGACCCACCGACGGTGTTGCCGATCACGCCCGTCGATGGCAACACGCCGCCGCACCAGAACTTCAACCAGAGCGAAGCAACGCGCATGTATCAGCGCACGCCGCGACCGCAACCGGTCGTGCCGCGTAAGCCAAAGGCGGGCACGCCCGCAGCGCCGATGCCGCCCGCCGCACCGGTGCCGAACCTACCGCTCACGCCATGGGGACCTCCGCTCGCCGCGCAAACCTTCGATCCCCCGGTCTATCCGCGTGCATCCCAGCCGCTACCGCCACAGGTCCAGGCCTTCGGACCGCGACCGACGAAGACCGGGTTGCAGCCGTGGATGCTGATCGCGGGCGCCGTGCTCGTCGCCCTGCTCGCCTTCGCGATCACGCGCGCATTTATCAGCTAGGCCCAACCGACATCGAACTGGCAGAATTCGTCGCCGCGCAGCCGACACTTCGCTTCGTTGACGATCGGCCGCTTGCCACCGCTGAGCTCGAGCGAGCGCTCGATGAAGCCTGCCACCGCGAGGCAGTGCACGCGATGCGGCGTGGGGAACCCGCGCATCCGCAAGACCGCACCGCGCGAACCACGCGTCATCACTTCGATGTAGCCGGCATCGTAGTGCGCGCTCCAGAGCCGCACCGCACGACCGAGGATCCACTGCACGCTGCCGACCTTGAAGAACAGGCGATAGATCGTGGTGAGATTTGCATCGGCGCTGTAGCGCCCCATCTGCTTCACGAGCGCGAGATCGCCTTTGCCGAACACGCGATCGACCTGCTCGTTGAGCTCGATGAATTGCGCGAGCGGATACCAGCGAGCCTTCGTGAAGCCGCGTTCGATATTCGCGCGCAGCTCGGCGCTGCACTGCGCCGCCAAGCGGTCGAACCCCGCTGCACCATGTCCGAGCTGGACCCAGAGGATGCGCGACGACATCGCGCTTCCTTTAACGTTCACCATGCTTCCGCGTTTCTCGCGCTCACTCGATAGAATTATACGCGGCAAACGCTACGATACGCGCCGTGAAAGACCCGATCGCTCGGCTCGAGCAGATGGAAGCCAAGGCGGCGGAGGCCGGCGGCGAAGCGCGGATCGCGAAGCAACACGAGGCCGGCAAGCTCACCGCTCGGGAGCGCGTCCACGCGCTGGTCGATGAAGGCAGCTTCGTCGAGCTCGATAAATTCGTGACTCATCGCAACGTTGATTTCGGCATGCAGGATCAGAAGATCTTGGGCGACGGCGTCGTCACGGGACACGGCACGATCGATGGCCGACAGGTCTGCGTGTTCGCGCAAGACTTCACGGTGTTCGGCGGCTCGCTCTCGGGCGCGTACGCGCAGAAGATCTGCAAGGTCATGGACCTCGCCACGAAGATCGGGTGCCCCGTGATCGGGCTCAACGATTCGGGTGGTGCGCGCATTCAAGAAGGCGTCGAGTCGCTCGCCGGCTACGCCGATATCTTCCTGCGCAACGTGCTGTCATCGGGCGTCGTGCCGCAGATCAGCGCGATCATGGGTCCGTGCGCGGGCGGTGCGGTGTACTCGCCGGCGATCACCGACTTCATCCTGATGGTCGATCGCACGTCGTACATGTTCATCACGGGCCCCGAGGTGATCAAGACGGTCACGCACGAAGAAGTGACCAAGGAGCAGCTCGGCGGCGCGATGACGCACGCACAGCGCTCGGGCGTATCGCACTTCACCGAGGACGACGAGCTCGCCTGCATCCAGCGCATTCGCGAGCTGCTCTCGTTCATGCCGGGCAACAACCACGAGGATCCGCCGATCCGCGCGACCGATGACCCGGCCGACCGCGGCGAAGAGCTGCTCGATACGATCGTGCCGCTCGAATCGAACAAGCCCTACGACATCAAGAAGATCATCAACGCGGTCGTCGATAACGGCGCGTTCTGCGAGGTCGCCAAGGACTACGCGAAGAACATCGTGTGCGGCTTCGCGCGCTTCGATGGTCGCCCGGTCGGGATCGTCGCGAACCAACCGAACCACCTCGCGGGCTGTCTCGACATCGACGCCTCGACGAAGGCCGCGCGGTTCGTGCGGTTCTGCGATTGCTTCAACATCCCGATCGTCACGTTCGTCGACGTGCCGGGGTTCTTGCCGGGCACCACGCAGGAGTACGGCGGCATCATCAAGCACGGCGCGAAGCTGCTCTACGCATTCGCCGAGGCGACGGTGCCAAAGATCACCGTGATCACGCGCAAGGCCTACGGCGGTGCGTACGACGTGATGGCGTCCAAGCACATCCGCGCCGACGTCAACGTCTCGTATCCCGGTGCCGAGATCGCGGTGATGGGCGCCGACGGCGCGGTCAACATCATCTACAAGGGCGAGCTCGACAAGATCACCGATCCGG
>JAYWCI010000225.1:0-7811 GCA_043780895.1 Kofleriaceae bacterium | reverse complement strand
GCCTTCAGATCCATGACGGCACGCGACGTCGGATCGGGCTTCGCCGAGGGCTGCGACTGCGCAGCTTTCTCGCGAGGCGAGACCTCGATCTCGGTGTCGATGTGGTCGATGTGGACGGGCATGGCGCTACAGCGGTGGAATGATGAGAAGCGTTCCCGCGACGAGGATGCGTGGACGCGCGAGCTTGTTCGCGCGCGCGATCGCTGGCCAGAACGACGGATCGCCGTACTCCTCCGCTGCGATCAGATCGATACGATCGCCCTCACGCACGACGCGCGTCTTGGTGCGGTCGGGCGAGTGCAGCGGGTTTTCCTTGAGCTGAGACTCCGGCGTTTCGTACTTCTTCAGCTGCAATGTGACGCGCGCGCGGGTGACGTTGCCGTCCTGATCGAACAGCACGAACTTCTCGGTGTACGTCGTGACGACGCCCTGAAACGCCTGCGTGCCCCACTTGAACTCGACGACCGGGGGCGCGTGGATCTCGGAGTCGATCGTGACCAAGTCTCGCAACGTTTGGAGCTCGGTATCGACCCCTCGCGGTGCCCCGTTCTGCGCGAGACGATCGCTGGCGTCCAGGAACAGCTCGAGCGACAACGTTTGTGCTTCGCCACGGACGAACTGCAGGAGCGGGGTCATGAGGCCCGGAACTTGGACCTCGGCGTAGTTCATGTTGCGCGAGATCGAATACTCGCTCGGGTTGAACTTGACGTCGACGGGCAGGGCGCCCGCCTTCGACTTGTTCTGGAGCGTCGCCTTCTGGAACGGCATCAGGTAAAGCTCGGGACCTTCGACGCGATATCGCCGAGACCTGGGATGGCCGACAGCGACACGCGCTGCAGGCGTTCATGACTGAGCTCGAGCGTCTCGATCGCTACGTTGTTGCCGCGCGCGTCGAGCGTGGGACCCTGCAGTTTTTCGGGGATCGCGCGTTCGAACATCCATGCGGCGACCGGGATGCGTGTCAGCCCCGCGAGCGACGGAACCCCTGACGGACCGTTGCGATCGAACAAGATCACCAGACCGCTCTTCCGGATCGCCGCCTTGTCGCTGGTGAGGACCTGGACGTACCAGTCCCACAGATCCGTGCGTGCGGTGACGCCGCGCTTCAGCACGAGATTAGGAAACTTCGCCGGCTTGGGAAACCGCAGCGTGCGCTCGTTGCGCCCGCCTTCCTGGTAGCTCTCGGTCTCGAACGACGCCTCGAGCCCGGACACCTCCGAGAACGAGCCGAAGATCAGCTGACCGGCCGCCGACGCGACCGCTCCGACAGCGGCGCTCGCGGCCGCTGGCGTCCCGAAAAAGTTCGGACCCTGGACGTCCCACATCACGACGTTGAAATTGAACGTCAGTGCGGGTTGGAGCAGTGGCGTTGGCACTAGCTCGCCTCCTCGAACTCGACGACACCCTCGCGGCGACCGACGCGAAACACGATGAACTCGGCGGGCGCGGCGATCGCGACTCCGACCTCGCACAAGAGCTCGCCGGCATCGGCGAGCGACGGCGGGTTGTTCGCGGCGTTGCAGCGTACGAAGAACGCGTCGTCCTGGTTCTCGGCCTGGAGCGCCCCCGAGGCGAGGACATCGACCAGATGTCCCGTCACGGCCGACACGAGCTGGAGCTGGAGCAGCGGCAGGTTCGGTTCGAACACGATGCTCTGACCGATGCGCTCGACGTCGCGCTCGATCGACGACAGGCAACGTCGGACGTTGACCCAGCCGAGCGACGTCGGATCGTCGGTCCACTGCAGCGTGCGCGCGCCCCACACCTGAATGCCGTACCCGGGAAACGCACGCAGCGCGTTGACGCCGGCGTCGTAGACCTGTTCGTTCACCGGATCGTCGACCGGCGTCTCGAGCCCGACCACGCCGACGAGCGTCTCGTTCGCGGGCGCGACATGCGGCCCGCGCGCGAGGTCGCGCCGTGCGAACACGCCGACCACGAAGCCGATCGGTGATTGCAGCCGCACCGGAGCGCCGGGCTTGTCTTGAACCTTCAGCCACGGCCAGTACAGCGCCGCGCAGTCGGTGTTCGTGACGTTGGTCGTGATGTTCGTGCGCCATTTGATCGCGTTCGATGGGGTGCGATGCGGCGGTGGTGCCAGTACCAGGAACACCCGCCATTTGGTGCGGCCGATGCGCTCGATCAGGTAGCGCTGGGCGAACTCGATCTGCTCGTCGGTGAACAGCGGATTGCCGAGCGTGCGCTGCGTCGATACGATGGATCCAGCGCTCGGCATCGGGCAGCAGCGGAAGCCGCCATCACCCGCAAGCGGCGGCAGCGGACGCGTGACCAGCTCGTCGACCGCGACCACCGCGTCGAGCTCCGGCATGCCGATGATCGCGACCTCGGTGTGCAGCAACAGTTGCTCGAGGCCGACTCGTTGGTTGACCCCGAGCATCGTGACGAGCAGGGCATCCGGAACGTCAAGCGTCGCCGCGACGTTCACGATCCAGCAGCGTGCGCCACCATTCGCGAAGAACGCTCGCACGCACGAAGCGAGCTGCGAACCCGCTGGCGGATCGACCGGATGGCCGAAGTTATCGCGCAGGTAGGTCAGCTCGTAGCTGCGCCAGTCGTCGACGCGCACAGCTTCGCCGACGCGATTTGGCCCCGCGACGCCGACGAACCCGGCGATATCCGTGCGCACGCGCGGAAGTTCTGCGACGCGCTGGCGCGCCTGGCGATACACGCCGGGAATGCCCGGAATGGCGAATGAGCCAACGGTCATGATGCCTAGCTGATCTCGAGGCGCTCGTGAACGAGGTCGAGTTGCTCGACGGCGAAGTCGTTGCCCTTCGCGTTCAGGCTCGGGCCGGTGATCTTGGTCGGCCACGCGTTGCGGAGCGTCCACGTCATCGCGGGCTTGTTGCGATCACCGGTCTCGTTGAGCAGCTTGATCGTGACCGTGCGCGACGGCGGATATGCACCCACGCCATCACGGACCTGCTTGCGCCATTCCCACAGCGCCGTCGAGCCAGTGATGCCGCGCTTCAGCACGACATTCGAGTATTTCTCGATGCCGGGCATTTTGCGTGGCGAGTTGATCGAATCAGCACCTTCGCGGTACTCGATCGGCGTGTTCTCGCTGTCGAGGCCCGAGACTTCCGAGAACGCCGCGATCTCGGTGTCGCCCGCGATCACGATGAAGTTGAAATTCGAATATGGATTTGGACGTGCGTTTGCCATCGCTTATGCCTGGTTGGTCGATGCGGTGAACTGGCCGATGCGGAACACGACGAACTCCGCCGGATACGCAGGTGCGACGCCGATGAGGCAGACGAGCCGGCCATTGTCGATATCGTCCTGAGTCATCGTCGTGCGATCGCAACGCACGAAGTACGCCTCTTCGGGTTTGGTCCCCATCAAAGCGCCTGACTTCCACACGCCGAACATGAACGACTCGATCGTCTCCTTGACGCGTTCCCACAGCGCTTCGTTGTTCGGCTCGAACACGACCCACTGCGTGCCGTTGTCGATCGAGTGCTCGAGAAAGATAAACAATCGGCGCACGTTGATGTAACGCCACTCGGGCTGCGAGCTCGTCGTGCGCGCACCCCACACTCGGATGCCGCGGCCTTCGAACGCGCGGATCAGGTTGATGCCCTGCGGGTTCAATACGTCTTGCTCGCCGTCGGTAAACGGTAACTCGACGTCGAGAATGTTCGACACGACCTCGTTCGCGGGCGCCTTCCAGACGCCGCGCGCGTTGTCGACGCGCGCGCAGATGCCGAGCACGTATCCCGATGGCGGCGACAGCATGGTCGCACCAGTCGTGAGGTCGAGCGTCTTCAACCACGGCGCGTAGTAGCCGCCATAGAGTGAGTCGTAGTTCGCGCGGTGCGCCTCGATCTGGCTGAGGTCGCTCTGGTTCGGTTTTCCATCGAGGATCGCAAAGCGATAGCGCAGCAGCTCGCAGTGCGTGAGCAGCGCGCCCTGCACGGCCTCGTCGGTGACGCCGGGCACCGCGACGAGCGCGATGTCACTTCGCTCTTTTAGCGCCTCGATGCCCGTGCGTTTGCCCGGGCCGTTGTCTTCACCGATCAGGTCGATGTCGGTCAGGTCCGGGCCATCGTCGCCACCTTGGAGGTCGAGCGGAAAGCCGTCCGGTGTGATCGGTTGGCTCAGGAGATCCGGTGCGGGTGCCGCGTACGAGACCGACAAGAGATTCGACCCATTGTCGGCGTCGTTGATGAGATCGACGAAGAACCTCTTCTTCGCGTCCACGGTCGGATCGGGATTCCAGGTCAGGCCGCTGAACGTCTCGGCGAGCGTGCCACCCTCGTAGGTGAGGACGTCGATCTCGAGAACCTTCGCGTACGCATTGCGCAACGCCGGATCGGGGGGGACCGTGATCACGGGCGGCGGTGTCTGCAGCGTGATCGTGCGTGCCCCCGGGTCGACCGCGGTGACGAGGGACTGGAACTTGGTGTTCGTGACGCCGTCGAATAGCTCGACGTACGCGCCGGTATAGAAGCTGTTGGTGGTCGCGACGCTGATCCGGCCCGTGGGCGACCCTGCGACGTCGAGTAGGTCGAACGAGCTCCAGTTGGTCGGAATCGCCGCGCCTGTCACCCAAACCGTGTTCGTGAGCGGATCGACGAGTTGCACCTGCGCACTCACGGTGGTCGTGCCATCCGTGATCGCGATCGTCTGAGGTGTCGCGTCGAACGGAGCCGCGAGCCCAGTGGCATCGCCGACGACCAGTCGTTGCATCCCGAGGACGGGCACCGACAGGGTCACCGAGATCGTGGCCGCGAGGTGATCGTTTAGAATCGGAGGGACGGTGACCGTCGGACCGGTGATCGTCGGGTCGCCCGTCAATTGCACCGGAGCGCCACCGGCGATCGAGATCCAGTCGCCCTTGCGCAGGATCACGGTCGCGACCTGATCGATCGGAATCGCAGCGGCCGTCGCGGGGCCCGTGAGAGCGCCGACTGGAATCGGTGTCGCCGCGGGGACGCCCTGGCGGTTGACGAGGGTGATCGGGTCGCTCATGGATCCCGAGGCACCGCTCACAGCGACCGACGACGAAGTCGTCGCGATGCCGCTGATCGCAGACGGCTCGGCAGGAGCACCCGACAACGAGATCGTGTCGTTTAGTAAGAGCCGCGCGACCGCCGCTATTGAGAGGTTCAGTGTTGTATTGGTGGCGTGGGGGCCGGTATCCGTGCCGATCCCGGAGAACGTCTGCACGACGAGCGACGACCGTATGAACTTCGCGGCCGTGAGTCGCACGGGCGGCCCGTCGGTCGGTCGGATCTGAACAGCGAGCTGATCGCCGTCCTTTCCGCGGCTGAGCGCCGTGAACACCGGCCCGGTAGTCCCGGGGGCTTCAACCTTGAGGAACGTGTTGTTCGGCGACAACGTGACACCCGTTGGAAGCGCGGTCGCAACGGTCGTCGTGATCGTGTTGCGCGTGACGTCGATCGAGTCGATCGTGACGCTGCCTCTGTTCACTGGCGCCGCCGGCGGGACGGGCCGGGACCAGATCTGGAGTGAGTCGTTGTGCTTCAGGCCGCGCGTCGTGTTCAGCGTGATCGTCATCGTCGGCCCGCGTACCGTCGTGTTTGCGGGCAACGTGTAGATCTGACCGACATCTAGGGTCTCGGTCGACGCCAGCGCCAGCTTCGACAGGGTCCGCACGATGTATGCGCGTTTGCCGCCATTGTCGAAGAACGCGCGAACCGCGTGACCGAGGTAGTCGCCGAGCTTCGGTGGCGTCGACGGTGTGATCGGGAAGGGATTGCCGAACGAGCGCGTGAACTCGGTGAAGCTCGACACCAAGGTCGCATTGCCCTCACGGCCCTTGCGTGTCCGGCCGACAAGGCCGGCGGTGCTCGTGCTCACGCCCTCTAGCGGGGCGCTGCGATACGAGGTCTCTTCGATGTACACGCCAGGGTGTAGGTACTCGGCCATGGATCCTCTCAGGTGACGTGAAAGCGAACGCGAGTCTCGCGACCAGGAACGATGCGGAATGCTGCGCCGGTAAAGCCGACGCTCGAATCGCCGGTGACAACCTCGCCACCGACGACGGTCAACCCCGGCACGCGCAACACGAGCGCGACCATGCGGTCGGCGTCGAGCTTCAGGTCGCCTGGAAACAAAAACACGCACTCGCCGAGCGAGTCGGTTTGCGTGTGATGCCCGGCGTCGGACCCGCCAACGCTGAACTCGATGCGCCGACCGATCGTCGCGGTCGGTGTGCCGAGCAACTTGCCGCGCACCGCGGTGAGACCTGCCGGCACCGCACGTGCCGGGCTGGGCCATGCGGAGATCACGAGCGCGGTGCTCACCGGGCCGTACGGAATCGGAATGCTCGGGAGCGGCTCGAGCAACATCCAATTGGGATTTGCCGCGATCCGGATCTGATGTGCGCCGTCGGCAACGTCGACGAAGCGATACGTACCATCGCTGTGGCGCTTGCCACCACCACCACGAATCGCTGCGGGCAAGATGCTATCGAGCCGGACGTCAAGCTCGTCCTCGACAGGCGCCGCGATGAAGTGATCGTCGATGCGCACCGCGACCGAGAGTGCGTGACGTACGGTGTCCGGGTTCACGATGTCTCCAGCGTGAAAGTTCCATCGACAACCGGTGGTCCGGACTCCACTGCGCTCGGATCGAGCCCCAACACGCGCACGCGATACGTAGTCGACATCCGATAGGGCAAGTCACCCGCATCCCAGATCCGGTAGTGATCCTCGATGGGGAGCGACTCCATCACGATCTGCACCGTATCGGTCGGGCGCCATGCCGGATGATTGGGCTGGTCGTATAGCTCGGCGCGACTCACCTCAGCATGGTCGTAGAAGCACTGCATGATGAGCCCGAGCAAACGATGCTCTTCGTGTGTGGCAGCGACGTCGCTCGCCGGATCGTTCTCCGTCCGAACCCCCCATGGCGTGACGAGATAACAAAGCTCGAGCACCAACGGTTGACGCACGATCCTCCCGTCGGGAAGGCGGCGTTGTGGTGCGTTGCGAAGCTCGGTGTTCTCGACGATGCGATACAGAAAGATCGTGATCGTCGGTCTGCCGGCTAGATTGAGTCCCTTGAAGGCTTGCGCTGTTGCGAGCTCGACGACGACGTTCGGCGCGTGCATCACTTCGAGCACGTGCTGCTCCAGCAGACGCTTCAGCGTCATGCTCGTTCGCTCTATCAGCTGCCACGTCGCCACTACAGATCACCCCCCACTGGCAACTAGCAGACCGCGATCTAAGCCGTCAACCGACTCCCGCGTGAAGATCGAATTGTCATCGTGATCGCGAGAAGTTTCGCGCACACATGTTCAGTGCACGTCTGCGTGACAAGTCGCGAAATATTGCGAGCGCGGCGTAGACACGCGCACGGGGAGTCGATTTCCGCGGCGTAGTGCTGCTTCGAACCCAGCCCACGTCGAGCGAGATGAACCAACGCTTTTAGTCGAGGGTGTTGACCGTGGTGCGCTTTGCCAGAGCCATGAAGATCACGGGAACCAAGAACAGCGAGAGCAACGTGGATGACGTAAGCCCGCCGACGACGGCGAGGGCGAGGGGCCGGTTGGCCTCCGCGCCGCGGTCGAGTCCGATCGCGGTCGGGATCAGGCCGATCACGGTCGCGAGCGAGGTCATGGCGATCGGTACGAAGCGGACCCGCGCGGCCTCGAGGATCGCGCTGCGTTTGTCGAGCCCTTCATCGAGCCGCGTACGCGCATGATCGATGAGTAGGATGCCGTTCGAGACGGCGATCCCGACGACCATCAACACGCCCATCAGGGCTGTGATCGAGAAACCCATCCCGCCCGCAAGGAGCGCGATCACGATTCCGATCAG
>JAYWCI010000224.1:0-14556 GCA_043780895.1 Kofleriaceae bacterium | reverse complement strand
GACCAGCCACTTACGGTGATGGCGATTGATCCGCCGACCATCAAACAGCCCGCCTCAAAACTACGCGTTCTCCATCGATGGAGATGCTCCCTAACACCTCGTAGCGTTTCGAGCTCCAGCCTGCTGCGCGCATGATGTCGGCCTTCTTGGTGATCGCGTTGCCATATAGGGCGAGGAGTTGGAGAACATCGGGGTCCTTGATCGCGTGTTCCATGAGGTGATCGAGAACGCGCTCCGTGGCGTTGCCGCGCCGCGATCCATCGTCCCCGCTTCGTCGGGCGAGCGCGACCTCGGTGTCCGCGAGCGTCGATCGCGACGAAGGGCCGGCATCGAGGCGCTCGTGCGGGAAGTTCACGGCGTGTGCGTAATCGTGGCGCGTCCGTGAATGGATCGCCGCGATCAGGAACATCTCGAGCGATCCGCGCTCGGGATCCCATCGCAGGACGCCGCCGAACGTGTCGTCGAGCGCATCTTGGACGAGCTCGTTGACATAGAACTCGTCGACGACGCGGCCGCCATGCGCGACCAGTCCCGCGCGAGCGCGCGCGAAGCGTCTCAGTCTCTTGTAGAGCTCCGTGCTCGCCTGCGCCTCGAAGGCTTCGATCCACTCCTCGGAAGGAACGAACGGCACCGTGCCGCCACCCTCCGCCTGTCCGAACGCGACCGTCATCTATAAGCGACCCTAACTGATCGATATGACACCACTGTCCGAGCGTTCAGTAACCCACGGGAATGGCTCCGGGAGTGCGGCTTGTGCCCATCCTGATGAACCGAGTCCGACGTGCGGACAGCGCTCGCCCGTCAGAGAGCTCGATCAGGAATGGATGGCGTTGGAGCGCTTCGCATACTCGTGGAGTCGGTACTGGATCGTGCGCACACTCACGTCGAGCATCTCCGCCGCCTTTGCGGTCGAACCGTTCGTCGCTTCGAGCGTGGTCTCGATCGCCCAGCGCTCGATCTCGGCCATCGTAGCGCCTGGAACATTGATCGTCCCTTGACTCACGATCTGCTGCTCGGTCACGAGGTCATCAGCGTCGATTTGTACGCCCTCCGAGAGTACGACCGCACGTTCGATCGCGTTTTCGAGCTCGCGAACATTGCCGGGCCACCGGCTCGCGAGAAGCTTCGTGCGCGCATCGAGGCTGAAGCTTTCGACACGCTTCATGTTCTCTGCCGCGAACCGGCGCAGGAACGCGCTCGCGAGCACGAGAATATCGCCACCGCGCTCGCGCAGCGCAGGCATCTCGAGGTGAACAACGTTGAGCCGGTAGTACAAATCCTCGCGAAACCGACCCTCCGCGATGGCAGCTGGAAGATCGCGATTGGTTGCGGCAATCACGCGCACATCCACCGCAACCGTTTCGTTGCCGCCAACCCGTTCGATCGCGCGCTCCTGCAGCACGCGCAGCAAGCGGGTCTGGACGAGCGGCGAAATCTCACCGATCTCGTCGAGGAACAGGGTGCCACCGTGCGCCTGTTCGAACCGACCGATGCGCCGCTTGTCCGCGCCGGTAAACGAGCCCTTCTCGTGCCCGAACATCTCGCTCTCGAGTAGCGTTTCCGGAACGGCTGCGCAGTGAAGCGAGACGAACGGCGCCGCCGTACGTGGGGACAACGCGTGGATCGCGCGAGCGAGCTCGCCTTTGCCTGTTCCGCTCTCACCGGTGATCAACACGGTCGCGCGTGATGCCGCGACCTGGCGTGCGACTCGATAGATCTTCTGCATCGGTGGGCTTGCACCGATGAGACCCTGCAATCCTTCCGATTCTCGTTCGCGCAGCTGGCGGCGCAGATTTTCGGTCTCCACTCGAAGCGAGCGGCGCTCGCGAGCGCGCTCGATCGAGATCACGAGCGCATCGAAATCGATCGGCTTGATCAGGTAGTCGGCTGCGCCCGCGCGCATAGCCGAGACCGCCGACGAGACATCGCCTACGCCGGTCGCCACGATGACAGGCAGATCGCGGTCGAGCTCGTGCAGCTTTGCGCACAGCATCATCCCGTCCATCCCGGGCATCATCAGATCTGTAACAACTACCTCCGGTGGGTGCTCCGTCGCGAGTGCTAGCGCGGCATCTCCGTCGCTCGCGACCTCGGCGTTGTATCCGGCCTGGCGAAGCAGTTTCTGCAACCCTATGCGTGCGTTCTGTTCGTCATCTACGACGAGGATGCGCGGCCCGATCACGCGGTCTCGCCCGGGGGCTTTGGGCTCTGGGCGAGGTGAGTCAAAACGAGGCGCTCGAGCTGGCGAAGCTCGTCGACGGCTGCCGTGACCGCTTCGACGATTGCCGAATCATGGTCTTTTCCCTGAAAGGCGCGCTCGAGGAACGTCAAGTGCAGACGCGCCGCGTGGAGGCGGCCTCGAATCTCTTCAGTGATCATTCGTACACCGGAACGGTTAAATGCAATCTGGTGACCAGGCTCGCGTAGTCGAGCGGCTTCGCAATCACTTCGACCGCGCTGAGTTGGTGGCTGTCCCGTTTCGCTGTATCGGGGTCACCGGTGACCACGAACACAGGCATCCCATCGCGAGCTAGGCGCGCCTGACGAGCGATGACCAGTCCATCTGCACCAGGCACGTGATAGTCGGTGATCAGCGCATTTGGGATCGGCTCGCGTGAAAGCCGCGCGAGGGCTGCGGCTCCATCCGGCTCCACTTCCGAGTCGTATCCATCCTGGCTGAGGAGTCGACCGAGCAAAAGCGCAGTGCGATGGTCATCATCGACGATCAAGAGCAGAGGGCGCGTGCTCACGCCGCTGCCAGGATTGCGCACCTGCGGAACGTGACGGTGAACACGCAGCCCACGCCAGGCAGGTCACGTACCGTGAGCGTACCGCCAAGCGCGATCGCTCCTTTGCGGCTGATCGCTAAACCGAGCCCCATCCCACTGCGATCCGCGTTGCCCTGTTTGTAGGGCAGAAACAATTGTTCGGGGTCTCCGGGTGGTAGGCCGCCACACTGATCGGCGACATCGATCGCGACGGTTGCTTCGCTAACCCGATTCGAGACGGAAACCCGCCCGTGCTTGGGAGTGAACTTACAGGCGTTCTGGACGAGGTTCGTGAGGATCGACGCGACGATCTGCGTGTCGCCATCCACCTCGATGCCGAGAGGCAACGGCTCGATGACGAACGCGAGCTCGAGATTCTTCGCATGCATCGTCGCTGCGATCTCGAGCTCCTCGAGGAGATGTGCGAGCGAGATGCGCTCGTTGCGCACGCGCCCGGACCCGAGCCGGACTTCGGCCAGCGATTCCGTGACGAGCTCGCTCATACGCAATATGCTGCTAGCAACGAGGTTGCCGGTGCTACCTGCAACTCCGACACGACCCGACCGTACAGCTTCGAACGCCAGCGTCATCGTGTTCAACAGGTTGCGGAGCTCGTGCGCGAGAAAGCCGAGGTGCTCGACGCCGTGGCCGACGATCTGCTGCTCTCGACGACGAGCGAATTCGGTCACCGCTTCCGCGATCGCGATGTCGAGGCACATGTTGAGCGTCTTGAAATTCGCCGGAGTGATCGAGACTCCGAGCTCGACCGCGAGCTCCATCACGGACTGGCAGACATCGCCGTAGCCGTGAACAACCTGGCCGATCGTGAAACCGGCAGCGAGCAGTTCGCCGCCATGAAGTGCGGCAGATGCACTCATCTCCAGTACATCCTGTTCCTCGCCGAGTCTTAGCCGCGACGAGAACTGGTCGAGAAATAGCGGCACACCGTGGCTGAGCTCTACTTCGGTCGGTATCGGGGCAATGCGATGCCCAACCTTCTCCCGCGCACGAGCCACCAAAAGGTCGCGGTGTCGCGCGATGAAGTCGAAGAGCATGCGGGCACAGTGTCACGAACCATCCAGCAACCTCTCCAGGATCCGGACAGGACCGGGTTAGCTTTTCGTGCCTGCGTACTTTCCCTCACACGCGAGTGAAGGCTGTACGAGATACTCCTGCCTGATTGACTGTCGACAACAGCGCATCGCTTCCGAGGCGCTCACGCGTTCCTCGGCACCAACGTTTCAATGCATCAAACTCGCTCGATTGTTCAGGCGGACCGAGGCTTGATGGGATGAGGTCGAACACCGTGGGCCGCTTCGCCTAGGCCGCCGCAGGGAATGCGCATCGCAGCGCAGACGTTGCGCCTCGGTGATCTACGTCATCGCGCAGTCGAGTGTCGACGCGGCACGCATCCTGCTCGGACACCTCCCGAGATGAAAACGAAGAAGAGCGAGCACGAGCAAAACTCCACAGACGCCACAGTCGGCCAGAACCTCAGGGTGAGGGTCGAACTGCGCAAGGCAGAGCTCGAGCGTGCACTCGCCAGTCCTGCGACCAGCGAGCGGATCCGTGGCGAGCTCACGACCGCGCTCGGTGAAGTCGTTGGCCTCCTGACCGGCGATCTCGATCGCATTCCAAAGGTCGTTGGCGTCGAGCTCAATGCCTGGCTCGAAGCGAACAAGCACGTCGCCGAGCAGCACAAAGTTTCGCGCTAGTTCGTCGTCATCGGCATCGCGAACAGGTCACTCATGACCGCGACGGTCGACGACACCCCCGCCTCGGCGCACGGTAACGTTTGTACGCCGAGAATGGTCTGCACGGTCTTCAGGTACGAGCTCGTATCGTAGTCAGAGGTGGAAACGAAGCCGCGATTTGCGTTTGGCGAGATCGCGATGAACGGCGGGTCATCCGCGCTGTTACTGCCTTCGTCCCACAGCACGAAGATCACGCCGCCGTTATTGAAAGCGTCCGTGCCGACGATCTTGGTGACCTGCTCCTGCAACCAAGCATCACCTTGCTCGATCGTCCCGTCGTGCATGTCGTGATCGAGGTTCGGAGTGATGAACGCGTACTTCGGTAGGCTGGTCGCGGCGATGTCCGCATCCAGCTGCTTCAGATCGACGATGTGGGTGGCGCATCGTGTTGACGGCTGGAACGCCTGGCCATCCCATCCGTTGATATCGTTGAAGTACACGAATGGGTCGTGCTTCGCTGCATAGCGATCGTGCGAGACGAGGCCGCACGGAGCTCCCATCCCCTCCTGATACGTCTTCCACGACAAACCCGCGGCCTCGATCTGATCAGCGAGGTGCGATGTCGAATCGAGATGATGGGACGCGGGGTCGTTGTCATCGAGGACGCCGAAGTTCTGTCCCGCGACCATCCACAGATAGTTCGGCTCGCTCGGATGGACATACGAGTCGTGATAGCCGTCCGCGACCGCATTCTGGCTCGCGAGCGAGTTGATGAACGGTGCGGCGGGATTTCCCAGGATGTCTCCGCGACTGTGGTTTTCCATCACGATCGTGAACACGGTCCCGGCCCAACCTACGGGCGGATGCGCCGGCGCAGCCGTCACCGCCTGGCAGGTCACCGCGGTGTTACCGCTCGTGGTGCCGCTGGTACAGCTAGCGGCAAGCGCGCCGAGCATCACGATTCCTACACGGTGCTGCGAAAGGTGCATCCGAACAGACTGCTCACCGCTCGGCGTGTCACAAGCTGACCGGTCAGGTAGATCGAGTGTGCAGCGAATTCGCGTCGACGCGCAGACTCTGCATCGACGTGGACGGCACGAGACGTGCTGATGGGTCGCGTGTGCACGCGATGGTTCTCGAGAAGCTGCAGACGGCGCTGACCTGGACCGAGCTTCCCGACCGGTGGCCCGGCCCCAGTGAGATTCGCGTTGCGGTCGCAGCGTGCGGGGTGTGCCGAACGGATCTTCACGTGGTGGACGGCGAGCTTCCAACTCCGCGCGTTCCGATCATCCCGGGGCACGAGATCGTCGGGCGAATCGATGCGGTCGGCAGCGGTGTCGAAGGTCTTCGCCTCGGCGAACGCGTCGGCATTCCGTGGCTCGGTCACACCTGCGGCGTGTGTGCGTACTGCGTCGCTCGAGAGGACAATCTTTGCGATCGCCCCCTGTTCACCGGCTACACGCGCGACGGCGGATTCGCGACGAGCGTGGTCGCCGATGCGCAGTACGCGTTTCCGCTCGGAGAAGCCGGCGAGGATGTCGCGCTCGCGCCGCTCCTGTGCGCCGGCTTGATCGGATGGCGATCGCTCAAGATCGCGGGCACCGGCAAGAAACTCGGAATCTATGGATTCGGTGCAGCGGGACACATCCTCGCGCAGGTGGCGCTCTACCAGGGAAGGTCCGTCTACGCATTCACGCGACCCGGAGATACCACCACGCAGGCGTTCGCTCGCTCGCTCGGCGCGACGTGGGCAGGTGGTTCCGACGAGCGTGCACCGCAGGAGCTCGACGCCGCAATCATCTTCGCGACGGTCGCCGATCTGATCCCGCTAGCGCTCGCGGCCGTGCGCAAAGGTGGTCGAGTCGTGTGCGGTGGCATCCACATGAGTGATGTGCCGTGCTTCCCGTACCGCCTGCTATGGGAAGAGCGGCAGCTCGTCTCGGTCGCAAATCTAACGCGTCGAGACGGGATCGAGTTTCTGCACATCGCGCCGCAGATCGGCATCGTCACCAAGACCACGGCCTACGCGCTCGAGCGCGCTAACGAGGCGATCGCCGACCTGCGCGCGGGTCGGTTCGACGGCGCAGCGGTGCTCGTGACGTGACCTTCTGGAAGGCACGAGCCTTGCTGACTGCAGGGGGTATGAGCAAACACAAGTCGATGTCTCCTTCGCCGGCGGTCCATCGTATCGAGCACGCGGGCGCTGTGTCTTCTGCTGTCGCGACGACCAACATCGCCGAGCTGGACAGCGACCCGGCGATCGAGAACCCCGCAAAGGACGCGAGTGTGTCGCGCCAGGGCATGCACCCGACGAAGCCGTAGCGCGAGGAAGTCGAGGCACCGGGCGGGCACATCTGCGTTCCATGACCAACGCAGCACCTGCCGCGCTTGCACCGCGAGCCTTCCACGTGCGGATCGGTCTGTGACGCGCGCTGCTTGGTAGTTGTTGCCGAATCAGTGGCCCGGCGTCCCGCGCCTGGTTCGTACGCAGCCGAGGCCGTGCTTGCTTAGCGACCCGCGACCCCGACGCCCACTCGTGCGGGACGCAAGAGCTTGGCCTCGAAGCGATAGCCCGGCTCGTACTGCTCGATGACCGTTCCGACACGGGCAGGATTGGTGACAGTAACCGTGGCGACGGCTTCGTGGAACGCTGGGTCGAACGTTTGGTTCGTAGCGTCGATGCGTTCGACGCCATAGCGGAGCAGCACACCTTCGAGCTGGCTGCGCACCATCGTGACCCCTTCCACGAGCGGCGTGATCTCGTGGCCCTGCTCGGCCGCGATCGTGCGATCGAGGTTGTCGAGAACCGGCAAGAGCTCGAGGACGAGCTTGCTGCGAGCGTCGTCGTAGACCTTCTGGGCATTGCGTCGCACTCGCGCTTCGCTTGCCTGGAGATTATTCACCGCTCGCGCGAGGACCACGCGATCGGGGTCTTCCAGCTTGATGGCTTCATCCATCAGCGGTTCAATCTCGTCCGGCAAGGAGCTCATCGGCTTGCCGCTGCGACCGTGCCGGCGGGGAGCTCGAGCTGATCCATGAGCTCGGTGCCGCGTTCTTCGCGCAGGACACGCTGAATGCCCATGTCGAGATCGAGTCGCAGCTTGTACTTGTTCAACGCCGGATATGCGGTCAGTGGCGTGGGGGTACGATCTTGCCAGCTGCACATCACGTACAGATACGCATCGACCACGGTGCGGCGGTCGAACAGCCTCCACGTGCGGTCTCGCATGAGCTCGTCGAGCCGATTGTAGTGGATGTGAAGCTGCGCGAAAGCCGCCCGCTTCGCATCCGCCTGGTTGTCTTCGACGGTGACATAACGCTCCGGGACCATGATGGGTGACCAGGCCATGTGCACGTCACTGACGAGCTCGGCGAGTGCTTCGGCGAGTCGAGCGCGACCGATCAGATCGTCGGGTTGCACGCCCATGCGGGCCTTCGGATATCTCTCGGCGAGGTACTCGAGAATCGCGAGCGACTCGGTGAGGACCGTGCCGTCGTCGAGCTGCAGCGCCGGGACGACTGCCTTCGGATTGATCTCGCGAAACGCCCTGCCGCGCACGGTGTCGCGACTGAGCCGCTTCACCGTGTAATCGGCATCGGCCCACGAGAGCGCGATATGTGTCGCGAGCGAGCAGGCGCCCGGCATCAGATAAAGGATCATGCGATGCGAGTCAGCACGATGCGTGCCGCCGAAATCATCGCTCGACACGCCGTGCTGGTTGCGGGGCAGCGCAGACGATGCGCGCATCACGCAGTTTCTGCATCGCGCGTTGATCATCCGGTCTCGTAACGACGCCCGATTGCACGCACTCCTCGTGCTGATTGCCGCGCCGAACTCGAGTGCGTGAGTGACCGCGAGGGACGGCGCGTTCCGTGCAGCGGGTTCGTGAATGACCGCGCGTCGAGTCCGCATCATCGCGACGATCGCGGGGCTGAGCGTGGCCGTGAGCGCAGGCGCGCTCGCGGTCTACCTCGTGCGGAGGCCGCCGGCGATTAGCGTTTTCGCAGCCCGCCTCGGCGATAGCACGCGGATGCTCGCCGTGACCGGCAGGGTCGAAGCCGAGCATACCGTGCTCGTGACGCCTCGGTTTGCTGGGCAGCTGACCGAGATCGTTCGTCACGAGGGCGATCGGGTCGTCGCCGGAGAGACCCTCGCACGGCTGGCGGATACGTCGGCTACCGCCTCGATCGTGCAGCAACAAGCCGCGCTCGAGTCGCGCCAGGACGACCTCGCCCAAACGCGGCGCGACCTCGTGGACACGACCAAGCTCGTCGCCAGCAGCGCGGTCGCCGCCTCCGAGCTCGATGCCGCGCGCCTGGCTGTCTCGCGCGCGACCCACGACGTCGTACGGTTGAGGGCGATACTTCACGACGGTCGATCGCAACTGGTGCTCGAGGCACCGTTTGCGGGGACGATCATCCGGCGACAGGGCGAGCTCGGCCAGGTCGTCGGCCCGACCACGACCGTGTTCGAGATCGCGACCGTCGAGACGTCGCGGATCACCACCGAGATCGACGAGCGCTACGTGCGCTCGCTCCGGCTCGGCATGCGTGCAGAGATCCGGGCGCTAGGCACCGACGACGTTCCCCGTGCCGCTTCGATCTCGTATATCGCCCAAGCCGTCGATCCCCAGACCGGCGCCGCGACCGTACGGTTCAGCTATGACACCAAACCAGAGGGCGTTCTCGTCGGGATGTCGGTCGATGTCGACCTGGTCGTCGGATCGACGAACGGTGCGGTGACCATCGCGCGCGAGGCGGTAGGTATCGCTGGCAATTCGGCGTTCGTGCTGGTCGTCGCCCACGACCGGGTCGAGCGTCGACCGATCACGTTGGACGATTGGCCCGCGACCTGGGTCGTGGTGCGGAGCGGTGTCGCGGCGGGAGAGCTTGTGGCTCTCGACCCGAGCTCCGCGGTGGCGGGGGCACTCGTGCGCGCGAGGCTCGAGTCCGATGGCCTTTGACGTCACGGTCGCCGTACGTTACCTCGTCTCGTCGCGCCTCCAGACTGCGCTGCTGGTCGCCGGCGTCGCGATCGGGGTCGTGGTCTTCACCTTCATGGCGGCGTTGATGAACGGACTGGGCGTTCGCTTGACCGAGGACGTCACCGCGAACGTCGCGCACGTGACACTCGAGCCTGCGCCGCGGATTCCGATCGCAGGCATGCCATCACCGAGCGGACGCGCGCTCTACGTCGTCCAGCCGGGACATGACGCGAAGCCCGTGGTCCGGGCCTACCGTTCGATCCTCACGACGATCGGGAAGATGCCTGGTGTCCGCGCCGCCGTCCCCGAGGTCATCGGTAGCGCCACGCTCTCGCGCGGCGACAAGGATGTCGCGGTCGTCGTGACCGGCATCGAGCCCCTGCGCGTCAGCGCGGTCGCTCCGCTCGCGAGCGCAATCATGCGAGGCCACCCACAGCTCGGTGTTAGTGACATCCTTGTCGGGACACGCCTGGCGGCAGACCTCGCGGTCGATGTCGGCGACCGCGTGATCCTGCGCGCCGCGGGCGCGCGCACCGGCCACGAAGCGATCGTCACCGTGCGCGGCATCTTCATGCTGGGCGTCGAAGCGATCGACGAGCGTTCGATTTACCTGGAGCTCGGCGCAGCACAGAAGCTCTTCGACGTCGCCGATGGCGTCTCGATCATCGAGGTCAAGCTCGATCGCGTTTGGGACGCGGATGCGTACGCCGACACGCTGGCGCGCGCGACGGGGCTGAAGGCAACAAGCTGGCTCGCGCGCAACGCGCGGTTGCAGAGCGGGCTGCGAGCGCAGGCCAGCACCGCGGCGATGATCAAGGGGTTCAGCCTCCTCACGATCGCGATCGGGGTGGCGAGCACGTTGTTCCTCTCGGTGTCACGCCGCCGCTCTGAGATCGGGATCCTGCGTAGCTTCGGCATCGGGCGGATGGCGATCGTCAGAACGTTCATCTTGCAGGGGTTCCTGATCGGCGCGATCGGCTCGCTCGTGGGTGTCGTGCTAGGTGATGCCTTCGCCCATCTCCTCCTAACCATATCCACCACCGCGACCGGAGCGACATCGATTCCGATCGATCCCGCAAAAGGCGAATACCTCCGCGCGATCCTGCTCGCGACGCTCGCGAGTGCGGTGGCTGCCGTGCTGCCGGCGTGGTCCGCCGCTCGGATCGACCCACTCGAGGCGATTCAGTCGTGAGCGTGCTCGAGGCGCGGGACATCACGAAGACCTTCGGCGAAGGCGACACGGCGACGCAGGTACTTCGCGGGGTCTCCGTGACGATCGAGCGCGGAGCGTTCGTCGCGCTCGTCGGCCCGAGCGGTAGTGGCAAGAGCACGTTCCTCTCGATCGCCGGGACGCTGCTGACGCCCACGAGCGGTTCTCTGCAGATCGCCGGCCTCGAAGCGCTCGGCTTGCACGAGCACGAGCTGGCCCGCACGAGGAATCGTCATCTCGGGTTCGTCTTTCAGTTCCACCATCTGCTCGAAGATTTCACCGCCCTCGAGAATGTCCTGATGCCCGTCTATGGCGCCCAGCACGCGATCGACGCGACCTGGCGAAAGCGCGGCCGCGAGCTGCTCGTCCGCGTGGGGCTCGCCGATCGGATCTCGTTCCGCGCCGCAAAGCTCTCGGGTGGCCAGAAGCAACGCGTCGCGATCGCGCGGGCGCTCGTCATGAAGCCCGAGCTGGTGCTCGCCGACGAGCCGACCGGCAACCTCGACCGAGCCAGCTCGGATCAGGTCATGAGCCTCTTGCGCGAGCTCTCACGCGATGAAGGCACTGCGTTCTTGCTCAGTACACACGACGAGTCGATCGCACGGCGCTGTGACCGAATCCTGACGATGGTAGATGGCCGGCTCACGACACCGACCAGCGCATGAATCACCGCTGACGCGCCAGCTGCAAGTCCCGGGACCGCGCGATGCTGGCGAACGCGATCGCGCGATATTTCTCGGGCGACGTCTGCGCGACGGCGGCGCAGGCCAGCGAGCACAACCGGAGCCCAGGCTGCTCCGTGTGACCTTGATAGCCACGTCCGTCGATCGCTCCCAACTCGACGAGCGCCATGCCCTCCGGGATGCAGGCTCCGCAGACCGGGCACGTCGTGTTCCAGATGTCGTTGTTCACGCGAGCCCGTATTGCACACCGGATACCACTGCCTATTCGCCGAGCCACCACCGCCGGCGCGCACGTGGCCCGTAGCTGAGGCCGAACGACGACATCGCGACCTCGCGGATCGCGTCCACGGCCTCCTTCGGATCGTCGGTGATGATGATCCGAGCGAGGTCTTCCGCGGTGATCGTCGATTGCGCGATCAATGTTTCACGAAAGAACTCGATGAGACCCTTCCAGTAGTCGCGCCCGAGTAACACGACTGGAAACGCCTTCATCTTCCCGGTCTGGATGAGCACGAGGATCTCGCTGAGCTCGTCGAGCGTGCCGAAGCCGCCGGGCGCGGCGATGAACGCGTACGAGTACTTCGCGAGCAACACTTTGCGGACGAAGAAGTACCGGCACTCGACGAAGCGGTCGAGGTACGAGTTGGGTCGCTGTTCGACCGGCAGAACGATGTTGCAACCGATGGAGCCACCGCCCGCTTCCCTCGCGCCTCGGTTCGCAGCCTCCATAAGCCCCGGCCCGCCACCTGTCATCACGGCAAACCCCGCCGCCGCCAACTCGGCACCGACGCGGCGAGCGAGGCTGTAATACGGATGTGAAGCGTCAAAACGCGCGGAACCGAACACGGTGACGCACGGCCCGATGAAGTGGAGTGCGCGCAAGCCACGCATCAGCTCCCGAAACACGTCGAGCGCGAACCGCAGCTCCGAGCCGCGTGGCCGCGGGCCCGAGAGAAACTTACGCTCGGTGGGATCCGTGGATCCCTTGCCCCATTCTGGAAAGATCATCGCTGCGTCCGCAGCCCTTGCATATCACCGCGCAAGTTCTGCACTCACAGCTAGCGGGTTCGAAGCGGTCATGCCTTCTCTGGTGCTCGGACAAGCAACACGGGACACCTCGCAGAACGCACGACCGATTCGGCGACACTGCCAAGGAGCATGCGCTTGAGCCCGCGACGCCCGTGGCTGCCCATCACGATCAGCTCCGCGTCGAGCTTGAGCGCTGCCTGCTCGATCACGACGCGTGCATCTCCGACCTCGTAGATCGACGCTCCGAACGAGCACTGGCCCTTGCGCGCCGCGATCAGCTTCTCGACCTCCTGGGTATTGCTCTGCATGATCGAGTCGATCATGTCGGCGCTGACCGAGATCGGGTACTCGGCAAACTGCAAGCTCATCGCGTTCAGCACGTAGACCGTCGCATCGAGCTTGTGCGCCAGAGCCACCGCGTAATCCAGCGCACTCGCGGCATGATCGCTAAAGTCGGTCGGCACGAGGATCCGAGTCGGGAGCTTCATGGCAATCTACTCGTTCACGAATCGCGCCATCACTGCGCGAGTGGTGTCACGAGCTGGGCGACGATCTTCGTCCACGTCGCGTCCAACACTGACTTCTTCGCCAGCAAGTTCGCCACCGGCTCGACCTCTCCTGTCGCGCGCCTCACGCCCTTATCGAGGCGTTCGAGGTCGAGGTACTCGTCGCCACTCGTCAAGCGAGTCGCGGTCTCGCTCGTGCTCACGCTCGCGAGCTCGTTCGCGGAAAGAAGTTTCAAGATGGCGTCGCGGGTGATGTATTCGGTTCTAGCTTGGTTCATCGGAGTCTCCTCGGGTCATGCATCGAGCATGGTCGGTTGTGGGTTGTACACGTGAGAGAGTTGGGTAGCGCCGGTCGAGGCCAACACCGATCGAGCGCTCTCGACCAGGCTGCCTGCGCACTGCGCCACGATCAGGAATCGACCACGCGTCACATCGAGCGCTCGTTGCTCGAGGTCGTTCAAAGGCACGCCGATCCGCTTCAAGGCTTCGGCCGGCACAGCCGATTCTTCGCCAAGCGGTGCGGTTTCGAGTGCATCGACGACCCAGCTGACGAGCGGGCCCATGACGACCAGCGGGCCGATGGGCGGTATGAAGAAGAAGCCTCCTCCGACGAGCATCCCCCAGACATCGCGCCAGATGGCGCCGCGCCCGGCCCAGAACTTCATGGCATCGCCAGCGCTATAGAAACCGAACGAGCGCTCGTCCGCGAGCACGTCCTTGCCCATGATCGACCATTTTCTCATGTCGAATCCGCGACCCTGGACCGTGCGTAGTGCTCGCGCCGCATCGGCGTGCGAGGCGTAAACGGCGACGACAAGATCTGCCTGCATGGCGATCGCGCTCGTTCTCAGTTCCCGTACGCGATCGTCATGTGGTCGACGACCTCCGTGACTCCGGGAACCGTCCACGCCGCGTTGGACGCGTCCTTCATCGCGCACCACGACGATGTGCTCCCGCTCAACGTGACCTTGCCGCCTACGGTATCGATCTTGATCGAGCTCGCGTCGGTCGCGCGACGGTATAGCGCCGCCTGAACGTTCTCCTTGAGGGCGTTGGCAGTCGACGTCGATTTGATCGAGACCAGATCGATCACATCCGTGACCCCGGTCAGGAACCGGACCGACCGCTCCGCGGCTTCTCGCTCGTAGTTCCAGTCACAGTTCCCTTCGAGGGTGACCCTGCCGTGTTCGACCTTTGCCTGGATGGTCGCCGGCACGCGGACGTCCCACTCGAGTGCGTTCACGACCGCGATCGCGATCTCGGTATCGCTGCGCTCGTGTACTCCCGTGAGCTTCACGGCGAGGTCCTGCGCGAGCGTCCGGACGCCGCTCACGCGTCGCGCGGCATCTGCCACCGCGAACTTCTGTGCAAACGTCTCGACTGTCCCGAACAGCGACACCGCGCCTCGATCGACCGTCACGCCGACCTGCGCCGCGTTGATCGCCGGATCCCAGTGAAGCTCGGTTTCGATCTCTGCTTTCAACTGCGCATCGGGTTTACCCATGGTGATCAGCTGCAGAGCACACGGCATGCCGCGCGGCCGAACGAGAAGGGCGCTCGTGCGCACCGCGGGACGACGTGGTGACGCATGGTTTGCAGCGGGAGGCGCATGGGTTGCGCATGGCGAGCGATCGACTCGCACGTCCCGGTTCGTGATCTGCACGCCGTACCGGCGGCATCG
>JAYWCI010000223.1:0-1567 GCA_043780895.1 Kofleriaceae bacterium | reverse complement strand
TTCAACCCGGGCACCGCGACCGGGCATCTGTTCGCGACGCACTGCGCGTCGTTAGACGACTAGAGTCTCGTCCCCTTCAAGATCTTCGGTGGGTCGCCGAGTTCGAGCACCTCGATCGGACCGCCGTAGTGCTTCGAGAGGCCGGTATCGATCCGCCACAGCGCGCCGTCGCACTGCGAGTTGATGCCTGCTGGTTGCGGCGTGTGCGCCACGACCATGCGCTTCGCGCCGAGCCGCTTCAGCACGTCGGCGAGCGCTGCGCAGTCGACCGGCTCGCCACCCCACACGCGCGTCCACACCGGGCTGTCCTCGGCGGTGAGCGCCTGGGTCGGCGTGGTGCCTTCTTGACCGTCGAGCCAGCACCGCGAGCGTTCGTTGAGCTCGTCGAGGTGGCTCGCCCACTCGGCCGTGACACCGGCGTGCGAGAGCACGGTATCACCGACGATCGCGATCACGTTGCGATGCGCGAGCCGCTTCGCCCACGCTCCGCCCGGTGCGAGCGCGTGCGCGCGATCGCCGCCGAAATCCTTCGCGCCACCGGGCGTGACATAGCGAAAATCGTGCGCGGCATTCATCAGCTCGTGATTGCCCAGCAGCGAGATCACCGCGCCACCGTGCGCGTGGGATTCGAGATCGAGCCGCTCGAGCAGCTCTTCGATCTTCGATTCGTCGTCGCCGCGATCGAGCACGTCACCGGTCTGAATGATCGTGAGGTCACCACCGATCCACGTGTCGCTCGTATCGATCGCGCCCGCCGCGCGAAACGCCGCGCGCGCCGCATCGAGGTCGCCGTGCAGGTCGCCGATCGCGACCGCGCGCTTCGGCATCGGCAGCTTCAACGCGATCGGTGCGAGCGTGCATGCGGCAGGCGCGATCGGTGGTGGTGCGGTCGTCGGAGTGGGAGTGGGAGTGGGAGCGGGCGCATGACCCTTGTCACAAGCCGAGCAGGCAAACAGCAGCAAGAGGATTCCAGCGCGCACGGGCCGCTAGCCTACTCTGTAAGCCGCGCAGCTGGCTCGCGTTCGAGAGGCATGCGGGTGTGGTTCCTTCTCGGCCTCTCCGCCTGCGGCACCGCAGGCGCGATCCATCAAGCAACCCTCATCCGGTCGCCCCGATCCGGCCTTGTCGGCGTCGGGCTCGAAGCGAGCCGGATCGTCAAGGAACGCCATGTGACCCATCTGGTCGACTATCTGGCCGTACGCGATCCGGATCGCCTTGTTGAAGATCAGGCAGATCCGATCCGGTAACGGTTCACACTAGCGGTGCCGTGCGGGCCAGGAAGCGCTGCAGCCAGCTGCGAGGCTTGCACAGGCGGCGCGCGGTCTCGCTCTTGTTGCCGTTGCAATCGCCGAGCACGCGGGTCACGTGCTCCCACAGCGCGCGATCCACCGAGGCAGTCGGGATGGGCGTTGGGCTATGACCACCGAGACGCTGCACGATCTCGCGCGCCGTGATCGGCTTCTGGACGTGAGCTTAACGCCGTCGACCATGTTCTTTTCCACGCGTTGCAACTTCTGGCTCCATCGCGTGCCCAACTGAGTGGTCTCCGTATTCTCGAATCCTGCAG
>JAYWCI010000222.1:0-30709 GCA_043780895.1 Kofleriaceae bacterium | reverse complement strand
CGGAACTGCTTCTCGCCCTTCCCCATCACTTCCTTCTCGTAGTATTCGGCCGGCGCGACGCCCGAGGCTTCGACCGCCTTGAGCTTGTCGTCGATCATCGCCTTGAACTGCGCCTCGGGAAGCGCGCCACCGACGTGCGTGCCGTTGACGAACAGCGTCGGCGTCGAGTTGACGTGAAACTTCGCGAGCTCGGCCATATCGGCATCGAGCAACTTCTTGCACTCGTCCGACTTCATGTCGGTCTTGAACTTGCCGACGTCGAGCCCGGAGTCCTTCGCGATCGCGACGACGTTGTCTTCGCCGAGCTTCGAGGGATCGTGCGCCGCAAAGTACGGGTCGTAGGCCTTGTCCCACAGCGCATTCTTGAACATCGGGTACTTGCCCTGCTTCGCCGCGGCGCAGCTCCCGAGGTGCGCCGGGGTGGCGACCTGCGGGTGGACGACCATGTTCTTGAACACGACGCGGACCTTGCCGTTGTAGCTCTTCACGAGGCTCTCGAGCGTGGTGCTGACCTGGCGGCAGTACGGACACGCGAAGTCGAAGGCCTCGACGATCGTGACCGGGGCGTTCGCGGGACCCTCGACCTGGCCAGCCGCGAGATCGGGGGCAATATCGACGGCAAAGACTGCATCGGGAGCCGGCTCTTCGCGCTCCTGCTGATCCGACTGCGTCTTCTGCTGTGCATAGACCTTGTCGAGGAAGTCGAGCGCCTCGGCGTGCTTGGCCTGCTCCGCTTCGAGCTTCTTGATTCGCGACTCGAGATCGCCGCCACCGGTGCTGCTGGCCGTCGTACCGCCCTTGTCGAGCTTCGAATCGTTCTGACAGCCGAGCGCCGTCACCAGGCTGGCTGCCAAGAACACAGTGGAGAGGGTCTTCATCGCGGGCATCCTGCCGCGTCAAACCGAGGGACGCAAGTCGGCATTCCCTCCCTGCCCGTCATTATTATTGGGTTCGTTGCTGGGGCCTTCATGAGGCGGTTTGTTCCACGATATGCGTTGGATGAGGCATCTCGTACCGCTCGCAGTGTGAACGATTGCCTCGTCCACGACCCAGGTCGGTGAACTGCGCCGGGACGCGCGACCTGCAGTGGAATGCGACGCCGCCGGATGCCGAAGATGCGATCGCGATCGCGATCAAGCATCGCCCCGAGGTCGAGCCTCGAGGTCGAGCAGCGCAAGTTCCTCTCGAACCAGTCCTCGAACTTCGTCCTCGGCCAGCACCAGGACGAGCTCGCAGCGGCGCAACTCGCCGAGCTCACGGCGGTCCTGGTCCACAAGAAGGCGACCGCGGCGCTCCTGAAGCCGACCGGCGAGCTCTTGGAGCAACGTCACATTCAGCTCGACGTCGCCATCCCGCATAAGTAATAGTCGCCTGATGAGGGCCGCCTGCTTGGCGTTGGGACTTAGTGCGTGCGCGATCGCGGGTACACCGAGCGGCCACAGCGGCAGCGGCAGCGGCGGTGACGGCGGTCAAACCACGCCCGATGGTGGCACCACATCGCACGTCTGCACGATGTCGTGCGACGACAGCAACGCGTGTACGACCGATAGCTGCGATACCAACAACGCGTGCGTCCACGCGACCGATGCGTGTGACGACGGCGATGCGTGCACGACCGATAGCTGCGACACGGTGACCGGGTGCGCGCACGCGAACCTCAACCACGGCACGATGACGTTCACGCCGACCGCCGTCGCGATCCAGACGTTCGCGGTGCCGACCTGTGTCACCTCGCTGCACGTGCTCGCCGCGGGTGGCCAAGGTGGGAACGTCACCGGGCAGACGTTCACCGGCGGCCTCGGCGCGACGCTCGAGGGTGACTTCCCCGTCGCGGCCGCCCAAGCGCTCAGCATCGTCGTCGGTGGGGTCGGCGTCGCGGGCCTCGGCACGGCGAATGCTGGACAGCGCAGTGGCACCGGTGGTGGTGGCTCGTACGTGGTCCAAGGCACGACCATCCTCGTGATCGCCGGCGGTGGTGGTGGTGGTGGCGGTAGCGTCGCGGTCGCGGACGGTGGGGGCTGTAACGGTGGCCCCGGCGTCATCACGCAAAGCGGATCCGCTGGCTCCGGCCAGTTTCCTGGCGGCGCGGGCGGTACCGCCGGGGGTGGCGGCACGTTCTTCTCGAACAACGCGTATCAAGGCGGCACCGGTGGTGGCGGTTACTCCGGCAATGGCGTCGGCAGCTCGGATGGATCGTCGTCGTACGGCACGCCCAACGGCCCGGGTGGCTCGTTCACGAACGGCTCGGCAGGCGGCGCGGCTGGCAGTGCCGGTCGTGCTGGCGCGTTCGGTGGCGGCGGTGCGGCCGGGTTCACGGGTGGCGGTGGCGGCGGCTACTCCGGCGGCGGCGCGGGTGGCTACGGCAACGGCACGTACAATGGCGGTGGTGGCGGTTCGATCAACAGCGGCACGAACGCGATCAACACGCCAGGCAACCACGCGGGTGCCGGCACCGTCGTCGTCACCTGGTAGATCAAGGACCAGTCAGCGCGCCGACCGCGCAGCGTGCGGCGTTCTCGACCGCCTGGTCGACCGAAGCGAACTGTTCGGAGCTCGCCTCGCAGCGCGTCGACCACAACATCTTGCCGGTGGTCGGCGACGCGAGCTTGAGCATCACCTCGACGTTCTGCGCGACCCACCAATTGCTGTAGTTCGCACCGACGGTGATCCGGGTGGTCAGCACCGAGCCGGCCTTCGCGGCGTCGGTGAGCTGTTGCCGATCGGCGAGCGTGAGGTCCTCGAACCGCGCCCCGTCGAGCAAGATTGTCTTCTGGTGCGAGTTGACGACTTTCACGCTGTGCGTGTTCGACGTCGTCGTGCCGACGAGTGGGATCACGAAGACCAGCTCGCCCGTCGTGGTGGTCGAGCTCGAGTCGGACACGGTCGCGACCTTGAGCTCGTCGTCGCGCCGCGCGAGCGCGGCATCGTCGCGCTTCTTCTCGAGCGACTTCTGAGCGGCCTCGGCCTCGTTCTGCATGTTCTCGAGCGCGCGCATCACGTTCGAAGGATCGAACGCGACGACCGGCGCGCCGACCTTCACGTCGTCTCCGTCGGACGCGAGGTTCACGATCTTGAAGTCCCAGATCTCGCCGATGTTCAGCGGATGGATATCGGTCGAATCCACAGCTGCGAGCTCGCCACTGACCTCGACACCGAACACGAGGTCATCGCGCTTGACGTCGACGAACTGCAGCTCCGCCTGCTTCTTGCTGCACGCCGCGAGCGCGATCAGGAGCAGCGCGCGCTGCACTCGCCACCTCCGATCACGACGGTGTCGCCTTCGTGCAAGCCACTCTCGACGATGCAGTGTTGCGCATCGCACGCACCGAGCTTCACGCTGCTCGCGCGCCTGGCACCGCGAGGCACGAGCAGTGCAGCTTTGGCACCGAGTTTGACCATCACGATCTTCACCGACATGCCGACCCGCAGCCGAGCTTTGGATCGGCCCTTCTCGAGCGAGAGCTTGACGTCGAACGCCCGCGCAGCGAGTTCTGACCTTTGATCCGCGCGACCGGCGTGATGCCAGCGACGGTGCACGCGATCGGATCGTCCGGATACGCATCGAGCACGCACGTGCCGGTTTCACCGACGTCGATGCGGCCATCGTCGACATCCGAGAGCTCGCTGCGGACCTCCATCTCTCGCGATAGATCGGGCATCGACACCACCGCCCACCCCGGCGGGACCGAATCACCGATGTGATACGGAGCGTCGGAGGTCCGCGATCTCGACGCGACGCTCGACCAGCGAGCGCTCGAACCGATCGACGCCGAGGTTGCGCCAGGTCTGATACTCCGCCTCGCTGATCGGAAAGATCTGCGCGAGCGTGATCGCGGGTGGCCCGACCTCGAGCGGCAGATGGATGTTCCATGCCTTGGGCGAGCACACGTAGACGTGCGGGAGTCGCTGCGAGAGCTCGCCCGCGCCGAGCGATGCGACCACGTCGCGCACCATCGTACCCGGCTCGGGGAAGAACTCGGTCGTCGTGAGGTGAAAGCCGAGGTTCGCGATGATCTGGCCGCAGACCTCGCTATCGACCGTCGACGCCATCAGGAGCTCGACGCGCGGCCGCGCCTCGGGCCACTCCTTGTTCGACACGCCCATCGAGACGAACGTCCACTGTCCGAACACCGGCAGGTTCGCGATCCGCCCCACCTCGATGGCGCGCTGGGTCTCCAGCGCGTGGCGATAGGTGCGACCCGAAAACGCACCGAACGTTTGACGCAGGAGGTCGGCCGCACGGGTCGAGACCTGGAGAAAGTGCGCGAGCTGCGGGACACCCTGCGCCATCGTGATCCAGGTCGGTTGGAGCGCGAGCGTGCGGCGCAGATAGTTCTGCGCGACGACCTTGTTGCCGATTTCAGCGTGGGCGAGTGCGCCACCCCACAGGGCGGTCGCACTGTCCGATTTGAGGCCGATCGCTTGATCGAACGCGCGTGCGGCCTCGTGCGGCTTGCCCATGCACAGGAGGGCGTGGCCCAGGCCTTTCCACGCGACTGAATGCGGCGGGAACATCACCGTCGCGCGCCTGAATCGGTCGGCCGCCTGATCGAAGTGTTCTCCTCGGAACATCTCGTGACCTTCACTCACCAGCACATCAGCCACCACCTGACTCACATCCACGAGGTACCACGAGTTGATCCGGGATGTGCTCTGCTATGCTGCGCCGCAGATGAGCGCGTCCGTCGGAGCCGATGTCGAAGCCCTATGCTCCAAGTGCGGTGATGTTTGGCATGTGGTGGTCGCCAAGGTAGGTGACTCGATCGTCAAGGTTCATTGTAAGGAGTGCAATAAGGAGCACCGCTACAAGAACCCGAAAGCCGCGCCGAAAGCCGCGCGCCAGCCCTCGATGGCCACCGCCAAGGTGCCGCGCGAGAAGGCACCGGTGGAGCGGTTCGACAAGCCGCAAGTCGCGGCCGACCTCTCGAAGCCGCCGCGGGCGTACCGAGCGTCCGAGAGCTTCAACGTCGGTGATCGCGTCGAGCACCCGAACTTTGGCCAGGGCGTCGTCGAGATCTCCGAGCCCGGCAAGGTCACGCTGTTCTTCGCCACCGGTCGTCGCGTGCTCGCACAGGCGAAGGTGCCGAGCGGTAACGCGCTCGAGCGGCCAAAGCCGTTCGACTATTCAAACCCCGCAGGCGGCAAGCCCGTCGGCCAGAACTGAGGTGAGCTGAGATGGCACGCATCCCCTGGCTCGGTCCGCTGATCGCGGTCGTCGGCATCGGCGTCGCGGGTCTCGGGGCTTGGTACATGGTCCACGCGCGACCGGAGCCCGGCGACGTGATCGATACGATCGCCATCGATGCGGACACCAAGTTCGTGATCTCCGACGAGAAGAACCACGACCGCTCGTTCATCGAGCTCGATCACAAGGGCGAGCAGGTCTGGCAGGCGCTGATCCCGCACTACGCCGGCGAGAAGGGTCGCCCCGCGATCGCGTGGAACGATGTCGCGGTCACCGTCCGGGTCGAGCGCAACGGTCGCGCCGAGGTGTTCGCACTCTCGATGCACGACGCGACCAAGCTCGGCGGATTTCGGCTCGCGCCCGAGCACGAACCGATCACGGTCCAGCCCGGCCCGATCACGTTGACCGATCACATCCGGTCGTACGAGATGGTCGGGGGCGCGGACTGGCACGAGCTCGTCGCGGTCGATCTGCGCACCGGCAAGGCGCTGTGGAAGGTCGACCTCGGGCACTGGAAGATCGAGGACGCGGGCGTCCAGACTCCGTACGTCTGGGTCGTCCAAGGAACTCGCAAGGACAAGCGCTGGTACAACGTGCTCAGCGGCAGCGAGAACAAGTCACTTAACTAAGCGAAATTCTGTCGCTTTCAGATCGGTGACGAAATCACGCTGCTGCCTGGCGAGCGGTATACTTTGGGTTCGATGGCCGCCGAGCGACACAGTGGAATGCACGAGGTCAGCGCGGCGCATGCAGTCCCGGAGCTCGAGCCGGCATCCCGGCCGTCGGTGCGCGTGACCGAAGTGCCCGGGCGGACGCCTGCCGCACCCGCGACCAGCGATGTCATCCCGACCGCGCTCGATGCGCCCGAGCTCTATCTCAACCGCGAGCTCACGTACCTCAACTTCTGCTGGCGCGTGATGCACGAGGCCGAGGACGACCGCACGCCGCTGCTCGAGCGCGTGAAGTTCCTCGCGATCGTCAGCTCGAACATCGACGAGTTCTTCCAGAAGCGTATCGGCGGCCTCAAGCAGCAGGTCGGCGCGCAGGTCCACACGGTCACCCCTGATGGGCGTACGCCGCAGCAGCAGATCGCTGACACGATCGAGCTGATCACGCGGCTCGAGGCGAAGAAGATCCAGATCCTCGAGAAGACCCTCGCCGATCTCAAGGCCGTCGGCGTGTGGCTCGCGCCGTGCAAGGATCTCGACGCTGGCGAGCGCGCGTGGATCCGCGAGTACTACCTCAAGAACATCTTCCCGCTGGTCACGCCGCAGGCGATGGATCCGGCGCACCCGTTTCCGTTCGTCTCGAACCTGTCGCTCAACCTGCTCGTGTCGCTGCGCTACACGAACGATAGCGAATCGCTGCTCGCGCGCGTCAAGGTGCCGATCGGTGGTGGCCTGTCGCGCTGGGTCCGGCTCGGCACGTCGAGGACCTTCGTCGATCTCGCCGACGTGATCGCGAACAACCTGGACCTGTTGTTCCCCGGCATGGAGATCGAGGCGTGCTCGCTGTTCCGCGTCACGCGCAACGCGATCACCGAGCGCGATGAAGAAGAAGCCGACGACTTGCTCGAGCTGATCGAGATCGAGCTGCGTAATCGCCGGTTCGCGCCGGTCGTGCGGCTCCAGGTCGACAAGAACATGCAACCGCAGCTCCGCGGCCGCCTCGCCGCCGAGCTCGGACTCGACGAGATGCTCGACGTGTTCGAGGCCGAAGGTATGCTGGGCCAGCGCGATCTCATGGAGATCGGCATGCTCGACCTTCCCGAGCTCCACGATGCGCCGCACGCGCCGGCGCAGCCGGTCGATTTTCTGACCGAAGGCAACATCTTCCACGCGCTCCGCGACGTGAAGCAGATGCTCGTGCATCACCCGTTCGAGTCGTTCCAGGAGTCCGTCGAGCGGTTCTTCAAGGAAGCCGCCGACGATCCGAAGGTCCGCGCGATCAAGACCACGCTGTATCGCACCTCGAAGGACTCCGAGGTCATCAAGCACCTCGTGCGCGCCTCGCGGAACGGCAAGCAGGTCGCCGTCGTGCTCGAGCTCAAGGCGCGGTTCGACGAGGAAGCGAACATCAAGTGGGCCACCCGGATGGAGCGTGCCGGGATCCACGTCACGTACGGCGTCGTCGGGCTGAAGACCCACACCAAGGTCACGCTCGTCGTGCGCAACGACTACGACGGGCTTCGTCGCTATGCGCACATCTCGACCGGCAACTACCACGCCGGCACCGCGCGCATGTACACCGACCTCGCGCTGTTCACGTGCGACGACGCGATCGGCCGTGACCTCACCGAGCTGTTCAACTATCTCACGACCGGCTACAAGCCGCGCCGCAAGTACCAGAAGCTACTCGTCGCACCGAAGCAGCTCAAGCAAGCGCTGCTCGAGAAGATCGAGCGCGAGATCGCGAATGTCGGATCCAGCGAGCGCGGCCACATCCAGTGGAAGCTCAATGCTCTCGAAGATATCGACATCGTGCGTGCGCTCTATCGCGCCTCGCAGCGCGGCGTGACGATCGATCTCGTCGTCCGCGATACGTGTCGGTTGCGACCGGGCCTCGAAGGCGTGTCGTCGTCGATCAAGGTGGTCAGCGTGATCGGCCGCTTCCTCGAGCACAGCCGGATCTACTACTTCCACAATGCGGGCAAGCCCGAGTACTACATCGGCTCGGCGGATGCGATGCAGCGCAACCTGGAGAAGCGGGTCGAGGTGCTGTGTCCGATCGAAGATCTGCGGTTGCAGACCGAGCTGCGCTTCATCCTCGACACGCTGTTGAGCGATCAGCGTGGCGCGTGGGACATGCAGCCCGATGGCAGCTACGTCCAGCGCAACGGTTCTGGTGCGAAGCACAGTCAGGTCCAGCTCATCGAGCGCACCGATCGCCGCTTGAAAGAAGCGACGCGGCTTCGCCGGCGCAAGATCGAGACGGTCTCGCGCAAGCGGCGGTAGACTAGCCGCGCTGATGAAGAAGCGCATCGTAGTGATCGGAGCAGGCCTCTGCGGCTCCCTCGTGGCCACGTTGCTGCGCAACGACTTCCAGGTCACCATCGTCGAGCAGAGCCGCAAGCAGAAGCCGCTGTTCGACGATGTCGATTGCCCGACCGGCGATCTCAACACCTCGATCAATCGAGGCGAGGGTCTCGGCGGCACCACGAATTACTGGCACAACGCGCTGATCGAGCTCGACGACAACGACCTCGTCAAGGCCGGGATCGAGCCGAAGGGCATGCGCTCATATTACGACCGGGCGTGGTCGTTCTTCTTGAACGCCAGCGACCTCGCCGAGTGCAACAAGGCGTGGGAGGCGAACAAGGCCAGCGTCGAGCACGGCCGCGCGACCGTCGCGCACATGGTGTTGCCGCAGACCCGCCACAACGTGTGGAAGCTCGCGAACCAGAAGTACCCCGGCGACCGGATCGAAGTGGTCTACGGCCACGCCGAGAAGATCGCCGACGGTCTCGTCGACGTGAAGGACGGCAAGCGAACCGAGCGGATCGAAGCGGACTACGTGATCGCCTCGGCCGGTGGGCTCGCCACACCGGTGCTGCTCGCGAAGTCGCTCGGCCAGGAGACCGGGTTCGTGTCCGGCTATCACGATCATCCGATGGCGTACGTCGCGAAGGTCAAGCTCAAGCCCGAGAGCCGGCTCAAGCAGGTCTCATGCACGACGCTCCTGTCGGCCGAAGTTCGTGCCGGCCTGACCTACGAGACCGATGGCCTCAAGACCGCGGTGTATCTGCGCCCGGCGGCGGACATGCGGCTCGGCTCGATCACCGGGCCCGCGCGTTACATCCTGTCGGACCTGCGCAACGATCCGTTCTCGCCGAAGAAGATCATGATGCTGCTCGGCAACCTCGAGGCCGTGCGCGAAGCGATCTTGTTCAAGACCCGGCTTGGCTTTCGCGGCAACTACTTCTCGCTCCTCATCCTCGGCGAGCAGACCCCGCTGAAGACCCGCGGCATCCAGATGAAGGGCGCCGGAAAGCCGCTGCTCAACTGGGAGGTCACACCCGAGGAGCTGCACTCGTACGAGCAGAGCGTCGACAAGTTCCTCGCCGAGTTCGCGGACGACATCCTCGAGTCCAAGATCGTCCCGCACGGCACCTGGGCGTTCCGCAATGCCGCACATCACTCCGGCACGGCGAACCAGTTCGTCGAGCACACGAGTGACACGACGCCCGCGTTCTTCGCCGTCAAAGGCATCCCGAACGCGTACGTGATCGATGGGTCGATCTTGCGCGCTGCCGGCATCGCGAACAGCGGACTCACGCTCGTCGCGCTCGGCTTCAAGCTCGCCGAGCATCTGCGCGCGCTCGCCTAGTCTGCCAGCGAGAACGGCGTGAATGCCGTCTTGTCGTCGAAGTAGTCCTCGTTCTCGGCGCGTTTGAGCCGGCCGATGACGAAGTAGGTCACCGGCGTGAGCACGACCTCGACCGCGACCTTGAACAACCAGTTGAAGATCACGACGCCGACGATCGTGTGGGTCTCCCACTGGCCGAGGAACGCGATCGGATAGAACAAGACGCTGTCGACGAACTGGCTCGTGAACGTCGAGCCGATCGTGCGCGTCCACAGGTGCTTGCCCTTGGTCAGCACCTTCATCTTCGCCATCACGAAGCAGTTGACGAAGTCGCCGACCCAGAACGCGACGATCGAGGCAACGACGATTCGCCACGTGTTGCCGAACACGAGCTCGAGCGCGGGCTGCAGCACCTTGTTGTAGGGCTCGTCCGGATCGGTGGGCGCGTGGACTACGAACAAGCCCATTACCGTCGCGAAGATCATCGCGCCGAAGCCGGCCCAGATCACCTTGCGCGCGCGCGCAAAGCCGTAGACCTCGGTCAAGACGTCGCCGAAAATGTAGCCGATCGGAAAGAATAGGTTGCCGGCACCGAACGTGACGCCGAACATCACGCAGGTCTTCCCCGGACCGATCAGGTTCGAGCACAGGAGCACGGTCACGAACCCGACCATCAGGAGGTCGTAGAAGCGGTAGTGGCGCTTGTTCGGAGGGGGCTCGCTCATCCAGCGAGCCCACTCTAGCTGATCGAGTCGGAGATGGTCTTCCGCTAGCGAGACCGCGGAAAGTAGATGAGCGTCGCATCGGGCTCGACGGTCGCCGTACCGCCGCACTCCGCGAGGATCGCGAGGACGGTCGCATCGAGCGGGACCCGATGCGCGAGCTCGATCCGGACACTCTTGGGGTCGCTATCTGGATAGACCGCGATCAGGATCTGGCCGATCCGGCGAACCGCCACGATCGAGCTCCCGATCATCCGATCGAGCAGCTCGGCGAGCCGGTCCGTTTGTGCGGTGACGAGGATCGGGTCCGGGTCGATCGCGAGCACGATCTCGACCCCGGGAACCTCGCCAACACGCGCTATCGCCTCGCGAATCATCCGGTCCAGAGCGAGTGGCCGGGCGGGCGCCATACAGCACCTACATCCTACCTGCCGTGGACCTCGAAATAGAAGTCCACCGAACGTGGATATCCCGAATCCGCATCCGGCCGATGGATGAGAGCGATGGCAACGGCCAAAGACGCGCTACGAGCCCTCGGCTTGGTGATTCGAGCCCGCCGCGAAGCACGCGGCTACACCCAGGCCGAGCTCGGCACGCGCGCCGGCATCGTCGGTAAGTACGTTAGCGAGATCGAGCGCGGCACGCGCGACGTTCCGTTCAGCACGCTGCACGCGATCGTCGAAGACGGCCTGGAAAATCACCTCGACGTACGGTTCGGCAATGCGCCCGGCCGCAGTGCGAAAGCCGCCCTGCCGCGCGCGATCGAAGAGCTCGCGCGCCAGATCGCCGAGCTCTCGCCGGAGTCGCGGACGATCGTCCTCGGGATCGTGCGCCAGCTCCTGCGCCTGGTGACGAGCTAGCTACTGGATGCCGAAGCCGCCGCGGAGGACGAACTCCGGCGGCGCGAGCACCAGCGACGGCGACGTGATGCCGAGGCTGCTCCCGACCGGGAGGCCGTAGGACGCGAGCGTTGCGGGGAGCGTGAAGCTCGGAATCGGCAGTGCCGGCAGTGCATTGTTGAGCGACGTCGTGATCACTTGCTGCGCGAGCATCGAGACCAGGTCCTGGAATTGCTGCTGTTGCATCACCGATAGTTCGATGAGGTCGCTCGAGAGGTGAACCTCGTCGAGCACGATGCCGGTGAAGCTGAGCGAGCTCCCCACGAGCGTGACGTTCGTGTGCGCGCGAATGCCTGCGGTGAGCGCCAGGCTCGGATTGCCCGGCGTATCGAGCGTGAGATCGACATCGCCGAGCGCGAGCTCGACCGTGCCGTTCGCGAAGTTCGCGACGGGCGGTAGCCGCGCATCGAGCGAGACCGTCGTGCCGGGAGCCGCACCGAGCGTCGAACCATCGATCGTCGCGTGGAAGTAGTTGGCCTTCCACAGCGCGTGCAGGGCTTGGTCGAGGATCGCCATGTGCGCCGCGACGCCCGCGGGTTGCCCCGCCGTGTTCGGATCGTTCAGCACCACACCTGCCGGCACGGGCGCACCGAGCGTGGGGTACAGGTTCGCCGCCGCGGCGGTGAGCTTGGTGCCGATGCCGAACAGCACGCGAGCCGTCGACGTATCGAGCGAGGAAAACCCGACGCCAAATCCGAGCGAGACCGAGCCAGTATCGAGGCGCGGCACCGCGAAGCTCGTGCCGAGCGAGCTGATATCGAGGTTCGAGACCACGCTGTCGAGCACCGCGTTGAAGTTGTTCGAGATGTAGCTCGACACCAGGTTGCTGACGGTCGTCTTGAGGGTGCCCTGCGCGAGCGGCACGATGATGTGGTCGATCAGCCAGCCGCTGATGCCGCCGAAATCCGTCGTGATGCTGCCGACGCTGACGGTCACGCTCCCGGGTCGCACGCTCATGTGCGGCTTACCGCCGACGAGCGCGAGATCGAAGGTCGCGCCGACCTGGATGTACGCGAACGTCACCGGGCCGGTGGTGTCGTAGCTGATGCCACTGACCTGGCCGTGGATGCGAAGGTTCACCGCCGGGTTCGTGATCTTCTCGGTGACCGAGAGGCCACCCGCGACGAGCGCCAACGTATCCGTGTTCGGCCCCGGCAGTGACGAGCTTTGATAGTCGACCTGATCGCGGAGCACGCAGACCCCGAACACCGACTGATCGCAGGTGTTCGGATGCAGCGGATTCGCGGCGACGAGCGCGCTATCGAGCGTCGTGTGTAAGCCGCTCGAGTTCGCGACCGTGTTCAAGAGATCGCCGAGCGAGTTGATGGCGCCACCGCGGTTGCCATCGTCGATGGCCGCCGCGCCGAGGTGCAGCGCGACCGCACCATCGAGCTGCGCGTTCGTGCCTACCCACTGCGACGACGCGAGGAACGTGCAGACCTTCGCGGTCGTGACGCCGTAGGTATCGGTCGCTTCGACATCGATGAAGTTGATGCCGAACTTCGACGTGATCGGCGCGGTGAACGAACCATCGCCGGCGAGCACGACCGGGTTGCCATCGACCGTGACGCTCATCGTGCCGTTCGGATCGACGGCGGTGCCGGTGAACGTCAGGGCCTGACCCGCGGCCGCGTTCAGCATCGTGCCGTCGAGCGGCGAACCGCACGTGATCTTGGGGCCGCTCTCGTTGACGATCAGATCGAGGTCCGCGCTGACCTCCGCTCCCGCATCCGTCGGCGCCGCGACGCTCGCGTGGACGTGATACTTGCCCTCGCTGCCATACATGAACGCATCGAGAGCCGCGCTCGTGATCGGGCCCAGTCCGTTGACTGGCGTGCTCGCGTTCGTGACCACCGCCTCGGGAATCGCGTTGCCGTACTTGTCGGTGACCACGTGCGTGATCTCGACGGCCGTGGCGATCCGGTAGACCTGTTGATCGGGCGCCTTGCCAATCATGATCTGCGCCGGCAAGGCGTGAATGACATCGAACTGAGCGAAGTTGCCAGCGAGCTCCAGGATGCTGCACTGGCCCGCGTAGTGGCCCGCCTTCGTGACGACCGCGGAGCGCTCCGTGATCACCGTGTTCGTGTCGTCGGGCGAGATCGCGAACGTCGGCGTGAAGCCGTCGAGCGCGGTGTCGTTCGCATCGTATACCGTGCACGTCGCGATCAACGTGTCGCCCGCGGTCAGCGGATTCGGCGTCAGCGACGTGACGACGTGATCGGGCCGGCCGATGGCCGCACCCGTGTCGTTGCTATCGCCACACGCGAAGAGACCGGCTAGCAAAACCAGCGCGAGCGCCCTGTGCTGCATCACCGCGGAGGATAACGTTTCCGTCGACGACGCGCTGACTTTGCTCGACGGCGCCCTGCGTCAACTGGCGGTTCGCGTGGCCTCGGGCACATGGACGCGCAAGCCCGTCAACAAGTCGCCCCACCACATCCCCATGCGCGCGATGAAGGCAGGAACCGGCGCGCCGTGACGTACCGGATGATCGGGCCCCAGCGCCGCGAACCCACGATGCTCGACGGTGACTCGCGTGCTGCCACTCGGCGTCGCTGCGAACGTCACGGTGACGAACGTGATCTCGTCTGGCGCGAAGTTGCTGGCGCGCCATTCGAACTCCAGCCGCGTTGGCGGTTCCCACGCGGTGATCCGGCCGGCCTCGAAGGCGTGCGTCTCGTACTGCTCGAACAGGCGCCCGCCGAGCTTCGGCTCGAACGCGAGGACGCCCGAACCCGACGCGCGAAACCTCACGCCGCGCCGCCACCACAGATCGGTCTCGGTGGTGAACACCTCGAACGCGAGCTCCGGCGAGCACGGCACCGTGACCATCGCGACGGCTCGATCTCCAGTCATTTCTTCACGGACCCTCGGCTCGCGATGTGGGCCGCGAAGCCGGCGAGCTGCTCGCCCCAGAAGCGCTCGACTTGATCGAGCCAGGCACGGAGCTCGCCGAAATGTTCGCGCCGCAACGAGTACACCCGCACGCGCGCGTCGTCTGCGAGCGAGGTCTCGACGAGGCCGCTCGAGCGCAGCACGCGCAGGTGCTTGCTCATCGCAGGGCGACTCGCATCGAGCGCGTCGGCGAGATCGCTCGCGCGGCGGGGCCTGGCGCGCAACAGATCGATCACCCCGCGGCGGGTCGGATCGGATAGCGCGATGAAGGTCTGGTCGAGGGTCACGAGGTCTTGTCGCGCAGGCGCTGCATGAACCACCAGTGATGGCCTTCGAGATCGATCACCTCGTAGCTGCGGTCGACCCAGTAGTCATCGCCGTAGTCGCTCGTCTTGGGCTCCACCGCGATCGTCGCGCCCGCCGCGCGCGCGTGCTCGCAGTGCGCATCGACGTCGTCGATGTAGACGCATAGCGCCTGCGTGCAGGCACCGCCGAGCTGCAGCGGACTCTTCTGCCAGGGCCGATCCTTGCCCACGTTGTCGCCAACCATGATCAAGCCTCCACCGAGCGTGAGCTCGGAGTGGACGACCGTGCCACCTTCACCATCGACCTTGAGCTGGAGCTCGAAGCCGAACACCCGGCACAGCCAGTCGATGGCAGGGCCGGCATGCTCGTAGCTCAGGCTCGAAGAGATGCGCGACCAGCCTTTGGGAACGGGTTTGGATGCGATGCCCATGACCAGATAGTTAACTAATGAGTTAACTATCTGCAAGCCTGAACATCACGCTCGAAGGCGACACCACGGTCCATCTCAGCGCCCACGACCAGCACCTGGAGCTCGCCGCGCATGTCGCGCCTCCCGCGATCGTCCAGCTCTGGATCGAGCCCGGCTCGGTCCACGCCGCGATCGGCACGACCGTCGCGATCCGTGCGACCGCGATCGATACGACGAGCGAGATTCGCGACGAGCACGACGGTGTTCGTGCCGCGGCAGGCCCGCACCCGTCACCATTTACGGATCCGCGACTGTCCCTGCGACAGGACGTGCGACATCGCAGGCTGCTCTCTCGCCGCGTAACTAGCTGAGATCGCACAGCTTGGACCTGGCACCGTCCGTGAATTACAGCTCGGACATGACCACGAACAATCACCTCGCGTCGATCGCCGCTCGCCAACGCACCTCGCGCCTCCGTGACGCGGTGTTCGCGGTGTGCGTGGCCCTCGCCGCTGTCATTGGCGTGACCTCGGTTTCGACGGCGGCGCAGGCCGCTACGCCGACGCACGTCGCGCAACGCTAGTTCTGTTAGGGTCCGGCCGAAATGGTCGCCGAAGTTCACGTCGTCGCGCATCCGTTGGTCCAGCACAAGCTGACGTTGATGCGGGACAAAGACACGAGCACCAGCAAGTTCCGCACGTTGCTTCGCGAGATCAGCACGCTCCTCGCCTACGAGGTCTGTCGCGATTTCCCGACGACGATGATCGAAGTCGAGACGCCGATCGGCAAGACGATGGCGCCGGTGCTCGACGGCAAGAAGCTCGTCTTGATCTCGATCTTGCGCGCCGGGAACGGCCTGCTCGACGGCATGCTCGATCTGATTCCGTCGGCGCGCGTCGGCCACATCGGCCTGTACCGCGACCACCAGACGCTCGAGCCGGTCGAGTACTACTTCAAGGTTCCGGATTCGATGTCCGAGCGCGACGTGATCATCGTCGACCCGATGCTCGCGACCGGTAATTCGGCCGTCGCCGCCGTCGAGCGGATCAAGAAGACCGGGCCGCGCTCGATCAAGTTCATGTGCCTGCTGACCGTGCCGGAAGGCTTGAAGGTCTTTCACTCCACGCACCCCGACGTGCCGGTCTACACCGCCTCGATCGACGAGCGGCTCAACGAGAAGAGCTACATCGTCCCGGGGCTCGGTGACGCAGGAGACCGGATGTTCGGTACGAAATAGCGGATTGAGGTTCTCCGCAATAACGGATATAAATCCCGTTTGGGTCTGGTCAAAAAGAAAGCCGACAAGTCCGTGGCAACACCGAGCAAGACCACGCGTGGCGGAAGTGGCGAGGAAGCCGCCGCCGCGCTCTCCGCTCCGTCCGCGGTCACGACCGCAACGCCGACCGAGACCGCGGATCTCGCGCCGGTCGTCGGCACCAACCTCCGTCGGCTGCGCACGCGGCGCGGCCTCTCGCTCGAGCGCCTCGCGCAGATCTCTGGCGTCTCGCGCGCGATGCTCGGTCAGATCGAGCTCGGTCAGAGCGCACCCACGATCAACGTGCTGTGGAAGATCGCCCGCGCGCTCGAGGTCACGTTCTCCGCGCTGATCAGCGCGCGTACGCAATCCGGTGCCCTCGTGCTGCGCTCTTCGGAATCGAAGATCCTCACGAGCAAGGATCGCAGCTTCAGCTCGCGCGCGCTGTTCCCGTTCGACGAACCCCGGCGCGTCGAGTTCTACGAGCTCCGTCTCGCCGCGGGCGCGGTCGAAGATGCCGACGGGCATCCGCCCGGCACGTCGGAGAACCTCGTCGTCACCGCGGGCGCCATCGAGATCGATGTCGCGGGTGATACGCACAAGCTCGAGACCGGTGATTCGGTCCTGTTCGAAGCCGATACGCCGCACGCGTATCGCAACGGGGGGCGGACCGAAGCGGTGATGTACCTCGTGATGACGTACGCCGAAGAAATCGGCTGATCTTCGGTCGATACTCCGGCGGTGAAAGCCGCGCGTCGCTACGGAGCAGCTGTCGAGCGAGCTAGAACTGGCCGGCGACCGCGAGGCCGCCACCTGCGCCGCCGAGCCACGCCGTGACGTTCGTCTTGACGTTCGTCGCCTCGTCGCCGGTCGAGCGCGTCGCGTAGCGAATCACGCCGAGCACGATCAAGCCGGCACCTGCGCCGGCCGCGATCACACCGAGCGTGCCGCGCGAGGTCGCTTTGTCGTCCAGCGCGATGAACTGCTGGTAGGTCAGCGAAGGGCTCCTGGAGTCGGCTTCGGCGGCGTGGCTCGACATCAACATCGCGACACTCACACCGCCGCCTGCGATGCCGAGGACGACGAGCGTGTCGCCGAGGCCATCTTCGTACCAAGGCGAGCGGTTCGCGACGACCGGCGGCTCCGTGGGTGGGAGCGGCGTCGCGCGGTCTGAACTCGCTCGGGCTTCATGCTCGGCATCGGCCTTCGCGGCGCGATCGGCCGCGGCCTGGCGCGCGCGATCGGCCGCGGCGCGTTCGGCGGTCGCCTGGTCGGCCGCCGCGCGCGCGGCGACCTGGTCGGCGGCGAGGATCCGCTTGCACTCCTCGAGCTGGTCCCGCACGACGGTCTTGTTCGCCGCGGGCAACTTCGAGACGAGGAGCTTGCCGTAGAGCTCGCTCGCCTTCTCGCAGTCGCCTCGCTTGCGCTCGGCTTGCGCCCACGCGAACAGGGTCTCGACGTCAGCCTCGACCGCGTACGACTTGCCGAACGCGGCGCTCGCGCCGGCGTAGTCGTCGTTGCGATACGCGGCGACGCCCTTCGCGAACTCGGCTTTGGCCGCGCGCGCTCGCGGCGCGGCGAGGACGGGTGAGGAAAGGGCGAGTAGCGCGGCGAACGAGATCAGTGCTTGTCGCTGCGAACCGGCATGAACGGCGAGTCGGCGTCCCACGTCTTGTCCTCTTTGGATTTTGCCACGGGACGCGGTTTCGGGCGCGAGTTCTTCTTCGCGACGGGCTTTGCAACATGAGAGACCGCCGCAGGTTTCGCCGCCGGGACCTCGACAGCTGGCGGTTCCTCGAGGGTCTTCGCCGGCTCCGCAGCGTCAGGGATCGGTTGCTCGAGCGGTTGCTCGATTGGCTGCACCGTCGGTTGGACGGCCGGTGTGGTGAGCACGAGCGTGGGCGGATCCGCAACCGCGGCCGGCGCGAGCTTCTCCGACGAGCTACCGCCACCGAACGCGATGAACGCGGCGATGCCACCACCGACCGCGAGGATGCCGACACCCGCGAGGATCTTGTTGCGCCGCGGCAACTTGATGAAGTTGGTCGGCGATGCGAGCCGACGTACCGCGACGCGATTGGTGACATCGGCATGTCGCGGCGTATCGATCGGCACCACCGGGTCGACCGCGTGCGCGTACAACGCACCGGGGGTCGCGTTCACGGCGCTCTGCGGATGGCTCACCATCGTGCCGCCGTGTGGTGGCTGATAGCCGTGTGTGTAGAGCGGCGGCGCACCAGGAGCGAGCTCGAACGGCACCTGGCGCGGCGGTTGCGATCTGCGCAGCTCTGGATGCGCGATGTGGTTCGGCACTTCGTCGTCGAGATCAAGTGGCAGCCGCGTCAGCGCGGTCGGATCCTCGATGCCAAGCCGCTCGGCCATCGCCTTGATCTGCGCACGGGTCTCCGGATCATTTGGATCGGGTGTCTTGCCGCTCTCGATCAGCGTCTGCACGACGTGCTGCTCGACGAAGAATGCACCCTGGCTCTTCGCCTCCGCCCACTCTTCGAGCCGCGCGGGAAACAGCGAGCCCATAAACCGCGCGAGCACGAGGGGCGAGATCCGCAGCCGGCTGTCGTGCGCGAACTCCACGAGCGCGCCCTGCAGCTCGAGCGCGGTCGCGTAGCGGTGATCCGGATCGCGGGCGAGCGCTCGCACGATGATCGCTTCGAGCACCGGCGGAAAGTTCGGCACGATCGTGCTCGGCGGGGGCACCTCGCTGCCGACGATCTGATTGAGGATCGCGTAGTCGGTGCCGTGGAACGGCGTGCGACCGCACGTCAGCTCGTAGAGGATCGTGCCGACCGAATAGATATCGCTGCGACGATCGAGTGCGGCGTCAGCGCGGCACTGCTCCGGCGACATGTAGATGATCTTGCCCTTGAGGCCGGTCGCCGTGATCACCTTGCCCTGCGCGCCGCGCGCGATGCCGAAATCGACGAGCTTGACCGCACCGTCGTAGCTGACGAGCACGTTCGATGGCGAGACATCGCGATGCACGATCTGGAGCGGCGTGCCGTCGGGGCCGGCCTTCTCGTGCGCGTAGTGCAGGCCCGCGCACAGCCCCGTGCCGAGCGTGAGCGCGAACTCGAGCGAGATCGGAACGCCTTGCTCGTGCGACTGCAACATCGTGCGATGGAGGTCTTCGCCGTGGACGTACTCCATCGCGAAGAAGTAGTCGCCGTCGTCGATCCCGATGTCGTAGACCTGCGCGACGTTCGGATGCTGCAGGGTCGCCGCGAGCCGCGCTTCGTTCGTGAACATCGCGACGAAGCTGGTGGTGTTCGAGAACTGCGGCAGGATCCGCTTGATGACGACGAGCTTCTCGAACCCCTCGAAGCCGAGCGTGCGCGCGAGATAGAGCTCGGCCATCCCGCCGATCGCGATCTGCCGGATCAGCTCGTATCTCCCGAGCTTGTCGCCGGGGCCGAGATGCCGGGACGGCTGTGGCGCAAGCTTGACCACCCAGCGAGAAGAATAAGCCGATTTTATCGGTCCTGCAGTACAATCGGGGACGATGGCGAAGTGGGTCACCGTCGTCGCAGCCGTGGGCTGCGGCTTGTTCGCAGCGTGCAGCCCGTTCGGCGGTGGCGGGTTCTCATGTGAACGCGACGACCAGTGTGGCGCCGGTACATGCACCGGCGGGTACTGCAGCTTCGCCGATTCGAGCTGCGCGTCGGGCTACCGTTTTGGCGCGGCCGCGAGCACGCTCTCGAACACCTGCGTCGGCGATGGCTCGACGGCGGATGCCTCCGATGTCGATGCCAAGGTCTATCTCGATGGCCCGCCGGCGGGCGTCACGTGCTTCGGTACCGGCTTCGGCAAGGTGTGTTTCGCCGATGGTGACATCCCGAACGACCCGGTCGCGATCACGGGCCCGATCGATACCGACTCTTCGAGCCTGTGCTCGACGACCGTGATCGGCGCACCTGCCGTGTGCGTGATCGCGGGCACCGATGTCACGACCACGGGCCCGATCGCCGTGACCGGCGCGAAGCCGCTCGTGGTGGTCGCGACCGGCACGCTCACGATCGATTCGCTCGATCTCGCGAGTCATCGCGACGGTCGGGTCGGCGCCGGTGCGGTCGCCACCGACAACGTCACGCTTTGTGATGGAGGCACGCAGCCCGACAACAACGGCGGCGGCGCGGGCGGCAGCTTCGGCGCAGTCGGTGGCGCGGGCGGCAAAGGCAACAACCACAACGGCGGCGTGGCGGGTGCGATCGAACCGCCGACCGCGATCCGCGGCGGTTGCTACGGCCAGGACGGCAAGAGCGGTGGCGTTGGTGCGAAAGGCCGAGGCGGTGGTGCGGTCTACTTGATCGCGATCACGCAGATCATCGTGGACGGTACGATCAATGCCTCCGGTGCGGCGGGCAGTGGCAACGCCGCGATGAACGGCGGCAAGGGTGGCGGTGGCGGTGGTGGCTCCGGCGGCCTGATCGCCTTCGACGCGCCGATCGTGACGAACAACGGCATGATCTTCGCGAACGGCGGCGGTGGCGGCGAGGGCAGCAGCAACAACAACAACGGCGCCAATGGAACCGAGCCGACCAGCACCGCGGCGGCGCCTGCGAGTGGCACCGGGGGCAACAATGGTGGCGATGGCGGTGCGGGCGGTGCGACGACCGCCGCGGGCCCCGGTAGCAACGCCAGTCAAGACGGCGGCGGTGGTGGCGGGGGCGCGGCGGGAGCGATCCGGTTGTTCCAGGCGACGACGATCACGGGGAATCCCGTTTCACCGACGGCGTCGTGATAATCACGATCAACGGATGTCTATGAGCGAGTCTAAAGGCGCCAAAGGCGCACGTGGTCGCAGGTTCGAGCAGGCGCTGGATCCCGTTGCTGCGGCGCTCAATGCCTCGGTCGATTTCGATCGCCGCTTGCTCCCGCACGATGTCGCCGGTTCGATCGCGCACGCCGAGATGCTCGCGTCGCGTGGACTGATCACGGCCGAGGATCGCGACAAGATCACGACGGGCCTCAAGATGGTCGAAGGCAAGCTCGCGAGCGGCGAGCTCGCCTGGGACGACGCGCTCGAGGACGTTCACATGAACGTCGAGGCGCGCCTGGTCGACGCGATCGGTGATGCCGGCCGGCGCCTGCACACCGCGCGGAGCCGCAACGATCAAGTCGCGACCGATCTGCGGCTCTACGCGATCGGCTCCGCGGAACAGTTGATCGACCTCATCGACGAGCTTCGCCGCGCGCTCGTCGTGCAGGCGAAGAAGCACGTCGATACCTTGATGCCGGGCTACACCCACTTGCAGCGCGCGCAACCGGTGCGGCTCGCGCATCACCTGCTCGCGTACGAGGCGATGCTGTCGCGCGATCGCGGTCGGGTCGCGGATGCCGCGTATCGCGCCGATGAATCGCCGCTCGGCTCGGGCGCGCTCGCTGGCACCACCTTGCCGATCGATCGCGAGTACACCGCGCGCGCTCTCGGCTTCGGCGAGCTCACGCGCAACTCGCTCGATGCGGTTGGCGATCGCGACTTCGCGATCGAGCTCGTCGCGGCTTGCGCCCTGATCCAGATCCATCTCTCGCGGCTCGGCGAAGAGCTCGTGCTATGGGCCTCGCAGGAGTTCGGCTTCGCGCGGATCGGCGAGGCGTACAGCTCCGGCAGCTCGCTGATGCCGCAGAAGAAGAATCCGGATCTCGCGGAGCTCGTGCGCGGTAAAGCAGGGCGCGTGATGGGTGCGTGGGTCACGCTGTGCACGGTCGTGAAGGGCTTGCCGCTCGCGTACAACAAGGACCTCCAGGAGACCCAGGAGCCGCTCTACGACGCGGTCGAGACCGTCTCCGCGTGTCTCGAAGTCGCGCGCGGCATGATCCTCACGACGGTGTTCGACACCGCACGGATGCGCGCCGCGGTCGGGGCCGGCCACCTCATGGCGACCGAGCTCGCCGATTATCTCGTCGCGAAGAACGTCCCGTTCCGCGAAGCCCACGATATTGCGGGCCACCTCGTGCGCGTCGCCGACGAGCGGGGCGTCGAGCTGAGTGCGTTGGAGCTCGCGACGTTGCGCGAGGCGCACGCGTTGTTCGAGGCCGATGTTGCGGAGTGGCTCGATCCGGATCGCGCGGTCGATCGCCGCGACCTCGTCGGTGGTCCGGCACGCGAGCGAGTGTTGTCAGAGATTGCCCGCGTCGAGGCCGAGCTAGGGTAGAACCTGGCTGATGTCTGGACCCTTCGAATACACCAACGGCGAGCTGCACTGCGAGGGCGTCTCCCTCACCGCGATCGCCGAGGCTGTCGGCACCCCGGCGTACGTCTATTCGCGCACCGAGATCGAGCGTGCGTATCGCGCGTTCGATGAAGCCCTCGCGTTCATGCCCCACGAGATTTGCTACGCGGTGAAAGCAAACTCCACGCTCGGCGTCCTCGGCGTGCTGGTCGAGCTCGGCGCCGGCGCGGACATCGTCTCGGTCGGCGAGCTCTATCGCTGGTTGCGCGCCGGCGGCACCGCCGAGCATGTCGTGTTCTCGGGCGTCGGCAAGAGCGAGTCCGAGATGAAGACCGCGCTCGATGCAGGCATCGGTTGCTTCAATGTCGAATCGGCCGAGGAGCTCGTCGTGCTCGATACCGTCGCGCAGAAGATGGGCAAGCGCGCGCCGATCTCGATCCGCGTCAACCCGGATGTCGATCCGGAGACCCACCCGTACATCTCGACGGGCCTCAAGACGAACAAGTTCGGCGTGTCGATGGCCGAAGCGCCGGAGCTATTCCGCGATGCCGCGAAGCGCGCAGGCCTGAAGGTCATCGGTGTCGATTGCCACATCGGTAGCCAGCTGACGAAGACCTCTCCGTTCGCCGATGCGATCGCGCGCCTCGTGCAGTTGATCACGGCTCTCGACCAGGACGGCATCGAGCTGCGCCACGTCGATATCGGTGGTGGCCTCGGCATCGACTACGGCAAGGGCGATGGCGTGCCGCCGACGCCCGCCGAGTACGGCGCGGCCGTGCAAAAGGCGCTCGCACCGATCGCGAAGCTCGGTCTCAAGCTGATGACCGAACCGGGGCGCGTGCTCGTCGGCAATGCGGGCGCGTTGATCTCGCGCGTGATGTTCCGCAAGCACAACGAGCTCAAGCACTTCACGATCGTCGACGCGGCGATGAACGACCTGATGCGACCCGCGCTGTACGGCTCGTTCCATCCGATCCAGCCGTTGAAGAACCCGGATCGCCCGCTCGTGACGACCGATGTCGTCGGCCCGATCTGCGAGACCGGCGATTTCTTCGCACGCGATCGCGAGCTCCCGGCGCTCGAGGCCGGCGAGCTGATCTGGATCGGGGCTGCTGGGGCGTACGGCGCCGCGATGGCCTCGAACTACAACTCGCGGCCGCGTGCCCCAGAAGTCCTCGTCGAGGGCAGCACCTACACCGTGATCCGGACCCGCGAGACCTACGAGCAACTCGTCGCGAACGAAAAGCTCGCGTAGCTGCTATCCTGCCGAGCATGGGGTCTCGCATGGCGCACGTCGCGCTCGTTGCATTGCTTTCGGCATGCAGCGGCGGCAGTGATGGCCCCGATGAATCGCGACAAGGTGGCGACACCACCGTCGACGATCGGACGTACACCGCATTCACGCATCCCGCTGCGAACCTCACGATGGAGGAGCAGTCGAAGTTCACGCTCGGGACGAGCCCGTTCAACTTCGTCTGGGAGATTCCGCAGCTCGGGCCGGCGTACAACAACGACTCGTGTCTCGGCTGTCACGTCGGCTTCGGTCGCGGGCTGCCGCAGATCGGGCCGACCGGCATCATCGATATCAATGGTCCGCAGTCCGAAGCGCTCGTGCGTGTCAGCCTGCCCGAGGGCACGCCGTCGGCTCCCGGCGGTCCGGTCCCGGTGCCCGGCTACGGCACGCAGCTCAAGGATCACGCGACGAACGGCGTCGCCGAGGCGAGCATCACGCTGTCGTGGACCGAGCAGGTGCAGACGTTCGATGATGGCGAGACCATCTCGCTACGCATGCCGCACCTCGCGATTCGCGATGGTCTCGGCAACGCGATTCCCGTGGACATGCGCACGTCGTTCCGCACCGCGCCTCCGATGATCGGGCTCGGTCTGCTCGCATCGGTCGACATCGATGCACTCGCGGATCCGGACGACGCCGACGGCGATGGCATCTCGGGTGCGCTCAACGACGTGTGGAATCCCGAGACCAATGCGACCGAACGCGGCCGGTTTGGCTGGAAGGCGAACACGCCAACCCTCCACATCCAGGCCGCCTCGGCCGCCGACAACGACATGGGCCTGTCGAGCTTCATCTTCCCCGAGGCTAACGGCAACAACGACATCCAGGACGATCAGATGGAAGGCATGGCATTCCTGGTCTCCGCGATCGCCGTGCCCGCCGCGGCACCGCGCAATGCGGTGGCGACCCACGGTCGCGAGCTGTTCGATCAGTTCAAGTGTTCGAGCTGCCACATGCCGACGCTCGCCACGGGAACCGGGCCGATTCCGGAGCTATCGAACCAGACCATCCATCCGTACACCGACCTTTTGCTCCACGACATGGGCGACTTGCTCACCGACGCGCGCCCTGATTTCGAGGCGCAGGGTGTGGAGTGGCGCACGCCCGCGCTCTGGGGCATCGGCATCGCGACGACGATTCGCGACGGCATCGGGTTTCTTCACGACGGCCGCGCACGCAGCTACGCCGAGGCGATCATGTGGCATGGCGGCGAAGCGCAGCATTCGCACGATGCGTTCCAGGCGGCCTCGAAGGCTGATCGCGATGCATTGGCCGCATTCCTCGATACACTTTGACCTACACTCCTCTCGTGGAGGTTCGAGCCGGGCACGCGCTCGTGCGACGTTCCAGCGTCACGGCTTCACCGCAACAGGATCAAAACGAACCGGCGATGCCGAACGTCGTTGTCGAGACCGCGCCGGTCCTCACGTTATTCACGGCGGGCGTGATCGCGAGCTTCGGATCGTCGATCGAGCGCGTGAAGATGCCTCCCAGCAGCAGACCGGCGGTGAGTCCGCCGAGCGCGTAGTTTGCCGTGCGCTCGGTGGACGAGGTCGCGTGGTTGTCGACGATCTGTTGAACGACGTTTTCTGCGGCGAGCGCGAGCAACACGCCGACGAGGCCACTCGCGTCGATCAACAAGGCGCGCGTCCGGCTGACCGTGAAGAAGCGCTGCAACACGACGCCTGCGACGGTGCCCATGCCGAGGCCCGACAGCACGAGGCCCGAGGAGATTTGATCACCGGGCTTGAACGTCGCCGAGAACAAGCTGCCCGCGACCGTGCCCCACAAGGCGCCCGAGTTGATCACCGCGGCATCACCAGGCGTGGGATGCGTGCGATCGCCGGCCAGATATCCCGCGACGCCACCGATGACGAGCCCCCCTCCGATCAGCGGGAGCAGTACGTCTTGCGAGCCGCTGATCAAGCCACCTAGCACGCCACCACTCACGCCGCCGATCAGCGACGCGGTGACAGTGAGCGAGCTCGTGCCGAGCGCGAGGTTGCGATCGGTGCCGTAGTACACGCCGAGAAATGCCGTGCCTGCGCCGATGACCGACGCGCTCGCGATCGTCGAGCCATCTTGCTTCTCCAGCGCGAAGCCCGCCGCGAACCCGCCGCCGAACACGCTGTACAGCAGCAACTGCTTGCGACCGAACTCGGGCTCGCGCGGCATGTCGATCGAGATGTCCGCATCCTTGTCGGCGAGGACATCGACATCCTGGTTGACCGTCACGCGCTCCTGCGCTTCGACCGAGACGTGATACTTGCCGCCCGGCAGATCAGTCTCGTAGAGGCCGCTCGCGACGAGCCGATTGTCGAGGAAGATCCGCGCATCGCCCGGGATCGTGCGAACGCGCAGGTGCCCTTTGATCGCGCTGAGCGTCTCGAAGTAGGTGTACGGCTTGCCTATCTCCGGGTGGATCTCGCGGGTCACCGAGTGAAAGCCGGCGCGCTCGATCACGAGCTGATACGGACCTCCCGGCACGACGAGCTCGGTGCCCGAGTTGCCGTACGACCTGACGATCGAATCCTGAACGATGCTGACGTGCGCATCGTTCGGCGTGACTTGCACGCGGATCTTCGCCGGTAGCTTCTCGAGCACCTGGATGCGCGCGAGCACGTTCTTCTTGTCTTCCTGCGGATCGGGCGCGCACGTATTCGCGCGCTTGGCATCGGCGGGAACATCGAGCACGTAGCGCGAGAAGTACGCGATCGCACGGCCGTACTCGAGCTCGCGCTCGTACGCCTGACCGATGTCCTTCAAGATCGAATAGAATGGGACCTGGCAGTAGCTCGACACGAGCTCCTGCACGGCGCCTTTGTAGTCGCCCTGGAGGTAGAGCACTTCACCACGCTGGTAGTACTCGCCACCGCGACCCAGCAGCTCGTCCTTCGAGATCGTCTTGTCGGAGACGCACTGATCGATCTCGAGCTCGAGGACATCTTTCGAGATGTAGCCTGCATCGCGACCCTCGGCGTGTGCCACCGATGTCACCGCCGCAACGAACAGCAGCGCTGTGCCCCTCACTACTTCGGGAGCGTACCACTGGGCGGATAGCCACCGAGCTCTCCGCCGGCCGTACCCGCATGGGGCGTTGCGGAACCCGAACCCGAACCCAACCCCAACCCATGTGGCTTCGCCGGTTGCGGAGCGTTCTTTGCCAGCTTGAGCAGCTTCAGCGGAATCTTCTGGCCGTCGCTGCGCTCGAGCGGATTGATCGTGGTGCTCGCATTGTTGTAGCCCTCGAGCGTCGCGGTGATCTTCACGATCCGATCACGCTGGATCAGCGGGAGTGCCTGGGGAGACGGGCCGATCTGTTCCTCGTCGCGATAGATCATCGCGCCCGGCGGATCACTCTCGATCTGCAGCGTGATCTTTGGCGCGGGTGGCTCGACCGGCGCGGCATCCGGCATGGCCATCACGACCCCCGCGTCTGCGGTCGCAGCGACGACCTTGGTGGGGTTCGGATCGACCGGCTTCTCGCGCGGCTCGTTCTTGCCCATCAGCAGCACGACCGCGAGCATCACGAGCGCGACCGCGATGCCGATACCACCGATCGCGAGCGCCGTGCGCGGCACACCGTTGGCCCTCTGCGCGAACTTCTTGCGCGGGCCGGTGATCCGCGCGCGCTCGGTGGAGTGCGTCGGATCCTCGAGCACGGACGTGATGTCCTTCAACATCGCCTCCGCGTCGTCGTAGCGGAGCGTGCGATCCTTGCTCATCGCCTTGCTGATGATCGCTTCGAGCTCCTCGGAGACATCCGGGCGAATCTCGCGCAGCGGCTTGGGCTCCTCGTTGAGCACCTGCGAGATCACCGAGAGATAGTTCGTGCCGGCGAACGGCACGCGGCCCGTGATCGCCTCGTACATGATCACGCCGAGCGCGTAGATATCGACGCGCTGATCGAGATCCTCGTCGCCGCGCGCTTGCTCCGGCGACATGTACAGCGGCGTACCGAGCACCATCCCGGTCTGCGTGAGCCGTTGCGCTTCCTCGTGTTCGCCAGTCGCGCGCAGCGACTTCGAGATCCCGAAGTCCACGACCTTCACGAAGTCCAGGTCCTTACGCTTGAGTAGAAACAAGTTCTCCGGCTTGATGTCGCGGTGGACGATGCCTTCAGCGTGGGCAGCGCCGAGCGCCGAGGCCGTCTGCGAGGCGATCCGCAGCGTGCGTTGCTCGGGCAGCTCGTGCTCGCGTGCGAGGCACTCGGCGAGCGATTCACCGTCGAGGTACTCCATCACCACGAACGTGCGGCCGTCATCGGTGTTGCCGATGTCGTTGATGTCGATGATGTGCTCGTTACCGATCGAGCTTGCGAGCTGCGCTTCCTTCTTCAAGCGCGCGACGATCGCTTCACGCTCCGCGTACTTCTCGAGCAACACCTTCACCGCGACGCGCTTGCCGATCAGCATGTGGGTCGCTTCGAAGACCGCGCCCATGCCGCCCTGCCCGATCTGACGCTTGACCAGATAGCGGCCCGCGAGCGTGGTGCCGATGAGGTCCTGCGGGGACGACGTGCCTCCCGACTTGCGCAGCTCGCCACTCGGCGTGACGCGCGGATCGTTATCGGGATCCATCGTCGCATCGATCGAGTGATCGCTCGGGCGTTCACCCGAGTGCCGGGTCGCCGTCGCGGTCGCGACCGCGGTGTCGGAGACTCCATGAACGGATTCCGAACCCTGTTGCGCGCGCACGCTCAGCCGTTGCGGGGTGTCGGCCGCTGGCCGCCCCGGCGACGACCCGGTGGGTGGCTTGCCGCCAGATTCCGCCGACATGTTCTACGCGATACCCGTCGATGGTAGGAGCGGTGGTCCGACAAGTCAAACGGCTGCGAGGCTTTAGCTTCGCCGGAATGGCTCGTGGTTTACCTACCTCCAGAACCTTGCTTGCCTAAATTCGCATGGTGGAATATATATGGGAAATGCAGACGGCGCGCGCGGATTTGTTCCGCTTGCTTGGCGACGAGGATCGCCTCCGCCTGCTCGCGTTATGCGCCGAAGAAGAGCTCACGGTCGGCGAGCTCGCCCTGCTGATGGACGAGAGCCAGCCGCAGATCACGAAGAAGACCCAACCGTTGCGTGAGGTCGGACTCCTTGCCTCGCGCCGCGATGGGACGCGGACCCTGCTCAAGGCCGAGCTCCAGACCGACGTGGTCGTGGATGCGGCCGTGACCGAAGGTCGCCGGTTGTGCAGCAAAGACGGCAGCCTGGCGAAGGTCGCGCGCGTGGTCGCGCAGCGTGAAGAGCTCTCGAAGAAGTTGTTCGACGAGCACGCCCACGAAGCGCCGGCTCCCGCGCTCGATTCGCTGCTGGTAGGCTGGTTGCCGATCCTCGCGCCGCTGTTGCCGGGTCGGGCCCTCGCGATCGATGCAGGCACCGGCGAAGGCGCGCTCTTGCCACTGCTCGCACCGCTCTACGAACGCGTCGTCGCGGTCGATCGCAGTGCGGCTCGCCTCGCGCGCTGCGCAGCGCGGCTCGAACAGTGGGGCCTCGCCAACGTGCGCTTGCGCGAAGGCAGCATCGAAGATGCAGCGCTCGCCGAAGAAGTACTCGGCCCGGCCGGCCAGGCCAAGGAGCGTGGTGCCGACCTGGTCGTGATCTCGCGCGTGCTTCACTTTCTCGGTCGACCGCAAGACGCGATCGCCGCAGCCACGCGCTTGCTCCGGCCCGGTGGTCATCTCGCGCTCGTCGATCACGCTCCGCACGACGACGAGACGCTGCGCGAGCAAGGCCACGTGTGGCTCGGCTTCGAGCCGGCGAAGCTCACGAGCTGGATCGCGGCGGCGAACCTCACGCCGGTCGTCACCCAACCCCTACCGACTCCTCACCACCCACCCCTTCAGCTCGCGATCGGCCGAAAGCCGTTGCGAGCGACTGCATAACCCCGCACGTACTGGAGATAGATCATGGAAAGCCGCAACGAATTCCCCGCGTTCAAAGTTCAAGACATGAGCCTCGCCGAGCTCGGCCGCAAGAAGATCCGCATGGCCGAGAAGGAGATGCCGGGTTTGATGTCGCTGCGCGAGGAGTACAAGGGTAAGCACCCGCTCAAGGGCGCGCGTATCGCGGGCTGCCTCCACATGACGATCGAGACCGCCGTCCTCATGGAGACGCTCGTCTCGCTCGGCGCCGAAGTCACCTGGACCTCGTGCAACATCTACTCGACGCAGGACGAAGCCGCCGCCGCGATGGTGAAGGCTGGCATCCCGGTGTTCGCGTGGAAGGGCGAGAACCTCGAGGACTACTGGGCGAACATCGAGCTCCAGCTCACCGCGTTCAACGGTGGCAAGGGCCCGAACATGATCCTCGACGACGGTGGCGATCTCACGATGCTCGTCCACATGGGCGCCGAAGCCGAGAAGACCCACAAGACGCCGGATCCGTCGACCGCGACGAACGACGAGATGCGCGTGATCTACACCGTGCTCCAGAAGTCGCTCGCGGCTTCGAAGACTCGCTTCACCACGATGGCGGGCGAGATCAAGGGCGTCTCGGAAGAGACCACCACGGGAGTGCACCGCCTCTACGAGATGGCGAAGCAGGGCAAGCTCCTGTTCCCGTGCATCAACGTCAATGACTCGGTCACCAAGTCGAAGTTCGATAACCTCTACGGTTGCCGCGAGTCGCTGTTCGACGGCATCAAGCGCGCGACCGACGTGATGGTCGCGGGCAAGGTCGTCGTCGTCGCCGGTTACGGCGATGTCGGCAAGGGTTGCGCTCACGCAGCTCGCGGCCTCGGCGCGCGCGTGCTCATCACCGAGATCGATCCCATCTGTGCGCTGCAGGCCTCGATGGAAGGTTACGAGGTCGTCACGATGGAGACCGCGGCGCCTATCGCCGACATCTTCGTCACCGCGACGGGCTGCTTCGACGTCATCCGCGCCGAGCACTTCCAGGTCATGAAGGACGAGGCGATCCTCTCCAACATCGGCCACTTCGACAGCGAGATCCAAGTTGCGTGGCTCGAGAACAACAAGGAGATCAAGGAGGAGAACATCAAGCCGCAGGTCGATCAGTTCATCTTCCCGAACGGCCGTCGCATCACGCTCCTCGCGCGCGGCCGCCTCGTGAACCTCGGCTGCGCGACCGGTCACCCGGCGTTCGTGATGTCGAACTCGTTCACGAACCAGACGATGGCGCAGCTCGCGCTGTGGGCGAACGCGATCAAGGGCCAAGACGAGATGACCGGCATGAAGTTCGAAGCCGGTAAGGTCTACGTGCTCCCGAAGAAGCTCGACGAGAAGGT
>JAYWCI010000221.1:0-21736 GCA_043780895.1 Kofleriaceae bacterium | reverse complement strand
AGGCTGTTGTCGGCGTGCGGGATCCGGACGTACTCGGCCTGTGTACCGTCGATGAGGTTGCCGAGGATCCATCCTCCATCCTCGCAGTGCGAATACATCCCCCTCCTGCAGAAGCTACAGCTGCCACATGCGGTGATGCACGAGATCACGACGTGATCACCCTTGCGAAACCTCGAGACACTCGCACCCACCTCCTCGACGACGCCGACGCCTTCGTGGCCGAGGATGCGCCCTTCCGTGACCGTGCGAACGTCACCCTTCATGATGTGAAGGTCGGTGCCGCAGATCGTGGTTTTGAGCACGCGGACGAGGGCATCGGTCGGAGCTTTGACGCTCGGCTTCTTCGCTTCCTCCCACCCACGTTTGTTGGGCCCGTGATAGACGAGTGCTTTCATCGATGATTCCTTTGGGGGTGTGGCTTCGTCGTGAGTGCATCGCGTAAGCCAACACGGCGTCCCTTCGTTCAACGCAACAGCACCGCGCTAACAACCATCAGAAGCAGGTCGAAGGCCGGCCGGCTCGTATCCCCGCGCAGAATGCATTGTTCATGCGCAAAGTCTGCGCGGATCCGAAATACTCTCTTTTGGAGGCTTCATGCGATGAGCCCGCGATCCGAAGCCCAATCATCGCGGACGCCATCGTTGGATGTGTGTTGCGACGGAGCAACGAGCTGGCCGCCACGGTTGCCTGGTAGTACGGCGAACGCATCGGAGCGCCGTCCATCCCGGCCATCGCGTCACCGAACGGCATCGTCGTGAGAAACGCGACGGATAGCGACGCGCCTTCTGAAGGACTGGACATGTCTCCCATTCCATCCATCACGATCTCGTGAGCAGGTTCGCCTGGCGCCGTGATTACGTGAGCTGCCGAAGTCGCCGAGTTCATCGCCGGCATCATCATCCCTGCCATCGAGAAGGTGTTTGGCGCAGTCTCCGAAGAGTCGGGCGGGGCATCGAGCGCAATACGAGGTCGAGCAGGTTTCGCAGTTACAGGAACGTGCGCGACCTTGGCTACCTCTTCTTCGTCGGTTGGTTCGACCGTCGAGGCTGCGGTGACGCGGTCGGTGACCCATCCCCATCGGCCGTCATCCGTTCCGAGCAGCAAAGCAGGTGCGCGCTTCTTGGCCGTGATCGCAAGGATGCGTAGGCCACCTTCTCCACAACGGATGGCATCCGCGCGCTCGTGCTGCGAGCCGGTGCAGGGCCAGTCGACAGCCATGCCCGGCTGCCACACCCCTTCAGCGTCGTTATCTCCCGTTGTGATCAGCTGACTCGCCGGATACCAACCGCGCATGCCGTCGGCCGCGAGCACGAGCACCGAGTCGTCGCGCCAGTCGACCACCGTCAGCGCGGTGCCCTTTTCGAGATTCATGACTGTGTGCCCATCGCGTGGCCGCGAGGCGAGCGTGCCTTCACGCGTCACCACGACACGGTCATCGATGTGCCGCGCACTTCTCGCGATCTCGCATGGCTTGACCCAACCCACGTGTCGCGACGAATCGCTGACGAGCAGCCAACGCCGTCCGGGATCCATCGCCTGTACCGTCACGAGCGTCGACCGCGCGATCTTCGAATCGTGGATCGAATCGTGTCCGAGGAGATTTCGAAGCCGCGCCGCCTCGAGCACCTTCACCCGCGCGCCTACACGAGCCGCAATCGTCTTAGCAGTGTCGGGGCACGCCTCAGCGGCGAGGGTCGATTCGTCGCGCGTGGTCTCTGCGCGTAAGCGCGGTGCAGCTTCGCGCGTAGCCACTGTCGGTCGTGCCTGCGCGATCGCGACCAGCCCAAACGAGGCGATCAGTCCGGCGGCAAGAAGAGCGGTGGTCGTGGTGGGCACTCGGTCGCCTTTCGTGGAGAAGTGGCGACCTCAAGCGACAGCACCCGACGTGCCAGCGACGAGGCTCTATGATCTTGAGGGGTTCCGCGGACAACCTTCGCCAGGCCACCCTGGGTCTCGCATACCCCGGGACTCAACCTCGGAGGATTGCACAGGCCACGCGCCCGAGGTGCAGCAGATCTGAAAAGTGATCAATGCGTGTAACGGATGACTTGACCATGTAAGTGCCCGGGCTGGCCATTGTCGCCATGATCGAAGGTCACACCGATTACACGGTCGCCCCCCATCTCCCGCTGCCGCGCAGACATCGCGGCCATTCCTTTGTCTGCGCTGTTCTCGTCGCTTGGAATATCAATCTCTCCAAGGACTTCGTGCGGTGGCATCGGATCCGCGTAACGAACGACCATCCCGGATAAGTGCGACGGTTCCGCACCATCTCCGTGCTCGAATTCGGCACCGAGCACAGCGTTGCCGCCGAGGTCGGCGGCGTGCTGGCGAAGCTCATCGAAGCCTTTATCCTCGGACGTTGCAGAGGTGTGAAGGTCGACAACTTCGAGAATGTCGCAACCACTTGCGTTTGCCGGACACGTTCGCTGAGCGGATACCAAAATATGTGGGCCGGGTGTCGTGCTCGCAGCCATCGGCGCACGAGCCGACGGCGCCGATGCGCCACAACCTGCAATCGCGATCATGAAGAGAGCGGACGAGATGCGCATGTGATCCTCCAGCTCGACGGTGCGCGACGAATCGATCGGTCTCAAGCTGGATCATCGAGGCTTAACGTGACGTTCGGATGAAGGCGGTCTTCACGTCGATCACGACATTTTAACGAGAGCCGTACGATACTCGGCGCACGCTACCGCAATGACCGTCAGAACACTTGGTGTCGTCGCACTCGGCTTGTTCGTGGGCTGCGTGCCTGCGCGCGCCGGATCCACGACGACACCCATCTACATTACGAGCTCGGCGACCGCTAACGCGAACGCATCCGGTCCGGATGCTTCTGCCGATGCTGCGCCAAGCCAGGGGCAACGCATCGTGGTGTTCCCCGACAAACGTATCGACCGTCCCACGGAGATTATCGGTGTGCTCGACTTTCACTCGGACGCTACCAGCGAGGACAAAGGTTTCGACGAGCTTCGCGCGCGCGCGGCGGCCATGAATGCCGACGCGGTAATCGGCGCAGAGTTCGAACACGGCGAAGGGAGCGGGCCATCGCATCTCTCCGGCGTAGTCGTTCGGTTTCTGAGTGACTGAAGCCAGGTGTGTAACCGGTCGGGTCACACGTGTCCGATGAGATCAAGTCCACCCGTGGTGAACTTCGCGGATCTGCGACACTGGCGATGTGCATCGCATTCTTATGATCGGGATCCTCGCCTCATGCTCGTCGCCCGGAGCCGGAGGAGGTGCGCTCGGGGATCCGTGTGATGCGACCACGAACAAGTGCGGTGTCGGCGTAGTCTGCGACTACTCGGCCGCAACACCGAACTGCCTCGATGCGAATGCCGACCCGGATGGCGATGGAATTCCGAACTCGCTCGACCACTGCCCGAACCTGCCAGGCGGTCTGTACGATGAGGACGGGGACGGCATCGGCGACGAGTGTGATCGGTGTGACTACTGGACGACGATGACGCCCGTCGCCATTCCCATTCCACACGCATAACTCAGCTTCCCCGCTTTGGGGAAGGTCACGGAAATCTCGACTGGTTTGTCGAGCGGCAATTCGCGCTCGATCTTCTTGTCATCGCCTGTCGTGAGTACGACCGACTTTGCGCAGGTGTGATTCGTTTTACGCGTGAACACGAGCGTGACGGGCTTCAACGCTGGCACGGTGATGCTCTCCGGAGAAAAACCTTTCTTGGTCACCGACACCTCGATCCGCGTCGGCTTCAGGGCCGGATCCGCGTAGGCAGAGCCAAGGAGCATGGCGGGAACGATGACAGCCAACAGTTTCTTCATGATATTTATCCTTCAGCTTTTGACTTTGAAGTCTTCCGAACGCACGCCGTGCTTTTTGAGCAGGGATGCTCCACGGCGAGCGCGATCCCGAACAATAGGAGTACGGCCGCGAACGCCGCGAGGATGCGGCGACCTGTCGTACTCGGCAGCGAGCGCTGGTCGCCGCGTATCGGAGGGGGCGACGCCAAGAGTGTTAGTCGTCGTCCTTTTCGGGACCGTGCGGCGGATGGGCACCGATGCGTTCGCCGCGTCGAACGCGGTTTGCACGAGCTCGCGCTCTTGCTGCGCCGCGATCAGATCGTAAAACGCCATCTCGACGTCGGCCGCGAGCGCAACCGTTGCGGCGATCGCTCGGACCTGTGCGCCGCGGAGCTCCGCGTTCGCGACGCCACGGCGCTGTCCGATCTGGAGAAGATCTAGCACGTCTTGGACAACGGTGACTTCGATCTCGCTACCGCTCCCACTCACGGCGCGCTTGTAATTCGCGTCTGCTGTCAGAGGTGGGAGCACCGTCGCGTCGTCGACTTGACTCGCGGCGATCCCGAGCTCGTCGAAGCGAGCCTGCAATCGGTGATTTCGCACGAGCGCGATCCGCACGGCGGCATCGAGGTCGAGCGGCTTGGTAAGGAGCGCGTCGATCGCTGCGGTGCTGCGAGACTCCTCGGGCCACGCCACGCCGAGCCCCGTGCGGTGCTGGACCTCGCGATCGACGGGGTCAAAACCGGTGGAACGCGATGGCACGTACCCCACGAGCAGAGCGGCGGCGAGCCAACCTAGTCGCATCGACAACCCCTCAAGCAGAACCCGCGCCAGGCCGTGACTGTCATAGATTCGGACACATACGGGCGGGCAGGGTCTCCGGAATGTAATCGCCACGGTTACACGTGACTCGCTCGATCGGTATCGCCGTTCTCGACCAAGTAAGCTTCACTGCGTCATGACCGCCGCCGAACCCGTGACCGCCGAAGCCTTAGCGACGCTCGTGGCGACCCATCGGGAGTTTCTCGGCTTCGTTGAACGACGCGTCGGCGACAAGGCGACCGCCGAAGAGATCGTCCAGGAGGCTCTCGTGAAGAGCCTGCAGCACGTCGGCGAGATTCGCGAGTCAGCGACAGGTTGGTTCTATCGCGTCCTTCGTAACGCGATCGTCGATCATCACCGGCGCCATGGGGCTAGCGAACGAGCTCTCGGCGCGTTGACCGCGGAATCGACGACCGCGCCCGATGCCGAGCTCGAACACGTCGTCTGTAGCTGCGTATCCGCGCTCGCTGACACCTTGAAGCCCGAGTTCGCCGACGCACTTCGGCGAATCGACGTCGACGGGACATCCGTGAAAGACTATGCAGTCTCGGCGGGGATCACGGCCAGCAATGCGGGCGTTCGGATCTTTCGCGCGCGGGCGGCACTTCGCAAGCAGGTGGCACGGGCATGCGGTTCGTGTGCGACGCACGGGTGTTTCGACTGCACCTGCGGCACGCGCTAGATCTACGTTAGCGATCTCGCAACGCCGTGGTTGCAACCATTGCCGAAATCGTAGGCGATGACCGGCGATCGTCCGGATTGCCGCGATATCGACGCAGCCGAGCGCGTGACTACAGCTTCATCACGAACCGGGCACCGCCGCCGGCGCGGTCCTCGACGAAGATCGAGCCACCGTGGCCATCAACGATACGCTTACAGATCGAGAGGCCGAGCCCCACGCCACTGCCAGCCGCGCGATCGGTATTGCGATGTGCGCCGCGCGCGAACGGTTGGAAGATCCGCTCGCGCAGGCCGCTCGGCACGCCGGGGCCCCGATCTTCGACGACGAGCTGCTGCTCACTCTCGATCCGCACCATGATCTGCTCGCCCGAGTTCGAGTGATCGATCGCGTTGCGTAGCAGGTTGTCGATCACCATCGAGATCGCATCGGCATCGATATCGACGACCAGCGGATCACTCGCCGCGAGCTCGATCGAGATGCCTCGCGATTCAGCGATCACCTTCGCGCGTTCGACTGCGAGGTCGGCAATGCCGCGCAGATCGGTCTGCGCGCGATGCAGCGCGGTGTCACCTGTACGCGCGAGCATCAACAGCTTGTCGACGAGGCGGACCACGCGCCGCAGCTCGTCGAGCACGCCATCGGCAACGTTCTCCCAGTGCGCGTTCTCGCGCGGCTTGCGTCGCGCGATCTCGAGGTTCGTCAACATCACCGCGATCGGCGTGCGCAGCTCGTGCGAGGCATCGGCTGCGAACTGTCGTTGGGCACCGACGCCAGCTTCGATCCGCTCGAACGCTCCGTTCAACGCGATGGACAGATCGTCGAGCGCGTCGCCGTCCGGTCCGATCGGCAAGCGCTCGTGCAGGCTCTCGCCGGACAGGCGCGCAGCTGTCGAGATCACCTCGTCGAGCCGATCGGTCGTAGAGCGCGTCAGCCGCCGGCCGATCAACAGCGAAAGTCCGATGCCGATCGGCAGCGCGAACGCGAGTCCGACCGCCACCTCTTGGACGATCTCGATCGGCGGATCGTCGGGCGTCGTGTCGTTGATCTCGTGGACGTAGAGCGCAATGCCGACGACAATTCCGAACACGACCATACCGATCGCCGTCGCGACCGCTAACGAGCGACCGAGTCCGCGTCCGATTGGCTCGTGAGTGAGCGCCACGGCTACACCGTACCGACTCCTGTCGGCGACACGTGTTAAGCGTTCGTTACTTGCAGCGTATGACGCAGCGCTGCTTTACGACGCCGCCTATCAGCTCAGTCCCGAGCCGCTGCTCCTGTTCAATATCGCCCTGTGCGACGATCGGGCAGAGCGGCCCGAGAAGGCACTCGCCGGGTACCAGCACTATCTCGAGCTTACGCCCGAGGGACCGGTCGCGGACGAGGCGCGCGAGGATGTGGTGAGGTTGACGCCGATCGTCGAGAAGCTTCGTGCAGGCGCCGCGGCCGCCGAGGCGCAACGCCTTGAAGCCGAACAGCGCGCGGCCGAGGCGAAGCAACTCGAGGAGCAACGGCAGGCCTCGAGTGCCGCGGCGCGCGCCGAGCATGAGCGGCGGGTGGCGCGTGGAGATCGAATAGCCGACCGCGCGAGGCTCGAGAGGTGGGGTGCGATCGCCGCCGCAGGAGTCGGCGTGATCGCGCTTGGCTTCGGCATTCACGAGAGCCTCGTCGCGCGCGATGACGGCAATGCGATCACGAGCCACACGGGGGCATGGACCAACGCGGTGCTCGCGCAGCAAGGCGACGGCGCCTCGGCACAGACCCGGATGGTCGTGTTCACGGCCACCGGCGGCGTCTTCGTGCTCGGGGGCGCCGCGCTCTACTGGCTCGGATCCCGCGATCAGCGGCGCGCCGAGCAGCTGCGCGTCGACGTGCAAGCAGCGCCCAATGGTGGCTCGGTGTCGCTCGCGGGTCGGTTCTGATCCCGGGACTACCGCTCGGGCAGTGCCAGCACTCTCACCACGACGGCGTCGGTCCGCGCGAGTTGAGCGCAGGCGGACAGGGCGGCAGCGAGCACCACGACTTTGAGCATGCGCGCAAGCTCAGCACGACGCGCGCCAGAGCTAACTTCCGTGCAGGCTCGTCGGCGAGTGTCGAGCTGTCGACGAACCGTTGGCAAAGCGCCGGCACTGAGTGCGTCCTCGTCGCGCCCTCGTCGGCGGCGCCGGGCATGATCGCGCTCGGGGTGCTCTCGCCGAGGCAACGATCCAGACGACGTACTGCTCAAACCAGGAGGGATACGGCTGCGCGGGCACGCAGATCGGCGACGCCGTCACCAACGATATCGCGCGGTGGGGCGGGCGAGATGCTGCTGGCGGTCTGCAGAGTCGACGCTCGTGCATCGGTGATCACGATCCCGCGGATTCGGCGATCACGATGCCGCGAATTGACGGCTGCGCCGACCCGCTGCTCTCGCTCGTGACACCGAAAACCAGCCCTGACGGACGGGCCGGCCGCCCCGTGTTGCTAGGGTAGTCCACCGATGGATCACCCGGACATCGAGGAGATCATCGCCGGCACGGCATCGAGGCATGTCGCGCGCTGCGAGACGTGCCGGAAGCTCGGCGCGCTCGCTGGCGCGCTGGTGCCGGTCGCGCCGGACGCTGCGGGCTTCGCCGTGATCGACGAGGATGTGTACACCGATTGGTCTGCGCTGGACGCGCGCGGTGGCATGGGACAGATCTTTCGCGCACGCGATCGCCGGCTCGGCCGCTACGTCGCGATCAAGCAGCTGCGCCGCGACGTGCCGGACCACGGAAACCTGCGCCAGCGCTTCGAACGCGAGGCGCGGCTGACCGCGCGGTTGCAACACCCTGCGATCGTCGGCGTGTACGAAGCGGGCGTGCTTCGCGATGGCGAGCCATTCTATGCGATGCCGCTCCTGCGCGGCGCGCCTCTCACCACCGAGATCGTGCACCGGACCACGCTCGAAGATCGGCTCGGCCTGCTCACGAACGTCATCGCGGTCGTCGATGCCGTCGCCTACGCGCACGACACCGGCATCGTTCATCGCGATCTCAAACCCGACAACATCCTCGTCGGTACGTTCGGCGAGACCGTGCTGATCGACTGGGGGCTCGCGAAGGATCTCCACGAGGGCGTCGGCGAGCTCGACGGCGTGTACCGCACGCTGCCGAGCGACGGCATGACGCAGATGGGCGCGGGCACGGCGCACTACATGCCCCCCGAGCAGGCGCGTGGCGAGGAGCCCGACGAGCGCGCGGACATCTATGCGCTCGGCGCCACCCTGTATCACGTCCTGGCCGGACACCCGCCGTACGCCGGCGACGGTTCGACCGACGTGCGCCGAACGCTCGCGACAGGGGCCAGCGCGCCGCGCCTACCGGACGAGGTTCCGCCCGAGCTCGCCGACATCGTGGCGAAAGCGATGACGCACGAGCCCGCCGGCCGTTACGCCAGCGCACGTGATCTCGCCGACGAGCTGCGACGGTTTCAGACCGGCCAGCTGCTGACCTCGCGCCGCTACTCGTTCGCCGAGCTCGTGCGGCACTTCGCACGCCGGCATCGCACCGCGCTCAGGATCGTCGCGCTCGCGCTGGCGGCCGTGCTCGCGGTCGTGGTGATCGCGTTCGTGCGGATCGGACGCGCGCGCGACCAGGCCGAGCGCAACGAGGTCCGTGCCGAACGCGAGCTGCGCCGGTCGCAAGGGATCGTCGCGAGCCGGACCGCGAACGATCCGGACCAGCGGCTCGCCGCGATCGAGCTCGCGGTTGGTGCGCTCGACCCCGCCGTGCCCGAGACGCTGCAGGGGTTGATCGATGCGTTCGCGGCAGGTCCACCGCTGGTGCCGCTCGCGCACGACGGGGTGATCAAGTCGTTTGCGCGCGCGGGCGATCGCTTGCTCGGTATCGACGACGCTCGCTCGCTCGTGGTCTGGCAACTGCCGGGCGGTGCGCAGATCGCGCGCTGGCCATCGGCGCTGCCAGAGCCGGAGCGAGCGGTGGTCTCGCCGGATGGTACGCGCGCGCTGGTGTGCGGCTTCGACCCGAGCGCAGAGGTGTTCGACCTGGCGACCGGTGCGCACCGGCGCATCGAGGCGAACGCGAACCTCGAGGGCTGCGGGTTCTTGCCCGACGGAAGGATCATCACAGCGGCCGACGCCGTCGTCGTTCGAGACCCGCGCACGCTCGCGGTGGCGCAGCGGTTCGCACTGCCGGCGCCGGCCGCGGGGATGGCGGTCGGCGCGCACCACGTCGCGGTGGCGACGGTCGATGGCACGCTGTGGCTGTGGGACCTGACGGGCGAGCCGCGCGCGATCGCGACGAAGCTCCCGCTCGGTTCCGCGCTGGCCTTCGATGCCGACGAGCGTACGCTCCTCGACAACGGTACCGATCAGGTGACGCGCGCGTTCGCACTCTCCGGCGGCGATCCCACGGTCGTGTACACCGAGTCCGGGCACGCACTCGGCGCGCTCGCGAGCTCGCATGCGCACATCGCGATCGGCACGTGGGATACCGACGAGACGCGCTCCACCGTGATCGTCCCGTCGGCGGGGGGCGCGCACGTGACCGCACCGGGCATGTTCGCGGCATGGCTCGATGACGAGCGCGCGATCGTAGGTGGAGCGGGCGCTGCAGTGATCGATGCCGCCACCGGCGGCGTGGTCGTACCGCTTGGCAACCCCAAAGGCGAGCTCCAGGCGCTCGCGCTCGGTGATGGCCGCGTCGCGACGGCCAGCCGCGATGGCCAGGCATATCTGTGGGACCTTCATGGCATCCCGCTCGGGACCACCGGCGAGATCACGGAACTCGCGCGCCACGGCGATCGCGTGCTCGCGACGTCGCTCGATGGCAGCGTGTGGTCGTGGGCCACCGCGACCCCGAGCGCGATGCGCCGCCTGCATACCGGGCGCGAGGTGATGGCGGCTCTCTGGCTCGGGGACGCTGTCGTGATCGCGGATCTTGCCGGCGAGGTGCGCATCCTCTCGGACGACGGGCGCGACGTCGCGCGCGCGACGCTGCCGGGCCCGATCCGCGCGCTCGCGACGGACGGTTTTCGCGTTGCGATCGGTGCGCTCGACGGCACGCTCGAGGTCCGAGATTCGCAACTGCGCACGGTCGCGCACGTCGCGACAGGCTCGGCGGTGACCGCGGTCGCGATTCGCGGAGACCAGCTCGCATCGGCACACGCGGACGGCTCGACGAGGTTGTGGACCGCGACCGGGCAGCCGATCGCCTCGGCGGCGGATGCGGATCGCGTCGACGAACCTGGGGATCACGAAGGCAGTATCGCGCTCGCGTTCTCCGGCGCATCGCTGATCGTCGGGCGACCCGCCGGCAAGACCCTGGTGCTCGCGGTGCCGGGGCTCGCGCTCGAGCGCACGATCGAGGGGCGCTACCTGACCGGGACGGATGCGATCATCACGGCGCTCGGGGACGGCAGTGTGGTCGGCCCCGGCGGGCGCTACACCGGTTCACGCACGCCGGTGCTCGTCGCCGCGCGGGTGGGCGCGCGGCTGATCGGCGGTTCTTCGGACGGTCACGTCTACGCCTGGGACGCTGCGGGAGCACCGACGTTGACGATCGCCGGGCCCGCAGCTGTGACCGCGCTCGCGGCGATCGACGATGGCGTCCTCGCCGGCTTCAGCGATGGAGCGGTGCGCTGGTATCCGCTCACGGTGGCCGCCGCTCGCGCGCGTGCCTGCGCCGTGCTCGCGCGCTTCACGCGTCAATGCAAGTGAGTCACGGTGACGTCGTGAACATAGATCGCTGATCGGTAGCCGGGGGCGCTCTTCATGCCGATACCGACGTGGGTCCGGACGCGCGACACCGACAAGGCGTATGTCGCGGCGAGGGCACCGTCGATCTGGACTTCGACGTGGCGACTGTCCTGGGTCACGACGACGACATGCTCGGCGTTAGGATCATGGCCCGCGACCGGCGTCCACTCACCGGAGGCGAACGTCGCGTCGTCGTACGCGTAGAACGCGATCTTGTCCGCCTTCACGAGCACGATGCCGCCGGCGACGATCACGTGCATCGATCGGCCGGCCTCCGGACCCAACCGGCGCCAGCTCAGCTCGAAGCGATATGGCAGCCGGACCTCGTCCTTCGAGATCATCGTTCCCTCCGAATGGCGACCTGGAGTGGCGTCGCTCGAGAGCAGCCACGAGCCAGGTAGCACCCCGACCTGCAGCGTACCGTGAGTAACAGCCCACGCGATCACGAGTGCGATCATGAGAACAGCAGCGGCGACCGGCCGCGAAAGCGCTCGCGCAGCCGCGCCTGCGCAGCCCGCACGAGCGCGCGTGCCTTGGCAGCGTCGACGAGCGAGAGCTTGGTAGCGATGTCCTCGGGCGCGTCGTCATCCAGCCACAGCAGCACGGCGTGGCGCATGTCATCGGGGAACGTCGCGATGTAGTCCTGGATCTCGGCGACGAGCCGCGCGATGGTGAGGCGATCGGTCAGCGGTGGCCGGACGCCGATGTCGGGTGCTGCCGAGAGCGGCACGTGATCGCTCTGCACCTCGCGCTTGCTCGCGTCTGCGGTCCAGCCGAGGCGATGGCGGACGTGATCGCGCGCCACGAAATCGACAAGGCGAAGCAGCCAGGCGCGCAGCGGCGTGTGTGCGGTATCGTCGGCGCGAGGTTCGTCCTCGTCGAGCTTGCCAAGCTTCATCACCGCGGTGACGAGCTCGTCGGGCGTGGCGTCGGGCTCCGCGCGCGCGAGGAAGCGCTTGAGATTCGCGTGCTCGCCACTCGCAAGCCGCTCGAGCACATCGACCATCACGGCGCGCACGTCGTCATCACCGGCTAGCCGACAGCGGCGCAGCAAGCGGTTGCCGCGTGCCCACTCCTCGATGCGCGGCGCGATCTTGACCAGGAGCGTACGCCACGAGGCGCGGTCGCCTGCGACGACGCGCTCGACCAGCGCGCGACACTCGCCATCGAAGGTCTGGTCCCACGCCAAGAGCGAAAGCGTATCAGAAAAGTGTCATGCCGATGCCGCCGCCGATGCCGTCGAACTCGTATTCGTCTTCCTTCGTATCGTCGACGCGCCGGAACGCGTGCACGTACAGCTCGTACGCCCGCACTGACACGCCTGGCCGGTACCACGCGGACACGCGCATGTCGCGTTCTTCATAGTTGCCCGTGCTCGCCTCGGGCGGGCTCCAGCTGATCGAGCCTTCGATGTCGAGCGTCCGTGGGATGACCACCACCGCAGCCCGCCCGCGCACGTAGCCGAAGCCGTGGGCGAGGTCGAAGCCAAACCCGAAGCTGCCGCCGAGCCGGATCGATCCGGTGCTGCCGTGACCGATGTTGAGCAGCGTCACAGCGGTGCCGATGGTGAGCCAGACGTCGTACGGTTCACCCGCTCGCACGCCGCCGGAAAACTCGATTCCATGGAAGTTGCCGAACGACGATGGCAGGCCGAGGTACACGCCATCGAACCCGAGGCCGTAAAGCGTCGAATCCCTCATGCCGCTAGCGACGCCGTCCATGATGTTCGGCGCGGTACCGCTCAGGATGTCGGCGTAGAGCCGAGCGTTGTGGAAGATGCCGACGCCACGAGTGCGCTTGTAGTAATCATCCGGCGGTGCCGAATCGACGTGTGGTGTCGCGGCGACCGGCGTAGCGGGTGGCGGCGTCGCGGCGGGCGGCGGTGACGGCGCAGGCGGTGGCGGCGCGGGCGGTTCCGGTGCCGGCGGAATAGCCGCGGGTTGCTCCACCGGTGGTTCGGTCGGTGCAGGCTCGTCGGCGAAGGCGACGCCCGAAAGGAGGAGCGAAAGCAGGGCGTACTTCATGGTGCTTCTCAAAACATCACGCCCGCCGTCGCGAAGTAGCCGAGCGCAGGTTTCTGGATCTGTTGGGTGGTGACTCCGCCCGACACGAGGATGCGGTGAGCGAGGATCGTGCTGACGTCGAGATGCCAGGGGTGACTCACCGCCGTTATCTCCTCGGCGGTGCCATCACTGTTCATGTGCAGTCTGCGTTCGTCCTTGGTCGCGCCGTACTTGAGCCAGTTCCACTCGTACGCCAGCGCGATCCTGAAGGGGCCCGCGACGAGCGACGCGCGAAACGGCATGCCGAAGTATTTCCAGCGCACGTGCGCTTTCATCCCAGCGTCATCGACCAGCGAGTCGACATTGCCGAATCCAAACCCCGTCTCGAGCCCGAGGGTCTCGCCGTAGCCGCACAAAAAGTTCAGGTGGTAACCGCTGGCGTTGCCCACGCCCAGCGCGTCGCGCGAGAACACGTGCAGCTCCATGTCCGAGTACGGGGCCGAGAACAAGCCATCGATGGTGCTGTTCGTTGCCGCGCGCATCTGCGCCTTCTCCGCTTCGGAGTAATAAGTCGTCGTGGTCTCGGTTACCAGGTAGTCACCCTGAACGTAGCTCTTCGACTCGACCGATTTGGGTCCCGACTGCGCCAGCGCGCTCGCGACCGCAATGACGAGGCCGACGACGTAGCGCGCGGTCATGCCGTTGCGGTCGCGGAGCACGAGGCCCTGCGCGCTCGGCATCAGCCCCCCGGCGGCGTATTCGGTCGCGCCACCCTCTGCGATGCCGCCGACCTCGATGCCCATTGCATGCTGCGCGGCGCGGCCGTCGAGCAAGGGGCGTTGGCTCTCATCGTCAGCGCGCGCGGGAGCGGAGACCGCGAGCACCATGAACAGGATCAACAACTTCTGGTTCACTGCAGATCAACACGAGGTCTCGCCGCGAGCGATCAGGAAAAAACCTCGCGTGCTGTGGGCGCTGAGGGCTCGTGCGACCCCAGTCGAATAGTTTCTGACGACAACCTGCCCGCGATCAAGCCGGCCGCGATCCGCAATGGCGACACGCCTGATCGCATCGCAGCGTCAGCTACCACGCCGCGTGTCGCGGTCGCGTTCGCTGATCGATCGGGCGCGCTTCGAGCAGCGGTAGCGACCGGCGCGCCTTGGCCGAGATCGGCAGCGCGCCGCGAGGACGTGGGTCGCGAAGCAGCGCTTCTCGTGCGTGCGCGAGGAGCGGATCGGTAGCCACGGCGAGAGCCGAACATCGCGTCCTCGCGCAGCAATGTGAATCGGGGGAGTTGTGACCCGGCTCGCTGCGCACATTCCGCGCACGACATTTGCCGCGCGGACGCGATATCGTTGGAGCATGAAGTCCGCACTGCTCTTCACCTTCGTTCTCGTCGCGTGTGGTCCAACCCGTGGAGACAACTTCGGTGACGGCGGTGGAAGCGGCAGCAACGGAAGTAACGGAAGTAACGGTGCGGCCGGGACGAGTTGCAGCTCGGACCTGCACGACATCCTCGACGATCAAGGCAATGTCGTCGGCACGTGCCCGGCCGATCAGGGCTGCGCTGCCGGCGTGTGCGTCGGAGCATGCCAGGCCGCCGCGGCGAGCCAAGGCTCGGTCGGTTGCGAGTTCACGGTCGCGACGCCGTCGTTCTATCCGACGATCGCCCCACCATGCTTCGCGGTGTTCCTCGCGAACAACTGGCCCAAGGACACGACGGTCACGATCAGCCGCGGTGGCGTGAGCTATGATTCGACGACGTTCGGCCGCGTGCCCGACGGGACCCCGGACACCGCGAGCTGGCCGCTGGTGTCGGCGACCGGTATCGCGAGCTCGAACGTCGGCGTGTTCCTGCTCAGCGACGATCCGGCATCGTTCAACTCCACGCCGACGACGTGCCCGGCCACGCCCGCGATCAGCGTCACGGGCGGTACCGCGGTCTACACCGCCGGTGACGACGCGACCGGAATCGGCCAGGCGTTTCACATCACGACGAGCTTCCCGGTCAGCGCGTACGACATCATGCCGTACGGCGGTGCGTCGTCGTATCTGCCGAGCGCCGAGCTCCTCCTGCCGACAAGCGCCTGGGGAACGAACTACGTCACGACCGGACCGGAACCTACGCAGGGTGTTGGCTGGGGCCAGGTCGTGGCGAACACCGACAACACGACTGTCATGATCACCCCGAAGACCGGGCTGCCGTCGGGCACCGGTGTCGCGGCGGCACCTGCCAACGCGACCACGACGTACACGCTCAATGCCGGCCAGTACATCCAATGGCAGTCTGCCGGCGATTGGTCGGGCGGCGTGATCGCGTCGTCGGCTCCGGTGTCTGTCACCGGCGGCACCACCTATCTCTGCAAGGGGTCGCGCACGACGGACACCTCGTTCGTCTCACCCGGCGGTTGCGATTCCGGTCATCAGCTCACGCCGCCGGTGGCTGCGCTCGGCTCGGAGTATGTCGGCATGCCGTACGAGACGCGCCGCGCGGACCTGCAGGAGGAGTCGATCGTCTACCGCCTTGTCGGTGCGGCGGACGGCACGACGCTGGCCTACAACCCGGCGGTCGCGGGCGCGCCGACAACCCTCGCGGTCGGGCAGGTCGTCGAATTCGAAGCGACCGGCGCCTTCGTCATCACCAGCCAAGATTCGATGCACCCGTTCTACGTCGGTCAGTACATGTCGGGGTGCCACGTGCTCGGCGGCAGCCGGCCGGGCGCCGCCGATTGCCTCGGCGATGAGGAATTTGTCGATATCCTTCCACCGGCGCAGTGGCTTGCGAGCTACACCTTCTTCACCGACCCGACGTACACGACGACCAACTTGGTCGTCGTGCGCAAGGCGAATGGCAGTGGCATCTTCGCGGATGTCACGGTCGACTGCCTGGGCACGCTCACGGGATGGATGCCGGTCGCCGGTGGAGCGCAGTACCAGATGACGCGGGTCGATCTTCAGCGCGGGACGCCGGTTGGAACGTGCACGAATGGTCGCCACACAGCGTCGAGTAACGGCGCCTTCACGGTCATGGTGTGGGGGCTCGCCGAGTACGCGAGCTATGCGTATCCGGCCGGCGGCAATGTCGGGAAGATCAACCCGGTCGTCGTGATCGGGAAGCAGCACTAGGCTTCAGCTTGGCTGCGTCGCTCACTGTGCGGCTAAATCAGCGCGCCGAATCGCCAGTAGGCAATTCGGACGTTCACCGTTTTCGCGCGACGAAGCGGTGGATCTTCGCGCGATCGGTTCGCCAATCGGGTACGTCGTCGACGAGCTCGTCCTTCAGTACGGTCCAGTCGGCGAACTGCGTCGCCAGCGGAGGCGTCGGATCGTCCTCGTGACCACCGAAATACTCATAGACGAACAAGCCACCCGGTTTTGTCGCGCGTCTCAGCTCCGAGATCTTTGATAGCGCGGGGTAGGCGTAGATCATCGCGACGAGGTCCCACTTCGCGATGCCGTAGTCGTACGTCGTTACGTCTGAGACGACCGTCTCGAGCTGTAGCCGATGTGCGGCTGCCTCGGCGCGCGCTTGGCGAATGCCCTCGTCGGAAAAATCGACCCCGGTCACCTGCCAGCCGACGCTCGCGAGGTAGAGCGCATTGCGGCCTTGCCCCATCGCGACATCGATCGCCGCGCCCGGCGCGTGCGTGGCTGCGTATTCCACGAGCAGTTTGTTGGGCGCATGCTCGAAGCCGAGCTTCTTTTCGAAGACGTGATTCCACTGGGTCTTCGCGACCGCCGCGTCGACCATGTGCCAGCCGCGGTAGACGAGCTTCCAGGTCGAGCCTTCGCGCGACCACACGAGCGTGTACCAACCGTCATCTTCATAGCCACCGTGGATCTTGTTGCCGCCCTGCTTCTCGGTTGCTCTACCTATGAACACCGCATCGTTGCCGCGAGCAAAGACGCGCTCTTCGGACCACGTGCGCGACTCGACTACGTTTGATGGATCAAGGTTCGCACGGTGCGTATCGAGCGAGGCGAGGTCGTCCGCGGCATCGCGGTAGGTTCCCTCGAAGTGTACGTAGTGAGCGCCGAGCTGCGAGGTCACGGTTGCGATGTCGTCGTGATCGACCGCTTCGAGGAAGGCGTGGCTCCTAGCGATGATGTCGCGTTCGGAAGGAGGGCGCGGCTTCTCCGGCCCCCTACACGCCGCGATCGAGAACACCGCAGCCAGAAACATGCGCATCCAGGCGTCTACCGCGAGCCGCAACTCCAGTATTCCACCAAAGCCCAGACCGTTCCGTCGCGCACACAAGCCCAGTTCGCAGGTGCGACTGCAGCACTTTCTTCAGAACACCGCGGGCTTGGCTGAATAGAGCTTCTGCGGAGCGTCGAGCTTCTTCCACCGCGCGAGCAGCGCGCCCACAGCGCGACCGTCCGGGTAACGGGGGAGCTCGCTGCAAGCGAACCCGGCTCCGGGTCGGCGGTAGCGGCTTTCTCGAGCGGACCGAGACGCGCCGGATCCGTGGACTTCTCGAGCGACTGAGCCGCCGAGACCCGCACGTCGACCTTCGGATCCGAGAGCTTCGCGATCAGTGAGCTCGTCTCCTCGGCGTACGTGGTCGCGACGGATGAGGCCCCCTCTGCCGCTGGCGGCTTGGTACAGCTGGAGATCAGTCCACACGCCGCCCAGAGTATGATGCTCGAGCAGCGTCTCATTTGACGCGCTCGAGAGAAGACGCGTGTCTGTTGCGTGCCGATCATCTATGCGCGAACCGCGCAGGTAGAGCTAGCCCCGACCCCATGTGATCCAGGCTGAAGCGAATTGGGATTCGGGTGGCGCTCGCCACCGTGCGCAAGCCGGCATGGCGCGGAAGTCCGCGTTAAGACTGAGGGCCTGCAGAGTCGGCCTGTCGCGTCGGTTGGCATGCAGATGGCTTTGGACGAACGGCATGCGTTACCTTTTCGTGGGTTCACTTCTCGTCGCGACCGCTTGTAACGCCAACCTCGACGAGACCCGGTCGACACCGGCTGAGGCGGCCACCGCATTCGCTCATTCCTTGAGCGTCATCCCGGTCCAGGTCACGGTGGGGGACGCGACGGGGTACGTGACCGTCGACACTGGTGACCCGCTGTCCATCCTCGATGGCACCTACTTCGACGCCGTCTCCGCACCCGCGTACACCGCGGGCGATGACGCATCGCTCGATCTGGGCGCAACGACCATCCCGCACGCCTTCGTGATCAACTCGTGGATCACCAACGTGTCGAGCGGTTTGTTCGACTTCACGTTTGGCAACCTGGGATGCTCGGTGACCTGCGCATACGCGGCCTCGTTCGACTACCAGAACGTCGACGTCGCGCTGCACGAACACATGGACCAGGTGACGCCACCCGCCGGCGTTGGCGCGGATCAGACGGTGCACTTCTCGTTGGACGGCGGGCACGCCATGGGCTTGCCGGTCTCGCGTGTGATCGTACCTGTCACGCTGGACGGCGTGACCTACCGCATGATGGTCGACACCGGCGCGACCAGCGTGACGGTGTCTGCTGCCGCGTTCACCACGCTCACGTCAGATGGGCGCACCACTGCGCCGAACCCGACGACCACGACCAGTGGAACGGACGACGGGAAGATCACGCGCGCGCACGCAGTGGTCGTCGGCGGTATCGAGGTCGACGGCCCTGTCGTCCAGCACGATTCGAACTTCGACAAGATCCTCGCGAACATCTCGGCCGACGTTGGTTACACCGTCGACGGCTCGCTCGGCGGGACCTACTTGCGCAACTTCTTCGTCACGGTCGACTATCCGAATAGCGTGCTCCATCTCGCACCGTACGACGACACCCACTGGGCGCTCGATGCCGGCCACCGCGTCGGCTTCACCGTGGCGGCGCCGACGGTGGACGGATATGCCGTGACGTCAGTGTGGGGCAACGCGGCGGCGCAGGGCATCAAGGTCGGAGACAACGTGATAGGCATCGGCGGGCGCGACGTGTTTGCGTTCTACAACGTGCTCGAGCTCCAGGCGTCCCTGCTCGGCGCGGTCGGCACGACCCGGCGCATCCAGCTCGGCAATGCGGCGACCCACGACGAAGATGCCGACCTCGAGGTCAAGATCGAGGAACGTCTGCCGCTCTGAGCCTGGAATTCGACACCGGACGTCCAAGAGCTGACACGGGATCCAGCCTAAATTATAATTTTTCCAACTACTTACAGAGTGGTTCGACCATTGCTTTGCCGGCTCCCATGAGCACGCGTCTGTCATTCCTGTCACTGCTCGCACTCCTCGCGACCACGGCTGCAGCTGCCGCCCAGCGTTCGAGCATCTCCACCACCGTCAGCGCTCGAGTTCGACGATCTTCTGGTCGCGCGCATCCGGCGGTACGGCGACCGGACCGCGCTTCTTCGGCGCCTTACCGAACTGCCCCGCGTTGCGTTGGCGACGCCAGCTCGTCAGGTGCGAGGAATAGATTCCCTCACGCCGCAACAGCGCGGTAACGCCACCAGTCTCGAACCGCGGCGTGACCGCGAACCCTGTCACCACCTCCGTGTGCGCGTGAAACAGCGGCATCGCGGCGCTCCACGCATCGGTGCCGGTCACGCGATAGCGCACGGTCACCGCGGCGTTGAAGTTGTCGTCGCCGGTGATCGGCAGCACGACACCGAGCGCGGTGAGGGTCGGCGGATCGAACGCCGCGGTGCCAGGATGCAAGGTGTCGTCGGCGAACGCGGGCGCTGCCGTCATCAGGATCACAGCAGGGCAGTCCGCATGAAGGCGATCGTACCTGCTGCGCGAGTTGTCCACGTTACATCGAGGAAACGGCGATGTTGCCTGGAGCAGCGACCATCGGGCCAGCCAGGGCGCTGCAAGTTGGGGCCGTCCGACCTCTTCACCAATGCTCGAGTCCGTATGATGCGAACGACGCATGGCCATCCTACCCGATCAGGTCTACACGACCGCGCAGCTCGACGCCTTCGATGCCGCAGCGTACCGCGAGCAGCTCGCCAGCGAGCCCGCATCTTCGCTCGCGGACTTGCAGGCGCGCGATGCGACGTGGCTCGCCGCGTTCGCTGCGATCGATCTGCTGGCCGCCCGCGCGATGAAGCTGCACCTCGATCAAGCACACGCGTTGGAGCCGACGGTTCCGGCCGTCACGCGAAACGTGTTCTCGACGACGATCGTCCAGTACACGGGTCGTCTTGATCTGCTGGCCCAGCGCGTTCACGACGCCGCTGCCCGTGGTGGGACTCGCCATCCAGGCGATGTCGCCGATGTGGTCGTCGCGGCTGCGCGCGAGGTCCTCGACCTCCGGTCGACCTTGCGCGAAGGTGTGATCGTGCAGATCCGCGAGGCCAGCGTAGCCAGCATCGCCGACGCAGATCAGCACGCACGTGATCGCGCCCTCGATGACAGCACGCGCAAGCAATGGAGTCGCATGCGGCGGGACCTCGAGTCCCTGGCTGCGGACCCGATGGCGATCGTTGCCGGCCCGATCGCCACACGCCTCGTGGCCTTGCCCGACCAGCTCGACGATGGGCCCGCAGGTCCCGAGGTCTTGTTCGCCGATCTGATCGAGCTCGATTAGCGGGAGCTGCGACGGAACATCGTAGCGCGCGATGATTCCCGTGAGCAGCTCGCCGTCGTGCTCAATGCGCGTTGTTCGAGAAGCACAGCGGGTCTGTGGCGCAGAGAGTGATCACCCCGGTGACGTCCAGCATGAACGTCCCTGTCGCACCGCTGCTCGGTGTCATCGGCGTGTGCAGCGTGAACGTGAAGGTCTGGCCATCCACGTGGCCGACCACCACACCTCGAGACCCATCGTTGCGCCAGTCCGCACTATCGGGCATCGCGTTGTTCTCGGTGTACGAGAATTGATGCGCGACGAGCGGAATGAGCAGGCCGTCGCTCAGCGGCGTGTTTGTATAAAGCGGGATCAAGAACACACGCGTCGGCATGTGGTTCTCGTCGCCATACTGGATCGAGACGCCACCATTCGTGAGGGTGGTACCACTGACCACATAGGTCGGCTCGTTCGTCATCGTTTCGATCGATCCGGTATAGCCGCTCGGCGAGTCGAACGTGAACGTCGCGAAGATTCGTCCGGGAGGTGGAACTCCGGCGTTGCTGCTTCCATCGGGCCCTGCGCCGCCATCGCTTGTCGACGACGAGGAGCCACACGCCGCGATCAGAAGAATCATGAACAAGCGCACGAACTCATCGTATGCGAGTTTGACGTCACGTGCCCGCTTCGCCTGGCTTAAACGGCTCGCCCGTCTTGCCTCGCTTTTGTTCCGTCATCACTCCGACCGGTACTCTCTAGAACTGCGAGCCGCGGTCGGTGACCAGCACGCCTCGGATCCGATCGATCCACAGGCGCAGCGTCTCGCGCGTGCCGTCGGCGACGATCGCGAACACCGTCACGCTGGCGGTCGCGAGCGTCCACAGGCTGCGGTAGGCACCGGCCTGATACGAGGTCGTCGCGTCGACGTATTTGACCCGCTCGGCGAGCGCGTGGATTCGCGCCTCTTCGACCGCCGGTGCCACAGCGTCGCTGACGATCTGCTCGGACTCGCTCAATGTGCCGAGCGAGACCTCGAGGCCGAAGACGGCCGCGAGCAGGCTCTGTACCTTGCGGCGACTCATGTGCCCGTCCGCGGTCAGCACCGCGATCAACGCCAGCACCTGCACGCCGAGCATCCCCGGCGGGACGCCGATGGGAAGCGTGCCGCACGTGGTCTCCCCGCACGAACACGTCACGCGGTGC
>JAYWCI010000220.1:0-13706 GCA_043780895.1 Kofleriaceae bacterium | reverse complement strand
TGACCTCTTCGGCGAGGTGCTCGAGCATCGCGGCGAGCTTCGCGCCCTCGAGCTCTGCCCACTCCTTGAACTTGTCCTCGATGAAGGACGGGAGGTAGGCCTTCACGTCGTTGGCATCGACCGCATCGATCTGATGCGGCAGCGCTTGGACGAAGGACTTCGCGAATGCTTCGAGATCGAGTGCGATCTGGTTCTTGATCGAGCTCGCATCGGCCGCGATCCGCACGTGGAGATCGTCGAGCTTGCGCTTGCTCGTATCGAGTTGCTCGCGGACCGAGTTGATCCGGGTCTGCAGCTGCTCGAGATCGAGCCCGTAAGAGCGCATCCGGACGCCGAGGTTCGATTCGAGATACGCGCTCGTGCGAGCGGCGTCGGCCGCGGCGTTGTCGAGGATGACTTGCGCGCGATCGCGAGCGAGGAACCGCTCGAGGTACGCCATCAGCTCAGGCATCCCACTCGCGGGATCCTTGGACTTCGCCCAATCCTTGGCGGACAACGCGAACAAGACGGGCTCTGCCGTGATGCCGGCGAGCCCTTGCTTGACGTACTCGACAACGGCGGTGCGCTCGTCGGTGTTCAGCAGGTCCATCTTGCCGAGCACGAAGATCAGGCGATCCTTGGCCGCCTCGAGGACGCGGCTGCGCAGAAACTCGCGCTCGCTATCCTTGAGCGCCTGCCCTGCATCGAGCAGGAACACGACGGCATCGGCGCGCGGCACGTAGCCGTACGTGACCTCCGCGCGCTGCTCGTTGAGATCGTTGACGCCCGGGGTATCGACCAGCACGACGTTGTTGATCAGCAGGTCGCTCGGGTAGCCGAGCTCGACATACGCGACTTCACTCGCGTGGCCACCGGCGACGGTGACCCATTCTTTGAGCGCGGTCGGATCGAGGAACTTGCTCTCACCCGAGGTCAAGACGACGCGCGCCGTGGGGTTCGGCGCGTACACCACGTGATTGATCGATGCGGTCGTCGGTGTGATGCCGGTCGGCAAGATATCGAGACCGAGCAGCGCGTTCACGAACGTCGACTTGCCGTGGTTGAACTCGCCGAGCACGACGAGGTGGAACCGCTCCGCCTCGAGCTTGGGAATCCGGGTGGTGCGGATATCGCGGGCGAGCGTCACCATGCCGACCTGATCGGCGACGTCGGCGAGCTGCGTGAAGCGAGCGATGATCTCGCGCTTGGCTTGCTTGTGATGTTCGAGCAGGATCATCAGAACACACTGATCAAGTTGGCGACTTGTTTGTCGACGTCGGGGAGGCTGGCCTTGCCGGTGACATCTTGGCCGGTGAGCTGGGCGTAGAGCGCCGAGTCCGCGAACAGGCGAAGCGCCTGGACGCGCTTCGGCACGTACGGATGCGAACGAAAGAGCTCGGCGTAGCGACCGATGCCCTTCTTCACGTCCGGGAGCGCTTTCAGGTACTCCTCGGCGTTGAAGGCACTGCCTTGTTCGAGCCCGAGCTCGAGCTTGACCATCGAGGTCAGCACCTTGTCGAGATCGCGGACCGCAATGAGCGATGCGCGATCGCAGGTGACCTCGGCGCGCCGCGACCAGGCTTGCAGCGTCATCACGGCAGGCTGGACGACCCAGCGCACGAAGAACGCGGCCGAGTTATTGAGGTAGTGGAGCGCGGTCGCGTAGAGGATGTGGCCGTTCTGGACGTGTGCGAGCTCGTGCGCGATCGCCGCGACGAGGTCGTCGTCGCCGAGCTTCTCGGCGAGCTCGAGGTTCACGATCAGGTGGGGCGAATCCTCGGTGCCGAGCACCTTGACCTTGATCGAGCTCGACGGCGCCGCGAAGATCGCGGGGGCGCGCACGCCGAGCATCGCGCTGGCCTTCTTCGCCGCCTCGTAGACGCGCGGGAACTGCTGGTCGGTGACCTTCACGGCCGCGCCGAGCAGCTCGGTTTTCGCGACGTCCTTCCACAACCGCGTGGTCGCTTCGAGCGCCATGGTGACCGGGCGCGCCATCGCGAGCCCACGACGAAACCGCTGCTCGCCACTGAAGGCGTATGCAGCACCGATGCGAGCGCTGTGCTCCATCTGGCCGCGACGTGCAGCCAACCAGCGCGGAAAATCGAAGTCGACGCCTACCGACATACACTGGTTATAGCGCGCGCTTGGCGATCCTGCGACGCGCGAGCGCCAAGAAGCCTATTCCGAGCACCACCGCAAACCACAACGTCGCGAGCCGGGTCAGCAAGGTGGCAGCGAGCGCACTCGCACGATCGAAGTGGGCGGCCCCTTCGACGAGCGCCAGGGTCATCGCGCCCTCGGTGACACCTAGTCCACCGGGCAGGAACGAGAGCGCACCGGCGATCGTCGTGCCAGCATAGATGACGAGCGCGAGCCCGAGCTCGACGTGGACACCCGGGAATGCATTGCAGATCAAGGCGAACCCGACGCACTCGCACGCCCATGCGGGAATCGCGATCGCGGTCGCGATCACGAGGGGCACGGGGCGGCACAAGGCGGACAGGTTCGCGAGCATCTCGAGTAGCGGCTCGCGCACGCTCCGGAGCTTCGCGGGTCGGGTGAAGATCTCGACGAGGAACCGGGTCGGGCGTTGCCACGCGAGGAGGAGTAAGCCGAGCGCGATCACGCTACCGGCGATCGTGACGAGCGTCGGATCGACGCCATAGCCCGCGACGCCGATCACCGCGAGTGCGAGGAGTGCGATCAGATCCGAGACGCGCTCGGCGACGACGATCGGTGCCGTGCGGGTGACCGGCACGGCGTGCATCTCGTTCAGCAGGTAGCTCTTCACGAGCTCGCCGAGCTTTGCCGGCGTGATCGACAGCGACAGGCCGGCGCCGAACACGAGCGCGCTCGAGACCGCCGGCACGCGGACCGCCTGGCGCCTCAGATAGACGGCCCAGCGCACGAACCGGAGCACGTAGTTCGCGAGCGCGAGCGCGAGTGCGGCAACGAAGGCCGACCAGCGAAATCCGGTGAGCCGGTCACCCAGCTTGCCGATATCGCCGATCATCGAGTACGCCGCGACTCCAACGACGACCGCCACGATGATCCACAACCAGGTGCGTTTCGGGCGGGACAACGCGCCGAACATCGTCGGACCGCGCGATTCTGTCAATTGCGAGTGGGTGCTTGACCCGTGTCTCACGACCACCGTAGCCTGGCTACATGGCCCACTCGATCTTGGTTGTGGACGACGATCCGGAGATCGTCTCGCTGCTCAGCACGCGGCTCGGTCGGCGGGGATACAAGATCTCGACGGCTAGCGATGGCGTCAAGGCCATCGAGATCGCGAAGAAGGAGCTCCCGGACCTCGTGCTCCTCGACGTGATGATGCCGGGCAAATCAGGCTGGGAGGTCGCGCGCGTCCTCAAGCAGGATCCGGTCACGCAGAACGTGAAGATCATGATGGTCTCTGCGATCGGCGAGAAGACGAACGAGCTGACCGCGCCGATCTACGGCGCCGACGCGCACATCGACAAGCCGTTCGAATTCGAGAAGCTCGAGAAGATGATCATCGGCCTGCTCGAAGGCTAGTTTTTCAACAACGTCTCGTCTCGCCGAGGACGACAAGCTCACCTCTCTAGTTGCCGCTGAGCGCCTTGACGGCCTTCTGATTGGTCGGGCTCTTCGCGTCGGTCATGCCTTTGACCTGCTTGAGCTTGTCCTTCGCTTCCGACGGATTCGAGGATTGCTCGGCGAGCGCTTCGCTGTAGATCTGCTGCGCCCTCGCTTCGAGGCTCTGGCGGACCACCTTGATGTTGTTGTCGCCACCCGTGCCGATCGCCTCGGCCTTCGCGACGACCTGGTGCGCCTTCTCGTAGTTGCCCGCGCTGAAGAAGCCGACGGCGGCCTTGCCGATGATGGTCTGCAGCCGCGCCGAGATATCGGCCTGGAAGAAGCCGCCGAGCGATTGGTCGTAGTTGGTCGCGGTCTGCAGCTGATCGAACACGTCCTTGGAGTTCGAGCCCGGCGCCATCGCGGTGTTGAACACCTTGGCGAACAAGATGATCTTTTGCGACTTCGCACGGAGCTCGCGCGCGCTGCTAGCGTCGGCGGACTTCGCCGCAGAGACGAGCAGATTCGAGGCGTCGTTGAACTTGCGATCCTTGTACAGCGACTCGGCACGATCGGACGCAGCCTCGGCGGTCGCGACGCTCTTTGGCCTCGGCGTCTCCTGCTTCGGCGGATCGGGGCGCTCGACCTGGGCGACAGGCGGAGGCGCCTTGCGCGCGTTGGTCTGTTGCACCAGCGGCTTCGGGGCGACGATCTTCGGCGGTGGGGTCGGCACCGGCGGCTTCGGTAGCTCGACCTTCGCGACGACTTTCGGCGGCTTCGGTAGCTCGACCTTCGCGACGACTTTCGGCGGCTCGATCGTCTCGACCTTCGCGACGACCTTCGCCGGTGGGGCCACTCGTGGCGGCGGCACCACCGTCTTTGGCGGCTCGATCGGCGTCGCGGTCAGCGTAGGGGCGAGCCGGACAGCCCCCGAGCCCGTCGCCTTCAGCGGCTTCGCGACGGGGGATCCCGCGGTCTTTGTCGACGCTCCACCCGATTTGACCAACGCGATCGTGGTGAACAACGCAGCGGCCGCGATGCCACCGAAGATCAGCGCCATCTTCGCGCGCTTGGTCAGCGGCGTGCGCGCGTACTGCGGCTCCGGTGCGGCGACCATCGCGCCGTACGCGATCGGCTGGACGTGAGCGGTCGAGTGCTCGCCGCGCTGGTTGAGTTGCGCCGCGACGAGCATCTGCGCGTGGACCGAGTGCGGCGGAATCTCCCTCGCCTGCGGATAGCCGCCCTGCTGCGGGTAGCCGTTGTTGCCGTACATCGCGTGTGCCGGGCGCGCGTTGTGCGCGGCGTAGCCCGGTGTCGTCGACGCGACCGGCGTACCAGCGAGGTTCAGCAGCGGCTCGGCGGCGAGTACGTTGGGCGCGTGGGGCGCTTGCGGCACCTGCGGTCCGACGCGATTCGACATCTGCGGCATGGGCAAGGTCGCCGCCGGCAGTGGACCGGGCGTGCCTTGCGGCTGCTGGACAGCCACGTAGGAATAGAGGCCTTGGTTGCTGATCGTCCGCGGCCGGATCGCGGGCGGAGGCAGCGCCTTGGATGACAGCGGTTGGCCGCGTGACGGCGTATAGAGATGGACGTCGACCGAATCGAGATCCATCGTCTTGGCCGCGTTGAGTGGCTTGCCCGCGACGGTCGACATCTCTTCGTCGTCGGAGCCGAAGCCATTGATGCCGCTCAGGGCGCGCTCGCGCTGCATCGCGGCCGACAAGAAATCGAACCGGAACGTCGTCGTTCCGATCTCGATCACATCGCCGTTCGCGAGCATGAACGGGTTGTCTTCGAGGTTGCCGTTGACCACCGTGCCGTTGCCCGAGCCGCGATCGACGATCACCCACGAGCCGTCGTCGTTACGCAGATCGAAGTGCTTGCGCGACACCGCGATGTCGGTGAGCACGAGGTCGTTATCGAGCCCGCGCCCGATCGTGTACGCCTTGCCCGCGAGGAGATCCTGCGCGATGCCGGTGTCGTTGCCAGCGGTGATCACGAGCCGGGCGGGTGCACGCGAGGGCGGCCTGACCGCCGAGATCAGGTTCTGATTTTGATCATCGACCGTGTGGTCGTCGCCACCGTCGGTGCCGGTGACGTTCGTGATCAGACCGTTGCCACCGAGCTTCGCGTCGCCTTGTTCGACGGTCGTACTCGGTTCGTCGGCCCACTGCGTGTCGGCTTCGATCGTGGTTTTTTCGTCCTCGTCCGAAAACGGTTTCGCCTTCGGCACAACGTGTGGCGAAACACGTTGCGGCCCGCCATGTAGGGGAGCCCGGCCCATCGTCGCTAAATTGTACGGGGTGCGGACGCACTGATCAATGACACCACCCCCGAGCTGTCCTACCTTTCCCCCTATGTCGAACAGTCAGGGGATGTAGTTGGCGATTTTCTCGCTTTCTGACGACGTGTTGGCTATCGGGCTCGGCGGAAATGTCGGTGGCGAGCCTGCGGTCCGAGGGAGATTCGTAGCCGCTCGCGACGCTTTTTCTCAGATCGGGAGCGTCCGATCAGCACCGCTCTACCGCAGCGCCCCGATCGGGCCCGCGCAACCGGCATTCCTCAACACCGTAATCCGCGTCGTCGCGTCCGAGGCGCAGCCGGCGGAAGTGCTCGCGTTGATCCGCCGGCTCGAAGCGTTGCTCGGCCGTGATCGCGCGAACGAGGTGCGCTGGGGACCACGGACGATCGATCTCGACGTGCTCGCGTGGGGCACTCGCGCGCTTCGCACGCCCGAGCTCGAGGTGCCGCATCCGCGCGCCGGTGTCCGGCGGTTCGTGATCGCACCGATGATCGATCTGTTCGGTGAAGCGCTCGTGCTCGGCGGTCGCACGCTCGGCGAGCTCGCGCGTGGAGTCAGCGATCAAGAGATCGAGCTGATCACGACGAGCTGGTGAGCCACCAGCGCCGGACGCGCTCGAGCGTCGAAGTGCGGGGCAGTCCTGTCGGCAGCGTATCGATGAACACGCGCCCGTACTGGCGCATGACGATCCGCGAATCCAGGACCGCCACGATCCCGCGATCATCGCGGCGCCGGATCAACCGGCCGAAACCCTGCTTGAGCGCGAGCGCGGCCGCCGGCAATTGGATCGCGTCGAAAGGATCGCCGCCGGTCTCGGCGTGCGCTTGCATGCGCGCCGCGATCAACGGATCGGTGTGTGGCGAAAAGGGCAACTTGTCGATCACGACCAAGCTGAGCGCATCGCCAGGGACATCGACACCCTCCCAGAACGAGGACGTTCCGAGAAGGACCGCGTTCGGTGTCGATCGAAACCGATCGACGAGCGTGGCCCTCGGCGCCTCGCCTTGCACGAGCTTGGGATACGGCGTGTGCGCGAGCCGGGTCGCCGCATCGCGCAACGCGCGATGCGACGTGAACAGCAGGAACGCGCGGCCCTTCGTGATCTCGAGCAATTCCATCGTGCGCTTGGCCGCGGCCTCGCCGAAGGCTTCGGTGTTCGGCGGCGGCAGATCGCGTGGCACGTAGAGCATCGCCTGGCGCGCGTAATCGAACGGCGAGGGCACGAGCAGCTCGTCGGTTTCGTCGAGGCCGAGCCGCGTGCGCTGGTACGTGAAATCGGGCGTCGCGAGGCGCGGGCGATCGAGCTCGGCGGCCGTGGTGATCGGAGGTAGCGCGCCGATCGCGAGCTCGAGGACCGGTGCGGTCGCGAGCGTCGCACTCGTGAAGATCGGCGTCGGGCCTGCCAACACGATGTGGCGCCGCATGAGCTCCGCGACATCGATCGGCGACGCGCTCAACGTGGTGCCAGTCGCGCGGGTCTCGCCCCAGTAGACGTGGCTCTTCTGGCGCTGCTCCGCGATCGTCGCGAGGTCATCGCGGATGCCACGGGCGCGGCGCGCGAGCCCCGACAGCGCGGCGCGCGCGCCGGCATCGGCAGCCTCTTCTTCGTCGGGTGGCGGCTCGGATTCGGACTCCGCGGCCCGCGCGAGCTCTTCGAGAGCGGTGTCGAGGCGAAACCACGCATCTCGCCGCTCCGCATGATCGAACAAGCCCTCGGGCAGCGGCACGCGGATGTCGCCGTCGGCCGTGACGAGCGAGCCTCGGATCGAGGCGAACATCGCGATCCCCGCGCGCTCGACGATGTTGACCGTGTCGTCACTCGCGCGACTCTGCCACTGTGGCAGGCGCGCGAGCGTCGTGTGCGCGTCGCGGACGAGCTGGCTTACGACGTGCGTCGAGACGCGCGCACCGAAGTGCTCGGTCGCGACGTCCTCGAGCTGATGCGCCTCGTCAAAGATCACCGCATCGTGATCGGGTAGCACGCGCGCACCGGGACTCGAGGCGCGCAGCGCGCGATCGGCGAAGTAGAGGTGATGGTTGACGAGGATCAGCTGCGCCTTCTCGGCGAGGCGGCGGGCCTGCGTGACGAAGCAGCGCTCGAAGTACGGGCAGCGCGGACCGATCCGCGCATCCGGCGTGGTGGTGACTTCGTTCCACAGCGGCGCGGATTCGCCGAGCCACGCGACCTCGCTGCGATCGCCGGTCTCGGAGGTCTCGGCCCAGTCCAAGAGATCGGGAAGTAGGGCCGCGTCTTTGTCTTCGAACATCGGCAGCTGTGTGCGGCTCTTCGCTTCCGCGAGCCGGCGCCTGCACACGTAGTTCGAGACACCCTTCAACACGACAGCGGTGAACGGCTGCGCGATCATCGCGCGGAGCAGCGGCAGATCGTGGCGCGCGATCTGATCCTGCAACGCACGCGTTCCGGTCGAGATCACGACGCGCTTGCCCGACAAGAGGGCCGGCACGAGGTACGCGAGCGTCTTGCCGGTGCCGGTCCCTGCCTCGACGATCAGTGCACGTTGCCCCTCGAGCGCGCGCTCGACCGCCGCAGACATCGCGCGCTGCTCCGGGCGATCTTCGTAGTGCGGCATCGCCTGATGCAGCGCGCCGCCCGGAGCGAGCAAGGTCACTTCCTCGACGCCTTCTCGGTGTGGCCGCTCACGCCCTCACGGCGTGCGAGCTCGGCCTGGATCTTCGTGAACGGAATCCCTCGCGCGGTGAGCCCGACCATCAGGTGGAACAACAGATCCGCGGCCTCGTAGATCACCTTCTCGTCGGGACCGGCGAGCAGCTCGGCATTGAGCTCGCCCGCTTCCTCGGTGATCTTAGACACGATCTTCGGCACGCCCGCGGCGAGCAGCGACTTGGTGTAGCTCTTCTCGGCGGTCGCACTGTCGCGCCGAGCGATCAACGTGGCGTCGAGCCGCTCGAGCACGGTCACCGCGCCGATGCCATCGTCGGTGGTGCCGTCCTCGTGATCGAAGAGGCACGCGGGGGTGCCGGTGTGGCAGGCGGGACCCGCGGCGCGCACTCGCGCGAGCAGGCAATCGCGATCGCAATCGCCGCGCAGCTCGACCAGGGCGAGGGTGTTGCCCGAGGTCTCGCCCTTCTTCCACAGCTGCTGCCGCGAACGCGACCAGAAGTGGACGATGCCGGTGTCGCGCGTGAGCTGCAGCGCTTCAGCATTCATCCACGCCATCATCAGGACGGCGCCGCGGTCGGCGTCCTGGACGATGCACGGCACCAGCCCAGCTTCGTCGAACTTCGGGGACAGCACGCGCCTACATTCACCGTCGCGGATCGCGGTGTCAACTTCGGACTTCGAGGCCCCGACTCGCGAGGTAGCTTCGCGCCTCGCCGATCGTGTAGGTCCCGAAATGAAAGATCGAAGCGGCGAGGACGGCGTCGGCGCCGGCGAGCAGGCCATCGGCGAGGTCTTCGAGCTTGCCCACGCCGCCCGAGGCGATCAGGGGGACGGTCACCGCACTGCTGATCTGGCGGATCAGCTCGAGGTCGTAGCCAAGGCCCGTGCCATCGCGATCCATGCTGGTGACGAGCAGCTCGCCGGCTCCGAGATCCGCGCAGCGCTTGCACCAATCGAGGACGTCGAGGCCCTCGGGGGTACGGCCGCCGTGGCTGAACACCTCCCACGCATCGCCTCCATCTCGCGATCGCCGCTTCGCATCGATCGCGACGACGATCGCCTGATTGCCGAACCTGGAGGCAATCTCGAACACGAGCTGCGGGGTGCGGATCGCCGCGGTGTTGACCGCGATCTTGTCGGCGCCCGCCTCGAGCAAGCGCTCGGCATCGGCGACCGAGCGCACCCCGCCCCCGACCGTGAGCGGGGCAAACACGTGATTCGCGGTTCGCGCGACGACATCGACGAGGGTCGAGCGGCCTTCCGGCGACGCCGAGATATCGAGGAAGCAAACCTCGTCGGCGCCTTGAAGATCGTAGGCGGCCGCTTGCTCGACCGGATCGCCTGCGTCGCGCAGCTCGAGGAAGTTGATGCCCTTCACGACGCGCCCATCCTTGACGTCGAGGCACGGGATGATCCGGCGCGCGAGCATCAGTCGGCTCCATGCGCGACCAGCGCCGCTTCGGCGACGGTGAATCGCTTGTCGTAGATCGCTCGACCGACGACGACCGCCGCGATGTGAGCGGCGGCGAGCTTGCGCAGATCCTCGAGGCTGCCGACGCCGCCCGACGCGATCACTTCGCAATCGACGGCACGCGCGAGCTCGGCGGTCGCTTCGACGTTCGGGCCGACGTGGATGCCATCGCGCGCGATGTCGGTGTAGAGCAACGCGGCGCACCCCCAGCTCGCCGCCCGCTTGCCGAGCTCGATCGCGGTGACATTGCCGCTCGCGGTCCAGCCGTCGACGGCGACCACGCCATCGCGCGCATCGACCGCGACGATGATCTGGTGCGGATACGCGCGACACGCACTCTCGACGAGCGCTGGTGATTTCACTGCCGCGGTGCCGAGTACGACGAACGAGGCACCGAGCGCGACGAAGGCATCGATCGCGGCGCGATCGCGAATGCCTCCGCCCACCTCGACGGGCAGCGACGACGCGGCGACGATCTGCTTGATCAGCTCGGCTTGCTGCGGCGAGCCCGCGAACGCGCCGTCGAGATCGACGACGTGCAAGCGATCCGCGCCGTCCCGCGCGAGCGTGGCGACCAGCTCGACGGGATGATCACTGAACACCGTCGCCCGGTCGCGCCGGCCTTCTTCGAGCCGCACGGCCTTGCCGCCCATCAGATCGAGCGCGGGATACAGCTTCACGCGGCCTCGCCCCCCGAGACAAACGTCTGCAGCAGGGCCAGGCCGACGCTCTGGCTCTTCTCGGGATGGAACTGACAGGCGAACAAGTTCGCGGACTGGATCGCGGCGCAGAATGTGATGCCGTGGGTGCTCTCGAGCGCGACGACCTCTGGATCGGCCGGCACGCAGTAGTACGAGTGGACGAAATAGACGTGCGCTCCGTCGGCGATGCCGGCGACCGGTTGCTTCATCGCGACGCGATTCCAGCCCATATGTGGGACCTTGAGCGCGTGGCCCGCTGGCGTCTTCGGCGGGCGAAACTTCACGACCTTGCCGCGCAGCACGCCGAGCCCCGCGACGTCGCCTTCCTCGGAGTGCTCGAACAGCACCTGCATGCCGAGGCAGATACCGAGGTATGGCCTGCCGGAGCTGATCGCCTCGCGCAAACACTCGCCGAGCCCGCGGTCGGCGAGCGCTTTCATGAACACGCCGAACGCGCCCTGACCGGGGACGACGATCTTGTCCGCGCAACGGACGATCTCTGGATCGCGGGTGACGACCACGTCGGCGCCGACATGAGCGAGCGCGCGCTCGACCGAGCGCAGGTTGCCCGAGCAGACGTCGACGATCGCGATCACGCGATCAATGTACCCTTGGTCGACGGGACTGCACCGCCTAACCGAGGATCGATCTTCGTAGCCGCGTCACAGGCCCGCGCGAACGCCTTGAAGATGCATTCGATCGTGTGATGCGCGTTCCCGCCGTAGTGGAGCAGCACGTGCAGATTGCACTGAGCGCGAGTCGCGAACGCGGCGAAGAACTCCTTTGCGAGCTCGCAATCGAAGCCGCCGATCCACTTGCCATCGAGCCCCGCGACGTTCCACACGAACGCGGGACGGCCGCAGAAGTCGACCGCGACCGTGGCGAGTACTTCGTCCATCGGGAGCGTGGCCGAGCCGTAGCGGGTGATGCCGGCGCGGTCCCCGAGGGCATGTTCGAACGCATTGCCGAGGACGAGGCCGAGGTCTTCCACCGTGTGGTGCGCATCGATCTCGATATCGCCGGCCGCCTGGACCGTCAGGTCGAAGACGCCGTGCTTCGCGAACGCGTCGAGCATGTGCGACAGGAACGGCACCGGCGTCGCGATGCTGCGCGCACCCGATCCATCGATGTCGAGCTCCAGCGTTATCTGGGTCTCTTTCGTGGTGCGCTCGATCCGCTTGCGACGTGGCACTCAGCTCCTTGTATCAGCCTGGTCGCGATCGCACAATCATCGCCATGGTGAGCCATCGCAGCCTTGCTGCGTCTCTGATCTTCCTCGCGGCGTGTGGTGGTGGTGGCAAGAAGGTGAAGAAGCCGAAACCGAAGGAGGAATCGATGCAGCAGCCTCCCGCGGAGACCGAGGCGTCGCGCGAGATGAAGCGGAAAGCCGCTCGGCTCGCGATCGTTCCGGAGGGCTCGAATTGCCTGCCAGCCGCACTCAAACAAGAAGGCGCGCCGAAGCTCGAGCTCGCGAGTGTCGGTGCGGATGCGGTGCTGTGTGCCATCGATGGCGACGGCACCCGGCTGCTCGGACCGGTCGGATGCTGGAAGGTCGACCTCAAGAACATGGGCGAGGGCTCGGTGCCGCTCCTCTACCAGGAGCCCGTGCCGCAACCCGGTCACAGCATCACGGCGAAGCTGCACGACGGCTGCGCGATGGGGTTCTGCTCGCCCGGCAAGACCGCCGCGGGCACAGCCCAGCTGTCGTGGAATGCTGATAGCTCGAAGGTCGCGATGCTCGCGGGCACCGACGTCCACCTTTTCGACGGAGCGTCGAAGAAGCATCTCTCGACCTTCGGCATCGCGGGCGACAAGGGCGTCAACGGGCAGGCCTACGCGATCCACTTCGTCGGCGATTCGATCGTCATCGAAGGCGGTAACGACGGCAACGCGTGGGTGTTCAAGGCCGATGGCACCGCGACAGGCGTGATCAACGCGCTCGGGGGCAAGGACGAGAAGCCGGTCTCGATGAAGAAGGGCTCGTTCTCGGTCCTCGATGGCGGCAAGGTCGGCCTCGCCGATCACGGCATGGACACATTCACGGTCTACGAGATCGACACCGGCAAGCGCACCAAAGCGGTGAGGAAGCCGGCGAAGCTCGCGTGCAAGCCCGCCGAGATCGATGCGTACTGGGCCGACGGTGACAAGGTCACGGACAAGTGCAAGGACGGGATCGCGAAGGCAGCGGGTCCATGGATCGGCGCGACTGCGGTGATGGGCAAGAAGAACCTCTTGTTCGCTCTCGAAGGGGAGCGCCTCGGCGAGCTCGCGATCGTCGATCCGCGCACGCTCGCCGAGACCAAGAAGTCGCTCAAGATGCCGTGGTGTGGTGCCGAAGCCGGTGGCGACGCTCCTCGTACATCCGTACCCGCCGCCGCCGCCCCCGCTCGCAAGGCCGCGACAGAAGCTGACGCCGACGCGCCTAAATCGTCGTCGCGCGCGCCCGTGAAAAAGGGTGGCGATCCTGAGGACGGCGGCGACTGACTAGCGTCGCAGCGCTTGCACGCGTTCGCGCGATGCATCGATATCGGCTTGCGGCATCGCACCGACGAGATCGAGCGCCGCGCGCTGCTCTTTCCCCGTGTTCGCATCGCGCGCGCGAACGTTCAGGATGCCCGAGGCATCGAGCTGGAACGTGACCTCGATCGAGGTTTCGCCCCGCGGCTTTGCAGCCAACCCTTCGAGCGTGAGATCGCCGATCACGACGTTGGTCTCGAGTCGACGTGATTCGCCCTGGCACACGATGATCCGCACCGTGTCCTGATCGTCGCGAGACGTGGTGAAGAGCTTGCGGATCTCGGTCGGCACGCGCGAGTTGCGACGGATCAGCTCTTCGCAGTATCCGGCGACCGTCGCGATGCCGAGCCCGCGCGGCGTGACATCTAAAACGACCGGGTTCCGTGTGGCGAGCGGCGAATTGACGTTCGCTTGTGACAGCTGGACCGGGAACGTCTGCGGGGGCAAGAACCCTGGCGCGGTCGACGCGGCGCTCGGCGCATGAACTGGCGGCATCTTCGCCGTATCGGAGGGCGCCGGCTGCGCACCGAAGAG
>JAYWCI010000219.1:0-7311 GCA_043780895.1 Kofleriaceae bacterium | reverse complement strand
CACCCGAGATCACCCCGCCGAGCGATTTCGCAAGCTTCATGATGCGCGCGACGGCCTGATTCGCGCGCTGGAGCATCAGATAGTCATCCGAGTTGACCGGGAGGTTCGTGTGCACGTTGCCGTCGCCCGCATGCATGTGGAGCGCGACGAACACCCGGCCGCGCAGCACCTTGCCATGGATGGCCTGTGCACCTTCGACGATCTTGCCGAACGCGAGCCCGCTGAAAATACGCTGCAGGTCATCGCGCAGCTCCGTCTTCCAGGAGACGCGCAGCGCATGCGACTGGATCGCAGCGAACACGGTATCGTGGCTTTGGCAGAGCTCGGAGTGCAGTGCCCCCCAGCCCGACAGATCGGAACTGATTTCGGTGACCGGGGCGTCCAGATTGTCGAGCATCCACTGCCAGCGGGCACGCACCCGTTCGACGGCCTCAAGCGCACGCTGCGGGCGCTCACCGAGCAGCTCCGCGGCCGACACCTTGACGTCCTGCTGAACCAGCGGAAGCTCGCCCGCGAAGTACGCGGCGAGTTCGCCAAGCAGCGCAAGCTTGTTGCCGATCGACAGTTCGATGTTGATGCGCTCGATCCCGTCCGAATACTCCGCCAGCCGCGGCAGCGGAATCACGACGTCCTCGTTGATCTTGAACGCGTTGGTGTGCTTGGCGATGGCCGCGGTGCGCGCCCGGTCGAGCCAGAAACGCTTGCGTGTCTCTGCCGTCACCGCGACGAAACCCTCGCCACCGCGCGCATTGGCCAGACGCACTACCGCGGAAGCCGCGCTCGCGACCGCGTCGACGTCATCGCCAACGATGTCGCCGAACAGCACCATCTTCGGCCGCTGATTGCGGCGCGCCTTGGTGGCATATCCCACGGCCTTGACGTAACGCTCGTCGAGGTGCTCGAGGCCGGCCAGCATGGCCGATGCATGGCCATCCAGATAATCCTTGATTTCAACGATCGCCGGGACCGCGTCGTGCGCGGTACCGAAAAACTCCAGGCACACGGTACGCACATGCGCCGGCATCTTGTGCAGGATGAACCGCGCCGAGGTGATGATTCCGTCGGTCCCCTCTTTCTGCACCCCAGGCAGCCCACCCAAAACCTTGTCGGTCACGTCCTTGCCAAGACCGGCCTTGCGGAACGCGCGTCCCGGCACATCGATATGGCGCTCCTCCAGCAACTTTCTGCCGTCCGCCGCATAGCGGCAGACACGGAACGTCGCGGTTGCCGTGTCGTGGATCTTACCCAGGTTATGACCCACGCGTTCCACTTCAAGCCACTCCGCCTGCGGCGTCACCATCCGCCAGGACGCCAGATTGTCGACCGCAGTGCCCCACAGAACGGCTTTCTTGCCGCCGGCGTTCATCGCCACGTTCCCGCCGATGCACGACGCATCGGCGGACGTCGGGTCGACCGCGAACACCAGCCCCGCCGATTCGGCTGCGTCCATGACGCGACGCGTCACAACGCCGGCGCCACAGCGGATCGTCGTCGTGGTGCGCGCAAGCCCCGGCAACTGGCGGTCTTCGACCGCGCTCAGGGACTCGAGCTTTTCGGTATTCACCACCGCGGATCTGCGCGTCAGCGGCACCGCGCCGCCGGTGTAGCCCGTACCCCCGCCGCGCGGAATGATCGTCAGCCCGAGCCGGATCAGCTCGCGTACGAGCGGCTGTACTTCTTCCTCGCTGTCCGGCGAGACGACGACGAACGGGTATTCGACACGCCAGTCTGTCGCATCAGTGACGTGCGATACGCGCGCAAAACCATCGAAGGCGACGTTGTCCTTGCGCGTTACGCGCGACAGCGCGCGCAGCACTTTGCGACGCAACAGCCGGGTTTCCTCGAATTCCGCTTCAAACTTCGCCACGGCTTCGCGCGCGGCCAAAAGAAGTTTTGATACCTTGGGGAGGTCCGATACCTTGGGGAGGTCCGATACCTTGTCGCTTTCGCCGCGCCGCAGTTCGATCTCCTCCAGGCGATGGCGCATTCCCGTGAGGACCTGGGCGCGGCGCTTCGGATGCTCGAGCAGGTCGTCCTCGAGATACGGGTTACGCTGCACGATCCAGATCTCACCGAGAACTTCGTACAACATGCGCGCAGATCGTCCGGTACGGCGCGCGGCGCGCAGCGCGCTGATCAGCTCCCAGCCTGACTGGCCGAGCAGCCGCAGGACGATCTCCCGGTCGGAGAACGAAGTGTAGTTGTAGGGAATTTCGCGCAGGCGCTGCATTGCGTGTCCAGGCGGAGAGCTTGGAATTCTATCCCACTCAGCGCGCGCATGTTGCGCCGCACAACCCTACTCCCGTCAGGGTTCCCCGGGAGGCAAGCTGGTGGGGGAATCGCCTTCCTGTTCCGGTTGCGCCTCGTCGGCCTCGCGAGCCCGAGCCCGGTCCCGGTCGCCTTCGTCGTGACGTACGGCTCGAAGATCTTGTCGCGGTTGTCTTCGGACACGCCCTTGCCGCGATCGTCGACGGTGATGAGCACGCTCTCGCCCCGAGCATCCACGCCCCACGCGACCTCGACCAGACCGTCTTTGCCCGCTTCCTGACCGGCATGGATGCCGTTCTCGACGAGGTTCGCGAGCACGCGCTTGAGCAACAGCTTGTCGGCGCGGACCACCACCGGAGCGTCGGGGGGATGGACGACGAGCTTGGCCGCGAACATCGGATCTAGCTTGAGCTCCTCGACGAGCTCGGCGAGATCGATCGGCGCCTTCTCGACCTTCGGCAGCTGGCCGAGCGTGCGGAACGTGTCGACGAGTCGACGCAGCCCCTCGATCTCTTCTTCGACGATCTCGCCGGTATCGACGAGCTGCTTCTTGAACCGTGCATCCTCGCCTTTGTACGAGGACACGGTCTGCTGGACCGCGAGCTGGATCGGCGTGAGCGGATTCTTGATCTCGTGCGCGAGCCGGCGCGCGACGTCTTGCCACGCGCCGATCCGCTGGAGGTATTCGATCTGGCTGCGGGTCTGCGCGAGGTCATCTAGCATCGTGTTGAACGCGTTGCCGAGCTCGGCCATCTCGTCCTGCCCCGGCAGATCGACGCGCGCGTCGACGTGGCCGTCGGAGACCCGACGCGCGGTCGCGACGAGTGCGTCGACGCGCCGCGTGATGATCCGCCGCGACATCACGATGCCGAGGATGCCGACCACGAGCGACGCCAGTACGATCGTGACGACGAACGTGATCCGATAGCCATCCGGGAGCGCGGTGCGGATCTGGGTCGAGTAGCTGAGCTTCTCGATCATCTTGTTGAGGTTCTGGTACTCCTCCTGGAGCGTCGCCGACACGGTGAACGTGAGCCGCAACGAACCCCCATTGCCGAGCGGCTGATCGACGACCTTGTCGCGCAGCTTCGCGGCCTGCTTCGGATCGAGTGGATGCTCGGCTTCGAGCACGACGCTGCCGTCTTCGCGTAGTAACGCGAGCGCGCGAAGGTGGGATTGCGCCGCGACCTCCTCGTCGAGGATCGCCGCGAGATCGGCTTTCGGATCGAGCGCGATCAACTGCGCACGCCGGCTCAGGCGATCCGCGATATCGGCATGGAGCCGCTTCGTGGTCTCGAACAGATCGCGATACGCATCGAGCGATTTCTCCATCGCCGCGACGGACTCGCGCGCCTCGTTCGCCTTGTAGTTCGCCGCCGAGTGACCGACCTGCTGGAGCAGCGCGTACGACAGCACGAACGGCAACAGGAGGATGCCCATCAGAGCCGCGGTGACGCGCCATTGCAGCCCGAAGCGTGGTCCTCGGCGCTTCATGGCTTCGGCCTGTAGAAGAGTTGCGAACGGAGCTCGAGCACGCGATCTGCATCCGCGATCTTCGGGTGCACGAACACCGAGACGAAGCTGCCGAAGAACACGCCGCCGCGATCGAGCCCACCTCCGGTGCCTTGCGAGAGCCAGCGCTGGACCTCGGCGAGCGTCTTCTTGTCGACGGGATTGAGTAGCACCGTCATCCGCAGATAGTACTGGTCGAGGTCCGGCAGATCGGCGAGTCGCGCGATCGGCATGCCATCGACCGAGCCGAGGAGCTTGAGCGCTTCGCTCTGAAACTTGACCTTCACCGGCTTCGCGGTCGGATCGAGGCGGATCACGTAGTCCTCGTCCCACAGATCATAAACGACCGAGCGTACGAGCTGCCGCGCCGCGATCGGTTCGCGTTCGTCTTTCGGATAGACGAACGTGTTGACGACGATCGTCGAGGGGAAGCCCGACGACAGGGCTTGATACGCGGCTTGATCGAACAGCTTCTGGATCTTCACCGAGGCAGTGAGCTCGGTGCCGACCTCGACGAAGCGCATCTTGACGTCCTCGGGTGGATCGTCGTCGGCACGCGCGATCGCTGAAACGAGGAGGAGCGCGACGATCGCGCTCCTCATCGAACGCGACCCAGCGCGTTTGAAATCGTGAGCTCGAACACCCCGACATCGGTATCGATGCGAAGGCCTGCATCGACGTAGACATCGACCGGCAACGATCTCCAGATCCCGCTATCGCGCAACGTCAGCTCCTCGGTCTGCGCGAGCGCCCACAACCCCGCGCCGATGAACCAATCTCCGCCGTACACGCGGTTCTTGCCGCTGCCGCGGAACAGCTCGCTCGTGAGCTCGAGCGATGCCGAGCCACCGATCTCGCCATAGCTCGGCTTCTCCGGCTTGGTCCCCAGGATGTCGAGCGGCGACGCATTCGAGAGCACGAGGCCGAGCGCGCGCGGCGTCAGCATGTGATCGACGTCCGAGATGTGGATGCGATCGAAGCGCGGCGCATCGCCGATCACGACGCCCCCGGCGAGCCGCATGCCGAGCGCGGTGTGCGGCGTGAGTGGCCACCATTGCTCCTCACGCGCGAAGATCGTCGCGAAGTCGTAGCTGCCGCCGAGCGCGGCCGAGCCGACCTCGGCATTCGCGGTCAGCCGATTGCCAGCGTGTGGCAGGATCGGATCGGGCCGCGTATCGCGATCGAAGCCGATGCCCGCGGTGACCACGCGGCTCGCGCCCGGATCGAGATGCAGATCGATCGCGGTCACGCGGCCATCGGGCAGCGTGCGGGTCGGCGCTACCGGCAACTCGGTATCGACCGCTTCGATCCGGATCCCGCTGGTGATACGCGACAGCTCCGTCGCGTCGTAGGTGACCCCGAGCCGACCACCGAACCGGCGATACGGGAACGCGCGGAACTCCGCGGCCTGATCGCTATCGGTACCGGAGATCCGGTACGGCTCGCTGCCGTGGACGAGCGTGAGCGATCCGTTCGCACCCCAGCGCGAACCGTAGAGTGACGTATCGCTCGCGCGCAATTCGCCGGCCCACTGATCGCGAGCGCCGGCGATGTGGCCATCCGCGGCGTAGATCAGGCCGCCACCGACGGCGATGCCGAGGCCGAGCAAGTTGCGCTCGCCGACATCTGCGCCGAACCAGTACGGCGACACGCTGTTCGATCCGAACCACAGCCGGTTGAGCACGAACGTGCCGCGCTCGACGACGTGGATCTCGATGATCACCTGACTGCGCGCCGTGCCCTTCGACATCGTGAGCGTGACATCGCGGAAGTAGCCGAGCGCGAGCACCTTGAACCGGCTATCGCGCAACCGACGATCACTCGCGTGCAGGATGTCGCCGGGACTGATCGGCAGTGCGCGCCGGATGATCTCCGTTTGCGTCGCGGTGTTGCCCGTGATGTTGATAGCTTCGATCAGGATCACCGGACCGAATTCGTTGTCCTCGTGAAATTGCTCGTGCGGCGGTTCTTCGATCGCGGGGGGCGCCGGCGCCGCTTCGGGCGTCGTCGGTTCGGCAGGTGCCTGGGTGTCGCTACCCGTCGGTTCGGCGGGCGCCGGCTGCGCGCGCGCCTGTGCCGCCAGCACGAGCTGGCAGAGGCACACCACGAACAAGCCCCGCACGCCTCGAACGTAGCGCACCGAACATGGTGGGTGCTACCGTCGGACCGTGCGTTGCGCCACGCTTTGGCTTCTGCTGTGCTTTGCCGCATGTAACGACGTGCGCGGCTACGAGGGCACGTGGACCGGAAAGCGCGTCGGAGACACGCCGGTGTTGCGGGTCGGAGTCGCGCAGGATGCGACGGCCACGCTCGCGATCGACGGCATCGACACCCACGGCATGCGCGGCAAGCTCTCGATCAGCGGGCTCGTGGCTGGTGCGGCCATCTCGTCGGTGCAAGGTGCTGAAGCCGACGTGCTCTCGGGCATCACGTTCAATGGTTCGCCCCAGCGCGTCTACCTCGCGTTCGCGAGCATTCCGGATGGCGGCGGCGAGGCGCTGGTCGTGCTCGCGCTGTACGACGAGAATCGTGTCGAGATTCGCGTGCTCCGCGGCGGCACCCAGCCGCTATACGCCATCTTCGCGTTGGCCGGGACCTGAGCCCGCGTTAAGCTTGGCGGTGCGTGAACTGTCCGCACTGCCAGACGCCGCTCGCGGTGGATGCTCGGTTCTGCCCTGCATGCGGCAAGGCGGTGCAGAGCACGACACCCGAGCCTGACGCGTCCGGTCCGATCCGTGCGCAAGTCGACATGATCGGTCGCGAGATCGTCGGCCGGTTCCGCATCGTCTCGAAGCTCGGCGAAGGCGGCATGGGCGCGGTCTATCGCGGCGAGCAAATCTCGCTGAAGCGCGCGGTCGCGATCAAGGTGCTGCGCCCCGAGCTCTCGGCGAACCAGCAGCTGCTGCGCCGGTTCTCTGCCGAGGCGGAAGCCGTCGCGAAGCTCGATCATCCGAACACGGTCAAGGTCTACGACTTCGGCCAGGACACCGATGGCTCGCTGTTCATCGCGATGGAGCTGATCGAGGGCAAGCCGCTGCGCAACGTGCTCGCCGAAGCCGGACCGCTACCTCCGACCCGGGCACTGCGGATCTCACTCCAGATCGCCGCGTCGCTCGTCGACGCGCACGCGGCCTCGATCGTCCATCGCGATCTCAAGCCCGACAACGTGTTCCTCGTGAAGCACGACACGGATCCGGTCTTCGCCAAGATCGTCGACTTCGGCATCTCGAAGATCGAACGGCCGCGCGATAACACGAGCCCGCTCGCGCTCACCGGGCGCGGCACCGTGCTGGGTACGCCCTTCTACATGTCGCCCGAGCAGGCGCAGGCTTCGCCCGACGTCGATGGACGCACCGACCTCTACAGCGTCGGCGCGATCCTCTTCGAGTGCCTGACGGGCCGTCCACCGCACACCGGTGAGACCGACGAGCAGGTCCTCGTTGCGGATCTGCCTGCACGACGCGCCGGACGTGCGTGCGTTCGATGCCGCGATCCCGGCATTCGTCGCGGACTTCATAGCTCGCGCGCTCG
>JAYWCI010000218.1:0-1974 GCA_043780895.1 Kofleriaceae bacterium | reverse complement strand
ACGCACCACTGGTTCGATCTATGTAGCGAGCGCCGGATCCGTGCGATCCGTTTGTTTCAACAGATCAGTGGCTGGGCACCGCACTACACCGAGACCGGCGTCGATGCGGGCTACGCGCCGCTGTGCCTCGGCCCCGCGTGATCGTCCTCGATATCGAAGGTACGACCACCCCGATCTCGTTCGTGCACGACGTGCTGTTTCCGTACGCGCGCACGCACCTCGCGATCGATTACTTGGATCGTGCTGCGCTGCACGCCGAGTACGAGGGCGATCGTGATCGCCCCGCGACGTTCGAGCCCGAGGCGTACGTGTACTGGTTGATGGATCGAGATCGCAAATCGACCGCGCTCAAGAGCCTCCAAGGCAAGCTCTGGCGCCGCGGCTACGAGCACGGCGAGCTCCGCTCCATCGTCTACGACGACGTGCCGCGTGCGCTCGCTCGCTGGCAGGTAGCGGGCATGCCGATCGCGATCTACTCGTCGGGCTCGATCGAGGCGCAGCAGTTGCTGTTTCGGTACTCGAATCACGGCGACTTGACGCCCTACCTCGCGCACTACTTCGACACGACGACGGGCCCGAAACGCGAACCGGCGAGCTATCGCGCGATCGGCAGCGGCACGTTCATCTCCGATGCCGTCGAGGAGCTCGTGGCGGCGCGCGACGCTGGGTTCGCGTGCGTGCTCGCGCTCCGGCCGGGCAATGCGCCCGTCGCCGAGCACGGGTTTCAGGCGGTGCGCAGCTTCGACGAGCTGTGAAGAAGTTTCGGGTGGCGCTGGGTGATTCCGCCGGCACGCGGGTCCGAGGCGCCCGTTGTAACCGCCGAGTAAAGTCGCTAGGTCTTCGCGAGTGTCAGGACCATCTCGAGCGTGAGCTCCGAAGCGACCTGCTGCTCGGTATCTTTCGTCGGATCGGTGCCGACGCCGAAGTCGAGGCGCGTGAAGTCCTGCGACGCCTTGATCTTGATCGAGTTATCCTTGGTCTCGAGCACGTCGAACGAGACCGGGTAGGTCTTCGACATGCCGTGCGCGCTGACCTTGGCATCGGCGGTGTACGTGGCGCCCGACTTGAGCTTCACGTTGTCGATGTCGATCGTCGCGGTCGCGAACTTGCCGATATCGAGGTACGCGGGCGACTTCACGTGGCCATCGCGCTTGTCCGAATCGGTGTGGAAGCTCGACAGATCGATCTCGATCGTCGCCTTGCCGCCCTCGACCTTTTTCGGATCGAAGTCAGCCTTCACGACCTTGAACGTCTCGAAGTTGATGTGCACCGGATCGATCGGCTTGGCGACCTTGTGCTTCGCGAGCACGGTGATGTGGTCGGCGTTCGGATCCGGCGTGGGCGCCGGTGCCGGTGCTGCCGAGCCAGCCGAGCCAGCCGAACCAGCCGAGCCAGCCGCAACAACGGCCGAGCCCGAGCCCGTCGCAGCGACGGTCTTGTCTTCCGGCTTCTTGCAGCCGGTGATGGCGAATGCGAGGGCGATACAGATCGATAACTTCTTCATTGGATTCTCCGGAGTACGAGTGACACGTGAACAGGGAAGCGGTCGCCGTCGAAGTCGTGCGCATCCGCGGAGAGCGCGGTCTCCGCGATCACGAGTGAGAAATCAGCTTGCACGAGGAGCACATCGCCGGAGACGCCGAGACGTTGCAGCGCGGCCGCATCGGGCTGCTGCATCACGCCGGTGATCTCGATCGCGTGCGCCTTGTTCATCAAGTTCGCGGTGCCGGCTGCACGAAATGCGATCTCGTTCGCGCTGGTCTGGCGCACGGCGAGCACCTTCAAGATCTCGACGGTGATCCGGGGAAACTGGTCCGCGACCAGATACTTCTCTCTCGCGTGCTTGCTGCGCTCCCCGACCCCGGTATCGACCGATGCCGTCGCGACGCTGATCTCGGCATGCACGGGCTTCGCGAGATCGTGCGGGTCGCCGTGCCACGTGCCGGTGACATCGCCGAACCGCGCATCGAAGGC
>JAYWCI010000217.1:0-15659 GCA_043780895.1 Kofleriaceae bacterium | reverse complement strand
GGCGCCGGGCCGAGCTTGTCGACCGCGACCATCGGCTCGGTGAACCGCACGCGGATCTCGGATTCCGCAGCGACCTCGCCGACCGGCAAGATCTGCGGCGCTGCGAGGATCGCCGCAACCGGTGGCCCGTGGCTCGCGGCGTGGCTCTGGACCGCCGAGCCCGTCGGGGCCATGAACGCGATCGGTTGCACGTTGCCAGGTCCAGGCGGCATGGCAGCCGGCGGTCGGATCACCGGCACGTCGTTCGTCGTGGCGCCCGGCAGAGGTTCGAGCCGCGCGAGCAGCGCCGTGGTTTCGGCCTGTGACAGATCGCTGATCTCGACACCGGCCGTCGCCTTCGCACCGAGAGAGATCGGCGAGAGCTCGAGCTCGCCGATCTCTCTGCCGGTCATCGCGACCTCGGGTCGTCCCGCGCTCGCCACGAGCGGTGGCGCGTGCGGTGCCTGCACCGCGGCCACGGTGGGCCGCGCCTGCTGCTGGGAGGCAGGGCACCCGCCTGACACCGTCGCAACCGCTGCCCACAGGCTAATGACCGACGTGATCGGACGACGCATGTGGGCGATAGACACCACCGATCCGGTTGCGGTTCCCGCTGGCGACCTCTTCGCATACAGTGCCCCGAATGCGGGCGGTTCTCCTCGTGGCCTTGGCATCGGCGGTCGCCGGTCTGTCGTCCGCCGCCCCCGCCCCCGCAAAAAAGACCGTCAAGAAGAAGCCCCCGCCCGCGAAGAAGCACGCGAATTCGCGGTTCCAGAATCCGAGCGACGCCGATGCAACTCCCGCCGTGAAGTACGGCGCCCTCGAAGCTGAGGACTGCAAGGCCGAGCTCGGCACACGCCACATCGGCTACACCGAAGAAGCCGCGCTCGGCGTGAAGATTCCAGTGCGCCTGACCGGCACGTTGCACGGCGTCGAGTTCCGCACCGATGCGAACGATGCCAAGCGCGCCGATTCACCGTACGAGATCGCGGATTGCCGCCTCGTGCTCGCGATGGACGACTTCGCCCAGATCCTGGAGGCGCACGAAATCGTGCAGGTGCGGCACTACTCGATGTATCGGCCGCCGCCGAAATCGTGGGCTGACGATCATATCGGGGGCCAGCACAACGGCGCGCTCGCGCTCGATGCCGGTCGGTTCGTGAAGAAGGACGGCACCACCCTCGACGTGCTGAAAGATTTCCACGGCAAGATCGGCGCGCAGACCTGCGGCGATGGCGCGGGACCGCATCCCTCGACCGACGCTGCGAAGGAGCTCCGCGACATCCTGTGCACGGCGGTCGGCCAGCACATGTTCAACGTCGTGCTCACGCCCGATTTCAATCGTCCCCATCGCAATCACTTCCACCTCGAGGTGATGGCGAACGTGAAGTGGTTTCTCGTACACTGAGAGAAGGGGTGACGAGATGACGGTGCGTTGCGCGTGGGCCGAGAGCGAGAGCATGTGGGCCTATCACGACAAGGAGTGGGGCTTCCCCGTCCACGACGATCGGAAGCACTTCGAGTTCATGGTGCTCGAGGGCGCGCAGGCCGGCCTGTCATGGTCGACGATCCTCAACAAGCGCGAGGGCTATCGCAAGAACTTCGCCGCGTTCGATCCGGCTGTGGTCGCGAAGTTCACGCCGGCACGCGTGGCCAAGATCCTCCTCGATCCGGGCATCGTGCGGAACCGGCTCAAGGTCGAGTCGTGCGTGAAGAATGCGAGGCTGTTCCTGGGCGTGCAGCGAGAGCACGGCTCGTTCGACAGCTACATCTGGGCTTTCGTAGGCGGCAAACCGATCGTCCATGCGCGGAAGACCAGCAAGCAAATCCCGCCGCGATCGAAGGAGAGCGACGCGCTGTCCAAGGACATGATCGCGCGTGGCTTCAAGTTCTGCGGCAGCACGATCATGTACGCGCACATGCAGGCGTGCGGCCTCGTCAACGATCACCTCGTCGCGTGCTTCCGCTACAAGGCGTGCGTCACGGGCACGCGTCGAACTGGCTAGCACCGTCGCGCGTGAGATCCGAGCCGAGTGCGATGCCCGTGTCCTCGAGGGCGTGACCGCGCTGATCGGTCACCCGAAATGCATAGGGCCCGTTGCCGAGGCCACCGCTCGGCGAGATGAAGAAGTTGTAGTCCGCACGCACCAGCTCGATGTACGCGCCGCCCTGCATGACCTCGAGCTTGGCGACCGGATAGCGCGCGTTGCGGATCTGGATCGCCTGGTAGTACTGCATGTCCCCGGCCTTGAAGTAGTAGCCGATCGGTCCACTCACGCCGCATGCCACCTCGTGCCACGTGATCGGTACCCGACCCGCGGCGTGATCCGCGATCATGTCGAACGCCTGGGGTGACAGATCGAGCGAGCCCTTCAGGCACTCGGGGCACTGATCGACGATCCGCACCGTCACCGAGCCCTTCGGTCCGGTGACGTTCACGCACGCGCCGCACCACACGGCATCGCCGTAGTCGGGGTGGTTCATCGCGGCGACGAGCAGATCGTTCGGCGAGGCATCGAAGCTGCAGTTCCCGGTGCCGTCGGCGGCGTAGTACGTGCCGTCGCCACTCTCGTTGGCGGGCACCGCGCTGCAGCTACCACCGACGATCGTGCCGGCATCCAATGGATCGGTCGCGCTCGCCTCATCCCCACCACTTCCGCCACCACAGGCAGCGAGCATCACGAGCGCGGCAGCGAGGTTCACCCGGCCAAACCTACCGAGGTTGTAAGATAAAGTCCTTCGCGATCACGGACCAATCGTCGTGCGCATGGCCGCGCTCGATCATCGCGTCCATCTTCGTGGCGATCGCGGGCACGAGGGTGAGTGCGACATGTGCGCGATGTGCGCGATCGACCTCCTCGGGACCAGGCGCGCATCCTTGCGCTCCATCGCGGGCGTCCACGACGGCCGCGAGTCCTCACCCGAGGGCATCTTCTCCGCGCGCGCCGCGGTCATCGCGCCGGGGTTGGCGGGTCGACTACGTCGTCGAGCGTGCCTGGATCGCGCTCGAAACAGTCAGTTGAGTCTCGCGATTGCGGGTCTCGATCTGGATATCGACTGCTTCGGCATCGATCTCGACGTAGCGCGCGATCACGGCCGCGATCTCTTTACGCATCTCTTGTAGCCGACCGCCGTCGAGGCCGGTGCGATCGTGGGCGAGTACGAGGTGCAAGCGGCCCTTCGCAACTTCACGGGTCGGCTTGCTGCCGAACAGAGTCTTGATGTTCTGCCACATAATAGTCACCTTACGCCGCCGTCGCAGAGAGCCCGAGCGCGCGGCCGATGCGAGCAAAAAAGCCGACCGGCTGACGGTCTTCGACCTCGTGACCGGCGATCAGCTTCGCGATCCGCAGCAGCTCCTTGGCCGCGAGCGACTTGCCCGGCTCCAGCACCGCGGGGATGCCCTTGTTCGTCGTCGCGATGATCGCATCATCGAGCGGCACCGCGCCGAGCATCTCGAGTGCGAGGATCTCGATCACGTCCGCTTGCGACAGCATGTCGCCCTTCTTCACGAGCTGCGGCGAGATCCGGTTCACGATCAGGCGCGCCGAGACATCCGCTTGCGCGAGCAGACCGACCACGCGATCCGCATCGCGAATCGACGAGACTTCCGGCGTCGCAACCACGATCGCTTCGTCCGCGCCCGCGATCGCGTTCTTGAACCCTTGCTCGATGCCCGCCGGGCAATCGATCAGCACGTAGTCGTGGGTATTCTTGAGCTCGGTGACGAGCTTGCGCATGTCGTCCGGCGTCATCGCGTCCTTGTCGTCGGTCTGCGATGCCGGGAGCATCCACAGATTGTCGAGACGGCGATCCTTGATCAGCGCCTTCTGGAGCGTGCACTTGCCGCGAATGACATCGACCGAGTGGAACACGATGCGATTCTCGAGCCCCATGACCACGTCGAGGTTACGCAACCCGATATCGGCGTCGACGAGAACGACCGAGTGACCGAGCTGTGCGAGCGCGGTTCCGAGGTTGGCAGTGGTCGTGGTCTTACCAACTCCACCTTTTCCTGACGTGATGACAATGGCGCGGCCCATGATGTAACTCCTTAGATGCTGGTAGCGAGGTTGCGCGGCAGGCGGCCCTGATAGCGTTCGACGATCATTTGCTCGCCGGTCGCATATGCGATCTCGGCGTCGTTCGACGAGGCATCGTTGTCGGCCGCACGTGCGACGCGACGACCGATACGAAGCTGTTGCGGCTCGAGGCGCAGCGCGAGGATGAACCCGATGTCCTGACCGATCGCTGCGTGGGCGGTGCCCCGCAAGCGTCCGAGCACGACGATGTTGCCGGTCGCGCGGACTTCCGCGCCCGGGTTCACATCGCCAAAGACGATCAGGTTGCCGGCGTGATCGAGGATCACGCCGGAGCGGACCGGCCCGACGACGAGGCGGGTGCCTTCGGTCGCCAGGTTCGCGATTTCCGGCATCGCCGCGAGGGTGCGCGGCATGCTGGCACGGGTCGGCTCTTCAAACGATTCCCGGGGCTCGGTGCCCATCTCGAGATGCGCGACCTCGAGGTCGGCGTCCGCGAGCATGACCGGGCTATTTTCGAGCTCGGTCGTCACGACGATCGGCTGACCACTGCGGGTCGGGCTCTCGTCGTCGACCTGGGTCGAAGACAAAGCAGGGGCGGATCCCTCGGCGAGACCGAGCTTGCTCGGCACCGGGCCGCTCTCGACGATCTGGGCGACCGGCAGCGGCGCGCGCGGGGCACCGACTTCGATGATCCGCAGGTCGTACTTCGTGGCGAGGCCGGCGAGCGCGACGAGGCACTCGTTCGAGAGCGCTCGTCGATCCGAGGCCTGGCCGGCCATGCCTACGACGATGCGCACGTCGGAGCCCTTGAAGAACGTGGGTGCCTCCGCGAGCTTGGGTTCGAGGGCGATGATGATCGCCACGGTGGTGGCGCTGGCGTCGACGCTCCACTCGAGGCCGCGCGCGGTCCCGCGCAGCAAGGCAGCAGGTCCTGCTGTCTCGGTATCGATCACTAGCGCGGCATTCGTCGAGTCCATGGGGCCCCCATGAAATGCGTAATGCCTCCGGGGCTACACGGGCAACTTTTCGACTAACGACGAGCGCGCTTTTTTCGAAACCCCGGAAGAAAGAAGAAGATCCCGAGTGAGACCACCGGCCATGACGACGTTGGATTCGAGCCCTGGCAACCGCAGCCCGCGGGCGGGTTCATCTCGACCGCGGGGCCGACCCCGGCATCGCTGGTCTGAACGGGTGGCGGCTGGATCGTGAAGGCGTCGAGGTCGGCATCGGAGCCGAAGAACCGGTCGACATCCGCGCCGGCCGCCAGGCCCGGGACCGTCCCGGTGGCGGAGTATTGCCAGAACACCGCGGTCGTCCACGGCTGGGGGATGGTCGCGCAGCTGTTGTACGAGGCGATGAACAGCGGGTAGTCGGCGAGCCGGGCATCGGTCATCGCGACCGCGGCGAACCACGAAGGATAGCTGTAGATGATGGGCTTTCTGCCGGTCGCGTTCTCGACCGTATCGAGCCAGTCGAAGATCCGCTGCTTCAAGACCGCGGCGGTCGCCCAGCCCGAATCGCCGGAGTGCTCGCAGTTCGCTTGCGAGGCGCCTGCGGTCGCCGCGGTCGGGCACTCGATGTCGAGCATCGCCGGGAGGTCGCCGACCCCGAGGCCGCCGGTCGCTTCGACCGCGGTCAGGAACGCCTGCGCCTGCACGACACCGTCGATCGTCGCGTCGAAGAAATGATAGGGGCTGCGCCGCATGCCGTTGGCCTGCGCTCCCGCCCAGTTCGTCGGGAACGAGCTCTGCGTGTTGTAGTCGCCCTGCGTCGCCTTGATGAACGCGAAGCCGCGCCCCGAGGCGTGGACCTTCGCCCAGTCGATCGTCCCGGTCCCGTTGTAGACATCGAGACCTTCGACCACGGTGTCGGCGCACTTGGTGAGCGCCTGATCGACCGTCTGCGTGACGGGCTCCGGTTGCGACGTGGTGCACGCCGCGACGAACACTGCGAACGGGCCCCACCGCATGGCCGGACACTAGACGATGTCTCGTGCGCGTACCAGATACGAAATCGGTACGGTTCGGAGATACGTCGGCGAGGCCGGTGCGACGCGTGTGACATGGCGCGACATACGCGTGATTTCGCAGGATTTGGACTTCGTGTCGTTGGACCGGTTCCTGCGTAGGGGCAGTGGCATGAAGTATTTGGTGATGGCACTCGTTCTCGCGGCTGGTTGCGCTGGCCAGCAGACACACTTCGTCAACGTCGCTGCGGTTCGCAACGACATCAACGCGACGATCAAGGATGAAAGTGGCTCGCGCTACGTCGTCAGCATGGGGCACACGACGAACGAGAACGCCGTCGTCTATACCCGGACCGACAAGAGCGGGCCGCTCGTCGAGGAGACCTGGATCCACGCGCAAGGCGCGTGGAAAATGACGGAAGTGAAGGGTGCTAAAGACCAGGCCCACAGGTAGAGGTACAACCGTCGGGTGAGCTGGACGTTCGCCTCGCACGCGTGGCCGGCCCAGGCGCGCGAGCCCGTGGCGCGAACGTCGAAGGCATCGGAGGCGTTCACCATCGACGGTCACACGCTGTCGTGGCCGCGCGGCACGGCCCAGCTCAAGGTGCCGCACGTCGCGTTCTGGGGTGGACACGCGGTCGTGGTCGAAGCGCGCGCCCTCGTCGTGTTCGATGCGGAGCGCGCGACCCCGACGCGGCTCGAGCTCGCGGAGCTGGTGTTCGTGCCGCAGCGCGTGGCAATCGTCGAGCGCATGCTCCACGTCACGAGCGCCTTCGGCACGATGCGGGTGCCGCTCGACGACCTCGAGCAGCTCGTCGATGGCGAGCTCGAGATCTCGATCGAGACGGTCTATCCGCTGCGTAACCCGAACGCGCGCGTTCGAGCGATCGTCGCGGCGATCGTCGGCGACCAGGCGCTCGTCAATGTCGGGCGTACCCAGCTCCAGCTCGACCATCGCCAGTACGGGCTCGAGCGCGGCATGGAGGTCGCGCTCGTCGACGAACTGTGGCCCGGCGGGTTCGTCGCGATCGACGTGCCGAACCGGCCGCGTCAGATCGTGATCGAGCCGCTGTTACCCTACACGGTGAGCGCGAAGGTCAGCGCCGGCAAGGCCGAGGCTCTCCCGACCAAGCCGCTCGCGCGCCGCCCGGAGCTCGACACGCTGATCCACGAGATCAACGCTCACCCCGAGGACGATCACGATCGCGCGGTGCTGATCGATCTGCTCGCGGATCTCGGCGAGCCGTGCGCCGCCCTGTTCGCGCAGGCCCGCGCGGGTCGCCCGATCGGCAGGGCAAAGCGCGTGACCGCGTTCGGCCCGCTCGCCTCGGTCTTCAGTTCGATCGAGCTCGTCGGTGGCTTGCCCGAGACCGCGACGCTCGCCCGTGGCGCCACGCCCGATCAGCTGCGGGCGGTTCTCGGCGACGCGCGCATCGGCCTCGTGCGCCGACTCCGGCTGAGCAATGGCTCGCGCACGAAGTACAAGCAGTTGCTCGCGTCGCGAGCACTCGTCGGGCTGCGCGCGATCGACGCGCCGGATGCGGCCGTGTTGACCGCGGCGCTCCAAGGCGGGCACGCGCTCACGCACCTGTACGAGGTCGGGCTTCACGATCGCTTCGTGAGCTCCGTGCTCTCGCAGCACGACTTCGACTCGGTTCGCTATCTCGACCTTCCGGTCGGCTACACCTGGGCCGCCGAGCTCGTGACCCGGATCATCGCGGACAGCGATGGTATCTTCGCGCGGGTCCCGCGCCATCTCGTGTTCCGCGAACCGCACGACATGAGCCTCGTGCTCGGGCGGAGTGTGTTCGGTGCGTTCGCTTCGTTCGCTCCGCACACGACCATCTCGGTTCACGGCGTGACGCTGCGCCGCGAGGCGAACCAGATCGTGGCGAGCTTCGACGCCGACGAGGGCGAACCGTTGATGTTGCCGCTTCTCGAAGAGGTCCTCCCCGAGGCGCACCTCAGGTGATCGCGCGCCGCCCCGAGCTCGATCACCTGATCCGCGAGATCGCCGCACATCCCGAGGACGATCAGAATCGCGGTGTGCTGATCGATCTGCTCGAGGATCTCGGCGAGCCGTGTGCTGCGTTGTTCGCGCAGGCGCGCGCCGAGCACTCGGTCACCGTACGCCAGCGCGAGATCGCGTTCGGGCCGCTCGTGCACTACTTCACGTCGGTCGAGATGGTGCGCGGCTTGCCCCACACCGCAACCTTGGCGCGCACCGCACCGGAGGATCTCACGGCATTGCTCGGTGATGTTCGCCTCGGCTTGCTCCAGCGCGTCCGGCTCGGTCCTGGTTCGATCGCGATCTACAAGCAGCTGCTCGCCGCGAGGGAGCTCGTCGGCGTTCGGCGCATCGATGCACCGAACGCGGCCGTGCTGACCGCGGCGCTCGAGGGCGGCCATCGCCTCACTCATCTCGACGAGCTCGATCTCTCGGATCCGCTGCTCGCGACGATCCTGGTGCGCCGCGAGCTCGATGGCGTCAGCCACCTCGCACTCCGCACGGAGCGGCGCGCGGTCGAGGTGCTGATGCGCCGGTTCCTCCACGACTACGAAGGCATCCTTCTGCGCGCCCCGCGCCACCTCACGTTCGTCGAGCCGCAGCAGTTCAGCATCGCGCTCGCGCACAGCGTGATCGCCGCGTTTCCGTCGCTCGCTCCTCGAACGATCGTCACGATCGGCGGCATCACGCTGCGCCGCGCGGGCGACACGATCGTCGCGGATGTCGCCGAGGACGGCAATCCGCAGCTCTCGGCCGTGTTGCACGAAGTCCTTCCCGAGGCGGTGGTTCGCAGCCATACTTCGGGCACGTGACCACCGTCGAGCAGTTGCCGTATTCGGACGATTTCGTGCGTGCGCTCCCTGGCGATCCGCGCACCGACAAGCAGCCGCGCCAGGTCCACAAGGCGCTGTACTCGCGCGTCGAGCCGACCTCGGTGCCTGCACCGGAGCTCCTCGTGATCGTGCCGGAGGTCGCCGCGCTCGTCGGGCTCGACCCCTCGCCGGAGCTCGTGGCCGTGCTCGCGGGCAATCGTGTCGTCCCCGGCATGGCGCCGTACGCCGCGTGTTACGGCGGCCATCAGTTCGGCCAGTGGGCAGGGCAGCTCGGCGATGGTCGCGCGATCACGCTCGGCGAGGTCACCCACGCGGGCGAAACATTCGAGCTCCAGCTCAAGGGCGCCGGGCCCACGCCGTACTCGCGCACCGCGGATGGGCGCGCGGTGCTGCGATCTTCGTTACGCGAGCTCGTGTGTAGCGAAGCGATGTTCCATCTCGGCGTGCCGACCACGCGCGCGCTCTCGCTCGTCACGACCGGCCAGCCCGTGATGCGGGACATGCTGTACGACGGCCACCCCGCGACCGAGCCCGGAGCGATCGTGTGTCGCGTCGCGCCCTCGTTCCTGCGGTTCGGCAACTTCGAGCTGCCGACCTCGCGCGACGACAAGGCGACGCTGCAGGCGCTCGTGGAGTACACGATCGCGAAGTTCTATCCCGGCATGACGGTCGGCGAGATGTTCGCCGAGGTCGCGCAGCGCACCGCGTGGGTGGTGTGCGAGTGGATGCGCGTCGGCTTCGTGCACGGCGTGATGAACACCGACAACATGTCGATCCTCGGGCTCACGATCGATTACGGCCCGTACGGCTGGCTCGAGCCGTTCGATCTGACGTGGACCCCGAACACGACCGATGCCGCGAACCGTCGCTATCGGTTCGGCAACCAGCCGACGATCGCGCACTGGAACCTCGCGCAACTCGCGAAGGCGCTCTTACCCGTGTGTCCGGATCCGGAACCGCTGCGTCGCGTCATCGATCAGTGGCCGAAGCAATTCTCCGAGCTCTACCGCGGCACGATGCTGCGCAAGCTCGGCCTCAATGGCCGCGGCGACACGTTCGACGAGGACGATGGCCTGCTGACCTCGCTCGGCGAGCTGATGACCACGCTCGAGGTCGACTACACCCTGTTCTTCCGCCGGCTCGCCACGCCGGAGCGGATCACCGAGGCCTGCTACGGCGACGTATCTTCCGGATCCGCCCCCGGTCGGCTCCTCCATGCTCAGCTCGATCGCTGGATCGCGCGCTACCTCGAGCGCGCGAAACACGAAGGGCTGTCCGAGCCCGAGCGAGCCCGGCGGATCTGCGAGGTCAACCCGATCTACGTGCCGCGCAACTACCTCGTTCAAGAGGTGATCGATGCGACGGAACGCGGCGATCGCGCGCAGCTGCTCCACCTGATCGACGTGCTGCGCGATCCGTATACCGAGCGACCCGGGCTCGCGCACTACGCCGGCAAGCGACCGGAGTGGGCGCGGCACAAGGTCGGGTGTTCGATGCTGTCCTGCAGCTCCTGAGATGGATCCGATCGGGCTTTTCCTCGGTCTGCCCGGCATCGTCGCGCTGGGCTATGCCGCGTGGAACCGCTGGCAAGATGACGCCCACCGTACCCGCCGCGTGCTGCGTAGGACGCGCGTCACGCCGATCGCGGAGCTCGGCGATGGGCTGCTTGCCTGCGTGGTCGGCACCGTCGAGCTTGACGAGCCATTGCTCCTGACCTCGATGATCGCGAAGCGCCCGTGCGTCGTCTACGATACGAACGTGTACTTCTTCGCCGGCAACACCGCTGGCATGCCAAGTCGGCGCGAAGATCCGGATCGTCGGCAGCGTGCACCTCGAGCCCGCGAGCGATCACGGCTTTCGCGAGCGTCACTATCGCGAGATCACCGGCATGAAGGCGACGCTGACTGGCACTGCGAAGTTCCCGCTGCTGATCGAGCTCGAGCGCTGACGACGATCCACGTCTGCCGAGCTGAAGCGGGATCGGTCAGCGAGGTTCACGCTGCGCGCTCAGCGGGTCTATTTCGTCTGGGCCCTCCGCCTCGCAGGCTCGGCACCCCGACACGCAGCATTAGCTCAGCAGATCGATCAGGTCTTTGGTCTTGAGCTTGGCTGCGGCGTCGGTGCCCTCGAGCACGCCTGCGACGAGCGCTCGCTTGGTGCCATGGAGCGCGAGGATCTTCTCCTCGACCGTGCCGCGCGCGACGAGCCGATACACGGTCACCGGCTTGTCCTGGCCGATGCGATGCGCGCGATCGGTGGCCTGATCCTCGACGGCGGGATTCCACCACGGGTCGAGGTGGATCACGTAGTCGGCCCCGGTGAGGTTGATCCCGGTGCCGCCGGCCTTGAGCGAGATCAAGAACACGTCGCGCTCGCCGGCCTGGAACCGCTTGACGAGATCCTGGCGCTCGCGCATCGGCGTCTCGCCATCGAGATACAGGTAGCCGACCTTCGCGCGCATGAGCTCGGCCTGGACCAGGGCGAGGTGGGACGTGAACTGCGAGAACACGAGCGCGCGATGGCCTTCGGAGCGCAGCTCTTCGACGAGCTCGAGCAAGCGCTGCATCTTCGACGAGCTGATGACCGAGCTCGGGTCGTAGAGCTTGGGATGCGAGGCCAGCAGGCGCAGCCGGGTGAGCGCGGCGAGCACCTCGAACCGGCGCTTGTCGATGTCGTCGTCCTTCTTCTTGGACTTGTCGAAGTTCGAGACCGCGGCGAGCCGCGCATCCTCGTAGAGCGCGGCTTCCTGCGACGACAGGGCGATCGGCACGAGGATCTCGGTGCGCGACGGCAGCTCGGGCGCGACCTCGGCCTTGGTGCGCCGCAGGAGGAAAGGGCGGATCAGGCGCGCGAGCGCACCACTCGCACGCTCGCTGCGATCGCGCTCGATCGGCACGCCGAACTGCGCGCGAAATTGATCCCAGCTGCCGAGCAGGCCCGGGAACACGACCGCGAACAGCGACCACAGCTCGCCGAGATGATTCTCGAGCGGCGTGCCCGAGAGCGCGATCCGGAACTCCGCCTTTAACATGCGCGCGGCCTTCGCGCGTTCGGTGCGCGGATTCTTGAGCGCCTGCGCTTCGTCGACGACGAGCGTCGCGAAGCTGATCTGCGAGAGCGCCATCGCATCGCGCGCGAGCAAGCCGTAGCTCACGATCAGGACATCCTTCTTGGTCAGCCGGCGCAGCGCCGCGACCCGATCGGGTGCTTCACCGTACACGACGGGATTCAAGCTCGGCGCGAACCGCGCGAGCTCGTCGACCCAGTTGAGGGCGACCGTGGTCGGCGCGAGGACGATCGCGGGCCCGAGCTTCGCGCGATCGAGCAACAGCGCGATCGCTTGAACGGTCTTGCCGAGGCCCATGTCATCCGCGAGGCACCCTCCCGCACCCCACGCCGCGAGGCGCGCGAGCCACGCGTGGCCTTCGACCTGGTACGGGCGCAGCGTCGCGTTCAGGGTCGCAGGCGGTTTCGGCTTGAGCCGCGTCGCCGCCGTGAGGCGCTCGGCGAGCCCCTTCCAGGTCGCGTCCATCGTGACCTCCGCCCCCTCCTCGACGAGCTTCTGGACGAACGGCACCGCCGCGATCGACAGCTCGATCGGCTTGCCCGCTCCGCCACCGACCGAGCGATCCGCGATCTCGCTCAGCCGCTTGCGCAGCAGCTCCGAGAGCTCGACCCAGCGATTGTCGTCGAGCCGCACGAACCGCTGCTGGCGGCGCGCCGCATCGAGCAACACGGCGAGCTCGACCCTGCCCGCTTCGACCTTGAGCTGGCCGGTCATGCCGAACCAGTCGCGCTTCTGCTCGATGTTCACGCGCAGGTTCGTCAGCGAAGGCGACGACACCACGCGCGGGCGCTCGTCGAGCCATTCGGCCTCGACGCCCTCCGGTGGATCCTCGAGCACCGCCACGATCGACAGCGCGGTATCCGGATCGTTGACGCGATGTACGCCGGGCGGACCTTCTTCTGCGTCTTGCAACGGCAGCGCGGCGAGTGCGTTCTGCGCGGCGATGATCTCGCGATCGAGGTTGCGCTTCGCGTAGCCGCGCCCACCCTCACGGATCACCATGACCTCGCGCGGCCCGACCCCGGGCGGGAACAGCGGCGCGCCGCGCGCGGGCCGCACGAACGACTCGAGCTCGAGCGTCGCGACCGCGGTCAGCCGCAACCGCAGCACGACGATCGCGGGCTCGTTCAGGAGGTCGCCCATCAGCTTGGGCGCGACCACGATCGGCAACTTGCCCTCGATCCGCGCGAGCCGCTCCATCAGCTCGCCATGGCTCTCCGGCGGGAACACGTCGCCGTGCTTCTCGAGCACGGTCCACAACCGGCGCGCTTCCTCGCTGACATCGATCATCGCGACCCGACCGTGCTCCGGCTCGACCACGACGATCGGCTCGCCTTTCGCGAAGGTCTGCAAGAGCGGCGCGAGCAACCGCGGCGAGAACCGCACACCATCGACGGTGGGCTCGAGCCTCAGGTTCGGGGTCGCACCCTCGCTCTTGCCCGCTTCGGTCGCGGTGAACCCGAGCGCGAACCGCTTCACCGCGATCGGCTCGCCCTCGAACAGCGCGCGCGGATGCCCGACGAGCGCCGCGAAGGCCTTGAGCGGATACGAGGTGCTGTAGCCGGGATGCCAGCCCTCGAGCGCCTCGACGATCGTCTTGTCGCGCTCGTCGAGCGAGTTGCCGTACTCCGCGAGCAAGCGCTGCACCGAGACCCGCGTGCCACTCGTGGTGCCGCCCTTTTTTAGCTGCCGGCGCACCACCGGCGTGACCGACAGCTCGCGCAGCTCGTGCTCGATCTGCCACCACAGCTCGATCGCGGCCTTCGGCTTCGCGGGCGCTTCGTCGAACGCCAGCTCGGCGAGCGCGCGCTGCCATGGCGGCTTGATCAGCTCCTCCGCGATGCCGCGCATCGCCTCGCGCCGCTCCGGATCCGCGAACCGGTCGAGCGTCGCATCGATCAGCGCGATCGCGTGCGTACACGGGTCGCGCTTACACGTACACGTGATCTCCGCGACGGTGCGAAATGCGAGCCGCGCGATCACGGGCATCACCATGTAGTTGATGCCGCGCACCGGCGTGGCCTCGTGCCACTCGATCGTCGCGTTGTCGCGTTCGAACTTCCACGTGCCACCCGCGCGGGTCTGCTTGCCGCGTGGCATCGCGCCATCGCGCAGCCGCACGCGCAGCGATCGCAGCTTGTCCCAGGCCGGCTGGATCGCCGGATCGCTCGGCGCGCGCGCGACCTTCTCCTCGGCGATGCCGGCTTCGACCGCGGCCGCGATCTTCGCGAGGTGCTGCGCCACCGCGACCGCGGTCGCCTGGATCAGGCGCGGCTCGTCGAACGCACGGCGCGCACCATCGAGCGAGCCGACCTCCCCGATCGATTTCGTACACAGCATGCGGCGGAGGTGCCACTCGCTCGCATACACGCGCACGAGCTGGCCCGTAAGGATCTCCGCGCTGGTCTCGAGCTCGAAGCCGACGCGGTGATCGGTTGCCCACGTGTCGAGCGCATCCTGCGTCGCGAACACCGGCTCGCCGCTCTGGACCGGCTCCGCGCGGCGCGCGTTCGAACCCTCGACCATCGCGAGGTGATAGAGCCCGAGCGCGACGACGTGCTTGCAGGTCTCGCCGCGCATGCCGACCGGGCAGCTACACGCACTGATCAGCTTCTTGCCGGTCCCGTTGAGCCGCACGAGGTAGTCCTCGGCGCCAGCGACCACCCCGGCCACGTGATCGGCCTCGACCGAGTATTTCACGACACGACCTTCGCGCCAGTACGCCTCGCCGCGTGCGTAGCCCACGCCATCGCGTGCGCGCGACAGCGCAGTGGGCAACAGCTCGAGCAGCGACACGGCAGCGCGCAGTCTACTCGGGGATCGCGGGCTAGACACGCTGGTTGCACTCGGTTGCAGCGAAACTCCGGGCCGTTTCGCGGGTCCACGCCCCATGGCAACGGTCGCACGCGTGGTGGCGCGGATCGGCGACGAGGTCCTCGGCATCGTTCGAGGTCGAACTCGACATCGCGCTCGATGGCAGCGCACATGTCAGCGGAGTGAACAACTACACGCACTGCGCGGGCGATGCGCTCGAGCACGTGACGTTCCCGGAGGCGGCCGAGACGAGGCACGTCGCGTTCACGGTGGGCTGGCCGAGCTGAGCCCGGCGCCCGAATCCGACGCTCTCGTGCCAATCATCGCGCACGCCCGCGCTAACCTCGTACAATCGGGGCAATGGGGGCAATGGGGGCAATGGGGCGCGGCTGGCTCAGCGTACTGGTTACGGTCGGGTGCTATCACCCGACCCTGCAGCTCGACGTGCCATGCACGACCGAGGGTGAATGCCCGAGCGGTCAAACCTGCGCGAGCGATCGATGCGTCCTGAACGGCACACAGAGTGATGGTGCGGTGCAGCTCGATTCGCCGCTCGAAGGCAACCATCTCGACGCCGCGATCGACGCACCGAGCGACGGAGCGCCGCCGCCCGTCATCCTGTTCAAGAGCGAGAGGGATGTCGAAGTCCCGGCCGCCGCGCCGGTGGGGGCGGTCACGATCCCGCATCCCGCGTGCCCGACCGGTGGCGTGATGCTCGCCGTAATCGCGTTCGGTCAATCAGGCGCAACCGCACAGCCCGCCATCATCGCGCCGAACGGCTGGACGCTCGTGCGCCGCTTGAATCACGCGCTGGATGCGACCCTCGCCGTCTATGTCCACGTCGTAGCGGTCATCGAGCCACCCCAGCACACGTGGTCATTCACGACGACGATCGAGGGCGTGTCGTGGATCGCGTGCTACGCGAACGTCGATACGGCGAACCCGATCG
>JAYWCI010000216.1:0-25501 GCA_043780895.1 Kofleriaceae bacterium | reverse complement strand
GTCGGAGGTCAGGCCGAGGTGTTCGAGGATGTGTGCGGTGACGTGTCGGTCGGTAATGAACGCGATCACGCGCAAGGCATCGCCGCAGCGCGGGCACTGGGTGACGGCGCGGCGATGACTCGGTCTGGCTTCGAGTACGTGCTGGCTAAGCATCGAGCGCGCGACCGCAGGGTGCCCGAGCTTGGCGACCAAGACCATCTCGCCGCACGTGCTCAGGCACACGTGCGCGATGACGATCCTCCGAGCCACACAAGCTGCCCCTAGCCCAGCGCCCGAGGCGGGCGCCATCGATGTAGCCGGCCCTTGGCAGCGCCGATCGCGGCCGAGGACGTCGCGGTGGCGGAGCCATGGCTCGCGAGTCCGCTTGCCACGTAGGTCGCTGGAACCCTGCTCTACGTCGACAAGGGGTATGCAGCGATGGGACTTGTCGCGGGCTGACGCGATAGTCTGCCGGCGTGGGAGCTCGCCTCGTCATCGCGCTGATGCTGGCGAGCAGCGTCGCGGAGGCGGATCCGGCGCCGGTCGTCCAGCCGATCACCGCGAGCGGCCGCGTGATCGACGCGCTCGGTAAACCTGTGCGTGGCGCGACGATCGAGGTCGAGGGCGGCGGCGCCAAGGCGACCTCCGACAAGCAAGGTCGCTACACCATCACGGCGCCGCTCGGCGCGACCTTGGTCGTCAATGCTGACAAGCGTGGTGTCGCGCTGGGTAGCGTGAACGGCGAGGCGCTCGATGACGTCGTCGTCTCGAGCGAACTCTCGAACGAGAATATCGAGATCGGTGGCGAGACTCCGATCGCCGCGACGGGTGCCGCGACGCTCGACCGTGAAGAGATCCAGCGCTTGCCGGGCGCCGGTGGCGATGTCGTGCGCACGCTGTCCGCGATGCCGGGCGTCGTGAATACCCAGATTCCGCTCGGCTACAACGGCATCGTGATCCGCGGCTCGTCGCCACAGGATTCGAAGGTGCTCGTCGATGACTTCGAGATTCCGATCTTGTTCCACGCGCTCGCGTTTCGCGCGATCGTGCCGGCCGAGACGATCGAGACCCTGACCTTCGTCCCGGGTGGCTTTGCTGTCGACTATGGACGATCGTCGTCGGGCATCGTGCTGCTCACGACCCGCGGTGGTAGCGACAAGCGGAGTACGTCGGCCGAAGTCTCGCTGATCGATGGCGGGCTCGTCGCCCAGGGCCCGATCGACGACAAGACCAAGTACATGATCGCGCTTCGTCGTTCGGTGATCGACTTCATCGTGCCGCTCGTGATCCCGAGCAGCGTCGATCTCTCGCTCACCACGGTGCCGCAGTACTGGGACGAACAGTTCAAGATCGATCACGAGCTGAGCTCTGCGTGGAAGCTCTCGATCTCGAGCATCGGTACCGACGATCGCTTCGAGCTGTTCACCACGAAAGATAAAGACGCCGGCGCGAAGCGGTTCTACGCGCGCACGCGGTTCCTGCGGCTCACTGCTGCGGCGAGCTATCACGAGGGCGAGTGGAGCGCGAAGGTCGCGTTGTCGTCGATGATCCAGGAGATCCAGGCCAAGATCGGGCTGTACCAAGGTGTCGATATCGTGACTCGGACCGTGACACCGCGCGCGAGCTTGACGCGGTCGATGGCCACGGCGTGGGGTCTCAAGGATGTCGTGTGGAGCGCGGGTGCCGAAGCGCAGATCGGCTACTCCGATGTCGACCTCGCGATTCCACTCGAGCGCCGCGAAGGCGAGCCGTACCCCGCCTACGATCCGAAAGACACGACGAGCCACTTCACCGGTTCGGTCTGGTTTCCCGACTACGCGGCGTGGACCTCGCTCGAGGCCTCGTTCGATCCGCGCATCCGGTTGACCGGTGGGCTGCGCGTGGACTACTTTGGTCGACCGAACGAGCTCGCCCTCGAGCCGCGCAGCGAGATCCAGATCAAGCTCGATCCGACCCTCACCGCGCGCCTCGGTGCCGGCGCCTATCGTCGACCCCCGGAATTTCAGTCCGAGTTCCTGCAGAAGTCCGTGCAGTCCGAGCGCAGCGACCAGTACACGATGGGCCTCGAGTACAACCCGATCCTCGGCATCAAGATCCAGGGCTCGCTGTACTACACGAACCGCTCGTTCCTGATCACGCACAACGCCGACGACACGCTCGGCAACAACGGTCGCGGCACGAGCAAAGGTGCCGAGGTCCTCGCGATCCTCACGAACGGTATCTGGTTCGGTTGGTTCGGCTACTCCTACTCCAACTCGGTCCGCGTCGATGCACCGGGCGATGCGCCGCGCCTCTTCGACTACGACCAGCCGCACAGCCTCAACATCGCGCTCAGCCGCAAGAAGGGTCGCTGGCAGATCGGTGGCCGCTTCTCCCTCTACTCCGGCCTCCCGAACACGCCGGTCATCGGCTCCGAGTTCGATAGCGACCGCAACCTTCACCTCCCGATCTCCGGACCCGTCAACTCCGACCGCGCGCCGGTCCATCATCAGCTCGATCTCCGCGTCGATTACAATTTCACGTGGGGACCCGCGGCCATGACCGCGTACATGGACGTCCAGAACGTCTACCTCGATCGCAGCGTGGTCACCTACTTCTACGGCTACGACTACTCCCAGCGCTCCGCGTTCGAATCGCTTCCTCTCATCCCGTCGATCGGCTTGCGAGGCACCATATGAAGTGGCTCGCGTTCCTCGCGTTGGCTGCCTGCACCGGCGACGTCGACGCCGAGTACGAGCTCGACCACGATCGCGTGATCGCCGTGAAGATGGAACCGCCGCGCATCCAGCCCGGCGAGACCACCACCATCACGGCGTTGATCGGACACAAGGGATCGCCGCCCGACGAGGAAGTCCCCGTGACCGCCGTCGTCGATTCGCCGAGCGGCCTCGATTCCGCACTCACGCAAACCTCGACGGGCTGGACCGTGACGGCGCCCCCCGACGTCGACCTCGCGGCGGCGCGTACCGAGCTCGGCTTGGCCGCGACCGATCCGGTGCCACTGCGCGTGAAGATGATCTTTCTCACCAACGATCCGGTCGCCTACAAGATCGTCTGGCTGAGTGATAGTGCCGCGAATCCGCTGATCGATCCGATCACGATCGACGGTAAGGACGCCTTGATGGAGACGTCGCTGACCGTCGCCAAGGAGACCAAGATCCCAGCGGTGGTCGTATTCGACGACACGTACAACATCAACTGGCTGACCTCGTGCGGCACGATGCACGACTTCGATCTGGCGAGTGCGTACCTGAAGGTCGATCCCGAGGATTCGCGGAGCGGTACGTTTGCGATCGTGGTGCGCGATATCCGCGGTGGTGTCGCGTGGCACCTGTGGCCGATCACGGCGCGGTGAGGCCGCGAAGCTCCGGCTAGATCGGGAGCTGCCCGCCGCGAAAGTCGGCGAGGCACTGCGCGATCAGGAGGTCGTGCCGGCGATCGTCGACCGTCGCCGAGCAGGTCTTGCGGATCGCGGTGTACAGCGCGTGGAGCGGCGCTGGGAGCTCGCCGGCGCGATTCGTGGCGTCGGTCGCTTGCGCGGCGGCGAGCAGGCCGATCACGAGCGTGTGATCGGCAAGGACCTGGATCGAGCGTAGATCGCGCGCGGCGATCGGTCCCATCGGCACCTTGTCCTGATTGTGACCTTCCGTGCTGCGCGAGAACACGCTCGCTGGCGCAGCGAGCTTCATGGCCTCGGCCACCAGCGAAGACGCGAGGATCTCGACGGCCTTGTAGCCGTGATGCGAGGTCTGACTCGGCCCCGAGACAGCGACGAGGTTCTCCGGAATGCCCGACGACCTGGTCGAGTGGCACAGGAGCACGAGCTGGCGTTCGAGGACCTCTGCTGCGTGGGCGAGATGAAGCTTGAGAGTATCGGCGACGTGAGTGACGTGGCTGCCGTAGAAGTTGCCACCGTGAAGTGCGACTCCCGTCGCCTCGTCCATCAACGGATTATCACCGGCACCGTTGAGCTCGATCTCGATCGTCGTCGCCGCCTGGTCCAAGATCTCGAGCAGCACACCGACCACGTGCGGAGCGCAGCGGATCGAGTACGGGTCCTGGACCTTGCCTGGCGTAAGTGCCGGTTGCGAGGGAGATGCGAGGCCGGACCTAACCCAGGCGGCGTAGCGAATCGAACCGGGGTGCGGCTTTGCGAGGAACAGGCGCTCGTCGAAGTGTGCCGCTTGGCCTCGAAGCAGAAACGAATTCCACGCCGTGACAAGCGCATGGCCACGCGCGAATGCTTCGGTGCGATCGAGCGCGAGACTGACGAGCGCAGTCATCACGCTCGTGCCGTTCATGATCGAGAGTGCTTCTTTGTGGCGGAGCGTGATCGGTGTGAGCCCTGCGGCGGCCAGCGCTTCGGCTGCGGGACGGATCGAGACATCCGAACCGAACACCTCACGCTCTCCCGAAAGTACCGCTGCGAGATACGACATCGGCGTGAGGTCTCCACTCGCACCCACCGAGCCGAGCTCGGGGATCACCGGAATGATGTCGTGCGCGAGCAGCTCGACCATCGCGCCTAACGTCTCGGCGCGAATCCCGGACCAGCCGGCTGCGAGCTGCGCGAGCCGGGTGACGACCACGGCGCGGCTCTCTTCGCGCGAGAGCTTCGGGCCGACTCCAACACCATGAAAACGATAGAGGTTCGCGACGAGGTTCGCGCCGTACTCGGAGGCGACCGAGTTGACGACGGATGCGCCAAAGCCTGTGTTGACGCCGTAAAACGGCTCTCCACTCGCAACACGGGTCTCGACCGCAGCGCGGTCCTTGGCCATGCGCGCGTGCCAGCTCGCGTGCTCGGTGAGGGCGACTGCGAGCTCGCCACGGGCGACGCGCGCGACATCGCGATGGCTGACTCGCGCTTCGCCGATCTTGAGGGTCACGAGCCGCTCCAGAAATCGTAGAAGTTGAACCAGTTCAGCGGCGCCGTGCGGGCGTAGGTCTCGAGCATGGAAGCGTACGCCTGAGAGTAGCGCGCCAGCGCGGCAGCACGGTCGTTGCGGTCGAGCTTTACGTGCTCGGCGAGGACTTCGAGGTGGAGCGCGTAATGGTTGGGTTTCGCGTAGAGACCGGCAACGAAGTAGACCGGGCAGCGCAGCGAGTGGGCGAGCAACCACGGGCCGGCGGGGAACGCGGCGGGCGCGCCGAGGAAGTTTGCCATCACGATGCGCTCGCGCGTGCCGCGGATGCCGCGGGTGCCGCTAGTATCTGGGGTGCGGTCGGCGAGGATCGCGACGAGCTCGCCGCGTTTGATCGCGGCGCGGATCGCGAGCATCGCGGTCAGCGGATCGTCACCGAGCGAGATCAGGTTGGTCTGCATGTCGGGCGCGAGCGAGCGCAGCACACCGTTGACCTTCTCGGCGTTCGAGAAATCGACGACGACGTTGATCGGTAGCTGGTACGCCTTGCCGAGCGCACGCATCACCTCGAAGCTGCCGAGGTGCGCGCCGAGCAACATGACGCCGCGCTTCGCTTCCGCGGCCTCGACCAAGAGCTCGTGACCGTGATGTTCGAACGTGAACGGCTTCAGCGTGCCGGTCAGAAAGAACAGCCGGTCGAGGGCGACCTGCGCGAACATCTGGATGTGCCGGACGGTCGTGCCGAACGTGGCCGGATGGCCGATGCGGCGCAGGTAGTCGCGGGAGGCGCGACGCGCGGTCCGCCCGAACATGGCGTAGTAGAACGCGACCATGTAGAGGAGCCAGCCCGCGACGCGGCGTCCGAAGACCCGCGCGAACAGCACGAGCAGACGGATCCCGAGCACCGAGCCAACCTCTGGAAGCTTCTTCCAGCTAGCCACGCGCTCGCCGCCACAGCCACCGGAAGGGCTTCGTGATCAGGCGCAACACACCCTCGGTGCACAGCCACGCGTGCGCCTTCGCGATCAGCAAGGTGTCGGTGAGCCCGCGATAGTGCGACACGCCACCGGTGTAGATGACGGGGGTCGGTACGTGGGCGATGGTGACACCTGCCCACGCGAGGCGCACCGCGATCTCCGGATCGAAGTCCATCGCATCACCGCGCGCTTTGACACCGAGCGCTTGGGCGACGGGATACACGCGAAAGCCGCACAGCGGATCGCCGACCTTGGTGCCGAGCGTCTCCACGATCGCCATGAACTCGGTGATCTTGCGCGCTCGCAACCGGCCTTTCGGCGCCGAGGCATCGAAGACGGGCTGCGCGAGCACGAGCGTGGGATCCGCGGTGATCGCGGCGACGAGCTTCGGAATGTCCTGGGAGTCGTGCTGGAGGTCGGCATCGATCTGGAGGGCGTAGTCGAAGCCGTGATCGCGCGCCCATGCGAGGCCGGTCTTGACCGCCGCGCCCTTACCGCCGTTGTGCTCGCGGATCACGAGCTCGCATTGCTTCGCGGCCGCGAGGGCCTCCGCGATCGCTCTCGCAGGTTCGGCGCTGCCGTCATCGACCACCACGATCTCGGTGATGTGCTCGCGCACGCGCCGGACTTGTTCCGCGAGCGTGGTCGGGTTGTCGTACGTCGGGATGATCGCGCAGAGCCGCATCAGGTCACCACCAGCTGGCCCGAAGCGACCTGCGTGGCCGCATCGAGGATCTCGAACTGGATCTTTCCGGCCGTGACCGCGAGCTTGATCGAGAGCGACTGGTCCGGCCCGATCGGTTTCTTGAAGCGCAGCCTCCGGATCGCACGAAGCTCTCCGACCTCGGGATGCTCGAGCTTCACGATCGGCCAGACGATCCGGTCGATCACCGCGGCACCACACAGCACCTTGAACGTCTCGAAGTGGCCGTCGAAGAACGCGAGGTCGCTCGGAATCTCGGCGCGATACTCGTCCGGACCGATGCGCTCGACGGGAATTTGATCGGTCGCGCGGGCGGCAACCCCGAGGAGCTCGCGCAATTCGCGAGCGTCGAGCTTGCCGCGTTCGGTGCGCGGGATCCGCGGCACGACACGAAAGATCTTCGGCACGAACACCGCGTCGAAGTGATGACGGATCGCGCCGGCGATCGCCTCTCGCGAGACATCACTTTCGGTGGTCACGGCGAGCGCGACGCGCGGCTCCTTGTCGGGTGCAGCATGCACGATCACCGCGGCATCGGTGACGCCAGCCACCGCACGCACGGTCGCCTCGATCGCACTGGCATCCGCGCGCTTGCCAGCGATCTTCACGAGCTCGCTCGAGCGCCCGAGATATTCGAACGTGCCGTCGGTGGCCAGCTCGATCCGATCGTCGAGCGCGATGCGACCACCCGTGCACCACGCCGATTCGACGGTGAGCTGCTGGTCGGGCGCCGTCACCGTCACCCCGGTCAGCGGCGACCAGCCCGCGTACGGATCGGAGCGCGTCGCGATACCCCCCGTTTCTGTCGAGCCGAGCACGTCGGTGACGCGCCACGAGTGCTTCGCGATCAAGCTCGCGTGCAAAGGTGCCGGCAACCGCGCGGCACTCGAGATGACGCGCAGCGCACGGGGCATCGGGGCTTCCGCCATCGCGCGGAGGTGCGCGGGCGTCGAGATCAACAGATCGACATTCTCGCGCTCGACTGCGATCGCGACATCGGCCGGCAGTAGCGCCTCGTGACTCGCGATCCGCGCGCCCGTGCGCAGCGGCAACATCACCCCCCAGAGTAGCCCGTAGAGATGCGAGAATGGCACCGTCGAGAGCACGCAGCCGGCATCCGTTACCACGGTCGCGAGCACGGTGAGCTCGTCGACGAGCTGGGCGAGCGTCTTCTCGACATACTTCGGGCGCTCCGTCGTTCCCGACGTCGTCATGCGCACGGCGAGCGCGGGCATCGAACGGAACGTGAACGGAGCGTCCTGCGTGATCAGCTCCGGCACGTAGAGCGCCTTGATCGAGCGGTCTCGCCGGTTCGGATCGTCGTGCAGCACGGCCGCGATCGCCGGATCGGCATCGACTCGATCGAGCGTGCCCGGTTGAACGTTCGGCAGCAGCTCCACGGTCGCGCCGGCGAGCCAGGCACCGAGCAACCCGGGCACGTACGACCGCGCGTGCTTGCAGGACAACACGATGCGCTGCTGCTGCGTCGCGCGGATCGCCGCCGCGATCCGCTGCGCATGCATCGCGAGCGTGGCTTGGGTCTCGTCGTCGAGCCAGAGCCGGCGGCGATCGGGGTGCAAGAGCGTCGAGAGAATCACCGGGAGCGAGCAGGAGGGAACAATCTGGCCAGGACCCAGTCAAGCGGATTCCTGCCGTATTCCCGGAACCTGAGCTTCCGCACCACGTACTCGACCGCGAACAGCAGTCCGACGAGGACGTAGCTCGCGACACCGACGTAGGCGGTCCAGGTCTCGAGCGACGCCCATTCGGCGAGCCCGAGGCCGAACGCGGCCAGAACGAGCAAATACACGCCCCACACGCGGGTCCACTGCCGGCAGTGTGCGACTTCGCCCGGTCCGAGCTCCGGTTTGACCATCCGCGCGAACGTCTCGATCATCGGTGTGCGCTTCAACGACCGCAGGAATGCGAGGCCGAACGTGGCTTGCGTGGCCGAGGGCAGGATCATCAGGCACACGCCGTTGTCGAGCGCCCAGCCGAGCACGGCAAACACGAGCGCGATCAGCGGGAGGCGCAACGCGACCGCGCGATGCTGCGGCTCTGCTGCGAGCAGGATCGGAATCGTTCGTACGATGACCCAGCCGATCAGCGTGAGCGCCGCGACGCCGACGTCGTGACGCGATAGCGTCCAGTACAGCACCCACGGCGATGCGATCACGAACAGCGTCGCGATGACACGGAGCGCGACCTTCACAGCCGCTCGAACGGTTCGTTGACGATCTTGAGCGAGTAGTCGAACCACTCGTTCACGAGCTCGGCCGTGCTCGGCTCGCAGTACACGCGGCCGCAGCCTTCGCCGAGCGTGATCCGGATCGCGCCGTGCTGGCCGGTGCGGGTGAACACCACCGCGCGCAGATTGCCCGCGGTCCAGGTCTCGTCGACAGATTCACCGTCGAGGTCACCGTGTTGCACGCCCTCGAAGCCATCCGCCGGCGCGGGCAAGCGATCGAAGAACACGCGATGGACATCGACGACGATGTTGCGCGGCGAGAACGCGACGGGCGGGCCGGCGTACTGCTCGAAGTGGATGAGGCCGGCCTGCTGCGAGATCTTGAACGCCTTCACGTTCATCGGTCCGAACCCGAGGATCAGGAGCTCGGGGCCCTGCTTCTGGACGACCGTGTCGAGCTCGGCGCTGACCGGTTTGCCTTCGGGCGACTTCGCGTGAACCGTGAGCGTCTGGCGTACGAAGAAGTCGTGCGGCAGCTGCGCCGGATCACGGAGCGTGCCCGGATACGCCGCGGGTGCGGTCGTCGAGATGTCGACCGGGCCGCGTCCAGGATGCCCACACCCGACGAGCAACAGCCACGCATATCTCATGCGCGAGCTCCCAGGCGCGGGCCGGCGATCGAAGCCATGACGAAACAGAACACGAGGCTGAACGAAACGCCAAGCGTAACCGTGATGCCGATCGCCGCGAGCCCGGGGCTCGCCGACAGGCCGAGCAGGCCGAATGACAGGATCGTCGTCGCAGAGGCGGTCAAGATGCTGACGAGCGTGCGCGCGTTCTCCTCGAGCGAACTGGTCGTATCGACGAAGAAGATCCCGAAATCGACGCCCAGCGAGACGACGAGCAAGAGCGACATCACGTGGAGGATCGTGAGCGGTGTGGCGAGCATCACGAGCGTGGCGACCGTCGCGATGCAGGCGAGCACGGCCGGCAGCAACGCGATCGCGACCTTGCGCACGTTGCGATAGCGCACGAGAAGCAGGACGAAGATCGCGACGAGCCCGAGCAACGACGCGACGACCGTGTGGATGCGCACGCCACGAAAGAGCTCGACGATCGTCTCGCTCGGTACGACGATGCTCGCGCTCGGCACCAGCGTGCGCAGGCGCGGTACATCCATCACGCCGACGAGCGGGATCAACGCGATCGGCGTGGTCTGGGACGGGATCCACGCGGTCAGCAGCGGTGCGAGCGGCGACCGCCGGACATCGGCGAGCCGCATGATCTTCGGCGGCGTGGCGAGCGCATCCCAGAACGGCTGGAACTGGTCGGGCAGGAAGCCCTCTGCGGTCATCGCGGCGCGAATGCGTGGTGCGGCGGTCTTCGCCGATTCGAAGCGCGCGCGCTGTTCGGCACCACTCGGCACCAAGCGATCGAGCGGCGTGTACGCCACGAGGATGCCCGTGGTGCGTGCGTGCTCGAGCTCGGTCGCGGTGGTCTCGATGTTCGCGAGCAGCTCCTCGTCGGAGCTGCCGGTCACGACGGCGTAGGTCGTGGTGTCGGGCCCGAGCCGCGCGCGCACCGCATTGTTCTCGGTGACGTGCGACCCGCTGTCGTCGACGAGCATGTTGACGTTGTCGGAGAATGCGGCGGCGCGGAGGCCGAGCACGGTCACCGCGATCGCGAGCAAGCCCCCCACGAGCTTCGCGCGGCGGCTCCAAGGGATGCTCGTCACGCGGATCAAGAGCGCGAGCACCCAGCGGTTCACGACGCCGAGCGTGCGCGGCGCCTTGTACTTCGTCGGCATCCATTGCGGCACCATCCAGTACGTCGCGGCCATCGACGCGACGATCGCGATCATCGAGAACACCGCCATCTGGCGCAAGCCACCGAGGCCCGACGCCGCGATGCCGACGAAGCCGATGATGGTCGTGACCGCACCGAGCACGAGGCTCGGTCCGACGCTCTTCATCGTCGTTCGCGCGGGAACGTCCGGTGTGAGGACGAAGTGCGCGTAGTAGTGCTCGACGTAGTCCAGGCCGACACCGAGGAGGGATGTCCCGAACGCGATCGTGATACCGTGGAGCTCGCCGAACCACGCTTCGCACGCGAGCACCGCGATCGCGGAGCCGAACAGCATCGGCACGAAGCCGAGAAGGATCATCCGGATCGATCCGAACAGCACGAGGAAGATCGCGAGCATGCCGATCGTCGAGATGATGCCGATCCGGTTCACGTCGCCCTTGATCTGCGCCTCCGAGGCGATCGCGAACTGGGCGGTGCCCGAGGTCTGCATGCGTACGGGGGCGTGGGTCGCGGTCCAGCCGTCGAGCAGCGCGCGAAACTCGATCTGCGCCGCGCTCTCGAACGGCGATGACTTCGTCTCGACGAACACGAACGCGTGCTGGTGGTCGGCGCTCATCACGACACCGTCTTCGTCGACGAGCTCGGTGCCACGGCTCTGCTTCAAGGCTTCGAGCGGCTCCCACATGCCGCCGAGCGGATCGCGCGGTGCGGTCTGCCGGACCACGACCCCTGCAGGGCTGCCGAGCCGATCGCGCAGGGCCGCGAGGCGCGCGTGGAGCTGCGCGTGGCTGTACGCGCTGCGCGGCAGGAACGTGGTCGCGGGCCACTCGTCGAGGAACGCGATCATCGCGGTGACATCTGCCTCGGTGAAGCCGCTGCGCACCGTCGCGACATCACTCTGCGCGTGGAGGAACTCGACGAGCTCGTGTGCAAAGCTCGGCAGCTCGGGCGCGCTCGAGAGATCGATCACCATCACGCGTGCGAGCTCGCTCTCGGTGAGCATCGCGGCGATCTGGGCGCTGCGATTCGTGCTGTCGTCCGGGAGAAACTCGGTGATCTTCGTGGTGAACTTGAAGTGTGGCGCGGCGATCACGAAGCCGATCGCGGTCAGCGCGAGGACGACGAGCGTCGCGAGCTTGTTCATTTCTCGAACGCGGTCGTGATCTCGGAATCGGGCACGTCGCCGTTCTTCTTGATCGCGGCGAGCTTGGTCTCGGTCGTATCGCCACTCGCTTCGGTGATCTGGAGCGCCACGAGCTCGCCCTTGGTGCCGACGACCGTCACCTGCTTGACGAGCTTCTTGAGCGAGTCGGCCCGCGGCGTGAGGGTCAGGGCCCACCAGTCACCATCGCTGTATGCGCCGAGCTCGAAGGCCGCCTCGAGCTCCTTGCGGTCACCACGCAGGAGCGTCGGGAACACGGTCGCGAACGCGCGCAGATCCTTGCTCTTGTCGAGTGGCACGTCTTCGGTGTGGCCTTCGCTCTTCATGCGTAGCATGGTCGGCGTGAGGACGACTTGCTGCTTCTTCGGTGCGAGCGTGGTCCGCGAGAGGCCCTTCGTCCGATCGAAGACGATCGTGCCGTTCGATTTCAGCGGCCTCGCGAGCAGCGCGACGTGCTTTTCTTCGGTGAACGTGCAGCTCATCCGTTCGAACTCGAGGTGAGCGAGCACTGGATCTGTCGCCGCGCCATGCGCAGCCGTGCCGGTCAAGAGCTTCGCGGGCGGACCCTCGGCCGGAGCGGCGACGGCGGGCGCACACGCGAAGAGGAGCGCGAGCCCGATCCGTTTCAAGCGTTCCCGGCGGCGTGCGAGATCCGGTTCGGGCCGTGCTCGTGGATCGCGGCCACCAGATCCGCGACAGTCTTGAGCTTGCGGATCCGAGCCTCGTCGAACTTGAGCCCGGTCTTCTCCTCGACGAGCACCGCGAGATCGATCGCATCGAGGCTGTCGAGCTCGAGATCTTGGACCAGGCGCGCGCCTGGCTGCACCCGGTCTACGTCGAGCTGAAATAGCTCCTTCATCATGCCCTGCACCTCGTGCAGGACTTGTTCGTTAGACGGTGGCTCCATGGACCCTCGTATTGTAGCGCTGAACCGACGTAGAGTCCCGACGTGGCCGCCCGCCGTCGTCGCGTTCCCGAGCAGTACCGTCAGGTGCACGCGCTCGCGTTCTCGCCGCTGTTCTTTCAGTCCGCGATGGCTGCGCGCAACATGGGCGTGCTCGCCGTGGTCCACGCCGCGAAGGAGACCGGCCTCGTGCCAGCGGACGTCGCAGCGCAGGCGAGCGTCTCGCTCTACGCGGCGCGCGTGCTGCTCGAGGGCTGCCTCGCGATCCAGCTCGTCGCGCTCGAGGGCGGTAGCTACCGCCTCACGCCGGCGGGCGAGCTGTGGATCTCCGACGAGATGACGAAGGTCAACGCGAACTTCGTCCAGGACATTTGCTACGCCGGCGCGATCCACTTCGAGGAGAGCCTGCGCACCGGCACACCCGCCGGACTCAAGGTGTTCGGCGAGTGGCCCACGATCTACGAGGGCCTCACGCAGCTGCCGCCCGCGGCACAGAAGAGCTGGTTCGACTTCGATCACTTCTACTCCGACGGCGCGTTTCCAATCGTGTTCCCGAAGGTGTTCGCGTCGCAGCCGAAGCGCCTCCTCGATGTCGGCGGTAACACCGGCAAGTGGGCCCTCCACTGCCTCACCAACGATCCGGCCGTCGAGGTCACGGTCCTCGATCACCCCGGCCAGCTCGCGCAGCTCCAGGCGAACGCGGTCGTCGCGGGGCTCACCGCGCACCTGCGTACGGTGCCGATGAACCTGCTCGATCATTCGATCGCGTTCCCGACCGGCTTCGACGTGGTGTGGATGAGCCAGTTCCTCGATTGCTTCGGCGAGCCCGACATCGCGAAGCTGCTCCAGCGCGGCATGGCGGCGCTCGCGCCCGGTGGTCGGCTCTGCGTGCTGGAAGCGTTCTGGGATCGCCAGCCCAACGATGTCGCCGAGCTCTGCCTCCAGGGCACGAGCCTCTACTTCACGTGCATGGCCAACGGCACGAGCCGCATGTACCACTCGCAGGACTTTCTCGATCTGATCGCGGGCGTCGGGCTGACGCTCGTGTCCGACGAGAAGATCGGGTTTAGCCACACGCTGCTGACCTGCACGATCTAGTCGACGACGACGCCGCGATGCGCGCGTTGCTCGAGCAGTAGCGTTCGTACTTGGCGGCCGTACCGGGCTTGGCACCCGACGGGTCCCGCACCGGAGTTGATTGCACGTCCACGGAGGCGCCCGCACCGGCGGAGGCGCCGCACCAACCCGGAGGGGCGCACGACTTACTCGTCGTTGCGAGCGCCGGCGGCTTGCTTGGCCTGGATGAACTCGGCGAGGTGGTTCACCGAACGGAACGCGTTGCGCGTTTCTTCGTCCTGGCTGACTTTGACGTCGTACTTGCGCGCGATCGCGGTCGCGAGCTCGAGCGCATCGATCGAATCGAGTGCGAGGCCGGCACCGAATAGGGCGTCGGTGTCGGAGATGGTCGTGGGATCGATATCCTCGAGCTGCAGCGACTCGACGATCAGCTGCTTGAGCTCCTGGTGCAGGTTGCTACTCACGGCAACCCCAGCTTAGCCCAACATCTCGCGGTACCGCTGCTCGATCGCGCTGGAGAGTTCACGGCTCGGGATGCCCAGGGTCGCAGGATCGATCGTGTCGACCGGCTCGATCGTGAGGATCGCCATGTGGTCGGGATGCTTCCAGATCGGGAGACGCTTCGTGAGAGCTCGGGGCTCGCATGTGAGCTTGATCAAGACGATCGGTACCTTCGTACGGATCGCGAGCTCGAACGCGCCACGGTGGAATGGATGGACGCCGCCTTCACGCGGCGAGCGGGTTCCTTCGGGGAAGATCAGCACGTCGAAGCCACTGCGTAAGCGTTCTTCGCAGCCCTTCAGGACGTGCGTGCCGAGTGGGATAAAGCCGGTCGCGCGGATGAGGCGGCGCAACAGGAAGTTATCGGCGAAGCCGGTTCGCGCGACCGCGACGACGTTCGGGAACAGCGAGCAGACCGCGGTCGTGTCGCACAGCGATGGATGATTCGCGACGAGGATGCGCGCGTTCGTCGCGGGCTCGCCGTGCGGACGGAGCGTCGCGTACGGACTCGTGCAGTGGTACAGGCGCAGCAATCGCATCACGAAGTGAAACAGCTTGAAGCCCGCGCGCACCGACGTGAGCGTGCGGTGAATGCGCTGATCTCGTGTTCCCGGCCAGATCATGAGGAGCGGTACCCAGATCCAGCCGAGCAGCACGGCGACCGACCAGAACGCGGCGAAGCAGAAACCGACACCGAGCGCGCGGATGCCGCGATACGGCCAGTACAGGGGCGCAGGCAGCCAGGCTTTCACCGGATAGAGCGGCGCGGCCGGCATCAACGCGGTGCTCCGGTCGGATCGAGCGCGACGCAGCGCAGGCCCTGCGCGGCGCACCGGTCGAGGATCGTCGCGAGTGCGGCGAGGGTCGGTTCGCGATCGCTGCCACCGCCGAGGCCGGTGCCGTCGTGGAGGGTGACGATCGCGCCGGGCCCCAGGCGCGGCGCGATCCGAGCGACGATTTTTTCAGCCGTCGTCGGGAGCGAATCGAGGCCACGCACCGACCACGTGACGCAGGTCAGGGCGCGCGTGCGCTTCCAGCCGGACGCGAAGCTCGGCGTGCGCAGCCCCTGCGGTGGGCGAAACAAGCGCGGGGAGTCGGGCACGATGCTGGCGACCACGGCGATGGCTTCGGCGATCTCGCGTTCGACATACGCGGCACTGGCGAAGTGAAACTTCAGCGTGTGGTGCTGCGTGTGCGTGCCGACGCTGTGACCCTCGGCGTGGATCCGTCGCACCACGTCGGGGTGGCGGGCGGCGCGCTCACCGAGGACGAAGAACGTCGCGTGTGCGCCGCGTGCGGCGAGGAGGTCGAGGAGGCGCGGCGTCCACACCGGATCGGGACCGTCGTCGAACGTGAGCGCGACGACTGGGCCCGTGAGGTGGTGGACCACCGGCGCGAAGAACTGCGCACTCGGCCACGCGATCGCGTAGGTGAAGAAGCCGATCGTCGCGGCGAGGATCGCGATCGTCAGGACCACGGCGCTCGTCCTCGGAAGCAGCGCGAACGCGACGAGGATCGCGAGCAGCGAGACTCCTTTGATGGCGAACGCTCTCGCCATGTTAGATCTTCTGGATCACGAGGCTGGTGTTGATCCCACCGAACGCGAACTTGTTGCAGATGATCCGCGTCAGCTGCTTGTCGCGCGCGGCACCCATCACGTAGTCGAGCGGGGCGCATTGCTCGGCGACATGTTCGAGGTTGCGGGTCGGTGCGATCCAGCCTTCGCGCAACATCGTGATCGCGAACGCGAGCTCGATCGCGCCGCACGCACCTAGCGTGTGACCCATGTGGCCCTTCAGGGAGCTCACGGGGGTGCGCTCGCCGAACACCGCGTGCATCGCCTGGCTCTCGGCGATATCGCCGACCGAGGTCGCGGTCGCGTGCGCGTTGATGTAGTCGATCGTGTCGGGCGCGCACTGCGCGGACGCGAGCGCGAGCTCCATCGCACCGCGCATGCCGTCGCGCGAAGGATTCGTCACGTGCGTGCCGTCGCAGTTCGTGCCGTAGCCGAGGATCTCGGCGTAGATCTTCTTGCCACCGCGCTTCGCGCGCTCGTACTCCTCGAGCACCAGCGTGCCCGCGCCTTCGCCGACCACGAGCCCGTCGCGGCGCGCGTCGAACGGGCGAGGCGTGAGCTCCGGGGTCGCGTTGAACGCCTTGCTCGCGGCGTGGAGCATGTCGAACACGGCGACGTGGCTGAAATGGAGCTCTTCGGCGCCGCCGCACACCATCACGTCCGTGATGCCCGCCATGATCGCTTCGTAGCCGGTCCCGATCGCCTGGCTACCACTCACGCAGGCCGCCGCGGTGCTGATCACGCGACCGCGAATGCCGAAGTGGACGGCGAGGTTCGCGGCGGTCGTGTGGCTCATGAACTTCAAGTACGTCGTCGCACTGACGCCGATGAAGTCGAGGTTTTGCTTGATCAGCTTGCCGACCCATTCCTCGTTCGCCTGCGACGAGCCGTGCGTGCTGCCGTACGCGAGGCCGAGCTTGCCGCCCGCGACCTCCTCGGCAGAGAGCCCGGCATCCTCGATCGCGATCTCGGTCGCGACCGTCGCGAGCTTGGCAACGCGACCCATCGTGCGCGCGGCCTTGTGTGGAATCTCGAGCTCCGGTGGCACGTGGACCGGCGCCGCGACGCGCGGGTAGAAGTGACCTAGCCGGTCCCACTCGGGCATCGCGACGACGCCCGTCTCGTTCGCTCGCAAGCGCGCGGAGGCGGCCTCGAGATCACAGCCGAGTGGGCTGACAATGCCGATGCCCGTGACGACGACGCGCTTCATAGACCTCCCGAGACCGATAGCACCTGCCCGGTGATGTACGCGGACTTTTCGCTGACGATGAATGCGACGAGGTCGGCGACCTCCTGTGCGGTGCCGATGCGCTTCATCGGGATGTGCTTGAGGATCTCTTCGATGGGCGCGCCCGCGATCATCTCGGTATCGATCAGGCCGGGCGCGATCGCATTGACCGTGATGCTGCGGCTCGCGAGCTCGAGCGCGAGCGACTTCGTGGCGCCGATCAAGCCCGCCTTCGCGGCGGCGTAGTTGACCTGACCGCGATTGCCGATCACGCCCGAGATGCTCGAGATGTTGACGATCCGGCCCCACTTGCGGCGTACCATCGGCATCACGAGCGGCTGGGTAACGTGAAAGAAGCCGTCGAGCGTCGTATCGACGACGCGGTGCCACGCATCCGGCGTGAGTCCGGGGAACGGCGCATCGTGGCTGACGCCCGCGTTGTTGATCACGATGTGGATCGGGGTCTGCGCGAGCACCGCGGCGATCGCCGCTGCACTCGCGGTCGGATCTTTGACATCGAACTGCGCGACCCAGACCTGGGCGCCCGTCGCGCGGAGCTCCTCGGCCAGGGCATCGGCGGCGGTGCGTTGCTGCACGCACGTGAGCACCAGATCGTACTCGCCTGCGAGCGTGCGCGCGATCGCGGCGCCGATGCCGCGGCTCGCTCCAGTGACGATGGCTACCTTGCGCGTCATGCGAGCTCCGTCAGCGCGCCGTCCATCACCGAGAGCTCGGCGGTGACGCACACGGCATCACCGCGCGTGACCGAGCCGGAGAACGTCGCCATCTGTTGACCTCCAAACGTCTTCGTCGCGGTGATCGTGAGCACGTCACCGACGACGAAGCGGTCGACCGCGAACGTGACTTCGCGACAGCCGAGGAGCAGCCCGACCTGTACGGGGCGCGCCCCGGTCGTCGCGGTCACGCCAGCGAGCACCGCGCACGCTTGCGCGATGAACTCGATCATCGCGCTCGGATGCACGATGCCGTCGCGCGCGAACACGCACGCGGGGCGGATCACCGCCCGGCACACGATCCGCTGGTCGACGATGACCTCGAGGATGTCCTCGATCAACAGCATCGGCGGGCGATGCGGGACGTACGAGGCGACCGGGCCGAGCTCCATCACGCGAGCTCCAGCCGGAGGCCCGAGGCTGCGCTGATCCGACCGAGCTGCTGCCCCAACGACACGCCGCGGGTGATCGCATCGACCGTGGTAGCAAGCGTCCTCACGGTGCCGACCTCTCCAGGGATCGGCGTCAGCGCGAGTCGCGTCGTGCCACCGGCGCGCAAGAGGAACGCCGCCGCGACGCCGGCTGCTTCGGGGGGACCCTGGAACACCGCGGGCACCGGCTCGTCGGCGATCGCGAGCATCACGGTGCGCTCGGGCTCGGCGCACGCGGTGAGGACGGCCTCGAGCCAGCCGGCCGCGATCGCGTTCGTGCCGGTGATCGTGGTCGTCGGCTGCATGCTCTGCGCCGCGACCGAGTACACGCCCGAGGGCGAGTTGTGCACGCTGAGCGCGAAGGCTGCGGAGCTCACGAGTTGGTGGTCGCGAAAATCCGTGATCAGCTTCTCCGCGGTCGCGATCTCGCCGTGCATCGTCGCGAACACGCAGATCGGTTCGGCCGCGGCCAGCGCGCCGCACACCTCGAGCGTCATCTGCGTGACCAGGCTCGTGAACCGCCGGTTGCGACCCACCACCATCGGGAACGTCGGCGCGGTGAACGCGCGCTCGATCCCGAGCAACGCCTCGGCAGCCGACGCGTGTCGCGTCGAGAAGAAGCTCGCGCCAATGATCGTCACCGAGCCGATCACGCCGACACCACCACACTCGCATTCGAGCCACCAAAGCCGAAGGCATTGATCAGCACGTGCTCGAGCGTCGCCGCGGTCCGCTCGGTCACGAGGTGGATCGCGAGCGCGGCGTCGATGGGCTCCGCGCGGAGGCTCGGGGGAATCGCCTGACGCTTCAGTGACTCGAGCGCGAGCACGAGCGCGGTGAGCCCCGCCGAGCCGAGCGTATGACCGGTCACGCTCTTGGTCGCGGTGACCGGCACGGCGCGCTCGAACACGCGGTTGATCGCGAGCGCCTCGGCCGCATCGTTGAGCCTGGTGCCCGTGCCGTGCGCGCTGACCAGGCCGATCTGATCCGGCGAGAGCCCGGCGCGATCGAGCGCCTGGCGCATCGCGAGCTGGCCGCCGAGGCCCTCGGGATGCGGGCTCGTGTGATGGAACGCATCGCTCGCCGCGCCGACTCCGGCGATCGTGGCCCACCCGCGCGCCTGCTCGCGCTCGATCAGGATGAACGCGGATCCTTCCGCGAGCGTGATGCCCGCGCGATGTGCCGAGAACGGTGCCGTCGGGGTCGGGGCGAGCAGGCCCAGGCTGTGAAAGCCAAAGATCGTCGTGCGGCACAGCGAGTCCGCACTTCCGATCACCGCCGCATCGGCGAGGCCCGCATCGATCAGGCGCAGCGCCGAGGCGAGCGCCTTGAAGCTCGACGAGCAGGCGGTCGACACCGTGATCTGGATGCCGGTGATGCCGAGCAGCTTCGTGATCTGGGCGCTCGTCACGTCGATGCCGTGGTTCGCGTAGCTGTACGCGGCCGTCGCGGGCAGATGAGCGCTCGGCGCGAGCGCTCGCTCGGTCTCTTCGAGGCCACCAGTCGAGCTCGCGAACAGATACGCGACGCGATCGGCACCCCAGCGGGCGACCGCCGCGCGGACCGCAGGCTCGATCGCGCGCACCGCCGGCAGGGCGACGCCGGCGAGCCGCATCGATCCGGCGATCGGCATCACGCCGAGAGAGGTCGTGAATGGAAACTCGCCGTACGCGCTCGCCGGCGAGAAGCCATCGCTCCCCGCGAACGCGTGATCGATCGCGACTTGATCGACCCCGAGGCAGTTCGCGATCGCGGCGCCGGTGATCGCGTAGCGAGTCATGCAACGCTCGCCGGGTCGACGCGGCTCGCGCTGCCATCGCGACACATCGCGGCGAGCGCGCGGAGCCGGCGGCTCGAGTGCTGACCGGCGTACGGGTTCGCGGCGTCCCACGCGTAGCCCGCGAGGACCGAACAGATCATCGCGTGGATCTGCGGCTGCTTCGCGGGATAGAAGATCACGTCCTGCAGGCTGCCGTCGTACCAGCCCCGGACGAACGTGCGGAACGTCTCGACGCCGAACATCAGTGGCTCCGCAAACTCGCGCTGCCAGTCAACCGCGGTGCCCTGTAGCTGGCGATCTAGCACGGCGGCTGCGAGCTTGGCCGAGTGCAGCGCGATCGTCACGCCCGACGAAAAGACAGGATCGAGGAACTCGGCCGCGTTGCCGAGCAGCGCGAAGCCCGGGCCGTGCAGCGTCTTGACGTTCGCGGCGTAGCCGGTCAGCTCGCCGACCGGGCGGATCGTCTTCGCGCTAGCGACGAGCGCGTGCAGCTTCGGTTCGGCCGCGATCAGCTGCCAGTACTTTTCCTCCTCGCTGCCGGTCAGCGTCGCCATGTGCTCGCGGCTCGCGACGATGCCGAGCGAGCTCGTGCCATTCGGGAACGGGATCAACCACGACCATGCGTCGCGATGCGTGGGGTTGATGCCGATCCGGATCTTCTGCCGATCGAACGTGCCGGCGGCGATGCCGTCGTGCACGTGACAGAACCGAGCCGCGCGCACGGGAAAGTCCGAGGGCATTTCGAGCTCGAGCAGCCGCGCGAGCACGCGCCCGAACCCGCTCGCATCGAGGACGAACCTCGGGCGATGGGTCTCGAGCTCGCCGCTCTCGGTCTTCGCGGTCACGACGGGGGTCGCGCCGCTCACATCGATGGCGGTGATCTCGACGCCGTAGCGAACGCTCGCGCCGAGCTTCTCGGCTTCCCGCGCGAGCAGCTGATCGAACTCGGAGCGTACGACCTGGAACGTGAAGCCGAGGCCGGGACTAAACTTCGTCGCGAAGTTGAACTCGGAGGTGTCGTCGGCGGAGACGAACGTCGCGCCGTTCTTGTACTGAAAATTGCCGGCGATCACCGCGTCGAGGAGCCCGGCCTCCTGCAACAGCTGCGCGGTGTACGCGAGCAAGCTCTCGCCGATCGAGAACCGCGGAAAGTGTTGACGCTCGAGCACCGAGACGCGATAGCCCCGGCGCGCGAGCAACACGGCCGCGACCGAACCCGACGGACCCGCACCGATGATGAGAACGTCGGGATCCACGACTAACCGTTCGGCGGCGCTTGCGGTAGCTCGTCGCCGATCAGTGCGTGGCCGAAAGCGTCGTCGGTGACGAGCTTCTCGGCGACCTCGGCAAGCGCGTTCGAGAGTGCTTCGTTGAAGTTGTCCGCACTGTGCGTGCGGCCCCAGCGCTTGCTCGTCCCGGTATAGACCTTCGACCACGCCGCGCCGCCGCGATGCACGATCGCCCGCACGCTGACCGTGCCCGCGAACGTGCCACCCTCGACGACCTTGTACTCGAGCAACTCGGCCTCGAGCGAGGCGACCGGTGCCTCTTGCAACCGCGCCCCGCTCTGCATCAAGATCTCTCCGAGCTTCGCGCCGGCAAATGCCGCGACGCTATCGCGCGTGTGGATGACGGTGCTGTCGTCATCGTAGCCACCCACCGCGGTCGGATCGGGGCGAACATCGCGCAGCACGAAGCTGAACGGAGCGGCCGCGAAGCCCTCTTGCACCATGCTATTCGCCTTCGGCGAATCGGTCACCCCGCGCCACGACAGCGCGAGCGTCGAAGGAGGTGCGCTGTGACACGCCGCCGTCACCACCAGAGCCAGACCGAGGAGTCGCATGAGGCAAGCCATACCATGACACCCCCGCGATTTCGCAGCCGAATCCGACGCTCTCGGGTGCGGGCCGGCGCGCATGGCGCATGGCACGTGCGGCGGCGCTGATCACGCCTTTTCGTCGCTACTGCGCTGGCGGCTGATCGGGGGCTGCGGGCGCCGCTGCCTCGGGTGCGCAGGCGTCCATTTCGGCCTGGCAGCTCGCACGCATGCAGTCTTCGTTCATGCAGAAGTTTTTCTGACCGCATGAGATGGCCGCGTTGTGCTGGGCCTGCGCGTCGGGCGTGCCGTGCGCGGTGCACTCGTCGAGACACGCGGGTGCGGTGCACGCCTTGTCGCAGTCCTCGACGATCTGTTTGCACGTCCACGTGCCGCCGGTGTCCTTGACCTCGGGACGTTGCTGAGTCCCGGTGATGCTCGAGATGCACGCCCCCCACGCACCTACGAGAACGACGCACGCCAGCGCTCGGATCATCCGCGGAGCATAACGCGAGCTAGAGCTTGTTCAGCTTCGCGAGCGCCTTCTTCACCGAAGCGGGGTGCTTGCGAAAGCCGAACCACGGATCGCCGGTCGCATCGCGGCGGGCCTGAAAATCGCGCAGGCGGACGCCGTTCGGCTGCAGCTTCGGATCGTCGATCTCGTTCCAGGTCAGCGGCGCCGAGATCGGTGCGCCCGGGCGCGGCCGCAGCGAGTAGGGCGCGACGAACGTGGCGCCCTCGACATTGCGCCCGGTATCGACGAACAGTCGACCCTTGCGATCCTTCTTGTAGAACTCGGTCGTGACGAGCTCGGGATAGCGATCGCAGATCCGCTTCGTGATGCCACTGACCAGCTCGCGAACTTCATCGTAGGTCGATTTTCCATCGGTTGGGACCACGACGTGGACGCCCTTCGATCCGGTGGTCTTCACGAATGCGGGCACGCTGATCTCGTCGAGCAGATCGTGCAGGATGCGCGCGACCTGGCGCACCATGTCGAAGCTCTTGTCGTCGGGCGGATCGAGATCGAACACGATCTCGTCGGGTTGATGCGGCGTGGCCGCGTGGCTCGTCCAGATGTGGAACGCGACGCCGCCCTGGTTCGCGAAGTAGACCAGCGCTGCTCGCGAGTTGCAGATCGGATACTCGACGACCGTCTTGGTGCCGAGCTCCGCGCGCTCGATCCACGCGGGATAGTGCTTCTGCGCGTGCTTCTGCATGAAGCCGCCGCCCTCGATGCTCTTGGTGAACCGCTCCATCGAGAGCGCGCGGTCACGCAGCTCCGGAACCATCAGATCGGCGACCGCCGCATAGTAATCGATCACGTCGCGCTTCGTGATGCCGACATCCGGGAACACGATGCGATCGGTATTGGTGAGCGCGACCGTGAGGTTGCCGAACACGAGCTCGCCGGTCTTCGCCATCAGTCCGCGGACACCGAGGCAAGGGCGGTGAGCTCGCCTTGATCGAAGAACAAGCGTTCGCAGCCGTCGCACCAGTCGTATTCGACATCGCCCGCGCCGCGCAGCGCGATCATCTCGCGGTTGCACTCGTAGCAGTGCGCGGTAGTGGTGCGGCGCTGATGCGTCGCGACCATGCCGCCATCGATCACGTGCTCGAGCTTGAATTGCTCGACCACCTCGGTTTCGCCTTTATCGAGGACGACTCCGCCACAGCCCCGGCAGCGATCGATCTCGACCTCTTGGACGACGGAGACCTTCATCTCGCTCGCGCAGGCGGGACACTTCATGATCCAGATCGTAAGCGATCTTTCGCGGATCGTTGCCATCACCGAGGCATGAAGAACTTCGTGATGGTCGTGGGAATCGCGGTGCTCGCCGTCGCGGGCTGGCGTTGGCATTCGTCGGCGGACGTCGCCATGGAAGATCGCAAGCTCGTCACCGACCGGCTGTGGATCGATCACCTTCCGAAGGACCCGCGCGAGAAGTTCGACGTGTTCGCGGCACGCACGGCGCGAAGAAGTACTATCGATAGAGACCTGGATCATCCGGTCTGGTTCGATCGACGCCCAGATCGATTCGATCACGCCGTAAGTCTGCTATTGGATCCGCAGATGGTTGTCCTTGGCGATTGGCTCGCGGCGCAGTCGTTCTCGCTCGCGATGTCGAGCGGGTTCTTCTCGTTCTACGCGCACACCGGCATGCTCGATTCGCTGACCGGGCGTGGGCTCCGGCCACAGCTCGTCGCGGGCTCGAGTGCCGGTGCGCTCGTCGGTGCGTGCTGGGCCGCGGGGCTCGAGATGCCGGCGCTCGCCGAGATCCTGGTGGCGATGCAGCGCCGCGATTTTTGGGATCCCGCGCTCGGCGCGGGCCTGCTCGCGGGCAAGAAGTTCGATCGCATGTTGCGCGACATGCTGCCGGTCGCGCAGGTCGAGCGCGGCCGCGTGCCGGTGAAGATCAGCGTGTTCGAGATCGCGACGCGGACCACGCGCGTGATCTCGTCGGGCGATCTACCGCCCGCGATCCGCGCGTCGTGCGCGGTGCCGGGCTTGTTCCATCCGGTGTGGATCGATCAGCGCGCGTACTGGGACGGTGGCATCCTCGATCGCCCGGGCCTCGAGGGCGTGCCTGCCGGCGAGCGCGTGCTGTTCCACCACATCGCCTCGAAGTCGCCGTGGCGCCGCCACGAGCTCGCCCTCCCGCGCCGCCCGAACATGGTGACGCTCGTGATCGACGACCTGCCACGCTCGGGCCCGTTCAAGCTCGAGGCCGGGCGCCAGGCGCTCGAGCTCGCGCGGATCGCGACCGAGCGTGCGCTCGAACGGCCGATCGTCGACGACGTCGTGCGGATCTCGGCGCGCTAGATCCCGCGCGCCCGGAGCAGTGCTTCGATCTCGGGCCGGCGCGCCTCGAGCTCTTCGGGATCCTTGACCGGCAAGAATCGCGCGCGCGGGACTTCGAGGAAGTGGCTCGGCACGAAGGCAGTGAGCTGGCCGACGAGCCGCTCGAACTGGATCACCGTCGCATTCTCGAGCTTCTTCTCGACCCGGAAGAACGTGAGCTCGAGGTCGTCGCGATCGATCGCCTCGGCGTCGAAGGCGAACGTGTTCGTGTTGAACAGCGGGAGCGAATCTTGATCGAAGAACTGGGGGAACCGGAACGATTCGATGATCTGCGCGACACCGTCGACGCGCGCCGCTGCACCACCGCGATCACCGGGCTGCTTGCGCACGACCTCGGCCGTGATCTTCGCCCCGCTCGCGAGGTGCGCGCCGATCACGAGGGGATCGAGCGTGGCCGCGAGGTTGTCGACGTTCGACATGTACAGCACCTGACCGCCACGCGCGCGGAACGCTTCGAGCACGCCCCCGCGCCGCAGCGCCGTGACGAGATCGCCGTGCCCGGTCGCGTACGGCGAAGGCTTGCCGTCCTCGACGTGGAGCTCGCCCTTCGACGTGAGCCGCAACGACACCAGCTGCGGAAAGCACGTGGCGCCCGCGAGCCCTTCGTCGACGATCTGCTTCTCGATACGGTCGTGCGTCGCCGCGCTCGTCATCACGTAGATCGGTGCGCGCGGCGCGACGCTGCGCACGTCCGCGACCTTGATCGCCAGGAATGATTTGCCACCGGTCACCGGCACCGAGGCCTTCACCACACCACCAAACCGCGTCGCCATGCCGCCCGCGAGGATCACCACGCCGACGGAGCCACGCGCGATCGCTTGCTTGCCGCGCAGCACGAGCCGGTCGTATTCGATCGTGCCTGGAGGGGGCAGCGTGCTCGTATCGCTCGCGGCGAGCGCCGCGATCTCGCC
>JAYWCI010000215.1:0-9652 GCA_043780895.1 Kofleriaceae bacterium | reverse complement strand
GCGGATCAGCCGACGGTGGCTGCACGCATGGCGCGCCATCTGTGGGCCGCCGATCGGTTGTGGGAGGGCATGGTCGGCACGGCCGACGATTCGTGGAATGCCGGCCTCGCGATCCTCGCGAAGCCGCCGCTCGCTGCCTCCGAGCTCGGCGAGGCGCGCACGCGGTTCGCGCGTCAGCTCCAGCGGCTGGCGATCGATGCCCAAAAGATCAAGGGCGGGGATCAGGCACGAGCCGCGACCTACGCCCAGCTCCTGACGACCTGCACCGCCTGTCACCTCGCGCCCAGGTGACTACGAAACGGGCTTGGCGTATTCGTGCAGCCGGTACTGGATCGTGCGCACGCTGACGTCGAGCATCTCGGCGGCCTTCGCCGTCGATCCATTCGTCGCTTCGAGTGTCGCGAGGATCGCCCAGCGCTCGATCTCGGCGAGCGTCGCGCCCGGCACCATCACCTGGTTCGAGGCGGCGCTGCGCTCGTCGGTCGGCAGGTCGTCCGCCTCGATCTGCGTGCCTTCGCACAGCACCACCGCGCGTTCGATCGCGTTCTCGAGCTCGCGCACGTTGCCTGGCCACCGGCTGGCGAGCAGCTTGGTCCGCGCATCTTGGTCGAAGTCTTCGACGGGCTTGAGGTTGTCGGCGGCGAACCGGCGCAGGAACGCGTTCGCGAGCACGAGGATGTCGCCGCCGCGCGAGCGCAGCGGTGGCATCTCCATGTGGACCACGTTGAGGCGGTAGTAGAGGTCGGCGCGAAAGTGCCCGGCATCGACGGCGCCCGCCAGATCGCGGTTCGTCGCGGCGATCACGCGGACGTCCGCGGCGATCGTCTCGTTGCCACCGACGCGCTCGAAGGCGCGCTCCTGGAGCACGCGCAGCAGGCGGGTCTGGACGAGCGGCGAGATCTCGCCGATCTCGTCGAGGAGCAGCGTGCCGCCGTGGGCTTGCTCGAAGCGCCCGACCCGGCGCTTGTCGGCGCCCGTGAACGAGCCCTTCTCGTGGCCGAACATCTCGCTCTCGAGCAGCGATTCGGGAACCGCCGCGCAGTGCAGCGCGATGAACGGCGCCGCCGCGCGCGGCGAGAGCGCATGAATCGCGCGGGCGAGCTCGCCCTTGCCCGTGCCGCTCTCGCCGGTGATCAGCACCGTCGCGCGTGATGCCGCGACCTGACGCGCGACGCGATAGATCTTCTGCATCGGCGGGCTCGCGCCGATCAACCCCTGCAAGCCTTCGGAGGCGTGCTCGCGGAGCTGGCGGCGCAGGTTCTCGGTCTCGACGCGCAACGCCCGCCGCTCGCGCGCACGCTCGATCGCGATCACGAGGGCATCGAACTCGACTGGCTTGATCAGATAATCGGCCGCGCCCGCGCGCATCGCCGCGACCGCCGAGGAGACGTCGCCGACGCCGGTCGCCACGATCACCGGCAATTCCGGATCGAGCTCGTGCAACTTCGCGCACAGCGCCATGCCATCCATCTCCGGCATCACGAGATCGGTAATGACGACCTCGGGCGGATTTTCGGCTGCGAAGGCGAGCGCCGCGGCCGCACTCGGCGCGGCATCGGCGGTGTAGCCGGCCTGGCGCAGCAAGCGCTGGAGGCCGACCCGCGCGCTGTCTTCGTCGTCGACGACGAGGATCCGCGCGCCGTTCACGAGCTGGCTCCGGTCGGCGGCTTCACGGTCAGCGCCAGGTGTTCGAGCACGAGGACCTCGAGCGCGCGCAGCTCTTGGACGGCGGATTTCACGGCTTCGACGATCTCTGGATCATCGCTCGGCTTGGCGAACGCGCGCTCGAGAAACGTCAGGTGCAAGCGCGCAGCGTGAAGTCGACCGCGAATCTGGTGCACCACGCTCATGCGTGTACCGGGAGAGCGGCGTGGAGTCGGGCGACGAGGCTCGCGTAGTCCACGGGCTTGCTGATCACCTCGACCGCGGGCTCGCGAGCGAGTGGCGCGGCCGATTCGGGATCACCGGTCACGACGAAGATCGGGATCCCATCTCGACACACGCGCGCGCGTCGGACGAGCACGAGGCCGTTCGCGCCGGGCACGTGATAGTCCGTGATCAGGGCATCAGGAATCGGCTCGAGGCCGAGCCGGGCGAGCGCGGCAACCCCGTCAGGCTCGATCTCGGTGTCGTAGCCGTCGTCGCGAAGCATGCGACCGAGCAGCAATGCCGTGCGGTAATCGTCATCGACGATCAGCAGCAGCGGTCGTCGCACGCTCACGTGTGCACCGATCGACGCAGGGTCAGGGTGAAGATGCAGCCCACGCCTGGCACATCGACGACCGAAAGCTCGCCTCCGATCGCGACGGCGCCTTTGCGGCTGATCGCGAGGCCGAGCCCGAGGCCGCTGCGATCAGGCCCGCGTTGCTCGTACGAGTGAAAGAGGTCACGCGGCTCGCCAGGCGGCAGGCCGCCACATTCATCCGCGACTTCGATCGCGACCCGGTCGGTGGTGACACGGATCGAGACCGTCACCCGCCCGTGCTTGCGCGTGAACTTGCATGCGTTATGTGTCAGGTTGGTCAGGATCGACGCGATGATCGGACCGTCGCCCTCGACCTCGAGATCATGCGCGACGGTGTCGATCGCGAGCGCGACCTCTCTCGTCTTGGCTTGCATCGTCGCCGTGATCTCGATCTCCTCGAGCAACAGGGCGAGGCGCACCCGATCGGCGCGATGCATCCTGCCGGCGAGCCGGACCTCCGCGACCGATTCCGCGACCAGCTCGCTCATCCGGACCAGGCTCGTCGCGACGAGCTGGCCGGTGCTGCCCCCAACGCCGACGCTGCCGGAGCGCACCGCTTCGAACGCGAGCGTGGCGGTGTTCATCAAGTTCCGGAGCTCGTGCGCGAGGACGCCGCGCGCCTCGGTGTCGCGATCGACGATCTGTTGCTCGCGCCGGGTCGTGTATTCGGTCACGGCCTCGGCGATCGCGATGTCGAGACACATGTTGAGGATCTTGAAGTTCGCCGGCGTGATCGAGATCTCGAGCTCGACCGCCAGCTCCATCACGGCCTGGCAGATATCGCCGTAGCCGTGCACGACCTGTCCGATCGTGAAGCCTGCCGCGAGCAACTCGCCGCCGTGGATCGCGGCGGTCACGCTGATCTGGCCGACATCGGGGGCCTCGGTCACCTTCAACCGCGAGGTGAATTGATCGAGAAACAGGGGCACACCGTGGAGCAGCTCGGTCTCCGTCGGTCGCGGTACGCGCCGCGCTCTGACCTTCTCTCTCGCACGTGCGACCAGCTGGTCGCGGTGGCGCGCGATGAAGTTGAAGAGCATGGGACGAGCGACTCTGTCACGGTCTGCCCCCGAACCCGGAGCGGATCGTCGCAAAGCTCCGGAATTGTCGGTTTATCCGTACTTTTTCGCATTGTAAGCGGGTCAGGAACTCTGCTCAGCCGATCGGACCGAGAGGGTCGATGTGATCGCTCGGTGGCGCGATCAGTGCACTGATCTCCCTCATGACTGACAAGCCGAGCAATCACTTCGCGGCCGTGTGGATCGATCACCGCGAGGCGAAGATCTTCCACGTCGATGCGACCACGTTCGCGCAAGAGACCGTGCGTGCGCCGCATCACCAGGTCTCGCGCAAGGCTGCCGAACAAGGTCGCCATGCCCTGAGCGATGACTTCTATCAAGAGGTGGTCAAGGCGCTCAAAGAGTCCGAGGTCATCCTGATCACCGGACCGTCATCGGCGAAGCTCGATCTCGTGCGCTACATGCACAAGCACGATCACTTGATGCAGGAGAAGGTCGTCGGCGTCGAGACGCTCGATCATCCGACCGATGGCCAGCTCGCCGCGTACATTCGCCACTACTTCCGGGACCAGGCGCACCTTCAGGGCCCGAAGGCCTAGCCGGTCTCGCGGCACGAGCAGACCAAGAACAGGCCGCAGATTCTGCACGTGGAGCAGCTCCGTTCCGCCGAGGATTCCCGCGCACGATCGTTGCATTCCGTGCGCGCAAGACATGAATATTCGACCGCTCCACGATCGCATCCTGGCCAAACGCGTTCCCGAGGTTGCCAAGACCACCGGTGGCCTCTTCATCCCCGACAACGCGAAGGAGAAGCCGCTCGAGGCCATCGTGGTCACCGTCGGTGCAGGCAAGCGGCTCGAGAACGGCAAGATCCAGCCGATCGAGATCAAGGCGGGGGACCGCGTGTTGATCGGCAAGTACTCCGGATCCGAGATCAAGCTCGACGGTGCGGACCACATCATCCTCGGCGAAGACGATGTCCTCGCCGTGCTGGAGGGCTAAGTCATGGCTGCCAAGGAAATCGTCTTCGATCTCGCCGCGCGCGAGCTGATCGGCAACGGCGTCGATGCACTCGCGAATGCGGTCCGCGTTACCCTCGGTCCCCGAGGCCGCAATGTCGTGATCGAGAAGTCGTGGGGCTCGCCGACCATCACCAAGGATGGCGTCACGGTCGCCAAGGAGATCGAGCTCGACAACAAGTTCGAGAACATGGGCGCCCAGATGGTCAAGGAGGTCGCTTCGAAGACCTCGGATCTCGCGGGTGATGGCACGACCACTGCGACGGTGCTCGCGCAGGCGATCTACCGCGAGGGCATGAAGATCGTCGTCGCGGGTGCGAACCCGATGGACATCAAGCGGGGCATCGAAGCCGCCGTGGCCGCCGTCGTTGCACAGTTGAAGAAGATCTCGGTGCCGACCCGCGGCCAGGCCGAGATCGCGCAGGTCGGCACGATCAGCGCGAACGGCGATGACACCGTCGGCAAGCTGATCGCCGAGGCGATGGCCAAGGTCGGCAAGGAAGGCGTGATCACCGTCGAGGAAGGCACGACGATGGAGACCACGCTCGAGGTCGTCGAGGGCATGCAGTTCGATCGCGGCTACCTCTCGGCCTACTTCGTGACGGATACCGAGCGGATGGAGACGGTCCTCAACGATCCGTACATCCTGATCTGCGAGCGCCGGCTCTCGAGCATGTCCGAGCTCCTGCCGTTGCTCGAGCAGATCGCGAAGGCGGGCAAGCCGCTGCTGATCATCGCCGAGGATATCGACGGCGAAGCGCTCGCCACCCTCGTGGTCAACAAGCTGCGCGGCACGCTGCACGTGTGCGCGGTCAAGGCCCCGGGCTTCGGCGATCGCCGGACCGCGATGCTCGAGGATATCGCGGCCCTCACGGGCGGCAAGGCCGTGCTCAGCGCGCTCGGCGAGAAACTCGAGACGATCACGCTCGAAGAGCTCGGCCGCGCCAAGCGGGTAACGATCGCCAAGGACCTCACCACGATCGTCGACGGTGCGGGTGACAAGCCCGCGATCGAGTCGCGGATCAAGGCGATCCGCCACGACATCGAGCAGACGACCTCGGACTACGACAAGGAGAAGCTCGAGGAGCGGCTCGCGAAGCTCGCGGGCGGCGTCGCGGTGATCACGGTCGGTTCGCCGACCGAAGTCGAGATGAAAGAGAAGAAGGCGCGCGTCGAGGATGCGATGCACGCGACCCGCGCAGCGGTGGAGGAGGGGATCGTCCCCGGCGGCGGTGTCGCCTTGATCCGCTGCGCGAAGGCGCTCGATGCCCTCGTCTACGAGGACGATCGCCGGTTCGGCGTCTCGATCATCCGGCGCGCTCTCGAGCAGCCGCTGCGCCAGATCGCCCGCAACAGCGGCGAGGACGGCGCGGTCGTCGCGAACCTGGTCGCTGAAGGGAGCGGCGGGTTCGGCTACAACGCGGCCACCGGGGTGTACGAGGACCTCATCAAGGCCGGCGTCATCGATCCGACGAAGGTCGTGCGCGTCGCGTTGCAGAACGCAGCGTCGGTCTCGGCGATGATGCTGACGACCGAGGCGATCATCGCGGATCTGCCGAAGCAGACGACGACGACCGCCGACTCGCGTTCGTAAGTCGAGCATCTGCCACCGCTGAGGTGCACTTCTTGCGTCGCTCGGCGCAGGATTTGCGCGACCGCGTGCGCGGACCTGTCAGGGTGTTCGACCGGCACCGAACGGATGGCAGCCGACGCAGGTCGCGGCTGTCGGTTCGTGCTTTACGCGGTCCTGGTGACAGCGCAGGCACGCGGCGCGATCGCTCTTCGGTTTGTCGTGCGCGCCGTGGCACTCGGCGCACGGCGTGTGCTGCGCGACGCGATGCAGACCCGGCAGCTTCGCGGTCGCGTGACAGGTCGTGCAGGCAGGAGGCGACGCGACGCCGCCGGGACCATGCGGGCGATGACAGGTCATGCACGCGAGCTCGTGGCCGTGGTGCTTGTCGGCGTGACAGCTCGCGCACGCCGGTGTCGCGTGGCTCGGCGCGTGAGGTCGATGACAGCTCGCGCACACCGCGTGTCCCTTCGGCGCGGTGGTCGCTTCGGCCGCGTGGCACGTCGCGCACGCGATCACGCGTTTCGGTTCGTGCGCGGCATTCGTGTGGCAGCTCGCGCAGACCGCGTGTGGTGTGCCGGCGCTCGTCGTCGCATTCGCCGCGTGGCAGGTCGCGCACGCGGGTGCGGGAGATGCGGGTGCGTGCGCCGCGGAGGCGTGACAGCGCGTGCACTCTGCGTGGCCCGTGCCGCTCGCGAGCTTGATCTTCTCGACGTGACACTTCGCGCACATCGCGACGACGTTCGTCGGCTTGCCCGCGTGTGCGACGTGGCAATCGAGGCAGACCGCGGTCGCGTGGCTCTTCTTCGCGTGACAGGTCGCGCAGGCGATTGCTGTCGCGCCGTGCAGGCTCGCCGAGTGGATCGGATGACAGCCGATGCACGTGACGCCCGGGCTCGTCGCGGGATGCAGGACCGAGAGTTGATGGCAGCTCGTGCACGCGCGCGGGGTATCTGCGTGCGGTTGATGGCAGCCGATGCAGCGAGCGTGTGCCGCCGCCGCGAGCACCGGCTGATCGCGATGGCACGTCGTGCACGGCGCGACCTCGGCCGCCGCGAACTTGTGGGGCACGTGACAGCCCGTGCATTTCGGGTGGCCGAGCGTGATCGCCGCTGGCTCGGTCGCGTGGCACGTCGCGCAGCGCGTATCGGCGGCACGATCGGCCTCGTGCATGTGGTGGCAATCGAGGCAGCCGCGCGTGCCGGCGTGCTTGGTCTGTTGATCGGCGTGGCACTCGAGGCACGGCTTGGGCTGCAGGCTCGGTGTGCGATGCGCCGCGTGGCACGTGCCGCACGGTTGATCGCGATGCGCGCCGACCGCGTGGACCGGGGCTTGCGGTCGATCGTGACAGCGCATGCAGTGCCGCGGCGTGATCGCCTCGTCGGGACCGAAGCCGTGGCAGTCCTGACACGCGGGCGCATGGAGGCCGGGATGGAGCGGCGTCATCACGCCGGCGTGGCACTTCGTGCAGAGTTCGGGTGGTGGCGGCGCGAAGCCTCGATCGCCGTGACAGGCGGCGCACGCGACCTTCCCGACGTGGACGGTGTGACCTGCACTTGCCTGGACGAGCGCGTAGGTCGCGGGGACCTGTTCGGGCACCGGCTCGGGGCCACCGCTGCAGCCCAGCGCGATCACGAGGATCGCGATCGCGTAGCGCATCAAGGTCGCGAGCCGATCGGATGGCACATCCGGCACGGCAGCGCGCCGAGCGGCACGCGGCTCGACCAGCCGGGTGGATGCACGGTTCCCCCGATCCCGCCGACCTGGTGACAGCTCACGCACAGCGCCTGGCCGGCACCGTCGTGGCAGCTCGCGCACGCACTCGGATCGCGGCGCGCGGCGCGGCCGTGGGCATTATCTCCAACGGAGAGCCCGACCCAACCGGCGGGGTGCGGGCTGCGTTGGTTGCCGCCCGCGACGCCCTTCGCGAGGTGGCAGCTCGCGCAGCGATCGGGTTGGTGACAGGTCTGACAGGCGCCGGGATCCGAGCGGGCTTCGAGCGCGTGGCGTGCCTCGAAGCCCGCGCGATGAACGCTCGGCGTGAAGGGATCCGCGAAGTGAACGGTCGCGGGGAGCACGACCGCCGTCTTGGCGTGGCACTCCGCGCAGAAGCTCTCGCGATGGCACGCGTTACACGAATCGCCCGACGACGCGGCCTTCGTCGCGTGCTCGCGCATCCAGTCGCCATCGTGCGCGAGGTGGCTCTGCGGCAGCGTCGTGGTCGTCTCGAGACCGCGATGGCACGCATCGCACGTGCGTGCATCGCGCGCGGCATCGTGATCGTGGCAGCGAAAGCAGGTCGCCATCGGGGGCCGGAGGTGACCGTCGCCTTCGCTGATCCCGGTGTGGCACCGCACGCAGTCACCCTTCGTCGCGGGCAGGTGCGTGCCGTGATCGAACCGCAGGTGTGCGCGCGACTCCGCGAGCTCGTCGAGTGCGGTCGGCGCGACGTGACACGCGAGACACGGATGCGGATCGTGCGGCTGACTGTGGCACTCGACGCACGACGCATCGCTCGGCAGGTGGAGCGTGCGACCGTCGTCGGTCGCGAGCTTCGTGTGGCAGCGCGTGCACGGCACGCCCGCGATCGCATGCTTGCGATGCGGGAACGCTTGCGGTGTGCTGCGCGTGAAGCCGAGAATGCCGGCGCACGCGGACAACAGCGCGATCGCGAGTGCGAGGCGTTTCACTTCACACCCCACGTGCGACCGAGCTGGACCAGCAGATCGAGGCGCCTGCGATCGCTCGGCGACGCCGAGGCCTCGACGGCGAGCGCCGCCTTCCAGGGCCCGCACGTCCAGCCGAGCGCCGCGAGCGCCCAGGGCCAGATCCGGCCGAGGCCGCGATCGTTGTCCGGCAGCACGAGCTCGAGCTCGGTGCTCGCGGTGAGCTGCGCGGGCAACGCGATCCGCGCCATTCCTCGTGCGCCAGTCCACCCGGCATCCCCGACGCCGTCGCGGCGCAGCTCGGCTCCGAGCATGCTGGTGCCGCGATCGTCGAGGCGGAGCTTCGCGCGCACGAAGCCCTCCGGCGCGGTCGATCCGGCGATCGGATCTGCCACCGCATTCATCGCCAGCGGCAGCGTCGCGATCGCGGGCCCGTCGATCGCGCTGCCATCGGCATGGCGCACGGCGAGGCTCGCGACGACATCGAGCCGCGGTGCGGCCTTCCACGTCCAGGTCGCACCGACGAGCTCGGAGGGCACGTCGCCGAGCACCGAGAACAGCGACGTCGCGGGTACCAGGTGCGAGGCGGCGCGGTACGTCGCGAACAGCTCGCTGCGCAACCCGCCGCGCCTGTGGCTCGCGGTCAGCGTGGCTTCGGCGACGCCCGGGCTCGCGAGGTCGTACGCGAGCTTCGCGGCGAGATCTTCGTGCGCGCCGATCGCGGCACCGCCGTCGATGCCGACCTCTTCGGCCGAGAGCCGACCCTCTTCGCGCTGCTGGAGGTACGCGATGCCGATCGAGCCGTCATCCCCTAGCTGGCGCGACGCGCGGGTGCCGACGACCCAATCCCACGCCCGCGACATCGCCAGATCGCGCAGTACGGGCACACCCGCATAGGCCTCGAGCGCGAGCCTATGCGGCAGCCGCAGCCGACCACCCGCGCCATCGATCTGGATCGGCCGCAACGCGCCGAGGCTCGCGACATAGCGCCCGAGCTGGACGCTCGCGAGCCCGCTCTCGGTCCGCGCGCGCATCACCATCACGAGGACGTCGGCGGGGCTATCACCTTGCACGTTGCCACCGCCGCCGGTCCACACGACCGCCTCGACCGAGACGTGATCGGCCGGGGTCGC
>JAYWCI010000214.1:0-11828 GCA_043780895.1 Kofleriaceae bacterium | reverse complement strand
GCGTCCGACTGGACGATGACCGGCGCCTCTTCCTTGTCGAGATCGAGCGCGATGTTCTCGACATCGCGCGGCTCGGGGAGGTAGTTGCAGACGCCGTCGAGGAGCAGCTGGACGGCCTTGTTGCCGAGCGCCGAGCCCATCATGACGGGCGTCGCCTTGAGGGCGATCGTGACTTCACGGAGCGACGCGCGGATGAGCTCCGGCGTGACCTTGTCCTCGAGCATCGCTTCGGTCAGCGAATCGCTGACGAGCGAGAGCCCGTCGAGCATCTCGGCGCGCAGCTCTTCGGCCTTCTCCTTGAGGTCGGCCGGGATCGCGACGCGCTCGATCGTCTCGCCGTTGTCGCCGTAGAACATGAACGCTTGCATCTCGACGAGGTCGATGATGCCTTCGAGCTTGTCCTCGAGGCCGATCGGCATCTGGATGAGGATCGGGTTGAGCTTGAGCTTCTCGCGCAGCTGATCCTTCACCTTGTACGGGTTCGCACCGGTGCGATCGAGCTTGTTGATGAAAGCGATGCGCGGGACTTTGTAGCGGCGCATCTGGCGATCGACGGTGTACGACTGCGACTGCACGCCGGCGACGCCGCACAGCACCATGACGGCACCGTCGAGCACGCGGAGCGAACGCTCGACTTCGATCGTGAAGTCGACGTGGCCCGGGGTGTCGATGATGTTGATCCAGTGGGTCGCCTTGATCGGCGAGCCCGGGACGGGCATGACGGTCTTGGCCGTCGCGGCCGGCGGCCACTGGCAGAACGTGGCGGCCGATTGGATCGTGATGCCGCGCTCGCGCTCGAGCTCCATCGAATCCATCTTGGCGCCGACGCCGTCCTTGCCCTTCACCTCGTGAATCGCGTGGATCCGGTTAGTGTAGTAGAGGATGCGCTCGGTCAGCGTGGTCTTACCGCTGTCGATGTGGGCCGAGATCCCGATGTTGCGAACTTTGGAAAGGTCGGTCAGCACGATGCGTCTCCTGGAGGTGTCGTAAACCCGTAAAAGCCTAAAAAATCCTGCGTTTGCTACCCCACCCGCGAAACGGATGCAAGCGAAACCCAGCGCAGTCCACGGTGTCTACCGCGAGCCGGCCTTATACCAGGGTTCGGCGACCACGCATGTCTTTGCATTTAAAGAGTTTGCCCGGCGACCTGCGCTACTGTGCCGAGACGGTGGATCATCTCGACGACAACACCGTCAGCGAGTTCGTTTCGGGGGGCATGACCACAAGCGCATCGACCAAGGTCGAAGCGCACCTCGCGTCGTGCCGGGACTGTCGCACACTGGTCGCCGCGCTCGCGGGCGCCGACGACATGGACAGCAATGTCCAGACCCACCCGCACGAGAAGATGAGCGAGTCGCAAGTCGGCAAGCTGCCCGTGTTCTCGATCGGCGATCGCGTCGGTCGCTACCTCGTGCTCTCGACGCTCGGCTCCGGCGGCATGGGCCACGTGTTCGCCGCGTACGATCCGCAGCTCGATCGCAAGATCGCGTTGAAGGTCCTGCGCGCGAACCTCGGCGTCAATGCGAAGGAGGCGCGCGTGCGGTTGAAGCGCGAGGCGCAGGCGATCGCCCAGCTCAACCATCCGAACGTGGTCGGGGTCTACGACGTCGGGACGATCCCGGCGCCTGGCGCAGGTCCGGGCGCCGCCGCGTCGGGGGGCGACAACGACGACGTCTATATCGCGATGGAGTTCGTGGAGGGCGACACGCTCACCGGCTGGCTCAAGAAGTGGCCGCGCACGTGGCGCGAGATCCTCGAGGTCTTTCATCAAGCGGCGCGCGGGTTGATGGCCGCGCACTCGGTGGGCCTCCTGCACCGCGACTTCAAACCCGACAACGTGCTCGTCGGCGGCGATGGTCGCGTCCGGGTGACGGATTTCGGCCTCGCGCGATCGCTGTTCGGCATCGACGATTCGAATCGCGGCCCGACCTCGCCGTCGGACATGCCGCGTGCGAATGGCTCGCCGCTCGAAGTCGATCTGACCGCGACCGGCACCGTGCTCGGCACGCCGCGCTACATGGCGCCCGAGCAATTGCTCGGGCCGAACATCGACGCGCGCAGCGATCAGTTCAGCTTCTGCGTCGCGCTCTACGAGGCGCTCTACGGCAAGCACCCTCTGCGGGATTCGACCTCGGTCGCGATGCTCGAGCAGGGCGAGCCCGCCCTCCCGCCACCGGATGGCGGGAAGATTCCGCCGTCGGTCGCGAAGGCCGTGATGCGCGGGCTCTCGAAGGAGCGCACCGATCGCTTCCCCACGATGGCCGCGCTGATCGGCGAGCTCACGCCTCCCATCGCGCACGCGCGCGGTCGCACGCTCGCGTTTGCCGCGGTCGCGCTCGTCGTGCTCGGTGGTGCGACCGCCGCGGTGCTCGAGTCGCGCCGGCAGGGCACGCGCATGCCCGAGGCTCCCGAGACCGAGACCGTCCGCGTGCTCGTCGATCGGATCAACCAGCTCGAGCGCGAGAAGAAGCAGCTGCGCAAGCGCTTGATCGAGCGTGACCTCGCGCACGAAGATGACATCAAGTCGCTCGAGCACGACAAGGAGCTGCTCGTCGCGAAGGAGGCCGAGATCAACTCGCTGTTCGAGCAGGTCACGAATCTGCGCATAGCGAAGGCCGTGCCTCACGTGGTGTCGCAGAGCAGCCGGGTCGTCACGTCGGTCGCGACCGCGCAGCGCGACCTCGAGGGCTGCTTCGACGAGTGGGCCTCGCGCCCGCTGACTGCGGAGTCGATCGGCCACGGCAGTGCGCTGTTGCATGCGAATGATTCCGACGTGGTGGTCACGCTGCGCGTGGCGCCCGATGGCGCGACCTCGGACGCCGAAGCCAAGGGTGAGGACACCGAGCGCTCGCCGAGCCTCAAGTTCTGCATCGAGTCCGCGGTCTCGCGTGTCGCCTATCCGAGTGGCACCGAAGCGCTCGACCTCGAAGTCGACGTGGTGTGGGCCGCCCCGGACATCATCAACACGTCAGCACGTGTCACCGGCCACCACGAAGCACCGTGACAAATCCTGCTGACGCTTGGGGATTCCTGTAGTACTCCACCAGGCCGATGCCGAATGTCCGACTCGCCGTTGCCGCGCTGATCTTGACGTCTGCCGCTGTCGCGTCCGCGACGCCGGAGATCCGAACGGTCATCCAGCCGCCGCAGCATCCGCCGAGCACCGTGCTGACCGGCGAGACGATCTTTCTCAACAACTGTGCGGGTGGCTGCACGATCAAGCCGGGCTCGACCGATGCCCGCACCGACACCACGTCGCTCGCGCAGGCCCAGGCCGCGTTCAGCGAGTACGCGTGGCAGCCGGGCGAATGGACTCAGGTCGTCCAGTGCGTCCGCGAGGTCTACTCGCCGTTCGCGGTGGCCGTCACCGACGTCCGCCCCAACACGGAGTACAGCGAGGCGATCGTCGCGGGGCGCCCGCAGGACATCGGCCTGCCGACGGGCGTCGGCGGGGTCGGTCCGGGCTCTCCAGACTGTTCGCCGATGACGAACCAGATCGCGTTCGCATTCGCCGAGACCGCCGTCAATGACTTCGCGCAGGAAGACAACAACAACCGCGTGTGGGGCATCTGCTGGGTCATCTCGCAAGAGATCGCGCACGCGTACGGCCTCCCCGATCACGAGATCTCGTTCACCGACGGCGAATCGGCGTGCAGCGATCCGATGACGTACCTGTCGAACTGTGGCGGCCAGAAGTTTTTCCGCAACCGCACCGCGAACTGCGGTGACTTCGCAGCGAAGACCTGCACGTGCGCGTCGGTCGTCAACTCGCACCTCAAGCTGACCTCGGTGTTCGGCCCGGGTACGTCGCTGATTCCCGCCCCGACCGTGACGCTCGATGCGCCGGCCACCGGCGCCACGGTCGCGAAGGGCTTCGTCGTGGCCCCGACCGCGTTCTCGCGCCGCGGCGTGAAGCACCTCGACCTCTATCTCAACAACCACCTCTGGGCGACGGCACCCGGAGCAAAGTTCTCGCCCTCGGGTCAGCTGATGACGACCTACTCGCTGCTCGCGCCGTCGAACGTTCCCGACGGTGTCATCGACGTGATGGTCAAGGCGTACGACGACCTCGAGATCGAGACCGACTCGACCACGGCGACGGTGACCAAGGGTGCGGCATGCGCGACCGCCTCGACCTGCTTGACCGGTCAGAAGTGCGAAGCCGGCAAGTGCTTCTGGGATCCGCCGACCGGCCTCCTCGGTAACGCTTGCACGTACAACGAGTTCTGCACGACCGGCATCTGTCAGGACTCGGATGTCGGCCAGTACTGTTCGCAGGCGTGCGTCGTCGGGTCGACCGATGGCTGTCCGGCGAGCTTCGATTGCATCGCGACCAGCGAGACGGCTGGCGTGTGCCTGCCGCAGGGCGCGGGCAGCAGCGGTTGCTGCAGCGTCGAGCACGGCAACCGTGCACCGTGGGCCCCGATCTCGCTCGGTGTCGTGGCGCTCGGCCTCGTGCTGCGTCGCCGTCGTCGCGCGTAACAACTCGCGAGGCCCGTCGCGCCATGACCCGAACGTGGCTGGCCGCCTCGTCATCTCGAATACAGAGGCGTGACAAAACCTACTGACGGGTTCGGGCGCCTGTAGTACTCCCTCCCGTCCATGGGTAAAGCGCTATTGGTTTCGCTTGTCGTGATCGCCGCTGCTGGCTCGATCGCCCACGCGGACGAACGTCCGGGTCGCCTTCCTCTCGGCCAGGGTCGCCGGATCTCGGTCCCGTACGCGGGGCCGGCGCGCCCGGTCGCCGCGCAGACGTCGCAGTACATCTACATGAACCGCTGCAAGGGCGGTTGCACGTTGACGCACGGCTCGGACGATGCCCGATCCTTGATCTCTTCGATCGCGAACAACGGCGTCGTCGGCGAGTTCGAGAATGACATGGGCCAGACCGGCGCCGCCGCCGATGCGGCGTGGGCCGCGCTCGTCACGTGCGTGCAAGAGGTCTATTCGCCATTCGCAGTGACCGTGAGCGACCAGCTCCCGATCAACGGCGTCGGCTACACGATGGCGATCGCCGCGGGCCAACCCACGGACATCGGCCTCGGTACCGACATCCTCGGTGTCGGCCTCGGCACCTGCACCCCGCTCGACAACGTGATCTCCTTCTCGTTCTCGAACCACGAAGGCGGCACCGGTCAGACGCGCATGCTCGATCAATGCTGGACGATCGCGCAGGAGACCGCTCACAACTTCGGGCTCGAGCACGAGTACCAGTTCACCGACGGTCAGTCGGCGTGCAACGATCCGATGACCTATCGCATGGACTGCGGCGGTCAGAAGTTCTTCCGCAACAAGCCCGCGGCCTGCGGCGAGTACGCGACGCGGCTCTGCACGTGCGGTGGCACGCAGAACTCGGTCGTCCGGCTCACGAAGACGCTCGGTGCTGGCACCTCTTCGATCCCCGCGCCGTCGCTCGTGCTGAGCTCGCCGGCGATGGGCGCTGCCGTCCAGTCCGGTTTCACGGTGCTCGCGAGCGCGGGCTCGCGCCGCGGTGTCGCGAAGATCGAGCTCTATCTCAACGATCACCTGTGGGCGGCCACCACGGGTGCGGCGTTCGGGATCAATGGCCAACCGAACCCGTCGAACTACACGGTCACCGCACCGTCGAACGTGCCGGATGGCGTGATCGACGTGCAGCTCAAGGCATACGACGATCTCGACAACCTGACGGCGAGCCCGGTCGTTACGGTGCAAAAGGGCGCCGCCTGCGCGAGCACCGCGACCTGCTTGAGCGGTCAGAAGTGCGCAACCGGTAAGTGTTTCTGGGACGCGCCCACCGGCATGCTCGGCGACACCTGTACGTACAACGAGCACTGCATGACCGGCCTGTGCCAGCAGTCCGATATCGGCCAGTACTGCACGCAAGCGTGCGTCGTCGGCTCGACGGACGGTTGCCCGGCGACGTTCGACTGTATCGCGACCAGCGAGACCGGTGGCGTGTGCCTCCCGCAGAGCACGGGTGGAGGCGGCTGCTGTAGCGTCGGTCGCGATGGCAACCACCTGCCGTACGCACCGATCGGCCTCGGCGTGGTCGCGCTCGGCTTCGTGTTACGTCGCCGTCGCCGCTGACCCGCGTCATGTAGACTAGCCAGGATGCTCCGCGCAGTCCTGGTCACCGGCGTTACTCTGATGGCCGGTGTCGCGAGTGCGGATGCTCCGCCGCGCGTGCGTGCGGTCGTCGATACGCCGGCCGAGGCGTTTACAACACCTGTCGTGCCGCAGATCTCACCGTACCTGTACCTCAACCGGTGCGTCGGCGGATGCATCGTGCACGGTGGCTTCAGCAACGACGCGCGCACCCAACACTCGTCGATCCCATCCGCGGGCGACTACACGATGGCGGAGTTCGCGAACGATGTCGGCATCGCCGGCACGGCTGCGGATGCCGATTGGGCCGCGGTCGTGAAGTGCGTGCAGGAAGTCTATTCGCCGTACGCGATCACGGTGACCGATGCCGAGCCGCAGAACACCTCGTACACCGAGGCGATCATCGCGGGTCAGCCGGGCGATATCGGTCGCCCGATCGACAACCTCGGCGTCGCGCCGATCGCGGCGAATTGCACCGCGCAAGACAACGTCATCTCGTTCACGTTCGCGAATCATCATCCCGGGCTCGGCACGCCGCGCATCCTCGATATCTGCTGGACGGCGGCGCAGGAGAGCGCGCACGCTTTCGGGCTCGATCACGAGTACCAGTTCACCGACGGCACCTCGACGTGTCGTGATCCGATGACGTATCGCGATGATTGCGGCGGCCAGAAGTTCTTCCGCAACTCGCGCGCGGCCTGCGGTGAAGACGCGGTGCGCGCGTGTCGCTGCGGCGGCACGCAGAACTCGCACGCGGCGCTGTTGCTCGTGTTCGGTGCGGGCACCCCGAACACGACGCCGCCGACCGTGACGCTCGAGGGTGTTGCGGGCACGGCGATTCCTGCCGGCGAGGTCGTCGTGCACGCGACCGCCGCGGCGCAACGCGGGGTCGCGAAGGTCGAGCTGTTCTTGAACGGCAGCCGGTGGGCCGTCGCCTCGGGCGCGGCGTTCGGCGCGACGGGGCAGCCCAAATCGGACTACACGCTCAAGATTCCGGCGACCGTGCCGAACAGCGTGATCGACATGATGGTGCGCGCGACCGATGACCTCGGCGCATCGACCGATTCGATGATCACCACGGTCACGCGCGTCGCTGCGTGTACCGATGCGTCGGGATGTCTGGCCGATCAGACGTGCACCGCTGGCAAGTGCGCGTATCCGGCTCCTCCCGGCGTGCTCGGGGCAACGTGCCCGTACTCGCAGTACTGCCAGAGCTGGGAGTGCATCGACACCGATCAGGGCAAGAAGTGCTCGGTGGAGTGCGAGGTCGACGAGCCCTCGAGCTGTCCTGGGAACTTTACGTGCGCCGATACCGGTGGTGGCAAGGGGTACTGCGTCGAGGTCTCGGTGGGTGGTTGCTGCTCGGTCGAGGGGCGCGGTCAGCCGTGGTCCGTACTGCTGCTCGGCGTTCTCGTCGTGGGCGTCATGCGACGCCGACGCACCAGCTAGTCCATCGATATCCAGACGATATCCAGATCGATGGGGTCTCTGCGAGCACGAGGGCCGGCGCCGGCGCTGCTAAGCTAGTGGTGATGCGCCTCGTTCCAGTCGTTGTCGTGCTTGCTGCACTCGCCTTGCCTGCGTTCGCGGACACCACGCCGGTGACGTCGGTCGCGCAGATGATGGTCCTCGAGCCCGGGGACTCGAGCTACAAGCTGTTCCACGGCGCGGTCTGGCTCGAGCTCGACAAGGCCTCGGTCAACTATCGCTGGGGCGGCTTGCAGTGCAAGGGACGCGAGCTCTCCGATACGAGCATCCAGTTGATGTTCTCGGCGTTTCGCTCGGAGTATCAGGTCAAGCTCGAGTACGTGAGCACCGATTATCAAGGTAAGCCGTACCGCTGCGTCACCGGCTTCACGATCTCGAAGTCGTGATCATCGACGCGCATACGCACCTGTTACCCGAGCGGCTCGCGAAGAAGATCCGTGAGTTCTTCGCCGATCACATCACCGCGGCGTTCGCGTATCCGATCGATCACGAGGTCGTGCTCGAGCGCCATCGCGCCGATGGCATCACGCAGATCTGGAACTTGCCGTACGCGCACAAGGCGGGTGTGGCGGCAGGGCTCAACGATGCGATGCTCGAGATCTCGGCGCGGCTCGTGGGGCACGGCGTCGAGGTCGTGCCGGGCTGCACCGTGCATCCCGCTGATCCCGATCCTGCGAGCGAGCTGCGCCGCGCCGTCGCTGCGGGCGCTCGCGTGGTCAAGCTGCACTGCTCGGTCGGCAAGTTCGAGCTCGATGATCCGCGGCTCGCCGAGGCGCTCGAGGTGGCCGGCGAGCTCGGCACGCCCGTCGTGTATCACGCGGGCCACGCGATCAGTGGCTCGACGGCCGCGGCCGATGTCGCGCCACTCGAGCGCGCGGCGCTCGCGCATCCGGCGACGAGCTTCATCCTCGCGCACTTCGGTCATCACGCGCTCGCCGCCGGCATCGCGGCGGTCGATCGCCACGCGAACATCTACGCGGATCTCACGCCGGTCGTGCACGACGCGATTCCGGTGCTGCCTGCGGACCTCGAGCGGCTCGCTCCGAAACTGCTGTTCGGCAGCGATGCTCCGAACACGGGCATCACCGCGGGCGCGTTGCTCGAGAGCTTGCGCGCGCGCGCGAGCACGGCGGCACTCGCGACGATCCTCCACGGCACGGCGGAGCGGCTCACCGCCCGAGTGCGCGCAGGTAATCGATCTTGACCCTGCGCTGGACGCGGCGCGCGATCGGGGCGCCGAGCTTCGCGATCCAATCGGCCATCCGCGCGTACGCGGTCGTCTCTCCGATCACGCGACCATCGGTAGTGCGCGACACCGCGAAGTACTCCTCGCCAGCTTCGGCGTGGCCGGGCAGGGTGCCATACGCGTACTCGAACCGATCAGGCGTGGCTTCGACGTGGACGATCCGGCACGGATTGATCGACCACAACGGCCCGACCTTCGCGCACACGACGACATCGCGGCGCAGCACCACGCGCGCATCGCGCGGATACACGAACATGTAGGGCAGCTCGTGCGTCGCGAACGAGGCGAGCCGCTCGGCCGCGGTCGCGAAATCGATCGCGAGCGCGCTCCGATGGTCCTCGCGGTGGTATGCGGGCGCGCCCCCGGTGCGGCTCATCCCGACCTCGGGATACGTGAGCGAGAGCCCGGCGACGCGCGCGAGGATCGCGGCAAGCTCGGCGTCTCGAGGGCGGCGCAGCGACCACATCGAGGCTCACCATACGCGGTCAGTGCGTCGCGAGCCAGCCGACGATCGCGCTCACCGTGGTCTCGTCGAGACCGCGTTCCGGCGAGTTGTAGCCGAGCTCGACGGCACCCAGATCCGCGCGCAGCTCGGCGAGCGACTTGGTCTCGTGCTTGAGCACGTGATCGGCCTCGGGCGCGAGCACCAGCGTCGAGCCCTTCGCCGCCGCGTGGAGCACCTTCGCGTCGAGCTCCGGATCGACCTGGACGTCGCGCATGCCGTTGTAGATCAACACCGGCTGCGTCACCTGCGCGACCGCGATCGCGGGATCGAACGAGAGCAGGGCGCGCGAGAGCTCGGCGGTCGACGGCGAGGTCAGCGTGCGCAGCAGCATCTGCAAGCCCGGAATTGGTGTGGCCTTGACCGGATCGATCTCGTTGCCCGCGAGGAAGTCGTCGAGCGCTGCACGGAACGGCGCGAGCAGGGCCTCGGCCTGGCCGGGTGCCTTGGTCTCGATCTGCGCGCGGAGCTGTCCGATCACGACGTCCCTCAGCGTGCGCGCGGGCGTCGAGAGCAACAGCACGCCCTTGACGTGGGCACCCTCGACGAGCGCGGTCCGCAGCGTGTGCAAGCCGCCCTCGCTGTGACCGGCGATGTACAGCCGCGCGGGATCGACCTCGGGGCGCGTGCGCAGATACGCGAGCGCATCACGCATCTCGTCGACGTAGACATCGATCCTCTTACCCAGCACGGAGGTGTGGTTCTTACCCGACGAGGCCTTGTCGAACCGGACGACGACCGCACCGTGTGCCGCGAGCGCCTCGGCGAGCAGCTTGCCGCTGCCGTTCTTGGTCGCGATCAGCGGGCTGTTCCAATCGCGATCGGTGGGGCCACTGCCCGCGAAGATCACGATCGCGGGGAACACGCCGGGCTCGCCAGGGCGAACCAACGTGCCGGGCACGCTGTCACTGCTGGCGGCAAACTCGATGTCCTCGCTGATCGTCGCGAGGTGGGCCGCGGTGTCGATCGCTATCCTCGGCGGAACCACCGGCTTAGTCGCTGCGCCGCTGCACGCTCCGAAGCAGACGAGCCACAGCGCCGCGCGGATCACGCGCCGCTACCCGAGCCCGCTGGCGCTGCCGGCGCTGCGCCCGGCTTGATCTGATCGGGACCGATGAGATCGTGCGCGCCCTTCGCGCACTTTCCGATGATGTCGTTGTCGACCATGCTGGGACCGCCACGCACGCCGATGATGCACTTGGTATCGTCGTCGAAGAACTTGTAGTTGTTCTTGTCGGCTTCGCCCTCGGGCATCACGCGGAGGCACGCCGGAAAGCCGAGCGCGGTGTCCATGGTGGCCTTGCTCTCGACGCACTTCTTCGCGAACCGGTCGGCTGCTTCGATCGTCCAGCAGTACGTCGCGATGTTGCAGATCTCGTCGCCCGGCATCACGCCTAGCCGGCCGTTCTTCTTCTTGAGCGCGGTCTGCTCCGCTTCGCTCGGCGGCTTACCGCCGCGGATGATCGAGCACGACGCCGCGGCTTCGCCATCGTCCTTCATCTGATGGACGACGACCGGCGCGGTCTCGCCGAGGAGCTGGGTAAACTTGTCGGCGTCGACGAGCTGCGCGCAGGTCAGCTTCTGCTGGCCCGGCACCGGCGGATCGATCTTCTTCACCTGGAGGTTCGGGTCGTTCATCTTGGCCTTGTTCTCGGCGGCGGCCTGCTTGCGCGCCTCCTCGATCCCCGCGTTCTCGCTCTTGGAGCACGCAGAGAGGCCTAAACCCACGATGGTGAACATGGCGATCGTCGTCCGCATCTGTGCGGAAACTAACACGAGAGTTGTCAGACGTGCCGTCTACGAACCTCGGCATGCGAGTGCATCACACGAAGAACAAGGGCGATCTGGGGGTGCTGCATGCTCAGCTCGATCTGGCGAAGCGCGGCTGGACGATCTGTCTGCCGCAGACCGAGCACGCGGAGTTCGATCTCATCGCGTACAAAGACGGACGGTTCTTGCGAGTTCAGGTGAAGTACCGGGCCGCGGTGAACGGGCTCGTGGCCTTCCCGTTGACGACGTGTTGGGCGGACAAACACGGCGTGCACTCTGTCGCGATCGATAAGAACGCGATCGATGTGTTCTGTGTTTACTGTCCAGATACCGATCGTTGCTACTACGTAGAGCCTCGCAAGGTCTCGCGGTCGGTGCACATCCGCATCAGCCCCCCCCGAAACTCACAGGTCAAGCGCATTCATCTCGCCGAAGACTTCACCGAAATCCCAAAAGATTGTGGGGTTTCGGCTCCCTCCACAACGCCACTTGTCCGCGGCGGCTGCATCCGGCACAGTCGCGAGCCGAAAGCTCTCTGGGGCTTCGCACGCGCCCATAGCTCATCTGGATAGAGCAAGCGATTTCTACTCGCTAGGCAGCAGGTTCGAATCCTGCTGGGCGCACGACCTACGCACTGCCCGCGTGAACGCGAGCATTCGACCGCGCTGATTCGCGCGCGTGATTCCGCCGCCTACTTCAGCGTGTAGGTATGGATCACCTTTGCGCCCCTCCGCA
>JAYWCI010000213.1:0-142745 GCA_043780895.1 Kofleriaceae bacterium | reverse complement strand
GAGCTCGAGCAGTAGCTTGACCTCGTTGGCGTCGCGCGGCCGAGCGTCCGGACTCTTCGCGAGCAGCGCGTACGTCAGCGCTTCGAGCAGCGGATCGACCGCGACGTCCGGTGCGCGGACGCGCATCTTCGGTGGCGCTTCGCGAAGCGCCGCCGACACGATGTCGACATTGGTGCCCGTGAATGGGAGCACGCCGGTCAGCATCTGGTACATGATCACACCGAGCGCGTAGAGGTCGACCCGATGATCGACCGCCAGCCCGGCGGCTTGCTCGGGCGCCATGTACGACGGTGTGCCGAGCACCATGCCCACCGCGGTCAAGCGCTTCGAGTCATCGGCCTCGAGCAAGATCGCGGTGCCGAAGTCGGCGATCCGCGGAATCTCGTCGTCGAGCGTGGTCTCGACGATCACGTTCTCCGGTTTGAAGTCGCGATGGATGATGCCGGTGCCATGCGCGTAGGCGAGGCCTGCGCAGATCTGGCGTAGCAAGCGAATCGCCCGCGCCGTTAGCAACGGCCCCTCACCCAAGATGGCCGCGAGCGTGATGCCCTCGGCGTATTCCATCGCGAGGTACGGCACGCCTTCGGTGGTCCCGACATCGACCACGCCGATCACGTTGGTTTGATGCAAGGAACCCGATACTGCGGCTTCGCGCTCGAACCGTCTCACGGCTTCCTCGTTCGCAAGCAAGTTGCGATGCAGCACCTTGAGCGCGAACAGCCGGGTCAGCTTCGTGTGATGCGCGCGGTACACCGTGCCCATCTTGCCGACGCCGAGCTTCTCCTCGACGACGTAGCGCTCGCCGATCGTGACGCCGACGAGGTCGCGGTGCGCAGGCTTGCGCGCGGGCGGACGCGGATCGAGCGGCGTAACGTACTCCTTGTAGCCGGCAGCTCGCTGTGTATCTCGCTCTCCCGCCGACCTCGGCACGTATCCGGCAGGCCGCGGCGCGAGCCCATCGTCATCATCATCGACCGACGATGTGTGAGGCCGCGGTGCGAGCTCGTCCGCCTCGACCGTATGCAACGCGAGCTCCGGCTTCGCGGCAAGCACCTCGCATGCGTCACACGTCGTGAGCGCATACACGACGGCGGAGACCAGACGCTTCTCGATCCGCGCCTTGCAGGTCTCGAGCTCGCCGAGCGTCGCGCCCTTGGTGAGGAGGTCGAGGATCGGGCGCGCATCGTCGCCGAAGCCGAAAGCGGACAGCTCCGCGACCAGGTTCGGGCGAAGCCGAAACCACGCACCCTGCCGTTCGCGGTCCGCCGCCAACCGGAGCTCCGACATGTTCTCGCGGGCGCCCAGGTAGATGACCTCGCGCACGTCGAGCGCCGCACCGGCAAACGACGACGCGTGGTCCACGACGATCTCGTTGACGATCACCTCACCACGCTCGAGCGAGAAGGTCCGTGCGGCACGGCGAGCGAGCACGCTACGTCGCAGCTGCGCGGCCTGTTCGCTCGATAGCTTCGCGTACTCGATGATCAGCTCGAGCTCGTCTCGGTCCGGCGTGGAGCGCCGGAGGATCTCCGAGACCTGAGTCGACGAGATCAAGGCACTGATCCGCGCGACCCGCACCGCGGCATCGGTCGCGAGCGGTGAGCTCGCGTCGACGATCTTGCCGCCCGCGAACGTCAGCGAGAATCGCCGTTCGTCGGCGACGACGCTCAGCCGCCCGGACCAGCCGCGCTGTGCGAGACCCGCGAGCGTGCGTCCCCACGGATCCGCTTCGATCTTGCGTTGCTCGAGCTCGGACACGTCTTTAACGCCCCGAGTCTACCATCCACGTCGACGCAGCTACGCGACGATGGCGTCGACTTTTGGTTCGATCAATTCGATCCTCTTCCACGCGCCGGTCTTGAACCGAAGCGCGAGCGCGAGGGCGAGCACCATGAGGTACACGCACAGGCACGCCATTGCACCGACCGCGCCGCCGTTCCACACCCGCACGACCAGGTACGAGCCGGGCGCGAACAAGCCCCACGCGATCGCGATGCGCATGCCGGCGGTCCACGCGGTGTCGCCAGCTGCGCGCAGCGTCTCGTTCAACGTCATGCCGACCGCATCGAACACTTGCCAGATCGCGCTCATCGCGAGCATCGAGCCGCCGACGACGATCACCGCCTCACCGCGAATCCCCGAAGGTGCGAACCACGACAGCACGTGCTCGGGTGCGGCGACATACAGCAGACCCATCGCACCTTCCCACGCGATCGTGCACGCGAGCGTGAGCTTGACGTTCGCCCACACGCGCTCGCGGTGGCCTTCGCCGATCGCTTGCGCCGAGAGGATCGCGCCGGCCGATGCGAGTCCGAACGCGGGCATGAACGCGATCGAGTTGACCGCGATCACGATGTTGAGCGCGGCGACCGTCGTTGCCCCGAGCTTCGCGACGACGATGTTGATGAACGCATCGAACGCGGCGAACTCGAGGAACCAGTTGAGGCCGTTCGGCAGCCCGAACCGCGCGACGCGCCACAGCTCGCGCTTGGACAGCCCGAGCGGGCCGTGCAGTTTCGGTGCGCCGCCCCAGCGGCGCCAGAATGCGACGAGGAGGAACAGGAACCCGAGCCACGTCGCGATCGCGCACGCGACCGCCGCGCCGTCGACCCCCAGCGCGGGGAAGCCGAACCGGCCCGTGATCAACAGCGCGTTGAAGACGATCGCGGAGACCATCGTGATGATGCCCGCGATCATCTGCATCCAGGTGTTGCCGAGCCCGCCGTACCAGTTGCCGAGGGCCTCGATGCCGACCGCGGCCGCCACCGAGAGCAACCGGATCTGCATGTAGCTCGACATCAGATCGTGGAGCTCGGGCTTGTAGCTCGCGAGCCCGAGCACGGCGGGAATGAACGGAATCGCGATCACGCCGACGATGCCGGCGATCAGCGCGAAGCCGAGGCCGTACCACGCGAACCTGCGCGTATCGGCGAGCTCCTTGCGACCGACGAGCTGCGCGACGAAGCTCTGGATGATGAATGCGAGGCCCATCGGCAAGAACACGAACGTCATCGTATTGAGGCCGCCGGTCGACGTTGCCGCGATCGCATTCTCGCCGAGGTCCTTGACCTGGACCACGTCCGCGAACGTGATCACCGACTGACTCGCGCGCGCGAGCACCATCGGCAGCGCGAGCACGAGGAGGGTTACGAGGCGCGAACGCATGGCGGCGAACCATGCGTTGGATGACGTGGGTGTGCAAGGACTCGCGGACTGGCCCACCTCTGGCCCCTGGCCCACGTCTGGCCCCCTCCCTGGTCCCGCGCTGGGCCGGTGGCGAGCACGAACATCCAGCGGCTCACGTCTCCGATGGAACGCGACCGAAGATCTGGGCGATCTCGATCGCCGCCGCCTCTTCGAGCTGATCGTAACGACAGTCACGAGGCGCTTTGTCCGTGCGCCAGCGCTGGAGGTGCGTACCGTGCCGGAACCGCGTGCCCTGGAGGTGGTCGTAAGACACTTCGCACACGAGCTCGAGCCGCAGCGGCTCCCACGAGAGATCCTTGCCACGATTCCATCGTGACGTAGCACCGGGCTTGCGTTGCGGTGCGGCATCGCCATCGCCTTCGCTTTGAAAGTCTGCCCAGTCTTTCCACGGATGGTTCTCGCGATCGCGGCGCGGCTTCAACATCTCGGCGAGCTCCGCGCGCACGGTCTGCTTGAAGCCCGCGCACACGCCGACGTGATGCAACACGCCCTTGTCGTCGTAGAGCCCGAGCAGCAGCGAACCGACGAGCGTGTCCTTGCCCCCCTTGTACCAGCGGAACCCGGCAACGACGCAATCGGCGGTGCGCTGGTGCTTGATCTTCAGCATCGCGCGCTTGCCGGGCTGATAGCCGAGCGAGTCGGGCTTGGCCATCACACCGTCGAGGCCCGCTCCTTCGAAGCGCTGGAACCAATCGGCAGCGACGGACTTGTCGCGCGTCGCGGGCGTGAGATGGATCGGCGGCTTCGCGTGCGCGAGTGCGGCGACCAGGCGCTCGCGACGCTCGCGCTGCGGCAGTGCGCGCAGATCTTCATCGCCGAGGGCGAGTACGTCCCAGGCGATGTACGAGCTCGGCTTCTCCGCGGCGAGCGTGGCGACGCGCGTCGCCGCGGGATGAATGCGCAGTAACATCGCATCGAAGTCGAGCCGGCCTCGGTGCGCGATCACGATCTCGCCATCGAGCACGCACTTGTCGGGCAAGTTCGCGCGGAGCTGGACCTCGAGCTCGGGGAAGTAGCGACCGAGCGGCTTGAGATCGCGGCTCTGAATATAGAGGTCGTCGCCGGCCTTGAACACGAGCGCGCGAAAGCCGTCCCACTTCGGCTCGTAGATCCACTGCTCGCCCTCGGGAATCTCCGAGCCCAATTTCGCGAGCATCGGCTCGACCGGTGGTTGAAAAGGCAGCGCGAACGGCACGACGGCACGCTATCATCGCACCGTGCGCACCGTGCTGATTTCGTGCCTTGCCGCGACCGTGGCGACCGTGGCGCACGCTGGCGAGTTGTGCACGCCGGGCAAGCAACATCGCGGCAAGGTCCTCGATCTCGATGTCGCGAATGCGGACCTGCACGATGTCATGCGCTTGCTCGCCGATACCGCGAACATCAACCTCGTCATCGGCGAGACCGTGACCGGCAAGGTCACGCTCAGGTTGAAGCACGTCGCGTGGGATGCGGTCGCGTGCACGATCGCGGGCCTCCATCATTTGCGGATGACGCTCGACGACAACATCCTGCTCGTGGTGCCGATCAAGTAGCCGGCAGGTTCGCGCTCTGCAAGATCCCGAGCACACAGCCGCTCGGATCGGCGAACACGCTGAACGTACCGACCTGGGGCATGGTCGTCGTCGGCAGCAGAGGCTTGGCGCCGAGCTGTCGCGCCTTCGCGAGGGTCTGCTCGCAGCTCTGCACGCGCACGTACGGCAACCAGCTCTGCGGCACGTTCGGCATCGGCGACGTCATGATGCCGGCGCGCGGCACGCCAGCTTTCTTCAGCACGAGATACGTGCCGCTCGGCATCGGCATCGAGTCGAGCTCGAAGCCACCGATCGCTTGATAGAACGCGGCCGACGTCGCCGGGTCTGCGGAGTGGAGCTCGTTCCAGCAGAACGTGCCGACCGCGTGGTGGTAGTCGCCACCGGGTTCGCGCGTCACCGGTTGCCACAGCGCGAACACACCGCCGAGCGGATCCGCGACGATGGCGATCTTCCCGGCGCTGATCTCGAACACCGGCTTGATCACGCGACCACCCAGCGCTGCGACCTGGGTCGCGGATGCGGCGGCATCTTCGACCTGAAGATGCGAGATCCAGTGCGGCGGCACGCCGGATGTTGCTGGCAGGTAGCCACCGATCGTGGTGCCGGCCGATGCGATCATCGTATATGCACCGTTCGGCATCGGCACCGCTTGGCTGCCCCAGTTGAACAGCTCACCGAAGAAGCCCTGCGCGCGTGAGAGATCCTGCGTCGCATACTCGAACCACACGAAACGACCCGTTGGAATGATTGTCATCGCTCTGGGTCGAACGGCAGGGGTGCCGATCGACAGGCGCCTCCGGCCGCCCGTAACTGCTCAGGATTTTAGCGTGATCGGCTGACCGTCTTCGACAAAGCTGAGCGACGCCGAGTTCATGCAGTAGCGCAGGTGGGTCGGCGCCGGGCCGTCGTCGAACACGTGACCGAGATGCGCATCGCAGCGCGCGCACCGGTTCTCGACGCGACGCATACCGTGGCTGACATCTTCGATGTCACGCACGTGCGCCTTGTCGACCGGCTGGAAGAACGACGGCCAGCCGGTACCCGAATCGAACTTCGTGCCCGACTTGAACAACGGCAGACCGCAGAGCCGGCACACGTACGTGCCGGTCTTCTTGTTATCGAGGAACACGCCACAGAACGGCCGCTCGGTGCCCTGATGCAGGATCACTTGACGTTCCTCGGGCGTGAAGTCCGCAGCGAGTGCATTCACGCGCTCGCTCGACAGCGGGGTGATGTCGTACCCGGATCGGGAGGTAGTCATACGCACGGCATACGACGAAAACGGTGAAAAGTTACTGCTATCATGCACCTTCGATGGCGAACTCCGAAGACGAGCTGGCGCACACCGCCACGGCTCCCGGTTCGCCGAAACCGGCGGCACCGGAGCTCGGTGCGACGCTGGGTCGCTATCGCCTCGAGCGCATGCTCGGCGAGGGCGGCATGGGCGTGGTCCACGCCGCGTTCGATCCGGATCTCGAGCGTCGCGTCGCGCTCAAGGTGTTGCGCACGACCGATGTCGGCGGCGATGCACGTCACAGGTTGTTGCGCGAAGCGCGCGCGATGGCGCGGCTCACCCACGAGAACGTCGTCGTGGTGCACGAGGTCGGCACGGTCGGCGATCGGGACTACGTCGCGATGGAGCTGATCGACGGCTCGACCCTCGCCGAATGGCTCGCCGCGAAGCCACGCACGGTGTTCGAGATCGTCGAAGCGTTCATTCGCGCCGGTCGCGGGCTCGCCGCCGCGCACGCGGCGGGCCTGGTCCATCGCGACTTCAAGCCGCACAACGTGCTGCGCCGCAAAGATGGCAAGATCGTCGTCACCGATTTCGGGCTCGCGCGCGGCGTCGAGAACGCCCACGCGGTCGCACTCGACGTCACGCTGCGCCCCGATTCGAACCAGCCGAGCGGCCACTCCGGCATCACCGCGACCGGCTCGGTGCTCGGTACGCCGGCGTACATGGCGCCGGAGCAATGGACCGGCGGCATCGTCGGTGCGGCTGCGGACCAGTTCGGGTTCTGCGTCGCGCTGTGGGAAGCGCTGACCGGCGCTCGCCCATTCAAGGGCGACTCGATCGAGGAGCTCAAGGCCGAGGTTCGCCGCGGTCCCGCCGAGCTCGATGCCTCGAAGCTGCCTCGCCGGCTGCGCAAGATCTTGGTGCGCGGGTTGGATCCAGATCCCGCCAAACGGTTTCCGAACATGGATTCGCTGCTTGCGGAGCTGCGCAGCTCCGAACGCAGGGCAGGGTTGGCGTTCGCGGCGGGTGGCGCGGCGATCGCGGCGATCGTGATCGCGTTCTTCGCGATGCATCATCGCGGCCCGAGCTGCGATCCACCCGCGATCGATCCGGGCAAGGTGTGGAGCGAAGCGTTCGCGAAGGACATGCCGCCAGCGCTGTCGGAGCTGTTCAACGCGCAGATCAATCACTGGGCGGTCGCGCGCGCGAGTGCGTGTACGGCGGAGCCGATCGTTCGTCCGCAGCAGCTGCACTGCCTCGACGGCGCGTTGCAGCGCATCGACATCGTGCGCCGCGTATTCGGCGCGGTACCGAAGGTCGACGAGGAAGGCGTCGCGCAGAACCTCGTCGATCCGGCCGTGTGCCTCGTCCAGATCCCGCCGCGGCTGGCGCTGCCAGCGAGCGCCGATGTCATTGCCGCGATGGGATTCATCGCGAAACAGGACGACAAGGACGAGAAGGTATCGGCGCGGTCGCTCGCTGCCGCGCAAGCACTCGCCGATCGCCCGGGCATCGATCCGTGCGCACGAACGCTCGCGCAATTTGCGGCCGAGGAGCTGACCAAGGACTACCAGGCGAAGCACGCCATGATGAACGAGGTGGTCGCGACCGTCGAACAGTGCGATGACGATCGGCTGCGTGCAGAGATGGTCCTGGCGGCGATTCCGTATCAGCTCGAGCTGCCGATCATCGGGCCCAAAGGCATGGCCGCGATCAAGCGCGCGGACGCAGCGATCCAGCGCGTGCCCGATCCCACGCTGAGCGCACGGATCGATTTCTTGCGGAGCATCGTCGCGAGCCAAGCTGACCACTGGAAGGAGGCGCTCGATCTCTCCGAGCATGCGATCGCGTCGTTCGAGAACGCGAACCAGCCGCGCTCTGCGATCCGCGCCGCCCTGCAGACGGTCGAGCAACGCTTTCTGCACGCCAGCGTGGCGGACTTCCAGGCGGTCTCCGCGACGATCGCGAAGTGGCTGCCGATCGCGCGCACGCTGCACGGACAGAATTCCGATATCGATCACGTCGCGCAGCTCGAGCTCGAGGCGGCCTACGTGCGTTACTGGACGGCCGACATGGCCGGTGGCCATGCGGACATCTTGCGGTTGTGGCAGGCGAAGCGGGAGCGCTCGAAAGCAAAGCAGCCCGCTGCCGACGACGACAAGGTGGAGGCGATCGAAGGTGACGTCGTCGATCAAAAGGGCAAGCCGGTGGCGGGTGCCACGGTCGCAGCGGGGGCGCTCCTGGTGATGGATTCGATCGGCTACATGCCGAACGCTCGTTACAACTCGTTTGATGGTGGGCTACGCGTCGTGACCAGCGATGCGAACGGCCACTTCGTCATTCCCGATTGTGTCGAGCATGGCGCGATCGCGGCGCAGCTCGGTGATCGCAGATCGCCGGGCGTCGAGATCGCGAACCACGTGAGGCTCACCGTGGCACCCACCCGACTGATCTCTGGCAAGGTCGCGCTCGGAGGCATCGATCACACGCAGGCAGCGGTGTTGATCCGGGTCCCTGGCGTTCACCTCGAGGAATTCATGCAGATGGTCCCGGTCGGGCCTGACGGTTCGTTCGTCGCCGACGGCGTGACGCAAAACTCGGTGTTGGCGGCGGTCTCGATCTCGGGCAACTACACGGGTCACATCGCATCGGTGCCGGTGCCCGCGTCGACCGAGCCGGTGACGAACGTCGTGCTCGATCCCGGCGTGACGATGCGGACGCTCGACGTGCTCGCGCGCAGCACGCTGAGCGTGCCACTCGAGGGAGTGCAATTCGTGATGTTGGCAGGTCGGTTCCAGTTCGCCACGGTCGCCGACCTCGACGCGGAGACCCGCCCGGGCGTGTCGAGCCTCTTCGGCCATCACGTCGCGGGCGAAGCGCCAAAGAGCATGACCGCCAAGTACAAGTCTGGCGATGTGGTCGGGCAATTCATGGACGTCCCGGCCGGCGAGATCACGGTCTGCGCGATCGCCTTCGCCGGCGACCTCGGCGATCGTGCGGTGATCGCCACGCTGCAGGCGCACATCAAAGAATTCGAGCTGCGGTGCGAGACCGTCGCTGGTTCCGCGACCTCCGTCGTGATCGCGACCCCTCCGCAGAAGTCGTTCGACTAGCGCAGGTCCGCGCCGGCGAACGCGCGGTCGTGCTCGGGCGCTTCGCCGATCCGGATCAGCGCCGAGGCGAGGATGTCGGGTGTGGTCGACGCGTACTTTTGCTTCAGCGCCTTCGAGAACAAGCCGGCGACGGCGAGCAAGCCGTCCCCGACGACCGCACCCACGTGCTCGCCGATCCGGCTCTCGTCGCGCTCGCCCGTGATGATCGCGGGCTGCGCCATCACCCACGGCAGGCCCGAGCCACGCACGGCATCTTCGGCCTTCCCGCGCGCCCGCATGTACGCGCTCCGCGCGGTCGCACTCGCACCGATTCCGGACAGATAGACCAAGCGTGGCTTGCTCTGTGATCGCTGCGCCGCTTCGACGGCGATCTTGGTCAGGCCGTAGTCGACCTTCTCGTAGATGTCGCCGTCCACCGCATCGGCCTTCGCCTTCCCGCGCGTGGTGCCGATCAAGATGTAGAGCTGGGTCGCGGCGTGGCGATCGATCGCCGCCGCGAGGGCCGCGGGATCCCACGTGGTGGTGTCGATGATGGCGCCGAGCGTCTCCAGCTTCTGCTTCCACTCGGCGAGGCTCTTCGAATCTGGCCGGATATGCGCGACCACCGGCGTGGCGCGCACGGCGAGCTGCCGCACGACCTCGCGCCCGACAAACCCGGTCGCACCGAGCACGAAGGCGGTCATAGCTTCCCCATCGCCGCTTGCATGCGCGCCTTGAGGGGTTCGACGACGGCGGGGTCCTTGATGTTGATCACCGGCTCGGTGTCGTACTGCTCGTAGAACACGGAGTCCTTCGCATCGGTCGGCACGCCGAGCGCTTCGCGGATGCGCTTGAAATCGGGAATGAAGCCTCGATCGATCAGCGGCACCACGGTGCCCGTGATCGTGCCGGTGAGACCGCAGATGTAGACCACGACGTTCTTCGGCGTGAAGCCGCCGGTCGGCAGGCCGCAGCGCCGCTCGAGATCCGCGAGGCGCTCGCCCTCGAAGAAGGCCTCGACGCGCCCCGTATCCCCGGTCCAACCCGGGGCCTCCTTTGGCCGGCTGACCGTGCCCCAGTACTTGAGCTTATTGTGGGAGATCATGTGCGCGAGCTCGTCGCGATAGCCGAGGTCGGCGGGATACGACGCACCGTGGAGCAGCACGTACTTCGAGAGGTCCGCTTCGGGATTGCGACGCAGCTCGCTGCGCACCATGCTGACGAATGGCGCCGAGCCGGTGCCCGCCGCGACGAGCACCTTGAGGCGCGGATCGTCGGTGCCGATCGTGTCCTTGACCGTGAACATGCCTGCCGCGACGGGGCGCATGTAGATCCGATCGCCCGGCTGGATCTTCCACAGCAGGTGGGTCAGCGGATTCTCGGACTCCGGCTTGGCGATGAACCGGACGTAGAACTCGACCGGCCCGTCATCCTCGGGCGCCGAGGCGATCGACATCGAGCGGCGGACCGAGCCGAGCTCCAGCTTGGCCTGGTTGTTCGCACCGAGCACGCAGTACTGACCGGGCACGAACCACGGCCGCTCGGCGGGCATCTGATCTGGCTTGATCCGGAAGATCGTCAGCGCATCCGTGACATCAACGCGCTCGACGAGCGTGGCGTTGTACTCCAGAGCCTTGGGTGCCATCGCCTCGACGCTAACACACCGCTCACGACGAGCGGGGTGTACGGGCCGCTCGCAACACTGACCACGCAGCGTCGCGAGCGATTTCGAGATGCCGCATCGCGCCAACGACATCCTCGTCGCGCTTTGCCCAGGTCGCAGCGGTCGCCGCTTCGAGCTTCGTGATCGCGTCGTCGGCCGCCGTGACCGCATGCGCGAACAGTTCGATGCGGGTGCCGAGCGCTTCGCGCGTCGCGGGATCCAGTACGAGCTGCTCCGAGAATGTCGCGATCATGTCGGGTTGGCTCGCGAGCATCGAGCGCTCGGTGTGAAGGCCGAGTAAGCGCACGGCCTTCTTGTCCGCGAACGAGACGTCGGTCACTGGATCGGTGCTCACGCGATGCGAGTCGCATGCGGGATGGATCGCGAGGACGAGGACGAGTGCGAGCAGGTGTTTCATGGGGCGGCCTCGGCCGTTACGACAAGTGCGGCGTGGCTCGCCGCGTTCCATTCGGCTTCGAGCACCTTGCTCGGCCGCTGCATCCAACGTCCGGTGGCCGGATCGATCGTGATCACCGTGCCGTCGGCAGGGTGCATCGCGATCGCGACCTCGTAGTGGGCCTGGTTGCGCTTCGTATCGTACGGCAGCATCAGCCCGAGCACGACCGGTCGACCGGCCGTGAGCTCGCGTTGTAGATCCTCTGGCGTCGCCGCGAGCGCGTACGCCTCGAGCCCGTGGGCGCGCGCGTAATCGCGCAAGACCGAGAGCTTCACGCCCTTGTCGCCGGGAGGCATCGCCCTCGCGAGCTCGTTCACGCTCCACGCCTTGCCCCACGCACCCGCGATCATCGCGAGCGCAGCGAGCCCGCAGTCGCTCTCCTGAACTTGCACCACGACGGGCGTCGCCGCCGCGCGAACCCACGTGGTGTCGAGCGCGATCGGGGAGACCGGCTTGGCGCCGCCGGTGTACGCAAGCTGGCACCCGGTCGCGAACAGGAGGGCGAGCGCGAGCTTCATCACTACCGTAGCCTCGTCGCTACAGCAGAATGAGGATGACGAGCAAGATCACGATCAGCGCGCCGCCGGAGATGCCGATCACGACGGTGCTGCCGCCTTGATAGTTACCGACGTGCGATGCGTCCTTCTGCTCGCGCTGCGCGTAGGTCGCGCGCTCCGCGTGCGGGGCGGCGACAGGCTTGGACGTCACCTCGGCGGATCGATCGGTCTGGGGTGCGGCCATCGCCGCCGGAGCGCCGAGGGTGAGAGCCGCAGCGAGGGCAAAGGCAGTAGGGCGAAGCGACATAGAACAATTCCTCCTAGTTGTTTGGAGGTAATGCAGTCGCGATGCCATCGGCGGTCACGCCTGGCTCGGCGAGCGCGGGCGCGCAGTGCGACTGCTCAGCGCGCCTTCGAAACGACTAGAGCCCTGAATTCGTGAGGCACGAGCCCCATCAAGCGGTCCTCGATGCGATCGAAACGTAAATCACCGATCGCAGCTAGATCGAGCTTGTTCGCCACGACGTGCTCGAATAGCTCGCGCGTATAGCCGATCTTCAACAGTTCGACGCCGGCATCCTTGGCCAGTGCACGCAATGCGCGAAACTGGCTACGGGTCGTAGCGAGGCCGCGCTGATCGCGATCGAAGTCGAGCAGATCGATCACGAACTCGATGCTGCCGGTGAGCCCGCAGCCGCGAGCGACTCGCAACAGATGACCGAAGTGCGTCGAGAGCTCCGGATGATCGAGATGTGAGGACAGACGCGGCCACGCATTCGTATCGCCGAACTCGGTGATGACCGCGGTGCCGCCGGGGGCGAGCCACGCCGCGATCCGCGCGGTGAGGTCGATCGCCCCGGTCTGGAGATAGAGGGGTTCGGGCGCATCGTCGAGGGCAAGTGCGTGCTCCGCGGCGAGGGGCGAGATGGTGCGCACGAGCTCGGGATCTGCGTTGCCCGTGCCATCGATCGCGAGGCCCAGATCGATCCGCGACAGCGCCCGCGCCGGGAGGTCGCCGACCATCTCGTTGCAAAGGACGAGATCGAACGCGGCCTCCGGCACCGTTGCCGTGAGCGCATCCCCCACGATCCAGCTGGCCTTGTCCCCGATCCGCTTCTTCTGCGCCGCGGCGAGCGTCGGGGAGAGCTCGAGGATCGTGTACTCGACCCTGCGGTTGCCTGCGGCGAGGCGCGCGATCACATCGTTCGCGACGTAGCCGAGGCCGGCCCCGATCTCGAGCACGCGCACGCGACCCTCGGGCACCAGGTCGCGCGTGACGAGCACGTCCGCGAGCGCCTGGCCGTAGGTGCGTTGCGCGAGCGCGGGATGCGGCACGCGCAGCAAGTGAGACAGCGTGGTCTCTTGGTGATCGAACTGCTCGTCTGCTTCGTCGATACCGGTGCGGTGGTACTCGGTGAGCGACACCGCGGGAGGCACCGGCGTGCCGGGCTGCCACGGCGTGTACGGCATCGTCGAGGTCAGATACGGTGGCGCCATCGCGGGCCGCTTCGCGTATGCCGACCACGGCATCAGCGAGAGCTTGAGCGCCTGGACATCGGAGTGCGTGAGCCGGCGAGCGAGGGCGGCGAGCTTCTTCGGATCGTGCTTGAGGCGGAGCTCGGCGAGCCGCTTCTCGCCATCCATCGCATCCCACATCAACGTCTCTTCGGGATCGAGCATCACCTCGGTCACCGGGCGCTCGCCCCAGGCGGTGTAAAGCGTCAGGCGATCGTCGTGTCGACGCCAGATGTTCCACTTGCCCTTCATCGGGACGAAGGCCCACACGCTCTCGAGCTCGTTCTCGTCGGGCTCGAGCAACACGGCGTGGCCGACGAGCACGTCGAGGAACTGCGCTGGATCGGCGCCTTCGAATCGGTTCGCGAACTGCGCGAGCACGGCGTGCGTGTCGGCCTGGTTCTCGAACGCCTCGATGAGGTCCGCGATATCGGGACTCATCTCCATCAAGTACCCGTAGAGATCGTGGAACAGGTAGACCGCGCCCATGTGGGCGAACCACGAGATGTAACGAGAGCACTGCAGACGAGCCGGCAAGGCCATGCGGCGTTCCTACCATGTATGCTGGCTCTTCGATGGCGTACCTGTTCGAGACCGAAGAGCACGCGGCGATTCGTACGACCTCACGCAAGTTCGCGACCCAGGCGATCGCGCCGCACAGTGCGGAGTGGGAAGAGGCCGAAGCGTTTCCGATCGAGCTCTACGCGGCTGCCGCGAGCGCGGGGATCGCAGGTATCGGCTATCCGGAAGTGCTGGGCGGGCAGGGCGGCGACATCGGCCATGTCCTGGTCGCGTGCGAGGAGCTCATCCTCGCGGGCCGCTCGGTCGGCACCGTCGTCGGGCTCGGGACGCACGGCATCGCGCTGCCCCCGATCGTCCGGTTCGGCACCCCGGAGCAACAGGAGCGGTTCGTGCGGCCGTGCCTGGTCCGAGGCACGATCTCGGCGCTCGCGATCACCGAGCCCGGTGGCGGCAGCGATGTCGCCGGGCTGACCACGCGCGCCGAGCGCGATGGCGATTTCTACGTGGTGACCGGCACGAAGACGTTCATCACGAGTGGTACACGCGCCGATTTCGTCACGACCGCAGTGCGCACCGGTGGCGCCGGCCACGGCGGCGTCTCGTTGCTCGTGATCGAGAAGGGCATGCCGGGCTTCACGGTCGGCAAGAAGCTCAAGAAGACCGGCTGGTGGGCGAGCGATACCGCCGAGCTCCACTTCGACGCCTGTCGCGTGCCCGTCGCGAATCGCATCGGCCCCGAGAACGGCGCGTTCCCGATGATCATGATGAACTTCGCGACCGAGCGGCTCGCGCTCGCCGCGCAGTGCGTCGCGATCGGCGAGCTCGCGTATCGCGAGGCGGTCGGCTACGCGAAGCAGCGCCAAGCGTTCGGCAAGCCGATCGTCGGCTTCCAGGTCACGCGTCACAAGCTCGCCGATATGGCAAGCCGGCTCGCCGCCGCGCGCGCGTTGACGAGCGAAGTCTGCACGCGGATCCTGCGCGGCGAACAACCGGCGGGCCTCGCGGCGATGGCGAAGAACACCGCGACCGACATGTGTAGCTTCGTCTGCGACCAGGCGGTGCAGATCTTCGGCGGCTCCGGCTACATGCGCGAGACGCTCGTCGAGCGGCTGTATCGCGATGCGCGGCTCTATCCGATCGGGGGCGGCACGCGCGAGATCATGAACGAGCTGATCGGCAAGACGGAGGGGTACTGATGGTTCGAACGAGCTGGCGCGCGGTTACTTGGCCCTGCGAGGCGCGCTGATCGCGAACATGCTCGTCGAGCTTTGCGATGTATTCCGGCGGCCGAGAGCATCACCGATGAGGTGCAGCCCGAGCTGCCGGTGGCAACGCTTATCTATCTATCTGGTCGGCTTGAAGCGGACGTGAAAGTGATTGTCGTGTCCAGGCCAGTGGCGCACGAGGCCCGAGAGCTCGTCGCGGCCGCGCGGATACTGGAACATGAACTCGAGCTCGCGATCGGGCGTGCCCCGCTGCTTCGCGAAGTCGTAGAGCCGGCGCTGGATGTCGTAGTCGAGGAAGATCATCTTCACTCCATCGCCGAGCGCGGCGGTGCGTGCGAACGCGGCGAGGAGCGCCCAGTTCGCTTCGAGATCGAAGGATCGATCCGCGGTCGCGAAGTTATCGATGGTGGTCTTGAAATAGAAGCCGACGTCGACATCGACGCCGGTCTGGTGCGAGACGTGCTCGCTGATCTTGCCGCCGTGCTCGGCCGAGATGTCGCCGATCGCGAGCGTCGGCACGTCCGGATAGAGCGCGCGGACCTCGGCGATCGAGTGGCGGAGATAGTCGACGACATACTTCTCGCCAAACGCGCGCTGGGGATGGCGCACCACGTAGCCGGCGCCGGTCTCGAGCTTCGCGGCGTGCGCGAGCATGCTCGACCAGTGGGTGTCGTCGACAGGTGCGGGCGGCTCGGGCGGCTCGGGCGCGGGCTTGACCCAGGTCGCGCCATCGATCACGGCGAGGGCTTGCCGGGCCTTCGCGTCACTCGAGTCGCCGGTATCCGCGACAGCCGGCGCGCGGGCGGGCGCCTTCTTCGTGCACGCGGGGACCTCGACCACCGTGCCCGCCGGCACGAGCGAGATGTCGAGGCGGTTCGCGCGCTCGACCTGCGCGGTCGTGCAGCCATGCGCGAGCGCGACGTGCTCGAGGGTCTCACCGCGTTGCACGACGACCCGCTCGGCCGCCGCGAGCCGGGCCGTGACGAGGAGCAAGGGAAGGACGACACGCACCGCAGTAAATGATCCCGCGACGCGCAGTGTGGCGCCAATTCCTGGCCCGGAAATGGAGCGATATGCGAGGGTCGAGGCATATGGGTGGATTCTCAGTGGGAAGCGCAATCGTAGTCCTCGGCGGGTTGCTCGCCGCAACCACCGCATCGGCGGGCCCTGCCGCGTGGTGTGGAGGCGTCAAGACAGATCAAGCCGACGTCAGCGGGCTCAACACCAAGGACGCGCGCGAGGTCGTGCTCGCGTACGTGCGTGTCGAGTGCAGCCCGACGCCCGAGGTCGAAGCGCATCGCGCCGAGATCGAGGCAGGGCGGGCGGCGTGGTCCAAGAAGCTCGGCATGGTGGAAGCCGACTGGGCCGACGCGGTCGCGTGGTCGCAGAAGGACAATTACTCGCAGTCCTCGCTCAAGGCGGATCTCTCGACGAAGAAGTTCGCCGACATGACGCCGCTCGATCAGTGGGAGGTCATGGTCGAGGCCGATGGACCGGTGGTCGGCTCTGGCGGCGGCGGCGGGCAAGGTGGTTTCGATTCGATCTATCTCGCCGATGTGTTTGGCGACAAGCTCTCGCAGGTCGCGAGGGTCCAGCTGATCCACGCGTGTCTCGAGCAACACTCCTCAGGCGGCAACGAGCTGATCTGGGCCGCGTGCGCCGCGGACCTCGCGAGCTTCAGCTTCCCGAAGCTAGCCGACGAGCTGCGCGCCGATTCCGCCCACAAGGGCGACATCAAGCAGAAGCTCCGGATCCTGGCCGTCGGCGTGGCCGCCGACATCAAGACGCACGCCGACGACGTCAGCCGGCTGATGGCGACGGACGTGGCCTGGAAAAAGATCTTCGACCTCGCCACCAAGTCACGCAGCGAATGGGCCGCGATCGCGACGAAGAATGCGGAGTTCCTCGCGCTCGCGAGCGACCTCGAGTCGGCCTACTTCGCGCAGTCGCGCTCGATGTTCGAAGGCTGCGACGACAAGACGTTCGCGGCGCTGGGCAAAGCGGTCGGCGATCTCAAGGCTGCCGACTTCGCGAAGATCTACGACATCCGCGACGATCCGGCCCATGGCTTTGCCTACAAGGCGCTGCCGCTGGCGATGAGGACGCCTTCGGTGTTCAACGCGTCGATCGCGGTCGCGCTGTGCAATCAGCGCAAGGGCCTGGCCAGCGTCATTGGCGAAGCGCTCACCGAGGTGCCGAGCCTCCGTGGTCCGCGCGGCTACGCGATCGGCAAGATGGAGTTCTCGGGGATCGAGCTCGACAAGGTCGGTGCGAAGATCGAGAAGACGAGCCTCAAGCATCCGTACAGCGGGCTCCTGGCCGGCGGCAATCTGATGAGCGCAGGTGCGCCGATCAAGACGATCGCGAAGAAGGGCGGCAAGCTCGTCGTCGTTCCGACCTCGATGATGGTGAAGCGCGAGGACTGCGTGAAGGAGCACACCACGAATCACATCGAACGTATCGTCAACGGCCAGGTGCGCTACGTGATCGAGTGCGACAAGACCGCCATGGTCATGCACGATGAGAAGTGGGCCGACTTCTCGATCGATCCTCGGTACGAGGCGTTGCTCAAGCCCGGCCTGAAATTCTCCGTTAGCTACGTGTCGGGTGACCAAGGTGGCGAGACGCCGATCGCTATCTGGGCGTCGGCGACGGCTGACAAGCCGATGTGGCTGCTCGCCGGACCGATCAAGTAACTCAGGTCACGACGGCGAGCAGGCGATCGGTATCGACCTGATCGCCGATGGCGACGTGGAGCTCGCGCACCGTGCCCGCCTCGCTCGCGCGCACGGTGTGCTCCATCTTCATCGCCTCGAGGACGACGAGCGGGGTGCCAGCTTCGACGACTTGATCGACGCTGACCAGCACCTTGACGACCTTGCCCGGCATCGGAGCGACGAGGCCGCCCTTGATCACCTCGGCTGCGTGGTCGGGAAAGCGCGGTGCTTCGATCAACGTGGTCAAGGCCCCGTCGGCGAGCACGTAGGTGCGGGCGCCCACTCGGGTCACCCGCGCGCGGCGGCGATGGTTACCGTACTCGGTGAACGCGAGCGCGTCGCCGACGAGCGAGACGTGGCTGATCGGCGTGGTCTTGCCACCGATCGCGACCTCGAAGCCGCTCGCGGTCGGGTGGTAGCCGAGCTGGATCTCGCTGTCACCGTGCGTGAAGGTGACGAGCTGATCGGCAGCGCGCACGTTGCGCCAGCCCGGTGCGGCAAACGCGTGTGGCTCGCGACGCTGCTCGATGGATGCCAGGGTCGCCGCGATCGCTGCGACGCGTAGCCGATCGAGGCCGGGTTGCGGCGCGGCGAGCTCGCCGGCGTGTTGATCGAGGAAGTGGGTGTGCAACTCGCCTGCGATGAATGCCGAGTGCGTCAGGATCCGCACGAGCAGCTCGCGATTCGTGACCACGCCCGGCAACCACGATCCGGCGAGCGCACGCGCGAGCACCTGCGCGGCTTCGATGCGGGTCGGCGCGTGCGCGATCACCTTGCCGAGCATCGAGTCGTAGTGGATCCCGATCTCGGAGCCCGCGACGACGCCGAGGTCGGCGCGCACGGTGTCGGGAAGCTCGACCGCGTGCAGCGTGCCGGTGGTCGGCAAGAAATCGCGATCGGCATCCTCCGCGCACAACCGCACCTCGATCGACCAGCCGCGAGCGGGCGGGGCAGCGGTGTAGCCGAGCGGTTCGCCGCGCGCGATCCGGATCTGTTCGCGCACGAGATCGAGGCCGGTGATCGCTTCGGTCACCGGATGTTCGACCTGGAGACGCGTGTTGACCTCGAGGAAGTAGAAGTTCCCTGCCGGATCGATGATGAACTCGACCGTGCCGGCGCCGACGTAGCCGACCGCCTTGCCGAGCGCGACCGCCGCTTGGCCCATCGCCTCGCGGCGCGCGGGATCGAGCGCGACCGACGGCGCTTCTTCGACGATCTTCTGATGACGGCGCTGGATCGAGCACTCGCGCTCGTACAGGTGCACGACGTTGCCGTGCTGGTCGCCGAGGATCTGGATCTCGATGTGGCGCGGCTGCTCGACGTAGCGCTCGAGCAACAGCGTCGCATCGCCGAACGACGACAACGCTTCGCCGCGCGCACGCTCGATCGCCTCGGCGAGCTCGTCCTCGCCGCGGACGATGCGCATGCCCTTGCCGCCACCGCCTGCCGAGGCCTTGACGAGCAGCGGGTAGCCGACCTGCTTCGCGCGGTCCGCGAGGGTCGGATCCTCGCCGGCCGCGACATCGAGGCCGGGCACGACGGGCACGCCGTGTTGTTGCGCGAGCTGCTTCGCCGCACGCTTGCCCCCGAGCGCGCGGATCACGGCGCCGGGCGGACCGACGAACGTGAGCCCGGCTTCGACGACCGCATCTGCGAAGTCGGCATTCTCGGATAGAAAGCCGTAGCCGGGATGGATCGCATCGGCGCCGGTGATCCGTGCGGCCTCGAGGATGTTCGAGATCAGGAGATACGATTCGCGCGCGGGCGCGGGCCCGATCCGCACCGCTTCATCGGCGGCACGCACGTGCGGTGCATCGGCATCGGCGTCGCTGTAGACCGCGACCGTCGCGATGCCCATGGCGCGTGCGGTCCGCATCACGCGGAGCGCGATCTCGCCGCGATTGGCGATCAAGAGCTTCTTCAATGGCGGAACACTCCCCAGCTCGTCGAGCCGTACACGGGGGCCGAGTAGGCGGCCGAGAGCGCGATCGCGATCACCGTGCGGGTGTCGCGCGGATCGATGATGCCGTCGTCCCACATCCGCGCGGTCGCGAAGTACGGGTCACTCTCCTTGTCGATCATCTGCTCGGTCATCGCCTTCATGACGCCGAGCTTGGCTTCGTCGACCGCTTCGTTGCGCTTCGCCGCTGCGTCGCGCTGGATGATATCGAGCACGCCCGCGAGCTGCTTGCCGCCCATCACCGCGATCCGGTGATTCGGCCACGTGAACAAGAACCGCGGTGCGTACGCGCGCCCCATCATGGCGTAGTTGCCGGCGCCGTAGCTCGCGCCGGTCATGATCGTGATCGCCGGCACTGTCGAGTTCGACACCGCGTTGATGAGCTTGGCGCCGTGCTTGATGATGCCCTCCTGCTCGACCTTCTTGCCGACCATGAAGCCGGTCGTGTTCTGGAGGAACAGCAGCGGGACGTTCGACTGGTTGCACAGCTGGATGAACTGCGCGCCCTTCTGCGCCGATTCCGAGAACAGCGTGCCGTTGTTCGCGAGGATGCCGATCGGAAAGCCGTGCAGGTGGGCCCAGCCGCAGATCAGGGTCGAGCCGTACAGCGGCTTGAACTCGGAGAACCGCGAGCCATCGACGATCCGCGCGATCACCTCGCGCTGATCGAAGGGCACCTTGATATCGGGCGACGCGATACCGAGGAGGTCCTCCGCCGCGTACCTCGGCGCTTCGATCGGGCGCGGCGTCGCGTGCGCACCTTTTCGCCAATCGAGGTGCGCCACGATCTCGCGCCCGATCCGGATCGCATCGTGCTCGTCCCGCGCGAGGTAGTCGCTCACGCCCGAGATCCGCGAGTGCATCTCGGCGCCGCCGAGCTCCTCGTGGTTGGTCTCCTCGCCGATCGCCATCTTCACGAGCGGCGGGCCGGCGAGATAGACCTGCGCCTGGTTCTGCACCATCACGGTGTAGTCGCTCATCCCCGGGATGTACGCGCCACCCGCGGTCGAGCTGCCGAACACCAAGCAGATCGATGGAATCTTCTGCGCCGACCGGTTCGTGAGATCGCGGAAGCCGCGGCCGCCCGGCACGAAGATCTTCGATTGATTCGGCAGGTCGGCGCCAGCCGATTCGATCAGCGAGATCGAGGGCAGCCGATTCTGCTCGGCGATGTCGTTACATCGGCCCGACTTCCACGCGGTCATCTCGCTGATGGCGCCACCCTTCACGGTCGAATCGTTCGCCGTGATGATGACCTCGACACCCGAGACCTTGCCGAGGCCGCCGATGAATCCGGCGCCGACGGTGTGCCCGGGCACGCCCTTGCCGGCGAGGGCGCACAGCTCGAGGAAATACGAATCGCGGTCGAGCAGAAGCTCGATCCGCTCGCGCGGCATCAGCTTGCCGGCCGCCTTGTGCCGGCTCGTGTACTTCTCGCCGCCACCAACGGTGGCCTCGGCCAGCGCCGCGCGCAACCCGACGAGCGACTTGCTGTTCCCCTCGTGATTGGCCCGAAACTCCGGAGACTGTGGATCGATCCGGCTCTGCAAGAGCGGGTACGGTTGCTCTGCTCGTGTCACCGGCTCCGATGGTACACGGGCCATACCTGCGGTAGCGTTCCGGGCATGGCGAACGTGATCGAGGAAGCCAAGTCTGGGCGCGCCAGCTGCCGCACGTGTAAGAAGACCATCGGCAAGGGCGAGCTCCGGCTCGGCGTGGAAGTGACGAACCAGTTCAGCGATACGCCGAGCATGGCCTGGCACCACCTGATCTGCGCCGCCGGTAAATTACCGGGCGAGCTCAGAGAAGCGATGACCACCTACGAGGGCGACATCCCGAACAAGGCCGAGATCGAGACGGCGATCGCCGACTCGCTCAAGAAGGGCAAGGGCAAGCCGGGTGGCTTCCCGTATCTCGATCGCGCGCCGACGGGTCGCGCGAAGTGCATGCAGTGCGAGGAGCCGATCGGCAAGGATACGTTCCGGGTTGCGGTCGAGCGCGAGATCGATACCGGCAGCATGGTGACGCGCGGTGCGGGCTACATGCACACCAAGTGTGCGGTGGCGAACCTCGAGCATTCCGGTGGCTCGAAGGACGATCTAGTCGAGGGCATCCGCACGAACTCGCGGTTGGCGCCCGAGGATCTCGAAGCCGCGGTCGGCGAGATCGAAGCCGGCGTCGCCTAGCGGTTCTTCGCTGGTTTCGGGGCTGGTTTCGGGCCGAAGCGGATCGAGTTGCGCGCTCTGGCCTTGGCCGCCTCGGCCGCGCGATCTTTCGGATCGGCGTCGGTCTCGAGCGAATCGATCAGCACGCGTGCGGCCTTGAACGTCTGCTCGATCGCGCGCTGGAACGCCTTCTCGTTGGACTTCGACGGGCTCTGGTAGCCGCTCAACTTGCGTACGAACTGGATCGACGCGGCCCGAACTTCATCATCGGTCGCGGGTGGTGCGAAGTTGAACAGGGTCTTGATGTTCCGACACACGCCTCGACCTTACGTCATGATGCGCGGGATGCAATTGCGCCTCGCGACAACGCTGGCATTTGTGAGTGCCTGCTCGAGTCGCGACCCGATGCCGGTGGCGACGGCGGCGCCGCAGCCGCCGCCGCCGACGCGACAGCTCGCGACCGAGGCGAAGCCCGCTACCACGCCGGGCCTCCCGACACCGGGCGTGCGCCTGCCCGAGGGCACCACGCCGCTGTCGTACGATCTGCGCCTCGAGGTCGATCCGGATCACGACACGTTCACCGGCACGGTCGCGATTCACGTCAAGCTGGATCGCGCGAGCGATCACGTGTGGCTCCACACGGATCAGCTCGAGCTCCACGCTGCGACGTGGGACGAGGGCGCGCTCGAGATCGTCCACGTGCCCGGCGCCGATCGGATGATCGCGGTGAAATTCGGCAGGCAGCTCGAGCCCCGCGAGGTCACGCTGAGGTTCGCGTTCACGGGCAACACGCAGCACGATGAAGAGGGATTGTTTCGCCAGAAAGAGGGCGAGCGCTGGTACCTGTACTCGCAAGGCGAATCAGAGTTCGCACGGCGGATCACGCCGTGCTTCGACGAGCCGCGGTGGAAGACGCCGTGGCGCGTGACCGTGGTCGTGCCGAAGGCGCAGGTCGCGGCGAGCAACATGGCGATCACGAGCGACAAGCTGATCGCGGATGGTCGCCGCGAGGTCGCGTTTGCCGAGACGCCGGCGATGCCGAGCTATCTGCTCGCGCTCGCGGTCGGGCCTTTCGCGGTCGTGGAGGCCGGCAAGGTCGGCGCGCAGCACGTGCCGCTCCGCGTGCTGACGTTTCCGGAGCGCGTGAAGAGTGTCGGTGCCGTCGCGCGCCAGACCGGCAAGCTGGTCAAGGAGCTCGAGGACTACACGCAGCTTCCGTTGCCGTTTCCGAAGCTCGATATCGTGACGGTGCCGCACCTGTTCGGTGCGATGGAGAATCCGGGCCTCATCACCTTCGATGCCGACATCGTGTTCGAGGGTGATCGGCGCTATGTCGGCGTCGCGGCTCACGAGCTCGCGCATCAGTGGTTCGGGAACCTGGTGACGCCGGTGTGGTGGGACGATCTGTGGCTCTCCGAGGCGTTCGCGAGCTGGCTCGGCGAGCGGCTCGCTGCGCACGCCGAAGGTCATCCACCGTCGGAGCTCCACGTCGCGTTCACGCGCGAGAGCGCGCTCGAGGCCGATGGCGAGGCAGGTGCGCGCGCGTTGCATCGCCCGATCACGTTCGATCCAGACAATGCGTTCGATTCGATCGCGTACGACAAGGGCGAGGCCGTGCTGTCGATGTTCGAACAGTGGATCGGAGAGGATCAGTTTCGCGATGGGCTGCGCGCGTACTTGAGAGCGCATGCCGGTGGCAACGTGACCACTGCGGATCTCGTCCGGGCGATCGTACCGCCGGAGGCAGGGCAGGCGCTGCAAGGCTACGTCGATCATGCGGGAGCACCGATCGTCGAGCTCGCGCTCGATTGCACGACCACGCCGACCCTGATCGCGACCGCGCGCGATCACCTGCAGATTCCGGTGTGCGTGAAACTCGGCGGCAAGAAGCGGGCATGTGTCCTCGCGAGTACGGCCACGCCGATCGCCTTGCCCGATGCGACGTGTCCCGAGGTGATCGCGAGCGGTGGTGGCTACTACCACGTGGTGTGGACGACGAAGCCACCGCGCGGTGCGACGCCGAAGTGGAGCGCGCTCGGCATCGGCGACAAGATCGCGCTCGGCGAGGACCTCGCCGCGGCCACCGCGCGTGGTGACCTCGCGCCGGCAGGTGCGTTTGCGGAGATCACCGAGCTCGCCGCCTCGAAGGATCCGTACGGCGCGCACGCCGCTGCCGCGATCGCGGGCGCGATCGACACGATTGTCGAGGATGAGCAACGCGACCGATGGGAGATTTGGCTCGAGGCGCGATTCGTGCCGCAGCTGCGCGCCGGCATGGCGCGGACGCCGATCGATGTGCGCGTGCGCGCCAAGCTGCTCGCCATGATCTCGTCGCCGCATCTTCCCGCCGACGTTCGTGCACGTGCCAAGACCATCGTTACCAACACGATCGCGAAGAAGATCGCGCCGTTCGATACGATGGCGATGCTCGCGGCGGATCCCGATCACGCGGCGTTCCTCGCCCTCGTGAAGTTGGCCCACGATCCGAAGATCGATAGCGACGTGCGCGAGGTCGCGATCCAGGATCTCTCGACGTTCGGCCCGGCCGAGGTGGGCAACGCGGTCACCGAGTTGCTCGCGCTCTTGCCCGATCGCGCCGCGTGGACCGCGGTCGGGGCGTACTTCGATCGCGGTGCCACGCGCAGCGCCGCGTGGGCCGCGATTCGCGATCACGCGGTCGAGTTGTTCGCGCGGATGAGCCCGAGCCAGGCCGGCGACATGCTCGATGCGACAGCCACGCTCTGCGACGCGACGGCGCGCGCCGAGGTCGTCGCAATGTTCAACCCGCAAATCACCAAGATGCTCGACGGCAAGCCGCGCCTCGAACACGTGCTCGCCTCGATCGATCGCTGCCTCGCGCGTCGCGCCAAAGCCGGCGCACTCCCGCTCTAGTAGTTCGACGAATCCTCGCGCTTGGCTTCCGCCATCAGCGCGAGCAACGCGACGGCGAGCACGAACCGCGAATCGAGCGACGATGGCTCCATGTCGACATCGAACTCTTTGGTGAAGAACCGAAACCGTTGCTTGATGAACGCGACCTGCTTGCCGGCGACGAAGATCGCGTGCTTCGAGGTCAGGAATGGCAAGAACCGACGCAGCAGCGAGAACCCTTGTTCTTCGGCGTAGCCGACCTCGGTGCCGCTCGCATCGAAGATGTGGAACTTGTCGCGAATGATCGAGCGCAGCCCGCGCTTTTGGACCGAGCCGAGGGACTGCCCGCTCTCGTAGTCATCGACCTCGTACGAGAAGTTGATCGCGATGATCTGCTTGGCCTTCACGCGCAGCATCGGCCTGGTCTTGCCCTCGTCGGCGTAAACCATGAACTCCTCGCGGAGCTTGAGCAGCGGATGCTGTATGTACATGATGAGCTGGCCATCGCGGGTCCACACGCGGAACACGCGCTCGAACACCGACCAGAACTTGCGTTTGATGGTGTAGCCGCTCTGCGTGGCTAGCGACACGCCGGCAACCTCGCGAACCAGCTCCGTGGACATTGCTCGGTGCTAGCACGCGTAGCGCGCGGCGTGCCACGCGGGGAGCTCGGTTAACGACCGGAATACGACATCCGCATGCGCGAGCGCTTCGGCGGGATCCGATCCGGTCGCCACGGCGCACACGGTCGCGTTGCATGCGCGCGCCGCGGAGATATCGTGGATCGTATCGCCGACGACGATCACCTCGTCGAACGTGCCCGCACGTTCGCCCGCACGTTCGATCGCGCGCGCGACGAGCTCCGCGCGGACCGCGGAATCGCAGCCGTAGCCACCGAGCTCGAACCTGCCGGCCAGTCCCGCGGCGGTGAGCTTGGCCTCGGCGCCTTCGCGAATGTTGCCGGTCGCGACGCCCAACCGCGCGCGCGGTGCGAGCCAGTCCAGCGCGGCGACCGCACCGTCGAGCACCTTCACGCCGCCTGCGGCGAGCTTCGCGGTCAAGTGCGGCACGTACGCGGCGAGAAACTCGGCACGCTCGGCCGTCGTCGCCGACCGACCAAGCCGCGCACGGAAGATCTCTTCGATGATCGCGTGATCGGTCTTGCCGCCGTAGCGAATGCCTTCACTCGCATTCGCCACGCCGAACCGCTCGAGCATCACCTCGTCGAACGAGCCGCGGCCGGAGCCATGGGCATCGAGCAGCGTGCCGTCGATGTCGAACAGGTAGAGGAGTCGGCGGCTCGACACTCAGGGCTTCTGCGGCGGCAAGTTCACTTGGCCCCAGCGCTGCGACACGTTCAGCAAGCCATCGAACGTATCGCGCATCGCCCACGCCTTCTCTTTGTACGAGGCGAGCGAGCTCGCGCGCAGCAGGCCATCACCGAACGCGGCACGTACGCCTTTGCAGTTCGCATCCTTCTCGTACTTGAGAGCGGTGCCTTCGTAGATCCGGTAGCAAGCCTCGAAGCCCTGCGCGTTGCCGGTGTTGTAGAGCGGGGCGCCATTCTGGATCGCCTGACCGATCGACTCGACGATGTCTTCGATGTCCTTCTGGTTGCAGCCATCGAGCATGGCGACCGCGTGGAACGGCACGCGCCGTTCGATCCGGACCTGTGAATCATCGCCGCTACCACCCACCGCATCATCTTGGCTGCCTTCGCCGTGCGCGTGCGCGAGCTCGCGCGTCGCCTTCGCGAAGTCCGCGAGCGCGATCGCCTGCTCCTGCTTGACCATCGGCACGAGGTAGTTGCCGGGCACCGCGAGGTTGATGTTCTGGCCCTGCGTCACGATCATCGTGGTGATGCCGATGACCTCGCCGAACTGATTGAACAGCGGGCCACCCGAGGATCCTTGCGAGATGGGCGCGCTGATCTGCAGGATCGTGAGCTCGGCCGAGAGCTGGCGGACCTGCGAGATCAAGCCGTCGCTGACCGAGTAGTCCATGCCGAGAGGATTGCCGATCGCATAGATCCGGTCACCGGCCGACACGACATTCGAATCACCGAGCTTGACGACCGGCAGGCTCCCGCGCGGCTTGATCCGCATGAGCGCGAGGTCGTGCCCGCGATCGACGCCCGCGATCGACACGACCTGGTACTCGCCGCCATCCTTGTAGAGCTTGACCTTGATGGTGGACTCGCCTTCGATCACGTGGAGGTTCGTCGCGATCAGGCCACTGCGATCGAGGATGAAGCCGGTGCCGACGCGGTCATTGCCTGCTTCGACCCGCACGACCGCGGGGCTCGAGGCATCGACGATCTCTCGCGCCGACATCCGGACGTGCGGCGCGTTCGCTGCCGACCCACCACATGCAACCAGTACCGTGACGAACAGGGCCGAGCGCATGCTCCTATGATACCGCCTCAGGGCGCGGTTGCCGAGCCGCTTCCGCTACCGGTTGCACGGAGTGCCGCGCTGCCGCGTTCGCGGTCCGGTGGGTCGAGATGAATCTGCAGCAACGCCGACTCACCGGCCTTCTGGAACTTGTCGCGGTCGGTGCGTGGGTTGAACCCCGACTTGACGCTCGCGGTGAGGTTGGCCGTGTACAGCTGCATCCGCACCTGGTCGGGGGTAGGGCAGGAAGCGGGGTCCTTGGCCTGTGCCGAGTCGCAGGCGATGAGGGCCCGATCCGCGAAATCGAGGCCGGGTACGACATCGAACCGGGCGACAAATACCGTGCTGGCGGCCATCAAGGCCTTCCAGCGATCTGGCTGGCCTTTCATGCGATCGCTCGCGAGCACCGCGAAGTCGATCGCCCAGTCCTTCTGCCCCGCTTCGGAGAGCTTGGCGACGAGGTCATCGACCGCGGTCCCGTCGGTCGGCCGCACGATCGTGCGGGCCTCGGCCAGCGCGATCGCGAAGTGAGCCTGCTCCGTGCCGGCAATCGCAGGCACCATGTATTGAGGGCGCGGCGGCAGGACGACGAACACGACGAGCACCACGATCATCGCGATGTCGATCAGTCCGGCGAAACGCGTCACCTGCATCCTCCTACGACACTCGCAAGATCTCCAAGTTCCCGCTTCCTCGCACAATGCGGCGCCATTTGATCCCGTGGCAAAAGGCGGCGGCTTGTCCCAACGTGCGACGGCTGAAAGCCGGGTCGAACGCTGAACCTACATCCAACCTTCGTGTCATCTCGTGTATTTGCCCCCGTGGATCGACCGTTGCAGATGTGAGCTTCACCACCCAAACGGTTCGTTTTTACAGGAGCGTTCATGCTGACTGCGATCTCGACAGGTTTCCACAAGGGCGGATGGGGCATGTGGCCCATCCTGTTCACCTCGGTTGTTATTATTGCTCTCATCGTGGAGCGATCGGTCTACTTGTTCCGCGCCAGCGTGGACAAGGACAAATTGCTCGCGCTGCTCAAGAGCCAAGTCATGAGCGGTAACGTTCAAGGCGCGATCAAGGTCTGCTCGGGTAACCCGACGCCGATGACCCGCATCGTCCAGGCCGGCCTGATGAAGTTCAACAAGAGCGACGACGAAGTCCAGGCCGCCATGGACGAAGCCGCCCTCCGCGAGCTCCCCAAGATCAGCGCCCGTACCCCGTACCTCGCGATGCTCTCGAACTTCGCCGTCATGGCAGGTCTCCTCGGCACCATCGCCGGTATGATCAAGTCGTTCGGCTCTGTCGGTTCTGACGAAGGCGGCAACAAGACCACCGAGCTTGCATCGGGTATCTCCGAAGCACTCCACTGCACGATGTTCGGCATCGGCACGTCGCTCGTCGGCCTCGTCGGCTTCTCGCTCCTCCAGGGTAAGACCACGGCCGTCACGGACGACATCAACGAGGTGACCGTGCAGGTCGTCAACCTCGTGACGACGCACCGCGCGCAGATGCAGCCCCAGTCGTAATTGTTCTCTTCAACCGTCTTCACGACTTAGGGAGGAGAACCTTCTATGTCAGCATCACTAGGAACAGGCGATAAGAAGAGCGTCGACGTCGAGCTCAACATCGTCCCGTTCATCGATCTGATGAGCTGCTTGACCGCCTTCCTGCTGGTTGCTGCCGTCTGGGTGAACATTGCCCAGATCAACATCCAGCCGAAGGGCAAGACGCGCGATACGACGAACGTTCAGACCGATGACGAGCACGTGACGCTGTCCGTGCTGGTCACGAACGAGAAGATCTGGGTCGGCCTGTCGCGCATCAACCAATTTCAGGAGATTCCCAACAAGGGAACCGAGCGGGATTGGGATCGCTTCGAGAATACGCTCAAAGAGAACAAGGCCTCGGCGTTCTTCGCCGATCGCAGCGATATCGAGATCGCGGCGGAGTCGACGAGTTCTTCGATCGTGAAGTACCAGGACGTCATTCATGCGATGGACGTGGCCGTCAAGGTCGGGTTTGTCGACGTGGGTCTAACGGATCCGAACGGCCTCGCCGCTCGGCCGACGCTGTAAAGGAAGGAAGCCATGCCGGTACATTCAGGCGGCCCCCGCCTCTATCGCTCGGTCCCGTTCAAGCACTTGGTCAAGGATGCGCACGGCGGCGGTCGTTCGTCGAACATCGCCCTGAACCTGACCCCGTTCGTCGACATGATGACGATCTTGGTCTCGTTCCTTCTCATGGTGTTCTCGTCCTCGGGTCAGCTGCTCGAAGCCCAAAAGGGTCTCGAGCTTCCCGAGGCGCTCTCTCACGATACGTTGCAGCAAGCGCCCGTCATCATCGTTACGAAGACCGAGATCACGTATCAAGGTCAGCTCGTCGCGACGGTGGACAGCGTGATGCGTGACGATTCGCCCACGTTCAAGATCGACGCACTATTCGAGCGTCTCGATGCAGCAGGCAAGAAGATCAAAGAAGATGTCGGTATGGGCAAGTTGCCCAAGGACCTCGCGAAAGCGTGCGAACTAGCCAAGCAGAACATTCGCCCGCAGCCGGGCAAGATCTGTCCCGATGGACTCGCGATTCTTCAGGCCGACGAGTCGACCGATGCACGGTTGATCAACAAGATCGTCAACACGGCCAAAGCGGCCGGGTTCGACAATCTGTTGTTCGCCGTGAAGAACAAATAGGAGCTCTAGATGAGGCGACTCGCCTTTGCGGCGCTGGCGATCATGCTCGCCAGCCAAACTGGCTGTCCGGACGACCCGTACAAAGCCAAGACCTGGACCAAGAAGCTCACGGACCCCCGTGAAGCTGAACGCGCCGTAACTCAGCTCGAACAGCTGGGTGATCCGAGCGCGATTCCCTCCTTGGGTGACGCATGGGTGGCGCAGGGCAAGCCCGTGCGTCTGCTCCAGGTGATCATCTCTCTCGCTCGTCCGCTCACTCCAGAGCAGGCGAAGAACTCCTTCGTGACCGATTACGAGTCGACCGGTCGTCCAGCTAGCTGGACGGCCGCGTTGCCGTATCTGCAGAAGGCCCTCACCGAAGTCGATGAAGCGAACCCTCGCTCGGTCGACTCGGCGCAGAAGGCCGCGGATGCACTCGGCGAAGCGCGTGTCGACGGTGGCCTCGATGGCCTCATCGACATCGCGTCGAAGCCGGTCACCAAGAAGCTGGTCAGCGCCGAGGTCTCGGCGATTCGCGCGATCGGCAAGTACGATGGCGAGAAGGCCAAGGCGGCCGGCGCCCTCCAGAAGATCATCGATCGCGATCCGCCGGATCATCCGCGCACCGCGAAAGATAAAGAGCAGGGTCGCGCTCTCGAAGAGAAGTACGGCCTGTTCCTCGGCGTCACCGGCGCATCGATCAACGCCCTCGCGGACCTCCGGGTCGCGACGGCGGTGAAGACGCTCGTGCTCTCGATGTACCGCACGCCGGAGCTGTTCACGCAGGTCCGTCGTGCGCTCGTCGCCTCGGGCCCGACGGCCGAAGCGGAGCTTCGCAAGATCCTCCGCGGCGAGAACGCCGAAGTGAACCAGCTGTTCAAGGACAAGCGGCTGGACAAATACTGCGGCGACAAGGGCGATGCGAAGGACTGTCTGCCGACCTCGGCGATGGACTTCTATCCCGCTGTTGTCCTCGGCGACTTCTACGATCCGGCGTCGGTGCCCGACTTGCTCGCGGCGCTCGATCGCCCGGCACTACCGCAGTACTACTCGGACGATCAACCGAGCGGTTCGACACAGTACAACGCGGTCTTCGACGCGCTCACCAAGATTGGCGCACCCACGGGTGCCGACAAGATCCGCGCGCTCTGGATGGGTGGGTCGTCTCCAGCCGCCGGTTCCAAGGGTCACAAGAAGGGCGCGGCGCCTGCGGCCGCACCCGCAGCGGGTGGTGGCGACAACCTCGCGGTTCGCCTCCTCGCGATCAGCGCGTACCCGTTCATCACGCGTGACGATCAGGGCATCGCGGAGCTCGGCAAGATCGCCGCGGACAACACCGCGGACGACAACCTGCGCACCGCGGCCGCCACGGCGTTCGCCCGCCTCTCGCGCGATGCGAACGACGTGAAAGTGCTCGACGGCCTCGCGCAGAAGTATTTCGACGCCGCGGACAAGAAGCGTAAAGAAGCCGACGGCAAGCCGAAGACTGACTCCGACACCGCCGACAAAGAGTTCGATGTCGCAAAGAAGGTCGTCGACGCGGCCAAGGCGAACGTGCTCAAGGCGACGCACGACACGACGAAGACCGCGGCCGCGTCCGAAGCGGTGAAGAGGGCCGAAGACGACATGAAGGTCGCGAAGAAGAAGCATCGCGACGCGACGGCTCCTTACACCGCGGCCGATGGCGCGGCGAAGGCGTACCTGAACTACGCCCACATGTTCCAGACGCACATCGCGCGGATCGAGGTCGCGCTGCGCTGCAAACAAGACATGAACTGCTACGCGGGCACGCTCAAGGGCGTCGCCGGCACGGCCGCCGAGCGCGACGCCGCCGTCGATGTGGCGGTCAAGAACCTCACGCCGTATATCAAGGGCGTCGACAAGTGGGGCAAGGAAGACAGGCAGGCGCTGCTCGAGGGTGAAGTCGAGCGCGCGATGCTCGAGCTCGGCAAGAAGGGCCAAGCCGCGAATAACCTCGCGGATCCGCTCCTCGATAGCGCGAAGACCGACGATCGCTTGATCCGCCAGAGCATCCAGCTGGCGCTTCCGAAGATCGCGAAGGTCCCGTGTGCGAACTGCGAGCAGAAGCTCGACGCAGCTGTCAAGGCCGGCGCGGGCAAGAGCACGCTCGGCGATCTCAACCTCGAGACGGTGATGCTGCGCAACTACTTCGCGTGGGCCGGCGGCAAGACGCCGACCGTGTCGACCGATGTGCCCGATGCGCCGGCGCCGACTGCGGCTCCTGCTCCCAAGAAGAAGTAGTCACCTCACCGCGCCTTCATCCATGTCGGCCGTTTCGAGGTGCGCGCCTCGAGTCGTGCTACGTCACCTGGCCACAATCAGATCGTAACGCGGCTCCGGAGCGCCTTCATCCGAAGCTAACGAAACGCAACCGAGCTGCCACTACACCGTAGAGGCATGACCAACCGGTTTGTCCTCGGTGTGTTGATCGGAGCATTGGCAACGTCCTGCGCGACGAGCGTGCCGCCCGGCAGCGTCGGCATGTTCAATTACGCGGGGAGCGGCATCGATAGCCACGTGCTCAAGGAGGGGCTGTACTGGCACCTGCCGTGGAACAGCATCCTCCTGTACCCGGTGCAGTGGGACGAGCGAGAGGAGCGCATGCACGTGCTCACCGCGGACGATGTCCACCTCGAGATGCAGCTCGGGGTCGCAATGCGACCGAACGTGAAGGAGCTGTATGCCCTGCAGGAGGATCTCGGGGTGCGCTACTACGACACGATCGTGCAGTCGGCCTTCTTCACGGCGACCCGGACGGTGTTCGCGCACTACAACATGGTCGACATTCCAGAGAACTCCGAGAAGATTGAGCAGGAGATCCACGATCATGTCGCGCAGCGGATCGCGGGTCATCACCTCGAGCTCGGACGAGTAGCGCTCCAGCACATCGACTATCCGCCCGCCGTCCAGCAGGCGATCGAGCAGCGCCTCGTCATGCAGCAACGGGAGATCCAGAAGGAAGCCGAGATCAAGATCGCCGGCGAGGAGGCCTCGATCGCACACATCCAGGCCGAGTCGGCCGCCGCGACCGCGAAGATCTCTGCGATCAGCGATGGCGAGACCTCGAAGATCCGCGCCGAGGGTGAAGCCAAGGCGCAAGAGCTCCTCGGCAAGACCTTGACGCCGTTGTTCGTCCAGTTGCGGGCGCTGACCAACCCGACCTCGAAGTACATCTTCGTGCCCGAGGGGCGCCAGCTCTCGGTCGTGCTCGGCGAGGGCGCGAACGGCACCGTGCACTAGGTGCCGATCACTCCCTCGTGCCGACGTAGCGCATGAAGAACTCGGGTTGTGCACTCGCGTCGCCGGCGAACTGGTGCTTCGCGATCAGCACACTGCAACCCGATCAGCTCGCCACACAGCCGAGCAGGATCTGCAGCGCATCGGCGAGCGCGAGGAACGGCTGCGGATCGTCGAACGACAACCCGGCGACGCGGGACTCCAGATCGGTCACGGCGCAAGTATGCAAGTGCGCGGATCGCGGAGCTTGGATTCTAACGAGTCCATGCCACTAACCATGGGCTTGCAGCGACCGTAGTAACCGGGTATTGGTTAGCCCTTCGGGGTGTAGCGCAGTTGGTAGCGCACTTGCTTTGGGAGTAAGAAGCCGCTGGTTCGAATCCAGTCACCCCGACCCGTTTTGTTTCTGCCGCTCGTCACGGTCACCGAGTTACGCGGAGCGCCGGCGCGATGACCGCGGTGGGAGTGGCCCACGGCTGACCGCGATCGAGGGCTCGACCACGCTCTACCACCGACGACGTGAGCGTGCCGGTGAACGCCGCGCGCAACGCGGTGACGAGCTCGGCCGCGGTCTCGAACCGCGCGTTGGGATCGCGCGCCAACCCGATCGCGAGCACGGTGTCGAGCTCGCGCGGCACCTTCGCGATCTCGGAAGGTCGGCGTGGGCGGGTGTGGACGACGCGATAGAGCGTCTCGGCGACCTCGCCACCCGCGTACGGCGGCTGGCCCGTGATCGCGCGATAGAGGATCGCGGCGAGTGCGTACAGATCGCTTGCGTGGGTGACCTCGCGACCACTCGCTTGCTCGGGCGCCATGTACGTCGGCGTGCCGACGACGTCGCCGTGGGTGAGCGTGCCGGTGCTATCGACGATCCGCGACACGCCGAAATCGAGGACCTTCCACACGTTGTGATCGCGGTGGATGTTCTGCGGCTTGAGATCGCGATGGATGACGCCGGCCTCGCGCGCCGCGGTGATGCCGAGCCCGACTTGATGCGCGAGCTCGAGCGCCTCGGCGGTCGAGAGTGCGCGCTTGCCGCGCAGGATCTCCGAGAGCGATTGGCCCTGCAGCTTCTCCATCACGAGGTACGGCACCGGTGCTTCGCCGATCTCGATCACCCGGGCCACGTGAGGCGATACGATCGAAGATGCGGCCCGTAACTCGCGCAAGAACCGCACGACGTGGTTCGGATTCGTGAGTGACGCTTGTGAGAGCACCTTGATCGCGACGACGCCGTCAGGCCCCTGCGCTTCGTAAACCTCGCCCATCGCACCGCGGCCGAGCACGTCACCGAGCGCGTACTTGCCGAGCACTTGATCGGTGAACCGGCCGCGCCCCGGCTTGAGTGCGCGCGCGAGCTCTTCACGCGCCTCGAGCAGCAGCGCCTCGCGATGCGCGGCGAGCCGCACGGCTTGCTCGAGCTCGCCGAGCGCGAACAGGGTCGCCACGCGCGACATCCGCGCGATCACGATCGTCGCGAGCAAGACCGCCTGGACCAGCAACTGGACGACGATCCGATCGCGGGTCGAGAGATCGGTCGGATGGACGAGCCCGGTATCTCGATAGCCGAGGATGACCAGCGTGCCTGTCGCGCCCTGGACCGCCGCGCAGATCAGGTACAGCCCGACCGAGAGCCGCAGGTTGCGCCCCAACCCGGTGAAATAGATCCCGAGCACGAGCACGATCGACGCTGGCGAGTACGCGCCGAAAAATGGCACCGCCGAGGTCGCGCATGCACCGGGCACGATCCACCAGATACTCGTGCTCGGGCGGCGAAACTGCTCGAGGTTACGCGTGCGCGAGAACAGAAATCCGAGCCCGGCGATCGCGATGATCGCGGACGCGACGAACAGCTTGAACACGAACGGATCCCCGGGGAGGAGCGAGGCGCCGAACGTACCCACGACGCTGATGATCGAACCGATCGCGCAGAACCGGCGCGTGCGGAGGATCTCGTCGCGCTCGAGCGCGTCGAGCGGCGAGGTCATCGTCGTGGGTGTGTGCGTGCGGCTGATCGCCGCCATCGCGCCACTCACGAGCGTAGGTCGTGCGGCGCCGGTCGGCGGCTCGACGACGGTCGGGTCCTCGCTCACCTCTGAAGGATATCAGCGACTCGAGCCGGGTGTGCTTACTTGCGACCGCGTCCGCGACCGAGCTCCTGCTCGACGAGGGGGCGCAGATCATCGACGAGCTCGGGTGCGCAGACGAGGCGGATCGTCGCGGTGGGTTGCCCGAGCGGCATGTCCTCGAGGAGGCGCGATAACGTGACCGCGCCGTACTTGGGATGATCGATGACGTGGAGCTCTTCGTCGTCGGACGCGAGGTAGGCGGCATGCCGCGCGGTATCGAGGTGGAGGTAGCTCGCGGCCGCGGCGCCGAACCGACGCTGCGCGACTTCGAGCGCCTGCGGCCACAGCCGTTCGGCCATCGGCCGGTCGTCGCCGAGATCGAACGTCTTGAATAGTTTTCGGCGGACCAACCGGTTCGCGAGATCGTGGAGCACCGGATCGACCGCGGTCTTGGGGCCTTCGATCCCGGCCCAGCGATCGAGCGCGATCGTGAGCGTGACATCGTGGAGCCGCAGGTAGTCGCTGACCGGGACGTTCGTACCGCGCGCCATCGCGGCCCCGATCTCGAGCCCCGGTGGTTCGTTGCCCTGGCGCGCGAGCTCGGCGAACCGCTCGAGCGTCTTGATGAACAGCCACTCCGCCGCGCGCACGGTCTTGTGGTGATAGACCTGCGCGTACATGTACGAACGTGCGAATAGGTATTGCTCGACCGCGTACATGCCGCGGCGATAATCGACGACGAGATCGAGCGGGTCATCGCCGCCACGATCGTGAATCGGCGCGACCTGGATCGCGTGGATGATCCAGTCGAGGTCGTAGGTCGCGTAGCCGGCGCCGGAGTAGTGGCCATCGCGGAGCAAGTAGTCGAGCCGATCGACATCGAGCTGCGACGAGACCAGCTTGCGCGCGAAGTGCGGCTTGTAGTCCTTGCCCCAGAACGACTTCAAGGTCGCCGGCAGCCCGGGCTCGAGCGTCTCGAGCGCCTCGACGAGCTCGGGATCCTCGGTCGCGATCCGCGCGCCCCAGCCCTCGTGATTCTGACCGGAGAACACGTGCTCGAACGCGTGCGAGAACGGGCCGTGGCCGATGTCGTGGAGGAGGGCTGCGACCTTCACGTGCCGTGCGATCTGCGGGTCGATCTCGAGCCGGCGAGTCACGCGCTGCGCGATGTGAAATGCGCCGAGGGCGTGACCGAAGCGAGAATGCTCGGCGCCGGGATACACGAGCCACGCGAAGCCCATCTGCTTGATCCGACGCAGCCGCTGCATCGCGAGCGTGTCGATCAGCTCGGCGATCGGACGATCCTCGCCCTTGAGCTCGACGAGCCCATGAACGGGGTCACGAAAGACGCGGTCCTTCATTTCGATACTGCCGGCACCGGCCAATTTTAGCGCCGGTTAGTGGTCGCCGTCGCGGGCCGACCTTCACAGATCTGAGATACTGGCGACGTGCGAGCGCTCTCGGTGGTGGTCTGCGTCCTCACGGTCGCATCTTCGGCGCGTGCCCAACCCAGCGAGGGCTCCGGCTCGGAGCCGGCGGCGCTGGCTGAACCGGAGCCCGCGAAGCCCGCGCCCACGAAGGCTCCGGCCACGACCGGGACGATCGACGGCACCGTCGAATCGCCGGATCTCGACGCGCCGCTCGCCGGTGCCACGGTCACGATCGTCGGCACGGCGATCTCGGCGAAGACCGACGACGACGGCCACTTTTCGCTCCAGACCGCGCCCGGCGTGGTCCATGTCCGCGCCGATTTTGCCGGCTTCCACAGCGAAGATCGCGTTGTCAACGTGCCGCTCGGCGCGACCGCGAATCTCGACTTCGCGCTGACGACCGCACAGCTCCTCAACGAGACCGTCGTGGTCGTCGGTTCGCGTACGCCGCGCACGAATGTCGAGACCACGGTACCCGTCGACGTCATCACCGCCGAGGAGATCGCGCGCAGCGGCCGCACCGAGACCGGCCGCATCCTCAACAACTTGTCGGCCTCGTTCCTCTCGGTGCCGCAGATGATCGCCGACGGCTCCGACCACGTCGATCCGGCGAGCCTTCGCGGCCTCGGCCCCGATCAAGTGCTCGTGCTCGTCAACGGCAAGCGCCGCCACAAGAGTGCGCTCCTCCATGTCAACGGCACGTTCGGCCGCGGCACCGTCGGGACCGATCTGAACGCGATCGCTTCGGGCTCGATCAAGCGGATCGAGATCCTGCGCGACGGTGCAGCGTCGCAGTACGGCTCGGATGCGATCGCCGGCGTCATCAACATCGTGACCAAGGATGCGACCGACGTCGTCGAGATCTCGAGCGAAGCCGGGGTCACCGCGAGCCGTGATGGCTCGCAGCTCAAGGGCTCGGCGAACTACGGGTTCAAGATCGGCCAGAAGGGCTTCATCAACATGACTGGAGAGTTTCTCCAGCGTGGTGCGACGAACCGCACGGGTACGTACACCGGACCGATCTACTCGGCGGACGGCAGCGCCGATGCGATGACGCTGCAGCAGAACCGGCTGACCCGCAGCGACTTCGCCATGCGGATCGGCGAGTCGTCGGTCGCGTCCGCGATCGGCGAGTACAACCTCGAGATTCCGATGTCGGACGTGGCGACGTTCTACAGCTTCGGCGATCTCGGTCACCGGCGCGGCTCGGCGGGAGGGTTCTATCGCTTCCCGTACCAGAGCACGCAGACGGTCTCGTCGTTCTATCCGAACGGGTTCTTACCGCTGATCCTGCCTACGATGGATGACCAGGCGATCACCGTCGGCTTCCGTCGCAAGGGCACGTGGGATGTCGATGCGAGCCTCACGCGCGGCACCAGCCAGTTCAAGTTCGATATCGACAACTCCGTCAACGCCTCGCTCGGCACTGCGAGCCCGACGACGTTCGATGCCGGCACGCTCGAATCGACCGAGACCGTCGCGAACCTCGATCTCCTGCGCAAGCTCGATGTCCCGCAGGTCAAGTCGCTCGCGATCGTGCTCGGCTCGGAGCTTCGGGTCGAGAACTATCAGATCCACGCGGGTGACGAGTCATCGTACTCGAGCGGCGGCGTGCTGACCAACGATACGCCGCCGCAACCCGCACTCCCCGGCGCCCAGGTGTTCCCGGGCTTTCAGCCGAGCAACGAAGTCGATCGCACGCGCGACGCCGTCGGCGTGTACGGCGGTATCGAGAGCGAGATCAACAAGAACGTCGCGATCGATGCCGGTGGTCGCTACGAGCACTACAGCGATTTCGGCGATTCGTTGATCGGCAAGGTCGCGACGCGCGTGATGGTCGGGAACGGTCTCGCGCTCCGTGCGGCGGCAAGCACCGGCTTTCGCGCGCCCTCGCTCCAGCAACTCTGGTTCTCGAACGTGTCGACGCAGTTCGTCCCGGATGCGACGGGCACGCTCGCCCCGACGCAGGTGTTGACCTCGAACAACGAATCGCCGGTGACCAAGGCGTTCGGAATTCCGAAGCTGCGCGAAGAGCGCTCCGACAACCTCTCGGGCGGCATCGCGTGGCGCCCGGTCGATAACTTCTCGCTCACCGCGGATGGCTACTTCATCCGGATCCACGATCGCCTCGCGCTCACGAGCCTGTTCGCGAGCACGAACGCGACGGTCGGCTCGATCCTCACACCGTTCCCGGGCGTTTCGCAGGCGCAGTTCTTCGCGAACGCGGTCGACACCGACACCAAGGGTGTCGATATCGTGGGCGACTGGGCGACGCTCGCGGGTGACGGCACGCTGACCTTCACCGGTGCGGCGAACTTCTCGAAGACCGAGGTCACGAACGTGCGCGTGCCGAGCTCGCTCGTGAGCAAGTTCGGCTCCGATTCGGCCGAATTGCGGACCTTCTTCTTCGGCCGCGCGGCGACCAACCGGCTCGAGGCTTCGGTGCCCCATCAAAAGGGCTACGCGGCCCTGCGCTACGCGATCTCGGGGGTCTCGGCCCTCGTCCGTGCCGATTATTACGGCTCGGTGGCCTACAAACCGGATAACCCCGCCAACGACGAAACCTTCGGTGCCAAGGTCTTGTTCGACGTCGATCTGGGCTACCAGTTCACGAAAAACGCGTACTTCGCGGTCGGCGCCGACAACCTTTTCAATACGTTCCCCGATCGGCAGACCAAGGAAGCCAACATCAGTTTCGGGCGCTTCCTCTACAGCCGGAATGTCAGCCAGTTCGGCCTGAACGGCGGTTTCTATTACGGAAAGCTCCAGCTGAACTTCTGATCACGGCGTATCCTCAGGCGTCGTTTGCAACCATCACCGGAACCGATAGCGCCCGACCAGTTCGGCCCGTACGAAGTGTACGAGCGACTGGGTCTCGGCGGCATGGCCACGGTTTGCCGCGCGAAGAAGCGCGGCGAGGCGGGCTTCGAGCGTTCCGTCGCGCTCAAGCGGATGCTCTCTCACCTCTCCGAGGATCAGTCGTTCGTCGAATCGTTCATTCGCGAAGCGAAGGTCTCCTCGATCTTGGTCCATCCCAACATCGCGCAGGTCTACGACTTCGGTCGGATCAACGGCGTCTACTACATCGCGATGGAGCTCGTGCCGGGCTTCGATCTGCGCAAGCTCCTTCGCTACGCGAACCGCGCGAATGAATCGATCCCACTCGCCGTGGTCCTCTCGATCCTCGGCGAGATGTGCGACGCGCTCGAGTACGCGCACACGTGCCTCGACGAGCAGGGCGTGCCGTTGCGGATCATCCACCGCGATATCTCGCCGTCGAACATCATCGTCGCGAACACCGGTCACGTGAAGGTGATCGATTTCGGCATCGCGAAAGCGAACAGCCGCCAGCTCCATACCGAGAGTGGTCAGGTCAAAGGCAAGCTCGGGTACATGTCACCCGAGGCGGCGCTCGGCATGCAACTCGGGCCGGTCTCCGACGTGTTCTCGATGGGCGTCGTCGCGTGGGAGCTGATGACCGCCTCGCCGCTATTCTCGGCGCGCAGCGACTTCGAAACGATGCGCAAGATCCGCGAGGCCGAGGTCGCGCCGCCATCGGCGCACAACCCGGCGTGTCCTCCGGATCTCGATCGCCTGATCCTGTCCGCGCTCGAGCGCAACAGCGAGCGCCGGCTCGCGAGTGCGGCGCAGTTCCGGCGCGGTCTCGATGCCGTCGCCGCGCGCGTCGGGATCCAGATGGGCTCGCGCGCGGTCGCCGAGTGGATGCACCAGTTCATTCAGCCAGAGGACTACTCGCGCTACTCGGGGCGCAGCGTGCCGCAAGAAGCGCCGACCTCGGTGCTGCGACCGTCGCAGAGGGCGGCGCTCCAGCGCTCGCAGGACGAGATCCAGCTCGCCGCCGAGATCTGGGGCGAGGATGCGGGACCTCATTCGCTCGCGAGCCAACCCGACTTCGTCGTCGTGAATCCGAACGCGCGCAACATGCCGAGCATGGCGACGCCGCTGCCAACCGCGCAGTACACGCCGTCGCGCGCGCGGCTCCCGCTACAAGCGAGCCCGTCGTCCCCGAACCTTCCGCAACCGCCGCAGAGCGCACCGCCCGGTTACATGCCGGCGCCGATGCAGCAGATCATGCCGTTCACCGTGCCGCAGCGGCGCTCGAGCGCGAAGAGCGGTCGCGGCGGGCTCTACCTGTTGCTCGGGCTCGCGGTGGTCGCGTCCGGTCTCGGCGTCGCGCTGGGGCTCAAACACAACAAGTCTTCGGATACTCCGAGCACGTCCCCGAGCACATCCCCGATCAAGTCGACAATCGCGTTCAAGGTCGAGCCGGCCTCGGCGATCGTCGAGGTCGATGGCACGCCAGTCACCGGCGAAGTCGAGATGACGGCGGGCGAGCACGCGGTGACCGCCCACGATCCGACCGCGAAGCCGCTGACCCGATCGATCACGGTCAAGGCCGGCGAAGCGCACCAGCTCTTCGAGCTAGCGCTCGTTCCGGCGGTCGCGCACGTCTCGATCGATTCGAATCCACGCGGCCTGCCGATCGAGCTCGATGGCAAGCCGGCCGGCACCACGCCCGCGAAGGTCGAAGCGCTCGCTGGCTCTCACCACGTGGTGGTCCAGGGCGCGACGGAGGAGTGGACGAATGACTTCGTCGCCGTCGCCGATGCGAAGCTGGATCTGATGGCGCCGCTCGCAACTGCAACGACGGCAACGACGCGGCCGACGCACCACGACACCGCGAAACACGGCGGTCATCACGTCGCCGAGGTGGAGCCCGACAAGCCGGACCACACAGCAAGTCCGGTGCCCGAGCCGGTCAAGGAACTGCCGGTGCAACCGACGCATGTCGATCCGAAGCCGCCGGTCGCCGTGACGCCGCCACCTCTCGAGCCGGCGAAGCCGACTCGCATGCCGGTCGTCGCGGCGACCGCGGTCTCGAAGGTCGCCGGTGATCTGCCGATGATGCGCGGTGATCACGATGGCGACGTGCTCGCGAAGATGTGCATCGACGAAGCGGGCAGCGTGACCTCGGTCAAGCTCGTGAAGACGGCGCCGGATATGCCGCCCGATCTTGCGGGCGCGTTGCAGAAGTGGCGGTACCGGCCCTACATCGGCAAGGACGTAAAGCCGCAGGCCGTGTGCTTCGCTCTCTCGCTCCACATCGTGAGCAAGAGCGACAACTGAACCGATGCGCGCAGGGTGGTTGCTCGTGCTGCTCGTCGCCTGCGACGCCCCGGTGCTCCCGTGCAGCGCGGTGATCGACAGGGTTGCGTTTATTCGCAAGATGTCCGACGCCTCGATGGCGGCAGCGGTCGGGACCTGCGAGCGCACCGCGTGGCCGGCCGATGCGAAGAAGTGTCTCGTCGAGGCGACGAGCGCCGAAGAGCTCCGGACCTGCTCGATCAAGTTTCAGATCCTCACGAGCCTCGGCGGCGGCTAGCTCTCGGACGCGTCGTGCCTGCGGTGCGCATCGCAAATTTCGCGAGCTAACGAGGACCCTGTTAGGGTCGCGCGATGAAGCTCTTGGCCCTCGCACTCGTCACCAGCGCCTGTGGTTCGGCTCGGCCCGCGGCACCGCTCACCGCCTCGGCGGAGCCGAGCTGCAAGACCGCGGTCGAGAAAGCAAACACGATCGCGAAGCTACGCGAGCGCGATGTCACGCTCGCGATCGGCCAGTGCGATCAGCAAACCTGGTCGCAACGGGCCCGGCAGTGCATCGCCGATGCCCACGCCACGACGGACCTCACCGCGTGCGGCACGAAGTTCAGCCTCGGCAAGAAGGGCATCTTCGCGGACATGGCAACACTCGAGGGCATGTTCAAGGCGATGACCGACTACAAGACGCAGATGTGCGCGTGCAAGGACACCGCCTGCGTGACCAAGGTCTCCGATGCGATGACGAAGTGGGGTGCCGAGCAAGAGAAGATGGATCGCGATCCACCGCAGATGTCCGAGGAGGATACGAAGCGGTTCGGCGCGCTCGGCGAAGCGCTGGGCACATGCGCGCAGCAGGCCGCGGCCGCCGCACACTGACGTTAGCGCACGTCGAACTTCTGCTCGCCGGTCGCGTCCCTCACCACGACGTAATTGATCTTCGTGCCATCCGCGGTTCCGACGCGGACCTCGCCTCCATCTGCGAGTGGATAGACAAAGATGTAGATGCCGCTACCGATGTCGGTCGTCGGCGGGCCCCAGTCGCGATCGAGCTCGGCGACGCGCGTCGTCGCGCTGAACTCGTGAATCCGAGCGAGTGCTTGGTCGTGGGTAGGGCGAGCCATGGTGGTGGAACAGGCAACGAGGACGAGGAGCAGCGAGCGCATGATCACGAGGCTCACGTAACGCACGCTTCCCAGGATAACACGCTACAAATGGGTCATGGCTCGCATCCTCGAGGTCGCGATCGAGCGCAGCCGCGATGGTGTGCGCGGAGACGCGATGGACCGGGTCGTCGTCGAGGCGCCCCTGCAGTTACGTGCTCGCGGTGTGCCGGTCGCCACGATCATGCGGACGCCGGGCCACGATCTGGAGCTCGTGCGCGGCCTGCTCCACGCAGAGTCCGTGCAGGCCGGCGAGATCACCCAAATCGACGACGATGCGGTCGAAATCGCGTGCGAGCCCGCGGCCTTCGCGGGCCGGGGCCTGCTCGCCAGTGCCGCGTGTGGGGTATGTGGGCGTGTCGCGATCGCCGACCTCGAGCTCCGCGCGACCTCCGTCGAGAGCGATGCGTCGACGTCCCTGCAGACCCTCGCGTCGCTGCCCGATTTGCTCCGCGCGGGGCAGGCGGTGTTCGACGACACGGGGGGCCTCCACGCCGCGGCCTTGTTCACGCTCGCGGGCGAGCGCGTCGCCGTACGCGAGGACGTCGGCCGGCACAACGCCGTCGACAAGCTCGTCGGCTGGGCGCTCTCGGAACGCTTGAACCCGGTGCAGCACCTGTTGTTCCTCAGCGGTCGTGCCGGCTACGAGCTGGTCCAGAAGGCGATCATGTTCGGGATCCCGATCGTCGCCTCGGTCTCGGCGCCCTCGTCGCTGGCGATCGAATTGGCGGAGCGCTTCAACGTCGCACTTGCGGGCTTTGTTCGAGGAAATCGGGCGAATGTGTACGCCCACGGTTGGCGCCTATTGGGTTCTTGACCGAGGCGGGCGTTCCACCTAGGTTCCCGTCGATGATCCGCCTGAGTGCCCTGCTTGCTGTTGCCGCCCTGTGCGGTTGCGGCAAGAGCCTGAAGCAGAATCCCTTATCTGATCCGAAACCGACCGAAGGCACGGTCTCCGCGAAGCCCGCTCCACCTCCGGCCGTCGCCCCGACGAAGGCCGCGGCGCGCGGTGCCGAGCACCCGGTGTACTCGCTCGTCGACAACCGGTTGAGCGCGCACCTCACGCGATCCGGTGGCCTCACGGTTTCGGGTGGCTCCGCGGGCTTCGCGAAGTACACGCGGATCGCGAACCAGCTGAGCAGCTCCAAGCACGCGTGGGACCTGCGCCAGACCATCGGCGATCAGAAGGCCGCGAAGATGACCGGCAAGAGCGCGAGCGTGTTCGTGCCGCTCACCGCCGCACAGGTCGCGCACCCGATCGTGCGGATCCACGCCTACGTCGAGGACGATTCGAACATCTCCATCAAGGTCAACGACAACAAGGACATCAACGGCAAGCTGACCAAGGGCTGGACCACCGTCGAGCTCACCGTGCCGGGCGATCAACTGCGCGCGGGCGAGAACGCGATCACGCTGTTCACGAAGAAGTCGGGCCTCGGCCTCGGCTGGCTCCAGGTCGGTGGCACCGCGGCCCCGGACGACGCGAGCGCGACGAAGCTGTTCGATCCCGCGTCGAAGAGCCTGGTGCTCCCGAAGGACCAGAGCCTGTCGTGGTTCGTCTCGATCCCCGAGAAGGCGAAGCTCGCCGGCGACCTCTCGGACGGCGCGTGCATGGTGAATGTCACCGCGACCGCCGATGACGGCCAGGTCGTCGAAGGCAAGTTGAGCGGTACGGGCTCCGCGCTCGATCTCGACAAGCTCGGCGGCAAGGCCGTTCGCCTCGATCTGACCGGTGCGGGCTGTCCCGAGACCCACCTCGCGAACGCGGCGCTCGTCGCGGCGGGCGAGGTCGCGAAGCCCAAGCGTGGCGATGCGCCGAAGTTCGTCGTGTTCATCATCATGGATTCGCTCCGCGCGGATCGGCTCCGTGCGTTCAACCCCAAGGCCCGCCCCGAGACGCCGAACTGGGACAAGCTCGCCGAGAGCTCGTCGCTGTTCCTCAACACGTACGTGCAGGGCAACGAATCGCAGGTCTCGCACGCGTCGATCTGGTCATCGAACTACCTCGCGAAGCACAAGGCGATCGAGATGAAGGATCATCTCGCCGAGAAGTGGATGACGATCGACAAGGTCGCGAAAGCTGCGGGCAAGTACACGGCCGGCGCCTCGGGTAACGGCTACATCCGGCCGGCGCGCGGCTTCGGCAACTCGTGGAACCAGTTCGTCAACCACATCGAAAAGGGTCTCGGCCTGCGTGGCGCCGACATCATGGAAAAGGGGCTCTCGTTCGTGCAGCCGAAGAAGGACCAACCGTGGTTCCTCTATCTCGGCTTCATCGACACCCACGTCACGTGGCGCGCGAAGCAGCCGTGGATGGACAAGTACGACGGCGGCTACAAGGGCCGGTTCGAGAAGGAGTACGGCGATGACGGCCCGCACGGCTCGAACGGCAAGGACCTGACCGCCCAGGAGCAAGCGCACGTGCGCGCCCTCTACGATTCGAACGTTTCGTACCAGGACGACCTGCTCGGCCAGCTCCAGAAGAAGCTCACCGAGTGGGGCATCTGGGATCAGACGATGCTCGTGATCACCGCCGATCACGGCGACGAGCAGTGGGAAGACGGACGCGTCGGTCACGGCGGTAGCGAGCGCGAGACGCTGCTCCACGTGCCACTCCTCATCCACTACCCGGCGATGTTCCCGACCGCGAAGGTCACCGAAGGCGCGGAATCGATCGACATCCTCCCGACGATCGCCGATGCACTCGGCGTCGCGACCGATCCGGAGTGGCAGGGTATGTCGCTCCTGCCGCTCGCGAACGGTGCGGGTGGGTATCCGCTGATGTCGTTCTCGTCCCAGTACGAGAACTCGCACGCGGGTCGCATCGGCCACTGGAAGGTCAAGCTGATGGGGACCGGCCAGCCGCACGTGTACGACCTCGCGAAGGACGCGGACGAGAAGTCCGATATCTACGGCAAGCCATCCTCGGAGATCGGCACGCGCACGCTGCTCGATCCGATGTGGATCCTGCGCCAGTGGAATGTCGAGTGGAAGAAGGCGCAGTGGGGCAACGCCTCGGATGTGTCCAGCCGCTTCGCGTCTGACCTCGGTGAGTGATCTAACTCCAACTGAAGGCGCGCGGTTCTTGCTCGAGCGCCTGAGCGAGGACGTGGTCGGCGCCACCTACCGCGCGACGATTTACACCCCGGCTGCAACACACGCAGGCCGAGCGGTACTCGGCGAGGACGGGACCGTCAAAGTGGTGCTGGATGGACCGGAAGAGCTGGTTGCGATGCTCGCGATGTTCGGCAAGCTCGTCGCGCGCGCGGCGGCGGGCCAGCGCGCGAAGGGCATCGCGCCATGGCCTGCACGCGTACTGCGCTGGCGCGGCCCCGGTCGCGGCGCGTAACATAGGCAGCCATGTCGATCCAAACCGCGCACGTCCTGGCTGCGCGGCTCGCGTTGATCGATCAGCTCCGCGCGGTCGAACATCGGCTCGCACGCACCGCGCAAGCGACGATGGCGCTCGAGCTATTGCGTGGTCAGATCCACACGCTCGGCAATTCGATCCAGATCATCGATCTGACCTCGGCCGAGCTCCAGCGTCGGAGCAAAGATGACCCCGACGACATGCTCAAGGACATTCGCGACGCAGCGCTCGCCGCGCGCGGTGTACTCGCCGAGATGATCGCGCTCGCCCAACCCGCGACGCGCCGCACGCGTGGCGCCGAGTTCGCCGCGACGATCCGCAACGCGGTCGAGCTCGTTCGCCCCGCGCTCGGAATCGCGATCGACGTGCGCGACGAGATGCTCTGCTCGACCGCGACCTCGCGGCTCGACGCCTTCGAGCTCGAGACCATCGTGATCTCGGTGCTGCTCGATGCGCACGCGGCGACGACCCTCGAGCTCGTCCTGCGCGAGCGCGTGATCGACGAGATGCCCTGGCTGGAGCTGATCCGGTGCGACGATCGCGCGACCGAGCTCGTTCTCGAGCCGCCGTCGTTGCTCGGCATCGTAGATCAACTGGCGCGGATCGGCGGTGGCGAGCTATCACTCACGCCGGGTCGCCACGGCCACGAGCTCGTGGTCGCGCTGCCTCGGTCGTCCTCGGTGGCAGCTCAGTCATCGTCGTCTTCGTAGTACTCGACCGGTTCGTATCGATGCTCGCGGCTCGCGGGGCACAGCTCGCGATAACTGCACCGATCGCAATACGTGCCGGGGTTTGGCCGCGGTCCATCATCGACGGCGAGCGCCGCGGCCTCGATGTTATCGAGCAGGTCGGGCACGAGCTCGTCGACGACCATCTCGGGCTTGACCGGCGCGCTCCACTCGACCGCGCGCTCGGCGACCCAGTGAATGCCGAGCCAGAACTGACGGACGTGTCGGAACGCGGCCGCGGCGAGCACCGCGTAGCCCTCGAGCTGGTCGGTGATCGACGTGCCCGGGATGCGCGCGCCGGTCTTGTGATCGACGAGCGCGATCGAGTCGTCGGAGAAGATGTAGCCGAGGTCGATCACGCCGCGGAAGTACGCATCGCCCGAGTAGAACTGGGTGACCGAAAGATCTTCGCGCACCGCGAGCGAGTACTCGACCAGCTGCCGCGCGATCCGGCGGCGCCTGCGGAACGCCGCGATCCGCGTCGTGAACGGCTCGATGCCGGTACCGAGGGTATCGAACCGGAGTTGCTCGATCTCGTTGGGCAGCTCGGCGCGCACCTTCGCGGTCGCCTCCGGTATCGGCGCGCCCTGCAGCACGAGCTCGAGCGCCTTGTGGATCGCCTTGCCAAGCCGGGTCTCCGGCATGACTTCCGGCTCTTTCAACTTATCGACATAGCGAAAGTGAAAGAGCCGCGGACACCGCAACGCCATGGCCACCTTCGAGGGTGACCAGGGTGCGTGGATCAGTGCGCGCGTCGAAGGCACAGTAGACTAGGAGCCAGGGTAGCCGAAAACTTGCGACCGCAAAGGCACGGGCCTACCACCGATGCAGTGGAGATTCTCGCCCGACCGGCGCCAGCCGGACCGCTCACGTCCTGTGTCTGCGAAGTCTGCAACGCCACGGTCTCCGAGCTGCGGCGCGGCCGCTGCTGGGGCTGTTACGGCCGCTGGGTAGATGCTCGCCCGGTCGGCTCCGGTGCGCGCTGCAGCACGTGCACCGAGAAGCGCCGACGCTTCTTGAAGAGCGTGGAGCTGTTCGGCCAGTGGCAGCCGATGTGCTTCAACTGCGCAGGACAGTGCCTCGATCTCGATCCGATGCCGCCGACGATCGCCGAGCTGCGCGAAGCGATGTCGCGCGAGCGCCGCAACCGCGACCGCCGGTTCGGCAAGCCCGATTCGCGCGTGTTCCGGTACGAGCGCCGCGTCGGCCAGCGCCGGCTCGAGCGTGAAGACTGCCCGGCCGTCGATGACGACATGATCATCGAGGTCAGCTACGAGGTCATGATCGAAGGCGAGGAGTTCGAAGATCTGACTCAGATCCACGCGCTCGTGCACGAGCTTCGCCCGGCCGAGCTAGCGGGTTAGGCAGTCGCCTCGGAGCTCGGCAGGGACGGTGCACATGTGGTTCGCCGTGTAGTTGCCCTGTGTATCGAACGCGACCACCACCACGTGGTCGTCGACCCGCCATCGACGAGGAGTCTAGTGTTTACCGGTAGGAGGCAGCGGCTTGGCAACGGGCTTCTGCGGGACTAGCTGCGCGGGCTTCGACACCGCCGGGAGCGGAGCGGGCGCGGGAGCGACCTCGCGCGACGTGACGAGAAAGCCGATCGCGCCGAGTGGGATCACCACGCCAGCTGGCAGGACTTCGCTCAGCGACTTACCGGTGAGCCGCACCGTGAGCTTCATGTTCTTCGCGTCCTTGTCGGTCTTGGCCTTGAACTGACCGTCGCCCGAGAACTGCGAGATGATCTTCGAAAGGTCCGCCTTGTGCGCGATGAGGTCGTCGACCTGCGCGCTGCGACCCTTGTACGAATCGAGCGAGGCGAGCGCGATCTTCGCGAAGCCGCGTGGTGCGATCTGCGCCGCGCGCAGCACGTCGATCGTCCCGTCGGAGACCTGCGCCATTTGCTCGAGCCCCGCAGCCGTCGAGTCGAGCCACGACCAGCCGATGCCATCGTGATAGACCGCGAACGTCGAGCCTTTACCGCGCTGGACCATGTCGGTGAGGAAGTTCTTGTCGGCACCGCGCTTTGCCATGATCTCGGTGCGCGTCACGGGCGACAGCGTCATCGCGACACCGAACACCGGGTGACCCGCGAGCATGTCGGCCGCGACCCCGAGGTTCGTGCCGGCCGCGTGCGAAGGCGCCTTCCACGAGTCCGCGAGGCGCTCCTTGACGAGCGCGGTCGCGCCCACGAGCAGCGTGCCGTTCTTGAGCGCGAGCGACATGCCGTCGCCCTTGTCGATCATCGAATTCCCGCCGATCTTGGTCACGGTCGTGCGGGTCAGCTTGGAAATCTTATCGAGAAACGTCGGCGCGAACTTGCCGTGCACGGCCACGACAAAGTTCGGTTGCTGGTTCGGGACGACCTGGGCGAACGCGGTCACGTCATTGAAGTCCGTGACCGGATCGAAGCCGGTCAGGCCCTTGGCCATGTTCCGGGGGCCTTCGACCTCGTTGATCATCTGGCGCACGGTCTTGGCCAGCTCGGGCGACGCCTTGATCGATGCCTGATCGGGCATCCCCATCAACACCTTGTAGTTCGAGGGAATCACGCTCGCCGCATCGAAGTGCGCCACGAAGTCCGCGTCCACCATGCCGTACTCCAGCGCCGCATCGACGGTTGGAGGTTTCGGGTTATTCGCAAGGCCGAAGCCTCCGAGGCTGAGTAACAGCGAGATGAGCTCGACGATTCCAAAAGACATGGCGCGACGGAACCACGACTCCAGAAAAATTCAACCTGATTGCGGCCTCGTTCGACGAGGCGAAAAAAAAGCGATGTCAAGACTGGAACCAGTGACCACCGGCGCTAGGATGACCATCCTCTCGGCGGTACAGATCAACTCGGAGGCTCGACGGTCATGACTACGCTTGCTGTGGTGGAACAGATCCTTCGCGAGACCGAAGTACCGATGTCGGTTCGCGAGATCGTGGAGCGAGCTGGCGTGCGGTTGCCGAGCAAGTCGAAGACGCCCGACACCGTCGTCGCGCGCGACCTCTCGATGGATCTGAAGAAGAAGGGCGAAGCGTCGCTCTTCGTGCGGAGCTCGCCAGGCCGCTACACGCTGCGTAGTCTCGCAGCCCATGCTCTCCCACTCGCTACTGGCACGGTCGAGCGCATGGGTGCCGGCCTCGTCCGCAAGCCCGCTGCCGCTGCTCCCAGCACGACCGCTCGTCCTGCAGCCGCTGTCTCTGCCGCTTCCGGCCGCGATAGTGCTGAAGGCGGCGGTTACGCGAGCTAAACTCCCGCGGTGGCAGTCGAACCGCGGCCTCGCACCGGCCTGATCCGTCGCGCTGAAGCATCGGACCATCCGTGGATCGTCGCGACCGGTGCCGAGGCCTATCGCGACCTCGGCGACTACACCCGCATCTTGCCCTCGTGGCTCGAGCAGCCGGGCGTCCTCGCATGGATCGAGCAAGACGGCCAATCGCGCGGCCGCGGCTTCGCGATGCTCGGCTTCTACACCGAAGACCTCAGCCGTTCGCCGCAGGTCATCGCCGATTTGCTCGCGCTCGCGGTCCTGCCGAACTACCAGAACTACGGCATCGGCTCGCGGCTGCTCCATCACGTGATCGAGGTCGCCGAGCGCGTCGCGCCGTCCTCTCAGATCACCCATCTGCGCCTCACGGTCGCCGAAGACAACGTCGCCGCTCAGCGCCTCTACGCCCGAAACAACTTCACGGTCGTCGATGGCTCCGCCACCTACGACCGTGGTCAGCGCGCCCTCCGGATGGCGCGCCCGCTCGAACATCGCTAGCGCTTACTGGATGATGCTGCCGCAGGGGAACGTCGCGTCGACGACCGCGTTCGGCGTGCTCTTGAGCGTGGTGCATGCGGCGCCAAGGATGTGAATCGTCATGCCGTTCGCGTCGAGCGACCAGTCGGTCATGTACGTGAGTGCGGTGCCATTGAGGGTCACGACCGCGTTCGGCGCGGTGCTCGGGTTGACCGTTTGATTGATCGAGAGGTCACACGAGATGGCGCCGGAGATGATCGAGTTGAAGGCGGTGACCAGCTGTGCCGGATTGTTCGCGGTGTAGTACGGCGCGTTCGTCGAACCGGCGCCCGCGTTGGCCATCGCTTGCAGGTAGGTCGTGTTGAGGTTCGCGAGGCCGATGATGAAGGTCTTGATGCCGTTCGTATGCGCAGCGGCTGCGGCGTTCGGAGACTTGTTGTTGTCGCTGCCGCCGTTGCAGCCGTTCGGATCTCCGTCCGTCGCGAGCAACACGATGGGCGGCGAGCCGGCGGGCGGGGGCGTTGCCGCAAAGTCTGCATACGCCTGACCGAGTGCGCCAGCCGTCGGCGTGTTGCCGCTCGGCTGGTTGGCCTGCGCACCCGTGAGGGTCGCGAGCACGCTCGCGTTGTTGAGCGCACGGGGTGCCGAGTGCCCGGTCACGTTGAGCGATCCCGGCGGACCATCGTTACATGGCGATTGATCGCCGGAGAACAGCTCTTCGCCGAAGTAGACCTGCGCCTGTGCGGTCGTCACTGCGCCGCTGGTCGCGTTGAACAGTGCGTCTTCGAGGACCGAGAACCGCGTCCCGTTGCCGAAATTCGTCGTCATCGAGCCCGAGCGGTCGAGGACCAGCTCGATCGACGGAATCACCGGCTTGGGCGTGAAGTGAACGGCCGGGCAGTTCGCGTCGACATCGTGCGAGCTGCCAGTGCCGTCGCTGTTGCACTGACCATCGTTCGAGCACACGTAGCCGGTACCGCACTCGCCGCCGCCCTGCGTGCACTGCAAGTCGCACTTGCCGTCAGGCGAGCAGTGATAGCCGCGGGGGCAGGTGTTCGTCGCGCCCGGGCTCGGGTCACAGGCCGTCTGGCACGCGGCCGGTGCAGGCACCACCGAGCACAGACTGTCGTTGGAGCTCTTGGGGCCGCAAGCCGCCGCGCTGGCGGCAACTGCGAAGAACATGGCGGCGTTTAGGCGATTCATTCGAGTTCCTGAGCCTCACAACAGCAACTCCCGATCCAAACAGCTTCGACCGGTCGGCGCGGATCACGCGAACGGATCCGCGCTGTTAACTCGTGGAGACAGTTGTCCCTAGGGGCCTCGCTACACCGGGGACGAGTCTTCCCGTGTACAGAAGCTGCGCGATCCGCAACGAGGTTGGCGCTTCGATTGTGAAGCGGCACAACATCCCTCGCCGTGCGTCAGCGCGCGTCAAACCACCGAGGCGATGGCGGCCTGGATGCCGCTCGCGGCGACGAGCGCCTCGTTGCCTTCGTCCCGCGCCGAGACCGCGCCGACCGGCAGGCGATTCCCCGAAGCGCGAACACCGCACGAGGTCGGCTCCGTTGCCGTCATCGAGGTCGTAGTCGACCAGCGCGACCGCGAACTGCGCACGATCACCACCTCGTGACTCGAGAGAAACGAGTCCGTCACCACGGCGGTGAATTCAGGATGGTTGTCGACAACGAGGATTCTCATGGCCTCGGCCGCGTACCCAGCATAACTCGGTGCCGGAGTAGAAGACCTTGCTCGCGAGACCGCGGGCGTTCTGCTCAGGTCGGTCAAACCTTGTTCTGCAGAATCGGCTCGACCCGTTGCGTCGCGCGCGAGTCATGTCGACGTAGCGGTCTCGTAGGTCTATTGGTCGAACCGTACGTTGCTCGTGCGATTCTTTCTTCATGATCGAGGCGTCGGTGGTCTTCGGAATCTTGCATGGCGACCTCGTCGCAGCAATCACGTCGCTCGACGCGGTGGTCCTCGAACAAGGTATGGGCTATCGCGGCACGAGATGGCTGCAGCAGCGCACGCACGCCGGCTCGAAGGCCGTCGGCTTCTTTCGCGGCACGGCCGGTGCGCGCCCAACGATCGACGGCCTTGGCGAAGTGGTAGGAGTCTCGTTTCCCATCGAGGTCAAGCGCGGGGACCAGGTCGCAGAGTTCATCGCTTCGCTGTCGAGGTCGGCATCTGGCTGGAGACTACGGTTCGTCATCGACTTGCACGACGGAGCGCTGGAGAGGAGAGATGAGTGGGTCATCGGCCTGCTCACGCAAACGCTGTCGACCGTCGGTCAGGAGGTGGCGTGGCTCGATCTGTCCGAACGGCTCGTCGACATTCCGTTTCTCGAGCCTGCGCCGCTGCTGCGTCGCCTGGTGCCGGGGCACGGGACCGGGGACGAATTCCCGCTTCTCCTCGCCACGATCGAACCGCCGCCCGACTGGCTCGGGCCCGCGCTCGATGCCTCTCGCCCGCGCAGGACGCTGCGCGTCTCTGCCGGTTACGAAGCTCGCCTCGGCCCAGTACCCCGACGGTCTCGAGCGTCATGACGCGCGACCCGTGCTCGCATTGATCGAGCGCCTCGACTTTGAACCGTTGCCACGCCGACGCTCGCGATTTTCAGCTACGGGGACATCGCCCGCGAGCTAGGCCGGCCTCGCGATAGCTGCGCCGGTGGCCAGGCTCCAACCGAGCAGCTGCTCGTGGAGATCGAGGATCACCGTGGTCGCGGTGAGCGCGACAAAGCAGCTCGTGATGTCGACACTACGATCGGCGCTGTAGTAGACGCTCGGCGGGATCAGAATTCGTCGCGTCTCGAGACCGTCGCGATCGAGCACGACGATGAACCAGCCGTTGTCGAACCCAGCCAGGATCGCGACGCCGCCATCAGGCCCAGCAGCGAGATGCGTGACGCGCGTTGCCGAGAAGGTGGCGATCGTCGGCAACCCGCTCCCGGTCTTCGCGAGGACGACCCGATCGAGATAGTCCTTTTCGTTCTCGGCCCACACCGAATACCAGACTCGGTCCGCGAACCCGGGCTGGAGATGCGCGATGGCCTGCGTCGTCTTCCACTCGGCAACCATCACCGCGGCTTGGAACACGGCCACAGAGCGGCCACGTCGGATGAACATGTGGCCATCGGCGAGACCAAACCACTGGGTGTCGGCGGAGGCCTTGAATCCGAGCTTACCGGCCTCGGTCACCCCGCTCTTGTCGACGTTGTAGACCACGAACGATTCGCTCGCAGCGAGATACAGCGACGTGCCCGCGACGAGCATCGTCGAACCAGAGCTCGAACAACCGGGAATCGGAAGTAACCCATCCGACGTGGTTCGATCGAACCGTTCGACCGCGCAGGGCGCGCTTTTGAACGCGTAGATCGCGTCGCGATCCGCGGGACAGATCGCTGCGTACGAATCTTCAACGGTCTCGACGACCCGCAGCGTGGCGGCGTCGATGAATTCGAGAGCTTTGGTTGTCCGTCGCACGACGAGCTTGCCGTGAAGCACGAGCGTGCTCGGAGACAACTGGTAGTGCGCCGCCCAGTCATCGACGATTGCAGCGCTCGAGCCCTCGTCCGCATCGCGAGGTGGGGTTCGACGCACCGGCCTCGATGCGATCGTGGGGCCACACCCCGCAACACCGAGGACGAGTAAGAACTCTCTTCGATTCACGTCATCTCGCGCTCGAGTGCCTCGCGGGGCACGGTGGACATGACCTTGCTCGCGAGACCGCGAACGTTCTGCTGGGGCCGGGAAAAATTCGTTGTCCTACACGTATCAACTTCGAACCGGTGCCACGCCGACGTTCGCGGTCTCGCGGGTGTGGAAGACCCTACCGCCGAGACCCCGGCAAATCTCGCCACCTCGCAGAACCAGCTTTGAACCTTGCCACGCCGACGCTCGCGCTCTCGCGGGGGTAGAAGACCTTGCTCGCGAGAGCGCGAACGTTCAGCTGGGGCCGGTCAAATTCCGTCTCCTCTCAGAATCATTTTGAACCGTTGCCACGCCGACGTTCGCGGTCTCGCTTTGCGTTCGCCTTCACTCCTCGCCGCGCCCAGGTACTTCGAGCTGATCGACCAAGCCGTACCGGCGCCAGCCCTCGCTCAACAACCAGGTCTTCGGCAACCACACGAACGGCGGCGGATAGCCCTTCGGCGCCGCGTAGTAGAAGCCGACCTTCTCGCGCTGCTTCCAACCATCGAACGAGAGCGAGCTCGAGTATGGATCGACCTTCCACGGATGCTTGAGCCGCTCGCGGTCGGCGCCGTGATGGCGCCAGTTGTTAAGCACGTACGCGATGCAGTTACGGACCTGGCGCGGCGAGGTGAGGGCGCCCGCGTGATAGCGATCCGCAAACACCTGGCCGCCCTTGCGCCCGAGGGCCGCGTTGATCTGACGCGCCGCCGAGATAGAGAAGGCCTGCATGCCTTTCCACAGCGCCTTGCGGGACGCCGCTTCGACGATCAAGTGGATGTGCGTGCGCTGGATGCTCATGTGCACGATCCGGAACGGCGGCGGATATTCCTCGCTCGCCGCGACGACGAGCGTTGCTTCGCGAATTGCCAGGTAGACCGCGTGACGACGCAGCGACCCGACATCGCTGCACGCGCGCATGATCACGTGCACCGGTTCGCTCGCGCGGTGATGGGCGCGAACCTTGTGCTTCTCGCTCGCGCGGAAGCCCTGTTTCGGCCGGCCCGCGCCTTTGCGTTTGCCACCGCGGCGCTGGCCGTTCTTGTCGAGCTTCGGGAGCTCGAGCTGGACGTGGCGTTTGCGAGCCCTCGGCACGTTCGAAACATAGTCCTGGTCGGACCATCCTGCAATTGAATTCGCCGATATATCGTCACGCTGCATCTAGGGCTCGACATGAGTCGCCGCCACTACGCGAAAATACGCCGAACCTCTCAGGCCCTGAAAATTCAGGCGGTTTGGCGATCGCGGTCGCCTCGGCCGGTGACAACCCTTGTGTTTTCGCGGGGTCACGGGTTAACTAGCTAGCAACTCCTACGGGGAGGCGTCGATACCGTGTCCATGAGAACTATTTTCGTGTCGTTGTGTTTGTTGGTGGGTTGCGGGTCCAAGACCAACCCGGATGTTTGCTGCACCGACACCGCGGATTGCGCGGCCAAGGGCGTGCCCGACGGGAGCGTCTGTAGCGGTGGGCTCGTGTGCCGTGGCAACACGTGTATCGCCGAGACCTGCACCACGTCGGCGCAGTGCGAGGCTGGGGCGCCATTCTGCGGCGCGTCGATGCTCTGCACCGCGACGTGCGCGATGGACAGCGAGTGCCCCGGCTTCGGCGGCGATTCCGGCAACAAGTTCTGCGAATCAGGCAATTGCACCGAGTGTCGCGATTCAAATGACTGTGCTGACCCCGCGCGCGCGATTTGCGATGCCCACTCATGCCGCGGCTGCGTTGCGGATACGGATTGCGACAGCGGTGCTTGCGGCGCAAATGGCGTCTGCGTCGATGCGTCTAGCCTGCTGTACCTCGATCCGGTCGGGTTCGATGGGGGAACTGGACCCAAGCAGCGCCCTGCAAGACACTCACATTCGCGCTGACGAAAGCGACGCCGACTCGGGCAGTTATTTCGATGTCGCAAGGGCAATACGTGGAGGCTGTGAATCTCGATGCCACTACGACGAGCGCTACGAGTCTCGAAGTTCATGGTCATGGCGCAGGACTTGTTCCTCCTACTGGTCAAGATTCTCCGTCATTCAGGATCGGCATGGGATTCTCGAAAGTCTCCATCAGAGACCTCACGATCGGACAGCAACAGAACAATCTTCCGATCGCGTCGCTGCTCGAGCTAACCAACGTCAAGATCCAGGGTGGCGTGAGCGTCAACGCGTTTGCTGGACTTATGGGTTCGAACATCGAGATAACCGGCGGTGACGGAGCTGAGGTTCGCGGGCAGTTTACTGTCGATCACTTCACCCTCCGGGGAACACAGATGTTCACCGCCTTGCAAATCGATTCAGGCGCATCAGTTAGTGCGACAAACCTTGTTGTGACAGGTGCGCTCTATCGATGCATCACGCTCGCGAGCATGACATCAGGGAGCATCTCCTTCGCGACTGTCGCCGACTGCGGGATGCAAGAATCGACCGACGCGGCGGCAATTGACTGCATCGGGTCAAACGTCGTGCTGCAATCGTCGATCGTTTGGTCTCCAGGTAACGCCACCCTGCCGCCTGTCAATGGTTGCAACTTCGCCCACATGATCATCGGACCCATGGCTGTCGCCGGTTCTTCAAACGCTGACCCGGCGTTTGTCGATCTTGCTGGCCATGACCTTCGCCTTACCGCTGCAAGCTCGGCGATTGACATGATCGAAGCAGGGCCGACAACAGACATTGACGGCACGCTGCGGCCGCAAGGTTTAAGATTTGACCTCGGTGCCTACGAGTACAAGCCGTAGCCGAAACGCCAAAGGGCGACACCAAAGTGCCGCCCTTCGAACTCGCTCTGCGACGCGTTTAGAAGATCGCGCCGACGCAGCTCGAGAGATCGAACAGCATGAAGGCGAGCGCCTTCTCTTGCGGGGTTAACACGCCGGGGGCGCAGCCCTTCGGGAATGCGTTGTTGCCACCACCTGAGGTGGAGCGCGAGTCAGCTGACACGTGCATGTCTGAGAACACCACCTTACCGCAGCGGTCTGCGGCCGCCACTTCATTCGGCGTGGTGAACTGGATGATCTGTGGAGGCATCGGGTTCGTCGCACTGGCCACCCAGCGCTCGGCCTTGGTCAAGTCCACGCCGGTGAGGGTCGACTTGCCGTTAGAGATTGCAACTTCGTCGCGGATGGTCGAGCCACCGACATCGAGCATCCATGTCGCAAACGACATGCCCTTCGGGCTGTTCACTTCATCGATCAAATCCTTATTAGGGCTGTTGTTGTCGGTATCCGTCCACGTCGCGATCGTCGGCCACACGCCTGGCTTTTGACCCATGTTGCCGCTCCCGTTTTGCGTGGCGCCTTCGATCCAAATGTTGTGCCAGTGAGACGCGAACACGCGGCCACCGAAATCGGCGTAGGCCTTCATCGCGCTGAGCGCGGGTTGTGTCTTGGTATTCGCCGCTTGCTGACCTTCGCAGGACAGGATCACAGCGTCGTATGCCTTCAAGTGATCCGCCGAGTCCCAGAGCGTGGTCTGCGAATCGCTGAAATTGCCGGAGCCTCCCGGAAAACCTGCCGTGAACTGATCTGCGCCTTGGCCGGCTGACATGACGTCGGTGTACATGTGGATTCGCTGCGTTCCGCCCGCCGTGCCGATCTCGGAATCGGCGATCCCGAGTTTGCGGAACAGGCACTCGAGTGCGTCGGCACTTCCCGTCGAGATCGCGATCTTCGGCATGTTGACCGAGACCGTGTTCGGCGTCATGTCAGTCATCGACTTCGGCAGCGACGTATCCGCTGCTCCCAGTGCGGTGTCCGTGCATTGCGCGACCGTCGAGACCTTGATGATGCGACGCCACTTGCCGCTCACGATGACGAGGGGAATGTCCGTACCCGCCGGAACGTTCTGCAGCGAGAAGGTTCCATCCTCCTTCGTGACGTCACTCGCGATCGGATCGCCGAGCGGCGTGTCTGCGCACTTGCTGCAGACTGCACCCGTAGGCAGATCGCCGACGGTGTGCAGCGGAACGTAAACCTGGACGCCGTAGAGCGGCAGGGTTCCGTTCGGTGCGTAGACCTTGCCGCTGATCGTCGTCGCGGGCATGCCCATCGCCTGACACGCGACGATGTTGCACTGGATGCCTTCGCACGCGCCGATTTGCTGGCACTGGCCGTCGGAGGTGCAGGTGTACCCGTCTCCGCACTCGCCGCCGCCCGTGGTGCAGACGGCGTCGCATTTGCCGTCGGGCGTGCAGTGATAGCCGCTCGGGCAGGTGTTCGCCGCGCCGGGCGACGGATCACATGCCTGCATGCAGGCAGCAGGTGCGGGCACCACGTTGTCGCAAACACTCTGACCGGCGTTGTGGTTGGAACCACAGGCGGCGAGCACCGCGATAGAGAAGACAGCACTCGACAGTAAAGTTCCCCGCATGATCGGGATGGTAACCCGAGTCTGGGGTGCTTCGGAAATGTCAGGATCTAACCGCGCGCGTGTTACTGGCGACGGAAATCACGGGGTGGGTGGGGGTGTACCTGGTGACTTTTCCGGCCGGAGCGCGAGCTTGTAGAGCAGGAACATCACCGTCGCCACGAGGAGGAGCGATGGGACCCAGAGCGTGGACCACGTTCCGTCGTGACAGTTAGCGGCCTCGGGACAGCCGGAAAGGGCTGGATTCCATCGGAGATGACGGAGGAGGGCGAGCGCGTTCTCGTCATGGCGAGCGGCAACCGGGATGGCGAGGCCGATTCCGATGAGAGCCTCACCCGTGATGAAACCAGCTGCGGCCAAGAGTCCCATGCGCTCCGCGACCGAGCGTCGAGCGTGGTCAGCCTTGGTCTTGGTGAGCTTGCGATTAATCAGATAAGCGATGATCCCGCCGATGAAGATCGGGACGTTCAGGTCGAACGGAAGGTAGACACCGACCGCGAATGCCATGACCGGGATGCGAATGGTCGAGCCGCGCTTCTCGAGAATAATATCGATGATGATGACGACGGCTGCGATCGCGGCGCCGATCGCGATGATGTTCCACGGCAGACCACCGAGGAACACGCCCTTCGCGACGGTGCCCATGAGGTTGGCTTGGGGGGCAGGCAGGCTGGGCGAACCGATCGTGTAGGCGTTGTTGAGGAGGTTGAGGACGGGCGCCATCGCGACGGCCGCGACCGCGACGCCGAGGATCTGCATGACCTGCTGCTTCCATGGCGTGGCACCGACGAGCTGGCCGCACTTGAGATCCTGGAGGTTGTCGCCACCGATCGCGGCGGCGCAGCAGACGACACCGCCGATGAGGATCGCGGCAACCGGGCCGGCGCCGGCTTCGAGTGGCAGCGTGATCTTGCCGGCGTGGATGTTCGCCATCAACCACTCGCCGGTGAGGCGCGAGGTATCGAGCGTGGGATCGCCGCTGAGGCCGAGCCCGAGCAGCAGGAGGGACGCGACGAGGATCGTCGAGATCGTGATGCCGGAGACGGGGTTGTTCGACGAGCCGACGAGGCCCGCCATGTACGAGGCGACCGCGGAGAACAGGAAGCCGAACACGACCATGAGGATCGCCATCACCGCGCTGATCATCGCGGAGTGGACGAAGTGGTTGAAGATGAAGAACAGCGGCACGATCGACGCGGCGATGAGGATCAAGATGATGTTCATCGGCATGTCGCGCTCGGTACGCGGGACGTTGCCGCTGCCACTCTTGCGCTGCTTGTAGGCGTCGAGACCGGCGACGATGCCGCCGAGGAGCGACTTGCGGAGCTGGTAGAGCGAGAACACACCACCGACGAGCATGCCGCCGACGCCGAGGTAGCGCGTGACGAACTTGTGGACCGCATCGGCGGTCTCGATCGCATTCGCGCCGGCGAGCGCGTCGGCGAGCGTGGCATGGGTGTCGGGGTTGGTGATGACGTTCGTGGCATCACCGAACATCGAGAACAGCGGCACGCCGATCCAGCGGTTGAGGATCGAGCCCGCGAAGATCACGGCCGCGACGTTGAGCCCGACGATGTAGCCGACGGAGATCAAGGCCGGGGATGCGTTGAGACCGAAGTAGAACGGGGCGCCGGCCTTGGTCGCGGCGGCGGTCTTCGTCGCGGCGGCGGCCTTACCGCCGGTGATCCAGCCGCCGAAGCGGATGGTCTCGCTCCACAGCTTGAGCCCGGTCATGCCGACCTTGATGATCGCGCCTGTCAGGGCGGTAAGGACGAGCACGCCCACCCCACCGCCACCTTCGGCTCCGACCTTCAAGACCTCGGCGGTCGCGACGCCTTCGGGGAATTGCAGCGGCTGATCGATGATGAGCGCGCGGCGCAGCGGGATCGTGAACAGCACGCCGAGCAAGCCACCGAAGCCAGCGATCAGCGTGGTCTCGAGGTAGGAGAACTTGGCCCACGTGCCGAGGATGATGAGCGCGGGCAACGTGAAGATGACACCGGAGGCGAGGCCTTCGCCCGAGGCCGCGGCGGTCTGGACCGCGTTGTTCTGGAGGATGTTGCCGCGCCGGATCAGGCGAAAGATGGCCATCGAGATCACGGCGGCCGGGACCGACGCAGAGACGGTCATGCCGGCGAACATGCCGAGGTAGGCGTTCGCGCCGGCCAGGACGACCGAGAGGACGCAGCCGAGGAGGATGACGCCGACGGTGAGCTCGGGCAGCGATTGGGATGCCGAGATGTACGGAACGACGGTGCCAGGCGGGGGTGCCTCGTCAGACATTGGGCGAAATGTACACCGGACGCTCGAGATCCTTGGATCGGTGGGTCGTTAGAGATCGAGGGGTTATGGCGTTGATCGGGGTAGAGCGACACGCCACCCTCTCAGCACGATACGCAGGGTGATGCGTTTGTAAGTACCGCCGTGGAGGTAATTTCGTGACTCGACACTCCGTCCAGACCCGTTCCGTTGCCGCGCTGACGCTCGCGGCCTTCGCTTTAACTTCGTGCGGTGGCAAGGCGAATCCGCCGGGGCCCGCGAAGGCGTCGCCGATCAGCGACACGGTGTTGCTCCAGCAGAAGGATCTGCCGGAGGGCCTCGACATGCGCATCTCCGACGGCAAACAAGGGCCGCCGGCGATCGATCACACGACGCTCGCACCGGCGACCAAGATCAGCGATGCCGATGCCGAGCAGTTGCTCGCACGCACCAAGCCGATCAAGAGCGACGGCGACGACAAGCAAGCGTTCGCGTTGCGCCCGAATTCGCAGCCGACGCCGCGCACCGGTCAGGTGATCAAGGCGAGCTTCCCGGCGGCCGCGTCGACGCTGCTGCCCGCGAAGAGCAACGAAACGGGCAAGGACCTCAATGTCACGCGCTACATGCCCGAGGGCAAGGTGCCGCTCGCGCCGGAGCTCTCGATCACGTTCAGCCAGCCGATGGTAGCGGTCACGTCGCAGGACGATGCCGCGGCGGTGCAGCCGGTGAAGCTCGTGCCGACGCCGAAAGGGCGCTGGCGCTGGATCGGCACGCGCACGTTGCTGTTCGATCCGGACGTTCGCTTCCCGCAGGCGACGACGTATCGAGTCGAGGTCCCGGCGGGCACGAAATCGCTGAGCGGCGGCGTGCTCAAGAACGGCGTGACGTTCACGTTCGAGACCCCGGCGCCGACGATGATCGCGAGCTATCCGGGCGATGGACCGCAGCGCCTCGACGCGCCTATGTACGCGCTGTTCGATCAGAAGATCGATCCGGCGGCCATGCTCTCGCACATCAAGGTCACCGCGGGCAACCAGCCCGTCGCGATCGAGCTCCTCGAGAAGCCCGCAATCAAGGACAAGCAACTCGCGGCGATCGTCGAGGGCGCGACCAAGAACGCGCAAGCGGGCCGCTGGGTCGCGTTCCAGGCGACGACGCCGTTTCCGAAAGCGACGTCGATCTCGGTCGAGATCGGCGCAGGCTCGCCCTCGGCCGAGGGGCCGAACAAGACGCTCTCGGCGCAGCGGTTCTCGTTCATGACCTATCCGCCTCTCGCGATCGTCGAGCATGATTGCAGCGGATGCGAGCCGGGCGCCGGGATGTGGATCAGGTTTAACAACCAGCTCGACGGCGACAAGTTCGATGACGCGCAGTTCACGGTCTCGCCCGCACTGCCGCAGATGAAGATCGTGCAGCAGGGCGACTTCGTCATGATCAGTGGCGCGACCGAAGCGCGCACGACGTACAAGGTCACCGTCTCGCACGCGCTGCTCGATGCGTTCGGGCAGGACCTCGACAAGGACACGACGCTGTCGTACGTGATCGGGGATCCGCAGCCGACGTTCTACGGACCCTCGGGCATGGTCGTCGGTGACCCCGCCGCGGCGAAGCCGACACTCGATTTCTTCACGACGAACTATGGCGGCTTGAAGGTGAAGCTGTTCCAGGTGGAGCCGGATGACCTCGATGCCTTCGGCACGTACATGCGCGAGTCGTACAACCTCGATCATCCGCCGCGGATGCCGGGTAAGAAGGTCTTCGACCAGACCGTGAAGACCACTGCCGGCGCGAACAAGCTCGTCGAGACCGCGCTCGATCTCGCGCCTGCGCTACGTCACGGGTTCGGCCACACGGTCGCGATCGTCGAGCCGTCGCCGTGGACCGAGGACTACCCGGCACCGCGGATGGTCGCGTGGGTGCAGACCACGAAGCTCGGCGTCGACGCGTACGTCGATGGCGACAACCTGGTCGGGTTCGTCACCGAGCTCGCGACGGGCAAGCCGGCGGCGAACGTCGAGCTCGAGATTCGCCCGTACGGCATCAAGGGCAAGACCGATGACAAAGGAATGGCGACGCTGCCACTCGGCACGCGCTCGCTCAAAGGTTCGAACTATGTCGTCGCGAAGCGCGGCGACGACACCGCATTCGTCAGCGAGTACGAAGGTTGGTGGAACGAAGGTGGCAGCTGGACCAAGCGCGCTCGCGTCAACCAACTGACCTGGTACGTCACCGACGATCGTCGGATGTACAAGCCGGGCGAGCAAGTGACGCTCAAGGGATGGCTGCGTTCGATCGATCTCGGCAAGGGCGGCGACGTCAACGGTCTCGGTGGCGCGGTGTCGTCGATCTCGTACAAGGTGTTCGATGCGCGCAACGTCCAGATCGGCACGGGCTCGATGCCGGTCTCTGCGATCGGTGGCTTCGATACGAAGTTCGCGCTGCCGAAGACGCCGAACCTCGGCTACGCGCGCGTCGAGATGACGACCCAGGGTCGCTCGGTCGCCTACACCACCCACTCGTTTCAAATCCAGGAGTTCCGGCGCCCGGAGTTCGAGGTCACGGCGCACGCGAGCCAGGGACCGTTCATGGTCGGCGGCACGGGCGACATCACTGTCGACGCGAAGTACTACAGCGGTGGTCCGCTGCCAGGCGCGCCGGCGAACTGGTCGATCCACGCATCGTCGACGGTGTTCACGCCGCCGAATCGCGATGACTTCACGTTCGGCCAGTGGGCGCCGTGGTGGGGTTATCGCAACTGGTTCGAAGACGGCACGCCGGAGAAATCGCCGAAGGCCGATTGGAACCTCGCCGGCAAGACCGATGCGACGGGTGCACACACGATCCACCTCGACTTCTTGTCGCTGCATCCGGCGTTGCCGATGTCGGTCGTCGCGAGCGCCTCGGTCACGGACGTGAATCGCCAGACCTGGTCGGCCTCGCAAGCGATCATCGTCCATCCGTCGTCGCTGTACGTCGGGGTGAAGGCGAAGCGGCCGTTCGTCGAGAAGGGCCAGCCGTACACCCTCGATGTCATCGGCGTCGATCTCGATGGCAAGGCCGCACCGGGCACGGCGATCGAGGTCAGGGCTTCGCGCCTCGACTACTCGTACAAGAACGGCGTCTACAAGACGCTGCATGTCGAGCCTCAGACCTGCTCGGTGGTCGCCGCGAAGGGTCCCGTGCCGTGCGAGTTCAAGACGCCGGTCGGCGGCCAGTACGAAGTGGTCGCGACGATCGTCGACGCGAAGGGCCGGCCGAACCAGACGAAGCTGTCGTTCTGGGTCTCGGGTGGCGAGCATCCGCCCGCGCGTGAAGTCTCGCAGGAGCGGGTCCAGCTCATCCCCGACAAGAAGGAATACGCGAACGGCGACACCGCCGAGGTGCTCGTGCAGGCACCGTTCTATCCGGCCGAGGCCGTCGTGTCGTGGCGGCGCAGTGGCATCGTCAAGGTCGAGCGGATCACGATGACGGGGCCGACGACGACGCTGAAGGTGCCGATCACCGAAGCGATGGTGCCGAACATGTACGTCCAGGTCGATCTGGTCGGTATGGCGGCGCGCACCGACGACAAGGGCGATCCGGATCCGAAGCTCCCGAAGCGCCCGGCGTACGCGACCGGGAACCTGAACTTGCCTGTCCCGCCGAAGCAGCGCTCGCTCGTCGTCAAGGTCTCGCCGAACGCGGCGAAGATCGGTCCCGGCGAAGCCGCGCAGCTCTCGATCGAGGTGCGCGATGCGAACGGTCGCGCGGTGCCGAACGCCGAGGCGGCGGTGATCGTCGTCGACGAGGCCGTGCTCGCGCTGTCGGCCGCGCAGTTCACCGATCCGCTCGACGTGTTCTACGGCGGGCGTAGCCCCGATACGCAGGACCACTACTCGCGCCAGTACGTGAAGCTCGCGAAGCCCGAAAACGCGGCGCTCGGCTATCGCGGCCGTCCCGGCGGTGGGCGCGAGAGGATGGCAGACGAGGCAGCTCCGATGCCGACGCCTATGCCCATGCCGGTGCCGGCGGCGGCACCGGAGACGAACGCACCTCCGCCACCGCCGCCGAAAACGGGCGAGGTGGCCAAGGACAAGTCCGCGGGCAGCAGTGGCTCACCCGCGGCGACGATCGCGGTGCGCTCGAACTTCGACGCGCTCGCGGCGTTCGCTCCGTCGGTCAAGACTGGCGCGGATGGCAAGGCGACGGTGTCGATCAAGGTCCCCGATAACCTCACGCGCTATCGCATCGTCGCGATCGCGGTCGCCGGCGACAAGCAGTTCGGCAAGGGCGAGAGCGCGATCACCGCGCGGTTGCCGCTGATGGTGCGGCCGAGCCCGCCGCGGTTCTTGAACTTCGGCGATACGTTCCGGTTGCCGGTCGTGGTCCAGAACCAGACCGATGCCCCGATGACGGTACGGCTCGCGATCCGCGCGACGAACGCGGCGATCACCGACGGTAAAGGCCGTGAGGTGCGCGTGCCGGCGAACGAGCGCGTCGAAGTGCAGTTCCCGGCGGCGGCCGAGATGGCGGGAACGGCGCGGTTCCAGATCGTCGGGAGCTCGGGTACGGCGACCGATGCCGCGGAGCTCGCGCTACCGGTGTGGACGCCGGCCACGACCGAAGCGTTCGCGACGTACGGCACGATCGATGACGGTGCAGCCGCGAGTATTCGGCAGCCCATCGCGTTGCCGGGCAAGGTCATCACGCAATTCGGTGGCGTCGAAGTGACGACCGCGTCGACCAACCTCCAGGCGTTGACCGATGCGTTCCTCTACATCGTGCACTACCCGTTCGAGTGTGCCGAGCAGCGCAGCTCGCGGATCCTCGCGATCGCGGCGCTGCGCGACGTGCTCGATGCCTTCAAGACCAAGGACATGCCGACCCGCGCGCAGCTCGAGAAATCGGTCGCCGAGGATATCGAGCACCTGTCGCAGATGCAGAACTACGATGGAGGCTACGCGTACTGGGAGCGCGGCCATCCGAGCGATCCGTACCTCACGGTGTACGTGACGAACGCGCTCGCCCACGCCAAGGCGAAGGGCTTCGCGGTGCCGGAGGGGATGTTCGCGCTCGCCAAGCCCTACCTCACGAACATCGAGAGCCACTATCCGTGGTTCTACTCGGAGAAGGTGCGCTGGGCGATCAGCTCGTACGCGCTCTACACCCGCAAGCAGCTCGGTGACCTCGATCTCAAGAAGGCGCAGAAGCTCTACGCCGAGACCCCGCTCGACAACTTTACGATGGAGACCGTCGGCTGGTTGCTCGGCACCTTCGCGCAGCACAAGGGCGCCGCGACCGAGCGGAAGGCGCTCGTGCGTCACATCCTCAACCACACGAGCGAGACCGCAGGTGCGGCGAACTTCACGTCGAGCTATGGCGATGGCGGCTACTTGCTACTAGCGAGTGATCGTCGCGTCGATGGGGTGATCCTCGAGTCTCTGATCCAGGAGCAACCGGATCTCGATCTCATCCCGAAGGTCGTCACCGGCCTGCTGGGCCATCGCAAGGCCGGCCGCTGGATCAACACGCAGGAGAACTCGTTCGCGTTGCTCGCGCTCGATCTCTACTTCCACACCTACGAGAAGACCACGCCGGACTTCGTCGCCCGCGTGTGGCTCGGTAACGACTACGCCGGTGACCACGCATTCAAGGGGCGCCAGACCGACTACTACCAGCTCGCGATTCCGATGAAGGACGTCGCGACCCACGACAAGGCGCCACTTACGATCCAGAAGGACGGCAAGGGCCGGCTCTACTATCGCATCGGCATGACCTACGCGCCCGCGAGCCTGAAGATCGAGCCGGCGGACTACGGCTTCGTCGTCGAGCGCCGCTACGAAGCCGTCGACAAGCCCGACGACGTCCGACGCGAGAAAGATGGCTCGTGGCACATCAAGGCGGGTGCGCGCGTGCGGGTCAAGCTCACGATGGTCAACGAGAACCGCCGCTACCACGTCGCGCTCGTCGATCCGATGCCGGCCGGCCTCGAGCCGATGAATGCAGCGCTCGCGGTGACCGGCCCCATCCCCCAAGATCCCAAGGTCCAACAGGCTCGCGGTGCCTATTGGTGGTGGTACGGGACCTGGTACGAGCACCAGAACCTGCGCGATGAACGCGTCGAAGCGTTTGCATCGCTGCTGTGGGAGGGTGTTCATGAATATTCCTACGTCGCGCGCGCGACGACGCCTGGAACCTTTGTAGTGCCTCCGCCGAAGGCCGAAGAAATGTACATGCCCGAGACGTTCGGGCGTGGCGGTACGGATCGCGTGATCGTCGAATGAGGGGAAGCATGAAGAAACTAGGCTTGGTTGCGTTCGCGGCACTCGCCGCGTGTGGTCACAAGGCGTCGCCACTCGATGACACGGCGGGCAGCGCCGCCATGCCCCCCGGCAAGCCGATCCACTACGACGGCAAGGACCTGCCGCCGGGCCTCGTGATGAAGCTCAGCGATGGCACGCAAGGGCCACCCGCGTTCGATCACACCAAGCTCGCACCTGCGAAGAAGCTCGGCGATGCCGAGGTCGCGCAGCTGCTGTCCCGCGAGAAGCCGATCCAGACCGATGCGCAGGATCTGCAAGCGTTCGCGCTGCGGCCTTCGTCGCAACCGCCGCCGCGCACCGGCGAGACGATCCACGAGAGCTTCCCGCCGCCAGCGTCGACGAACTTGCCACCGCCGGTCGTGCCGAAGCCCGGTGAGGGTCTCAAGGTCTCGCGCTTCATGCCCGAGGGCGCGGTCGCGCTCGCACCCGAGCTCACGGTCACGTTCAACGAGCCGATGGTCGCGGTGACCTCGCAGATCGATGCAGCCGCGGTGCAACCCGTGAAGCTCACGCCCCAGCCGAAGGGCAAGTGGCGGTGGATCGGCACGCGCACGATCGTGTTCGATCCGGAGGTCCGGTTCCCGCAATCGACGACGTATCAGGTCGAGATTCCCGCCGGCACGAAATCAGCGACCGGCGACGCGCTCGCGGTAGCTGTCAAATTCAAGTTCGAGACGCCTGCGCCGGTGCTCACCGGCCACTGGCCAACCGAGTACCAGCCGCAGAAGCTCGATGTCCCGATCTTCATCGAATTCGATCAGAAGGTCGAGGCGAACGCGATCCTCGCGGCGCTCAAGATCACGGTCCATGCGAAGCCGCACGGCGGGTCACAAGGCGATCCTTGGCAGGCCACGGCGTTCTCGCCGCAGCTGCGCAGGCTGACCGACGCCGAGATCGCGGCGAACAAGCCGCTCGCGGCGCTCGTCGCAAGCGAGAAGAAGGAGCACGACGGGCGCTGGCTCGCGTTCCGCACGACCACGAACCTGCCGCCCGATGCCTCGGTCCAGCTCGAGCTGCCGAGCGGTACGCCTTCGGCGGAGGGCCCGAACAAGACGAAGAGTCCGCAGGCGTTCAGCTTCCGCACCTACCCGCCCCTCGAGCTCATCAGTGCGACCTGTAGCTACGGCGACAACTGCGCCCCGAGCATGCCGTTCGAGCTCGCGTTCAACAACCCGCTCGACGAGAAGCTGTTCGAGGACAACCAGGTCACGGTCACGCCCGAGATTCCGGATGTCCAGATCGTCGCTGCCGGCAACTACATCTCGGTGATCGGCGCGACCAAGGCGCGGACCACGTACAAGGTCACGGTCGCACCGAAGCTCGTCGATGCGTTCGCGCAGACCCTCGGTCATTCGCTCGAGCGCACGTTCAAGGTCGGCGATGCGCCGCCCTCGTTCTTCGGTCCCTCCGGCATGGTCGTGATCGATCCGGCCGCGACCAAGCCGACGCTCGACTTCTTCACGACGAACTACGACCAGCTCAAGGTCAAGCTCTACCAGGTCAGCACCTCCGACCTCGTCGCGTACGGCCACTTCCAAGAGGCGCAGTGGAACCACGATCGCCCGCCGCCGCCGCCGGGGCATGTCGTGTTCGATCACCTGGTCAAGAATACGCACACGCCGAACGAGCTCGTCGAGACCGCGATCGACCTCGCGCCCGCGATGAATGGCAAAGGCTTCGGCAACGTGGTCGCCGTCGTCGAGCCATATCCATGGAAGGAGACGTACGAACCACCTCGCATGATCGCGTGGGTCCAATCGACGAAGCTGGGCATCGACGCGCATGTCGACAACGACAACCTCGTCGCCTACGCCACCGATCTCGCGACCGGTAAGCCGCTCGCGAACGTCGCGGTCGAGATCAAGCCGTACGGGATCAAGGGCACGACCGACGATGCGGGCCTCGCGACCCTGCCGCTGACCGAGGTCTCGCAGAAGGGCCCGACGATCCTCACCGCGACGCTCGGCGACGACATGGCGTTCGTGATGGGCCAGAATGGCTACTACGATGCCGATTACGGCACGTGGACCAAGCACAAGCTCGGCGCGACGCTGCTGCCGTATGTCGTCGACGATCGCAAGATGTACAAGCCGGGCGAGGACGTCTCGCTCAAGGGTTGGCTGCGCTTCATCGATCCGAACAAGGGCGGCGATATCAAGGGCCTCGGCGGTGCGGTGACCTCGGTGACCTACACGGTGACCGATGCGACCGGCAACATCATTGGCAAGGGCGCCACGCCGGTGAACGCGATCGGTGGCTTCGATACGAAGTTCACGCTGCCGAAAACCCCGAACCTCGGCTACGCGAACATCATGTTCACGACGATCGGGTCGCAGGCCCAATCGTTCGGCCATCAGTTCCAGATCCAGGAGTTCCGTCGCCCCGAGTTCGAAGTCACGGCGCAGCCGAGCGTCGGACCGTTCCTCATCGCCGGTGGCGGTGATGTCACGGTCTCGGCGAAATACTACTCGGGTGGCCCGCTGCCGGGCGCCGACGTCAACTGGTCGGTGACCGCGAACCCGACCTCGTTCTCGCCGCCGAACCACGACGAGTTCGTGTTCGGCAACTGGGCGCCGTGGTGGGGCTATAGCCGCCTCGAGTACGACGAGGACGGCGAGGTCGTCGTGCCGCAGCAAGGCCAGACCAGCTGGCAGTTCACCGGCAAGACCGATGCGATGGGCGAGCACGTGCTGCACATGGACTACAAGTCGGTGAACCCGGCGACGCCGATGTCGGTGACCACGAACGCCGCGGTCTTCGACGTCAATCGCCAGGCCTGGAACGCCTCGACGACCGTGATCGTCCATCCGTCGAACTACTACGTCGGGCTCAAGACGAAGAAGCCGTTCGTCGAGAAGGGACAGCCGTTCGATCTCGATGTCATCGGCGTCGATCTCGAAGGCAAGATGGTGGCCGGCGCGAAGATCGAGCTCGAGGCGGCGCGCCTCGAAGGCAAGTACAAGAAAGGTCGCTACACGACCGAAAAAGTCGATCCGCAGACCTGTGCGGTGACCGCGGCGGCGGATCCCGCGCCGTGCCACTTCACGACGACCAAGGGCGGCACGTATCAAGTACTCGCGACGATCGTCGATCCGCAGGGCCGACCGAACCAGACCAAGCTGACGTTCTGGGTCACCGGTGGCGACGAGCCGCCGGCGCGCGAGGTCAAGCAGGAGCTCGTCCAGCTCATCCCCGACAAGAAAGAATACGCTGCCGGCAACACCGCCGAGATCCTCGTGATGTCGCCGTTCTATCCGGCCGAAGGCATCGTCACGTGGCGGCGCAGCGGCATCGTCAAGCTCGAGAAGATCAAGCTCGACACCGCGTCGAAGGTGATCACGGTGCCGATCGACGACGGCATGACGCCCAACATCAGCGTGCAGGTCGATCTCGTCGGTGCCGCGTCGCGGCTCGACGATCACGGCGATCCGGATCCGAAGCTGCCGAAGCGGCCTGCGTTCGCGGTCGGCTCGATCAACCTCGCGGTGCCGCCGAAGCAGCGCACGCTCGACGTCAAGGTCACGCCCCGCGCGGCGAAGGTCGCACCGGGCGAAGCGGATCAGCTCGATGTCATCGTGCGCGACGCGCAAGGCAAGCCGGTCGCAAACTCCGAGGTCGCGATCATCGCGGTCGACGAGGCGGTGCTCGCACTCTCGGGCTACCAGTTCGGCAACCCGGTCGATGCGTTCTACGGTAACCGGCCGCCCGGGGTCATCGACTCGTATCTCCGCTCCTACGTGAAGCTCGCGAAGCCCGATCTCGCGAAGTTCGGTGGTCGCGCCTCTCGCCGCGCTCGGAGGGACAACAGGAACTCCGAGATGACGCTCGACGGCGCTTCGAGCGGCCTCGCGATGCAAGAAGGCCTGATGGGCAAGGCTGAGGATGAGATCCCCGCGATGCTGGTGAAGAAGGCGATGGCGGCTCCGGCCGCGCCGATGGCGTCGTCGGTCGCGCGGGCCGAGGGCGGCAAGGACAAAGCTCCGGGCAATCAGCTGGACGAGAAGTCCAAGTTCGCCGCGGGCATCGGTGGCGGTGCCGCGCAACCACAACCGAACACGCCGATCGCGCTGCGCACGAACTTCAATCCGCTCGCGGCCTTCGCGCCGGCGGTGAAGACCGATGCGAACGGCAAGGCGAGCGTCGAGATCAAGTTGCCCGACAACCTCACGCGCTATCGCGTGATCGCGCTCGCGGTCGCGGGTGACAAGCAGTTCGGCAAGGGCGAGAGCTCGTTGACCGCGCGCTTGCCGCTGATGGTGCGGCCGAGCCCGCCGCGGTTCCTCAACTTCGGTGACGTGTTCCAGTTGCCGGTCGTGGTCCAGAACCAGACGGATGCGCCGATGACCGTGCGCATCGCGGCACGTACGGCGAACATCACGCTCACCGATGGTGCGGGCCGCGAGCTCACGGTGCCGGCAAACGATCGCGTCGAGGTTCGGTTCCCGGCTGCGGCCGAGATGGCGGGGACCGCACGGCTCCAGATCGTCGGCTCTGCGGGCACTGCTGCCGATGCGGCCGAGATCGCCTTGCCGGTATGGACGCCGGCGACGACCGAAGCGTTCGCGACGTACGGCGTGATCGACAACGGTGCGGTCTCCAGTATCAGTCAACCGATCGCGCTGCCGGGCAAGGTGTGGCCGCAGTTTGGTGGCCTCGAGGTCACCACCGCGTCGACGAACCTCCAGGCGCTGACCGACGCGATGCTCTACCTCGTGCACTACCCGTTCGAGTGCTCCGAGCAACGCAGCTCGCGGATCATGGCGATCGCGGCGCTGCGCGACGTGCTGACCGCGTTCAAGACCAAGGACATGCCGAGTGCGCCCGCGATGGAAGCGTCGGTGGTCGCGGATCTCGAGCACCTGAAGAACATGCAGAACTACGACGGTGGGTTCGCATTCTGGGATCGCGGTCACCCGAGCGAGCCGTACCTGACGGTGTTCGTGGCGAACGCGCTCGTCCACGCGAAGGACAAGGGATTTGCCGGCACCGACGAGATGCTCGTGAAGGTCTCGCCGTACCTCAAGAACATCGAGGCCTACTACCCCTGGTACTACGGCCCGGATATCCGCCACGCGATCAGCGCGTACGCCCTGATCACGCGCAAGTTGCTGGGCGACCTCGATCTCGACAAGGGCAAGGCCCTACTGCGCGAAGCGGGCGGCGTCGAGAAGGTCACGATGGAGACCGACGGTTGGTTGCTCCAGTTGTTTGCCAAGAATCCGAAGGCCGCCGACGAGCGTGCCGCGATCATGCGCTACGCGCTCAACCACATCAGCGAGACCGCCGGCGCGGCGAACTTCACGACGAGCTACGGCGATGGCGCGTACCTCATCCTCGCGAGCGATCGCCGGGTCGATGGCGTGATGCTCGAGGCGCTGATCGAAGAAGCGCCCGATAACGACGTGATCCCGAAGGTCGTCACGGGACTCCTCGCGCACCGCAAGGCAGGGCGCTGGACCAACACGCAGGAGAATACGTTCGCGTTGCTCGCGCTCGATCTCTACTTCCACACCTACGAGAAGATCACGCCGGACTTCGTCGCGAAGGTCTGGCTCGGCAACGACTATGCGGGTGATCATGCCTTCAAGGGCCGTACGACCGAGTACGCGCAGATCGATGTCGCGATGAAGGATGTCGCGACGCACGACAAGGCCGCGCTCACGATCGCAAAGGACGGCGCGGGCCGGCTGTACTACCGGATCGGCATGAAGTACGCGCCGACCGATCTCAAGATGGAACCGGCCGACTATGGCTTCGTCGTCGAGCGCAACTACGAAGGCGTCGACGATCCGAAGGACGTCACGCGTGCCGCCGATGGCACGTGGCATGTCAAAGCCGGTGCGCGCGTGCGGATCAAGTTGAAGATGGTCAACGAGAACCGGCGCTACCACGTCGCACTCGTCGATCCGATGCCCGCGGGCTTCGAGGCGATGAACCCGGCGCTCGCGGTCACCGGTCCGGTGCCGCAAGATCCGAACGAGCAGAAATCGCGTGGCGCCTACTGGTGGTGGTACTCGACCTGGTACGACCACCAGAACATGCGTGACGAGCGCGTCGAGGCATTCTCGCCGCTGCTGTGGGAAGGCGTCCACGACTACACCTACGTCGCGCGTGCGACGACGCCGGGTAACTTCGTGGTGCCGCCGCCCAAGGCCGAAGAGATGTACATGCCCGAGACGTTCGGGCGTGGCGGCAGCGACCGCGTCATCATCGAGTAGCGAGTCAGTGAGCGGGGCGGATGCGGCCGAGCAGATGCTCCACCGCATGCTCGGCCTTGGTCGTCGCGCCGGCCACCGCCTGATGGACCGAGCCCGAGTGGTCGGTCACCGCGATCGGTTGGTGGCCGTCGATCCGGACCTCCATCATGCATCGCACGCTGTCGTCGCCACCCTTGCCGCCAGACTCGTCACTCAGATGGACCTCGACGCGACTGATCTGGTGCGCGAACCGCTCGAGCGAGTCTTCGAGCACCGCCGTCACGTGCGCGCCGAGGGCCTCCACGCCGTCGATGTTGTGATCCGTATTGAGTTGGACTTGCATTGCCCTATCTAATGCACGAGGCGAACCGCCTGTCAGCCACAGTGCTCGCGATCGACCGGCGAGAGATGCGAGCGACATCGCGCATCGTGCGTGGCCGCACGGCCGCGTGATCCTCGGGTAATCCTGCTAGGGTGCGGACGTGCCCGTGGTCTTCATCGACGGAAACGACTTCCTCGTGAGAGCGTTTCGCAAGGTAGCGCCGCAGCTCGACATCGTCGTGGAACAGCTCCAGACCGGCTTCGCGACGAGCGCGCCGGAGCCCGAGCAAAAGGCGCGCGACAAGGTGCTGGCGCACCACTCCGCGAGCGCATGCTTTGCCGAGGCGGTCGACCTCACCACGATGGATGGCCGCAGCTTGCGCCTCGATCTCGATTCGGAGAACGCGAACCGGTTCTGCAAGCAGTGGCGCGAAACGCCGACGAAGATGGAGCTCCGCATCGCGGTCAGGCGCGGCGCTGGCGAGGTCACGATCGTGAGTGCGACGTGCCAGGGCGTGATCGCGAATGGCGCCGCAGGCCCGCTGCTTCTCGGCTGGGATCGCTTGTTCGTGCCCGACGAGTACGACAACACGCTCGCCGAGCTGATCGCCGCGGGCGAGGTCGTCGATTTCCGTCGCATCGCCTACGAAGCCGTCGCCGAAGCCCTGGGGACGCTCGCGTAGTGGCGAGGTTCGAGGATCGCACCACCCATCCGGTGCACGGCGCCGGCGATATGCTGCGCTGGAAGGTGCTGCGCAAGGATCCGGATCCGCGCGGCGACAACTTCAAAGAGCTCGATCGCGTTCGACCCGGCCAGCGCGACGGTGGCGCCGCGGCCCTCGCGTCCGGCAATCCGTGCGCGGTGTGGATCGGGCATGCATCGTGGGGCCTGCGGCTCGGTGGTCAGCTCGTCGTGATCGATCCGGTATTCTCGACCGCGCTCTCCGGGGTCGTGAAGCGGCTCGTGCCGCCCGCGTTTCCCATCGACGAATGCCCTGCGCCAGATCTCGTGCTGGTCACCCACGATCATCGCGACCATCTCGATCTCCCTTCGATCGCAGGCCTCCCCGATTCGGCGACGTACATCGTGCCGCTCGGCAACGGTCCGCGGATCGCAAAGCTCGGGCACACGAACATCGTCGAGCTCGATTGGTGGCAGACCCACCAGCACGGCTCGCTCGAGATCACGCTCGTGCCCGCGCGCCACTGGTCGATGCGGATGCCGTGGAATCGCAACGACACCCTGTGGGGTGGCTACGTCATTCGCGGTCCCGAGGGCACCGCGTATCACTCGGGCGACACCGCCTGGGGCGAGCACTTCGCCGAGATCGGGCAACGTATCGGGGCGGCCGCCGGCAGGGCTGGAATTGATTGGGCGATGTTGCCGATCGGTGCGTACTCGCCGCGCTGGTTCATGGCCGCGCAGCACGTCAATCCCGACGAAGCGCTCGACGGCTTCACCGCGCTCGGCGCGAAGCACTTCCTCGCGATGCACTGGGGCACGTTCAAGCTCACCGACGAAGCGGTCGGCGAGCCGAAGCAGCGCATTCTCGAGCTGTGGTCGGAGCGCGGTCTCGATCCCGCGCGCTTGTGGCTGATGGATATCGGCGAGTCGCGCGCGCTACGCTAGCGCTTGCAGCGCAGCGCGCAACGGATCTGGAATCGGTTTGGGTCGGCGCGTCGTCCGGTCGACGAACACGTGGGTCATCGTCGCGAGCGCGGCGACCAGCGGCTCGCCTTCGCGCGCGACGGCGATGTGGTAGGTCACCGACGAGCTCCCGAGCTTGTCCACGCGCAGCGCCCCGACCAGCGAATCGGGGTACGCGAGCGAGGCGAAGAACTCGCACTGCGATGCGACGACGAGTCCGATGGTCTCGCCATGGATATCGAGCCCGTGCTGGATCAGATACAGGTTTGTGATCGTGTCGAAGTACGCGTAGTAGGTGACGTTGTTGACGTGACCGTAGACGTCGTTGTCTGCCCACCGCGTGGTCAGCGTGGTCGTGAATGGAAACGAGGCCATCGCTGGACGGTCCATCATCAGCCCCTCACCAATACGACAGCGACTTCTCGAACAGGTTCGCGAGCACACCGGCATCGGTCGCGATCGGTGCGTTCGAGAGCAGGCGCTGTTGCGGTAGCGCACCCTCGACGAGCGATGCGATATCGCTGCGCGAGTAGCCGACACCCGAGAGCCCGTTAGGGATGTCCACGGCCTTCATCAGCTCGGTGAAGCGATTCGCGAGCACGTCGCCGCCGTCTTTCTCGCCTGCACCGATCGTATCGGCGCCGAGCAGCTGCGCCGCTTCGTAGTGACGACCCGGCGCGGTCGCGCTCGTCGCGCGAAAGCACGCCGGCGCACTCACCGCGACCGCCATGCCGTGCGGCACGAGCGGCAGCTCGGGATAGCCCTTCGCGTGGAACTCGCGGACCTGGCCCGCGACCGCGTACGCCATCGCGTGCGGGATGTGCACGCCCGCGTTGCCGAACGCGACCCCGGCGAGCGTTGCGGCCCACATCATCTGCTCGCGCGCCGCGAAATCGCCGGCGACAGCGTCGGCGAGGTGCGCACCGCACAAGCGGAGCGCCTCGCGACAACCCATGTCGCTCCACGGATTGCGACCTTGCGAGGCGGGACGGGCGAGCGGCGAGGGAGGAGCAGGGCGGCTCGTGTACGGCTTCGCGGTGTACGACTCGAGGGCGTGGCACAGCACGTCCATGCCGCTCGCCGCGACGACGCCGGCGGGCAGCGAGTGCGTGACGCGCGGATCGACGATCGCCTCGGTCGGGCGCAAACGCGGCGAGCTGATGCCCGTCTTCGCGCGATGCGCGTGCCAGTCGAAGATCGCGATGCCGGTGACCTCGCTGCCGGTGCCCGAGGTCGTGGGACAAGCGATATGCGGCGCGAGTGGACCCGGTACAGTGCGACCATCGCCGAGCGGCGCGTTGATGTACGCCGTGAATGGCGCGGGGTACGAGCTGTAGAGGTTCGCGACCTTTGCGGTATCGATCACCGAACCGCCGCCGAGCGAGATGAAGCCATCGGGCTTCGCGTCGTTCGCGAACGCGATCGCCTTCTCCCACGATGCTTCGGTTGGTTCGATCGCGACTTCGTCGAACACGATCGTGTCGATGCCCGCGGCCTTCAGAGACTTTTCGACCTCCTCGAACCACGGCAGCTTGCGGAGGTGACGATCGGTGATCAGTGCGGCGCGCTTGATGCCGAGCCCGAGCGCGCGTGCCCCGACCTCGGCGAGCGCGCCTGGTCCGAACGTGACGCGCGAGGTGTCGACGGTAAAGCCGGTTTCGTGACCGGTGCTGACCGCACCGAGACCAGCGTCGATCGCAGCGACATGGCGGCAGCTCATGCCAGGACGCTACCGCTCTTTCAAGCAGCGTGCAGCGTCGCGAGTCTCCGCGGCATTCGGGTGCGCTTTGACGAGCGCTTCGAGTTGCGCGCGGGCGCTCCCGAGTGCGGCCTTCACTCCCGCTGGATCGTCCGCGGCATCGGCACACAAGGTCTGCGCCGCGGCGAGCGCAACGCCCGCATCGTGGTCGCCGATCGCCGTGACGAGTGGCGCCCGGAACGCGATGGCGGTCGGGCGCGGGACGAGCGTGAGCGCCGCGATCCGCAGCGCGGGATCCGTATCGGCGAGCGCGCGAGCGAGATCGAAGCCGAGCTCGTGCGGATCGATCGCGTGCTCGAGCGCCGCCGCGGTCTCGAGCGCGGCGATGCGAGCTTCGATCAACCCGGTCCCATCGAAGGCGAGCTGGTCGAACGAGCTGCGCCAACCTTGGACGTCATCGGCCGCGAGATCGTCGGGCAGGTCTTTCGTCGCGAGCGCCAACGCGATCGTTCGCGCCGCTCGCGCTGCGGGGACCGCCGTCCTGCGATCATGGCCCGAGGCGAGCTTCGCGAGCGCGGGCAAGAGCTCGGCTCGATCCTCGACCGCCGGCGCCGCGACGATCCCGGCGAGCACGGTGGCGCGGACCTTCGACGCCAAGGCGCGCTCGACCACGGCCGGGCCAGCAAGCGCGCCTTGGCGGGCCGCTTCGTCGAGGTCACCGCGGTCGACCGCGGCGGTCATCGAGGCGATACCCGCGGCAGCGCCCAGAAACTTCAGAAGAAAAATTGACACGGTGATGATGCGTTCAGTAGTGTGTGCCTGTTCAGTATGGCAGACGCACTCACCCATCGGCAGCGCGAAATCCTCGATTTCATTTCAGCTTCCATCGTCGAGCGCGGGTTCCCGCCGACGTTGCGAGAGATTGGAGAGCACTTCAGCATCCGGTCGACGAACGGCGTCAATGATCACCTGAAAGCCCTCGAAAAGAAGGGCCACCTCCGGCGAGAAGACCTCAAATCGCGGGCAATGCGCCCCGTCCTTCCGGGCGGCATGGGTGAGGTCGTACCGCTGGGCGGCCGCACGCGCCTCGCTTCGGGCACGAACGTGGGCATGCTGCCGGCGATCGACGAAGACATGATGGAGATCCCGGTCATCGGCAAGGTCGCCGCGGGTCTGCCCATCTTGGCCGTCGAGAACGCCACCGACACCGTGAAGATCGACAAGATGTTGATCGGCGGTCACCGCGAGGTGTTCGGCCTTCGGATCGTCGGTGAATCGATGATCGAAGACGGGATCCTCGACGGGGATTACATCTTCGTCAAGAAGACCTCGACCGCTCGCAATGGCGAGATCGTGGTCGCGATGATCGATGGCGAAGCGACCTGCAAGCGGTACTTTCCCGAAGGCGACCGCATCCGGTTCCAGCCGGCCAATCAGAACATGGCCCCGATCATCGTTCGCCGAGCCGACTTCAAGTCGGTGGACATCATTGGTATCGTGGTCGGCGTGTACCGCAAGCTTTAGCCCTTCCGTAATCATTTCGGGCAACGGCAAGTGAGTTGGGCTATGTCAAACTGACAGCCCGTGGCCCGTTCGCGCAGATATCGCAGCCCTTGGCTGTGGGTTCCCGCGATTGCGATATCGGGGTTCGCACAGGCCGCGGCGGTACTCACGTACCAGTACACGCGTCCGGTCGCCCAACCATTCCTCACGATTCGGTTGGACGACGCTGCGGCAAGCTGGGATGCGTCGGCGCTCGTTCACGAGCCCAGCAACGGCGCTAGCAAGACCACGCTGAAGTTGGTCTCGGCCTCGGCATCGGGGTTCAAGATCGCGGTCGGCGTTCCGGGCGGTCAGTACTTCGGCAACGTTCCGCAGGTCTTCGAGCTGCCGGAGAAAGACACCGACGTACCGGTCACGATCACCGCGGCCGACGGCACGACGTTCCAGCGGAAGTTCGCGATCAAGGCGGGCCAAGAGACGCTCGTCTCGATCGACTATACGCCGCCACGCGGCCAGGTGCTGGTCACCAGGGATGGCGATTCCGCGCCCCTGCTTCGCTGTTCGCAACCGCGTTGCGCGATCGCCCTGCCGCCTGGCACGAAGGTCACGCTCACCGCGGTGCTCGGCGACGACTCGGTGTTCGGTGGCTTCAAACAGTTTCCGATCCGCACGCCGACCGCGCTCGTGCCGTTCCTCGGCGATCCACTCGCGCCGTGCACCGCGGGTAGCGCGGTCGATGCCGCCGCGGCCGGTCACGTCTACGACTGCGCGTTCAAGCTCGAAGCCGACACCGATGTCACCGCAGACTTCGCGAAGAAGCCGACGCAGGTCGATGTCGCGTTCACGGACAGCATCGACAAGTTGATCACGCCGGCGACGGCGCAGCCAAAGCTGCCGCCGCCGCCGATCGATGCGGAGAAGCTCGAAGACAAGGCCGTGCAGGTCGCACTCGCGCCGCCCCCGAAGGTGCTGCCCCCGCCGGTCTTGCCGCCGCCACCGCCGCCGCCGCCGCAGCAAAAAACGCCCCCGCCGGTTCAGCCGCCGCCGAACATGACGATGGTCGAGGTCAAAGACGACAAGCACGTCAAGGACAAGCCGGCCGACGACGCGAAGCTGCTCTCGGACAAGAACCGCGATGTCGACCAGGAGACGCGCGCCATCAAGACGAACCTCGACAAAGAGTCCGAGGGCAAAGCCGAAGCGAGCAAAGAGAACGACGACAAGACCAGCGCCGAGATCGGTGGTCCGGACGACAAGATTCGCCAGCTCGAAGAGACCAAGGCGACGACCGACAAGCACCTCAAGGAGACCGATCACTCGGGCGACAAGCAGACCGCCAAGGGCGAGATCAAAGGCGAAGCGGGCGAGAACGGCGAGAACGGCACCGGCGATAACACGCCGGGCGTGCTCTCGATGCGCGGCATCGGTGGTCGCGGTGCGGTCACCGATCAGAGCCACGATGGCAAGAAGCTCGGCAAGAAGGGCTTGCCCGGCGTGACCACGCAGATGGCTTTCAACGACTACGAGCGCATCGTCGGCAAGGAGAAGTCCGATACCGAACGCGAAGTCGCGGCGCGCAAGATGTCCTCGAAGAAGGGGCGCTGGGAGCGCAAGCTCGATGCGATCAAGAGCTCGCTCGAGAACTTCGTTCCCGATGTCCGCCCGGGGAACCAGACCGCGTTGAAGACCCGCGCGCATCCGTACGCGCTCTACATCGCGCGCATGCACCGTCGCATCCACGAGCTGTGGGGCTTTGGCTTCCTCGAGGACCTCGACACCAAGGGCGCGGACTATCCGCTCAACAACCCCGACCTGTGGACCAACCTCGAGATCTCGGTGAACCCCGACGGCACGCTGCACAAGGTCACGATCGCGAAGACCTCCGGCAAGACCGAGTTCGACGTCGCTGCGGTCGACACCGTGATCTCGTCGGCGCCGTTCGAAGCCACGCCAGAAGCGATTCGCTCCGTCGACGGTCGCATTTACCTGCGCTGGGGCTTCTATCGCAACTGGCGCCAGTGCGGCACCTTCAACGCCGAGCCGTACATCCTCACGAGCGTCCCCGAAGACAACGGCGTGGGAAATCTCGACGATGGCGCGATGGTCGCGAACATCGCGCACGTCCCTGGCAAGAAGCACAAACCCGGCAACGACGCCGGGATGAATCCCACCGCGCCGCCCGTCGGCAATAAGACCGTCACTCCCGATGACGGGCTCGGCAAGCAGAAGGTCAACCCGGACTCGACCGTGACCGACAAGCAGGCGCTGTTCGCCGCCAACCAATGGATCAGCGCATTTGCGACCGCGCAGGTCGACAAGCTCGTCGGGCTCTCGACCGTGCCGTTCTATGCCGGTGGCAAGGTCGCCGCGCAGACCACCGGCGATCTCAAGGAGATGTTCAGCGGACTCGTCGTCGAATCCGGTCCGATGAAGGACTGGAAATTGATGACGCCCGGCGAATACACCAGTGGCGGCGGCGGATTGCCCGAAGGCAACCTCGTCCTTCGGGTCCACACCGAGAAAGAGACGTTCGCCATCGTGCTGACTCGGACCAAGTCAGCCGACTACCGAGCTACCCAGCTGTCGCGGTGAGCTGGCTAGGTCTGCAGGACCTTGAGGATCTTTGCAGCGAACAGTCCCTTGGGACCGTTGGCCTCTTCATACTCGACGGTCGCACCCTGATTGAGGGTGCGAAAGCCTTCGCCGGTGATGGACGAGTAGTGGACGAAGACGTCCTTGTTGTCGTCGCTGCGGCTGATAAAACCGTAGCCCTTGGCATCGTTGAACCACTTGACGGTACCTTGCGCCATTACTGCCTCCCTAACTCTCCGCGACCACCACAACGTGTCGCGCACTCCCTTTGAAACATTTCTCCGCACGACCCAACAACCAAAATTTTCGTGAAAGCGATCCAGGGCTGTAATCCTTCACGCTCGGTGAAACGCAGGGAACTACGAGGCAATCCACAACACCCACGATCTCGGGGGCGATCGCAGAACAACCCAGGCGGTTGAAGCGTTTCTAGTCTTCATGCGACGCCTGCTCCTGACGTTCCTGGCTGCGCGATCGGGATCGTCGGTCGAACCCCCATCGGATGCCCCTGCTGATGTGTTGACGCAGCATGTCGAAGCGCCGGTCATCCATGGCGCGATGGTCGGCTGGTCGAACGCGCGTGTGGCGGGCAGGTCGGGCTCACGTCGGGCATGCCGAAGAATCCAGGCAACCGCATCTCGGTGTGCGATGCGGACTAGCGCCCTCGCGATCGTGCTCGTCTGTGCGGCGTGCAATGCCGACCCCGTGCCCCCAGCGCGCGCAGCGCCGACGCTGCGCGCGACCCCGGTGACGCCCGAGTCTCCGCCGATCGGCGTGCCCCATGGCGGCTCGATCCAGCGCGTCGCGATCACCGAACAAGCCGATGCCGCGATCTCGCTCGATTCGCTCGGAAGCTTGCGGCTGTGGCCCGCGCTCGATGGCACGCGCGAACCGATCGCGATCGAGCAGCCGAACGCGCGCGCGATCGCGATCGCGCCCGCGGGCAGGGACCTGCTCGTCGCGATCCTCGACGTGTCAGGATCGGTGCGCCTGCTGCGCTACACCCGCGAGGGCCGCGCACGCGGCTCGGCGCAGGTGCCCGGCGATGCGGTGATCGAAGACCTCGTCGCGATCGAGGGCGGCGTGCTCGTCGCGCGCGGCGATCGTTCGATCGAGCGCTACGATGCGGGCGGTGGGCTGCACGGCCGGATCGCGCTGGAGCCGGGTGAGGAGCTCCGCGCACTCGCCACGCGTCGCGGTGGTGCGGCGGCGCTGATCGGACACCCGGTGGTCAAACCGCCGGCGCCGCCGATCGAGCTCGGTGACCTCGTCGAGAAGCCGCACGCACCGGTTCGTGCAGTCGGCAACGCCGAAGCGCTGCGCTGGATCGAGCTCGCGGACGGGCTGCAATGGGGCTCACGCGTGACCGTGCCCGCCCACCTCCAGCTCGATCAGCTCGCGATCTCGCCGAGCCATCATCGGTTCGCGACCGTGTCGCAAGACACCTTCGTCCTCCACGTCTTCGACGGCACGACCGCCACGGCGACCCCGGTCGAGGGCTACGAACCCACCCGCGTGTTCGGTACGGCCATGGCGTCGCCGGGGTTTCTCGACGATGATCACGTCGCGCGCGTGGCTTCGACGATCGAGTGGTGGGTGGCTTCGACCGCCGATCCGATGACCAAGGATCCGTGGAAGGTGTACGCCGGCTCGACGACCCCGGTCACGAACGAGTGCTCGGCGATCGGCGACGGGCTCGTCGTCTCGGGCTACGGCGCGAACCTCGCGCTGCAATCGATGTCGGAGACCCGGTTCCTGGGCTGGCGTGATCCCGCGGACGGCGTAGTCGCGACGAACATCTTGGCCTCGCTCACGCTCGATGTCGGCCAGCGGTTGCTGACGCTCGATCGCAGACTCGAGCGCACCAGCGAGATCGCGTTCGCGGATCACGGCTACGCCAAGCCGAGCCACCTGTGGTGGCTCGATGCGAATCACGCGGTGACCGCGCAGACCCCTCCGTACCAGGGCGTCGAGCGCCGGCGCCAGGACCTCACGCTCGTCGATCTTCGCAGCAAGGATGTTCGCGTCGCGCTCGGCTCGTACACGTACATCCAACGCGTCGAGTGGGACGCCGAGCTGCACACGCTCGCCGTGGTCGCCGACGGCGCGATCATGCGCTTTCACGTCGACCCCGCGGCGAACACCCTCGCCGAGCTGCCGGTGATCAAGGTGCCCTCGAGCTTCGAGAACGTGCGGCTGCTCGATCCGAAGCGCGCCGACGGCGCGAACCTCGTCGTGATCCGCGTCGATGGCGAGACCGGCGATCGGCGCGCGTACTGGATCACGGACTCGCCGACGACGAACTACGGCTTGCCGACCAAGGAGGGCACGCTGCTCGTGGGCTTCGTCGCCGGTATCTCGCCGACCGGTGCGCTCTACATCCGCGGCGACAGTGGGCTCGTGATGACACGCAAGGGTCAGAAGAAGCTCTATCCGCACCTCGTCGCTGACTGGATCTCGGCCGATCGCAGCGGCGAGCGGCTGCTCGGTCTTCATCAAGGCCAGATCACGTTGTTCGATCCGGCGGGCACGGAGCGCTGGCACCAGATCGTGTGGGGTGCGCAGCGCGCGATGTTCTCGCCCGATGGCACGCAGGTCGTGATCCAGACCCCAGGTGGTATCGTCGCGCTCGACGCCGCCACGGGCGCACGGACCGCGATGGTGTGCGGCTTCTCGTTCGGGTTGATGACGAATGCGCCGGAGCTCCGCGCGCTCGACGTCGAGCCGGTGTGCGAAGATCTCGGGACGTGAACCGAGCCCCGGTCGTGTGGTTGGTCGCGGCGTGTGGTGCGAAGGCTGCACCACATCCCGTGGCTCTGGTGGTCTCGGCGTCCGATGCGGCGGTCGTCGTCGCGCCACCGACGATGATCGAGCATGGCCCCTTGCGCGCGAAGATCGAAGGCCATCTCGCGGGGCGGTCACCGCGCTTGCCACGGTCGCCGAAGGGGATGCGGCGCTCACGATCGATTCGGTCGGCGACGTCCATCTGTGGCCCACGTTCGACGGCACGCGCGAGCCGTGCCTCGTCGATATCTCTGACGTGCACGAGCTCGCGATCGCGCATCACGGAGACGTTCGAGATCGCCACGATGAATGCGGGTTCGGTTGCGACCCGTTCCCAGACGTGCTCGATGCCCGCCCGTGAGAGGGCCAGCGCGACGAGCTCGGCGTCGTCGGGGTTGTCGTCCGCGATGAGCACTCGCAACACCATCACCTACACACCTCGATTCGGCCGGATGACGAATTCGTGAAGGCATGCTACCTGTGTCGGATGCGGTCGATATGGGCGCTCGTCGTCGCGTGCCTGGTGGCCGTGACGGGCATGCACCCCGAGACCTGGGATCGCTCCCGGAACGAGGAGAACCAGAAGGTCTCGCCCGCGCCTGCGCTGCCCGTGCTGGCGGGTCGGCGGGAGACCCATCGTGTACCCGAGCTCACGGCGCCGGTCGCCACCGTGCCGGTGGTTGCATCTCTCGATGCGCCGTGCATCAGTGCGCTCGTCCTCCTGCGTACTGCGCGGGTCGTTCCTCATGCTGCTCCGCTCTCGAGTTGCTCTGCGCGTGGACCCCCGCTCGGCTGAACGCGTTCTTCGTTCACCGATCCAAGTTTCACAGCGTTTTGTAAGGAGTGACCATGTCGTACGAGAATCGTGCGCCCTCGTGGCGCGAGCGTCATGCATTGAAGATCATGGGGGTGGGGATGTGCGCGATGTTCGCGGCCGTGATCGTCGCCCAGGTCGGGTGCTGAGATGGCCGGTGCCGTCGTGCTCGCTTCGATCTTCCAACTCGTCACGATCACGTGCCCGAGTTGCGGATATCCCAAGCGGGTGTCGAGGAAGCCGGTCGCACGCCGCGTATGCCCGCGCTGCCGCAAGTACTTCGCGGATCCGTTACCAGCGAACGACCAACGAGCCGCTAAGTAGCACCACGAGACGCGTGCGATCGACACCGTCGATCACGAGATAGCTACCCGCATCTCCCGCGACGCCGAGCGGGCCGACCAGCCCGAGCGTCGCGCGCACGCCACCGCCGATCAGCGGGGCGTGGTGGTCGAGATCCGCGCCGAGATCGGCGTGCAGATCGAGCACGAGACGCGGGCGCGCGGCGCCGGCTTCGTACACGAGGCCGGCGCACGCGAGGCCGCGGTGATCCGTATCGAACCCGCGCAGCGCGAGCAGTGCGCCGAACCTCGAGGGCTCGAGCTCGAGCTCGAGCTCGAGCCGGCTCGCGGCACCCTCGCCGCCCGTGGCGAGCAGCGAACCGCCAAGCCCGACGCTGCCGTGCAGCGGACGCGCGAGCGCGGTCGTGCTGACGAGCAGCGCCGCGAGCTTCATCACACGCCGATGCGGCCGGCGGTCGTGACGGCGGTGCCGGGCGCGAGCTCGTGCGCGGCGAGGATCGCGATCGCGGGCAGCTCGGGCTCGAGCAGGCCGCGCAAGTGGCGGCGAACATCGCCGGAGACCAGCAAGACGGCCGGGCCGGCGCCGAGCTTCGTGCGCACCGCCGCGACGATGTCGGCCGCGATCGCGGGCTCGAGCGCGAGGATCTGCGCGCCTTCGCGACGATCGATCGCGGAGCGCAGCGCATCTTCGATCATCCCGTCGACGGTGTAGACCGCGACCTGGCCGCGCGGCGCCCAGCGCGCGGTAATCTGACGACGCAACTGGCCGCGCAGGTGTTCGACGAGTGCGGGCACGGTCGCGGCGGTGAAGCCACCGGTCGGCACCGGTGCGAGTGCGATCGCTTCGAGGACCCCGGTGAGGTCGTCGATCGGCACGCCTTCGCGCGCGAGGTGGCGAAGGACGTCGGCGAGCACCGGCAGCGAGACCACGCGTGGCACGACCTCGCGCACGAGCACCGGCGCGGTCGCGGCGGTGCGTTCGACGAGGGCCGCGACGCGATCGACGCCGAGCAGCTCGGGCACGAGCGGCGCGAGCAGGGCCGGCAAGCTCGCCACGAGGTGCGCCAGGATCTCGCCTTCGAGCGTGAGCCAGCTGACCGGTGTGCCATCGATCGCGAGCGCGACCTCGTTCGTGCCGAGGGCGGCGTCGCGCACCACGGCGAGCGGCGGGATCGGGAGGCCCGCGCGCGCGGTGGCGAGGACCGCGTGCAGAGGTCGTGCGGTGAGGCGGTCGTGCAGCGCGGGCGCGAGCCGGAGGGCGAGCCGCGGCGCACTCGCTCCGGGCTCGTCGAGCACCGGCACCGGCACGGGCCGCGCGCGCGCCGCGAGCAGCGCGCCGGCCGCGGCGATCAGGCCGAGCACGAGGAACGGCCCGATCGGCAAGCCCGGGATGATCGCGAGCCCGCACAGCAGGATCGCGACGCCCGCGAGCGCGCGGGGCGAGCCGGTGAGCTGCGCACCGAGGTCCTCGCCGATCGCGCGGTCCCCGGAGCTCGCGACGCGCGTGACCAGGAGGCCCGAGGCGACCGCGACGAGCAGCGACGGAATCTGCGCGACGAGACCGGCGCCGATCGAGAGCAGCGAGTACGTGTGCGCCGCCTCGCCCACCGACATCCCGCGGTTCGCGATGCCGATCACGAGGCCGCCGATCAGGTTGATCACCACGATCACGATCGCGGCGATCGCATCGCCCTTGACGAACCGCATCGCGCCATCCATCGCGCCGTACAGCGACGACTCGCGCTCGAGCGCGGTCCGCCGGGCGCGTGCGGTCTCCGCATCGATCGCGCCGGTGCGCAGCTCGGCATCGATCGCCATCTGCTTGCCGGGCATGGCATCGAGCGCGAACCGTGCCGAGACTTCGGCGACGCGCTCCGCGCCACGCGCGACGACGATCAGCTGGACGATCGTGATCACCGCGAACACCACGAGGCCGACGACGAGGTTCTCGGCGACGACCGAGCTGCCGAATGCGCGCACGACGCTGCCGGCATCGGCATCGGCGAGCACCAGGCGGGTGGTCGAGACTTCCAACCCGACCCGGAACAGGGTCGTCACGACCAGGAGCGTCGGGAACGAGGCAAAGCCGAGCGGGTTCGGCGAGAACACCGCCGCCATCAGCAGCGCGACCGAGAACGCGATGTTCAGCGCGAGCATGGCGTCGAGCAGCGGCCGCGGCACCGGCACGATCAGCATTACCACCACGGCGATCACCAAGGCGGCGATCGCGAGCTCACCAACTCGCAAGTTCTTCACTTAGACCTCTTCGATTTCGGAGGGATCGAGCTCGATGGCATCGTCGGCAACGCTGTCCTTGGGGCCACCGAGGTGGCGGATCAGCGAGAGATGGATCTGACTGCGGATCATCCGCAACACGCTGTCGAGCTCGTCGGCCGGGAGCTTGAGGCGCGTGCGCAACGTGTCGAGCGTCGCCTTGACGAGCAGTTCCTTGGCCTTCTCGATCCAGCGAAACGCGGTGACCCGATGGACGCGATAGATCGCGCCGATCTCGTCGATGTTGAGGCCGTCGACGTGGTGGTAGCGCAAGAGCGTCTGCTCGCGCGGTCCGAGCTGGGTCATCGCTTCGGAGAACGCGGCCTTGAACTCTGCCGAGTACGTCCGCTTCATGTACTCGATCTCGGGATCGTCCTGGCTGATCGCGTGTTGCGCGATCAACTGATCGTCGTCGACGAGAATCTCGCGCTTGCCCTTGCGCAGATCGTTGAGGCACGTGCGCACCGCGACCGAGCGGACCCAGCGCCGCAGATCGCCGCGGCCGCCATACTCCGAAATCTTGCCGGCGCTGGTCGGTGCACCGGTGGTGCCGCCGCCGACGAACAAGCGCTGGCGGACGAGCTGCTTGACATCGGCGACGCGCGGCGCGGCGATCCGCATCCGGGCGAGCGCGATATCGACTTCGCGCATGAAGTCGCGATCGAACGTATTGATCGCGGCGGTCGTGCCTTGGGCGCACGCGCACGCGAGGTAGAGGTCCCCAGGGCGAAGGCCATCGAGCGCGGCCTCGGCGAGGTCGACCGTGAGGTGGCGCGCGACGAACTCGACGAGCACGATCGCCGAGAGTGGCAGGTCTGGCCACGCCGCCCGGCCTTCGGCGACCAACGCCCACAGCCGGCGATCGAGATCCGCGATCGTTGCGAGTGCGGGTCGAACCGCCGCCGGAGCTGCATCGACAAAGGGCCTGACGAGGCTCTCGGTGGTCACCGTCAGCGATTAGGCCACTGCTGGTCGCAATGGTCAAACCCCGGACGCCGCGCTACAATTTCTCGACGGATGGAGCCTAATCGCAAGGTCCGCAAGCAGGGGCTCGAGCACTTCATCAAGTTCGTGCGCGAGTTGCCCTGTCCTTCGCCGCAGGCGATGTACGAGGCGCTCCACGACCTCGGCTACCGCGGCCAGGACCACGCTCGGCGAGCGCTGTGCCTGATGGCCTACCGCCACGTCAAGCGCGTCAAGCGGATCTACATCGATGGCGTCGACCGCAACGAGCTGCCGAAGAAATCGAACTTTCTGTGCGTCGGCCCGACCGGGTCGGGCAAGACCTTCCTCGTCGAGACTCTGTTCGGCAAGGTGCTCAAGCTGCCGACCGCGCTGGTCGATATCACCACCTACTCGGAGACCGGCTACGTCGGCCAGGACCCCTCGACCATCCTGACGCGGCTGCTCCATACCGCCGACGAGAATCCGATGCTCGCCTCGATCGGCATCGTGTGCCTCGACGAGTTCGACAAGATTGCCTCGGGTCAGAACAACGCGATCTTCGCGGGCGCCGGCACCACGAAGGACGTCACCGGCATGGGCGTCCAGCGCGAGCTGTTGAAGATGCTCGAGTCGACTGACGTCGTGGTGCCTCTGGATCTGACCCACAGCTCGTATGCGGATCACGTCGTGATGTCGACGGCGGATATCGCGTTCATCGCCGCCGGTGCGTTCTCGGGCTTCCAGCAGATCGCGCACCGCCGCGCGATGCGCGATGCGATCGGCTTCGGTCGCGAGCAAGAGGGCAGTGGCGCCCCCGACGCGATCGCGGTCGACTTCACCGCCGACCAGGTCGAGAACGTCGCCAACTTCCAGGCGTACGGCTTCCTACCGGAGCTCGTCGCCCGGTTCACGCGCGTCGTCCCGTTCAAGGCACTCGACGCGCGCACGCTCAAAGACATCCTCACCGCGGATGTCGTCACGCGGACCAAACGCGAGTTCAAACTCGAGGGCTTCGAGCTCCAGATCCACGAGGAGGTCCTCGATCACATCGTGAGAGATGCGCTCGTGCGCGAGACCGGTGCGCGTGGTTTGACCTCGACGTTGACCCGCGAGCTCGAGGAGGTCGCGTTCGGTGCGTTTGGCGTCGAAGGTGGCGGGGTGGTCGACGTGGTACTGCGCGACGACGAGATCGCCGTCGACATTCGTTAGGGGGAGCGGCTGAGCTCGACGAAGCGCAGCGTCGTATCGGGGATGCTGACGAATTCGAAGACTCCGTGCCCGATCCGGCGACCGACGCTGTCGCGAAACAGCGCCTCGAGCACGGCCTGCATGTCGACCGCGAGGCCGGTGTAGAGCACCTGGCGCTTGAGCAGGCTCGGATCGGCGGGCAGCGGCGCGTAGTTGCGGGTCTCGAAGCCGATGACGACATCGGCGAACCGACCCCAGCGCGTCCACGGTGAGTCCGTAAGGCCTGGGATCGCGCGTAGGTGCGTCGCCACCATGTACGACTGCCCGCTGTAGTCCTGCGCCCCGTCGATGTTGCCGTGCTTGACGAGCTTCCAGTACTCGTGGCTCGGCCAGTACTCGAGCCGAAAATCGAACAGCCGATCGAGCGTGGGAACATTCTCGAGCAACACGGTGAACAGCGCGCCCGAGGCATTCGCGATGACATCGCCGTACTCGAACTGATAGTGCAGGCTGTCCTTGTACTCGGGCACCGTGCCGAACAGTTGCGAGAGCCCGAACGCGATGATGCTCGAAGGCAACGTGCGAAACCCGCCGTGGACGAGCGCTTCGGTCGTGACGTACGACAGCATGTGGCCGGCCCAGAAGTGGCCCATCTTGTCGGCGCCACCGGCATAGGTGTTGACGCCGAAGCCCTCGAGCGTGAACAGCGGATCGGTCGTGCGCGTCGCGTTGTGAAACCACGCGTAGTAGGCGTAGACCGAGACCGCGCCCCACGTGCCCGCGACCGCCGCGACGGCGATGGTCTGCGAATAGAGCGGCTCCGGTTCGTCGGCGTGGGCAAGGCTGGTGAGCGCGAGCAGGACTAACCAGCGCTTCACGGATGCCACGCGAGGACGAGGTCTCCACCGACGCTGTGGCGTTCGGCGTGCTGGAACGCGAAGTGCAAGATCGTCTCGGTGACCGCGCCCGCTTCGATCCGCAGGTGCGGTGACAGCGCGCGGGTGCCGCGCAGGCCGAGGCGCACGCGAAACTCGGCGAGGCCATCACTCGTGCGTACGATCGGTTGGTGGAAATCATACGTGTACGTGTCGTTCGCGAGGCGAGCGAATTCGGCCCACGGTGTGATGGGATGCGCGCGGAGTGAGACATACAGGGCCTGCGCGTCGGGTCCGAGCGGGCTGCCAACGGCCCGACCCGCATTCGTGAACCCCGTGATCCGCGGGTCGTGCTCCATGGAGCGAAACCCGGTCTTCTGCCACTCGATCAAGATCGACGGAAGCTCCAAGCCGACGACGTGATCCGCGTCGTAGCGCAACGCATCGACGAACTGCCGGCGCCAGTCCTCGAACATCAGCTCGTAGTAGAAGCGTGCGCCGCCGAACCCCGCGATCCGCCAGCTCGCATCGATGCCGACCCGCCGGTTCGAGCTATCGGTCGGGCCCGCGGACGGATCGCCGCGCGTGACGTGCTCCTCGATGAAGGCCCACGGGCCGAGATGGGGCGCGCCATCGCCTTCGAGCTGGAGCAGCTGCATGCCAGCGAGCGTCACCGGCCCGAGGTTGAGCTCTCCGCGCGCGATCGTGACGAGGTTGCCGGGATAGGTCTGCGGGCCGCGCAACCTACCGACGAGATAGAACAGCCCACCGCGCTCGTTCGTGTAGCTCGCGCGCACGAAGTCTAGCGGCGGTGCGTGGTCGCTCCAACCGACGTTCGTACGTGCACCGGGACCGACCACGAATGCGTCGCGACCGAGCTCGAGACCGAAGCCGCGATAGTTCGCGTCGAGGTGGGCGCGGTCGATATCGACGTCGCTGCCATAGTTGTCGGTGCCTAGTCGTGCGCGCAGGCGCGTGCCCGCGGACAGCCAGTCGCCGAAGCCGGCGCGCGAATCGAGCTCGCCGTACGTGCCGAGCCCATCGCCACAGGGTCGCCCCTCGGTGCGCTCGCACGAGATCGCGAGCTCGCCGGTGATGTCGCGCGGGTGCGCGGGCACCGAGTACGCCCGGTCCGCTTCGTCGTACGCCGCGACGTGCAGTGCGGCCTGATCGATCGGGGTGATCCACGTGTCGTCCGCGCGCGCGGGCGCGGCGATGCCGAGCACGACGAGCACGAATAGCTTCACGCCTTTACGCTCGCACGTCCGGCGGGTGGGCGGCATCTGGACGCGCATGTCCGTGGCTCGGTCCTTGCCCAAATGGGCGCGACGACCGATCTCGATCGGTCATCCTGGCTCGCGCGGACGCTCGCACGTCGCAGGCCCGACAAACACAGCCAGGATTGGCAAACACCGGGGTGTCACTGGCACGATCACACGCCGGACGACGACGTGAGAGAGCGTCGTCACTGTAAACTGGCTGCGATGTCTGTGGTGGTCGTCGCCGGCGCACGCCCGAACTTCGTCAAGGTTGCTCCGCTGCTCCACGCCTCGCGTGGCAGGCTCGCGGTCGATCTCGTCCACACCGGCCAGCACTACGATCGCTCGATGTCGGGTGTGTTCTTCGATCAACTCGGAATTCCGGCGGCCGACGAGAACCTCGGTATACCGGGCGCACAGACAGCGCAGACCATGGCGGCGTTCGATGTGTATCTCGCGCGACGTGCGCAGCCGCCGCGAGGGGTGGTCGTGGTAGGTGACGTGAGCTCGACGATGGCGTGCGCGCTCGCCGCGGTCGCGCGCAGGATTCCAGTCGCGCACGTCGAAGCGGGCCTGCGTTCGTTCGATCGGACGATGCCCGAGGAGATGTATCGGATCGTCACCGACGGCGTCTCCGACCTGCTGTTCGCGAGCGAGTCCGCCGCGATCGAGAATCTCGCACGCGAAGGTCGAGCGGATGCGCGCCTGGTCGGCAACGTAATGATCGATACGCTCGTCAAGCAGCTTCCGGCGATCCGCAACCTCGAGATGGCGAAGCGCTTTGCTGCGACCGACTACATCGTGGTCACGCTTCACCGACCGAGTAACGTCGACGATCCGATGCAGCTCGCGCTGCTGTGCGAGGTCCTGGCGCAGCTCGCGACGGAACGACCGGTGATCTTTCCTGTCCATCCACGCACCCGCGGCCGGCTCGGTGAGGTGCCGGGCGTGCAGCTGATCGAGCCGCTCGGCTATCGCGAGTTTCTCGGGCTCGTGAGCACTGCTCGGTGTGTCGTGACCGACTCGGGAGGACTGCAAGAGGAGACGACATATCTCGGGATCCCGTGCTTCACGCTGCGGACGAACACAGAGCGCCCGTCGACGATCACGCTCGGTACGAACCAACTCGTGAGCGACATCACGCGGCTACCCGCGCTGGTCGAGGCGGCGACCCGGCGCGCTCCGCCTGTGATCGAAGGTTGGGATGGTCACGCCGCCGAGCGAATCGTCGAAACCCTCGCGCGAGAGTGGGGCTGAGGTGTCGACCGCCTCCGACTTCTTCGATCGGCAGAGTCGAGTGTTCGACGACGAGTATCGGACTAACCCCGGCTTTGCGGAGCGTCGTGAGGTCTGGCGAGACTTGATCGTTCGTCATGCGAAACCGGGTGGCCTTGCACTCGATGTTGGCTGCGGGAGCGGTGTCGTTGGTGAACTCGCCGAACGTGCGGCGATGCAGGTGACGGGGATCGACCCATCGCCGAAGATGCTGGCGCTTGCCGCGCAGCGCTTGCCGACAGCGACGCTGATCGAAGGCACGATCGAGACGCTCGCGGAGAGGGAACTGAGTGCTGATCTGGTGCTGTGCTCGAGTGTGCTCGAATACGTGAACGACTTGGCTCGCTCCATCTCGGTGCTTGCCGCTGCCACGCGACCGGGTGGATATTTGATCGTATCCCTGCCAAACGCGGAGGCCCTGTATCGCCACGTCGAGTCGATCGTCTATCGACTCGTCGGTCGCCCGGGCTATCGAGCACACGTCCGGCACCTCTTGACCCCAGGCTCCCTGATGGCGAGGTGTGGTCTCGCAGCCGTCGAGACCCGCTACTACGCGGCCCACCCGCTGTTCGCGCGGTTCGGTCGCGTCATCGCCGACCGGCGAGGCAGCTCGATGTTCGCTACCGTGTTTCGAGCGCCGTAAACACCTTCGCGAACTGACGCGCGACATCCTCGAGCTCGTACTTCGCACGAGCGATGATCGCGTTAGCTCGGCCCATTTGCTCGCGTCGCTTCGCGTCCGCAGCGAGAGCGCAGAGCGCGTCGCTCAGCGAGCCAACATCGCCAGGGCGGACGAGGTACCCGCTCTCCGGGCCGATGACGTCCGGCACTCCTCCGACGCTCGTCGCGACGACCGGAAGGCCGTGAAACATTGCCTCGAGGATCGCGAGCGAGAACCCTTCGGCGTACGACGGGAGGGCGAAGATATCCGCCGTTTGAAATAGCTCGAGCTTTTGCGATCCGCTGACGACGCCGGCGTAGACAACCCCCCGCGTCGCGAGCGCGGCACGAACCAGAGGTGTGGCTTCAAGCTCGCCGGCACAGACGAGCCGTGCGTCGGAATGGTGCGCGCGCACGACCCGGAATGCGCTCACGAGATCGAGGAAGCCCTTCGCGCGGGACAGGTGCCCGACAAAGAGCAGCGTCAGTCTGCTCGAGGCGTAGGTGTGCTTCGGGGGATGACGTTCGCCACGTAGGCCGTTCGGCACGATGGCGATGGTTACATCAGGCGCTGCATCGGCGAGCTGGCCAGCGAGCCGCGGAGTCTGGACGATCGCGCACGCCGCACTTCCCCAGCTCCGCCGCAGTACGCGCTGCATCCATTTCTGCTCCGAACGGTAGTAGTCATCGTATGCGCCGCCGCGTAGATGCAAGACGATCGTCTTGCCGAGCGCTCGCGCGGTCGCGATCAGTACCGCGTCACGCAACGACGCAACTCGATTGGCTGCGACCACCAGATATACGATCTGGACATCGCGGGCGGCGCTGACGAAGCGGCGATACGCGCGACCGAAGGCGATCACTCCAGCCGTATCGAACCGGCCTTTGGCCATATTCTGCGTGCGGAGCGTCGCGTTCTCGACCCGCACGTCGAGATGTTCTGCGCAGGCCTCGGCGAGTTGTTGCGATGCGACTTCAGGCCCCGCGTAGGGCGGAGGAAGCGGCACCCACATCAGCACACGAGTCATAGCTGGTGACGAGACAAGGATGTAGCATCGATCGCCGCTGTGAATCGAACGATCCTGCACGCCATCGCCTCGCTCGAAGGTGGCGGTGCAGAGCGTCAGCTCGTCATGCTCGCGAACGAACAGGCGCGGCGTGGCTGGCACGTTCATCTCGCGGTGCGGCGAGGTGGCGTTCACGAGGCGCAGCTCGCGCCGTCGATCGCCAAGCACGTGCTTGGCGACTTAGCCGGTGGATCGCCTGAGCTCGGCCTGCGCATCACGCGCGTCTTGAGGACCGTGCGGCCTGCGTTGGTGCAGACGTGGCTGCCCCAGATGGATGTGATCGCTGGAGCCGCTAGCCTTGCGCATCGGATCCCCTGGGTGCTCTCCGAGCGCGCGTCGCACCTCGCATACCCGGCGAGCTTCGCGATGTGGCTTCGCAAGAAGATCGGTCGATTCGCGAGCGCGATCGTCGCGAACTCGACGGCGGGGACTGCGCTGTGGGAAGCCGGGCGCGGATCCGTTTCGGAAATTCGAAACGCGCTCGATCTTGCCGCGATCGAAGCTGCGCCACCGGGCGGCGAAGAACCACCGTACTTCTTGTTCGCTGGACGGCTGAGTGCGGAGAAGCGACCGGACCTGCTCCTCGCGGCAATGCGCCATGTGCCCGGGGGGCGTTTGCGAATGCTCGGCGAAGGAGAACTTCGTCCGATGCTTCAGCGCGCGATCGAACGTCACGCGCTCGACGTCACTGTCGAGCGATTTCGAGCTGACTGGTGGTCCCTGTTGAAAACGGCGTTGGCTATCGTCTGTCCGAGTCAGCACGAAGGTGAGCCCAATGTCGTCCTCGAGGCAATGGCTGCTGGCTGCCCGGTCGTCGCGAGCGACATCGCCGCGCATCGCGAGATCCTCGATCAGAGTTGCGCGCTTCTCGTGCCCTTCGATGATCCGCTAGCCCTAGCGGGAGCGCTGCACGCCGTGCGCGCCGATCCTCTGGCCGCGCGAGCCCGCGCACGAATCGCCTCCATGCGCGTCCAGGATCGTTCGATCGACAAGGCCGCCAGCCTCTACGACGGCGTCTACGCTAGAGCGATCGGATCCGGACGCTAGCAAGCGCGCCGAAGACGACTGCGGTGATGGTTGCCGCGGCGCACAGCGCCCATGCCGCGCCGAGCGCACCGTACGTGGGAACGAGTGCCCAGGCCGTACCGAGTCCTACGACGAGGTTGATCGCCTGGAGCCCGATCTGGCGGTTGTACTCTCCACTTGCAGTCACGAGCACGCCGAACGCGCTCGCGATATTCGTCGCAAGGCCCGCGATCATCACCACGACCAGGATGTCACCGCGTTCCGCATAGACCTGCGTGTAGAGGATCCCGAGAGCGAAACGCCCAGCGAGCGCTGCAACCGTGATTCCCGTGATGCCGAGGACGATCGCCGTGACGAGGAGCGTGCGCAGCAAGCGCATCACCTCGGTCCGATCGTGGTCGATGAACGCACGCGCCAGGCGAGGTGCCGTGGCCTGGCCAAGGGCGGTCATCAAGGTGACGCCGAGCAGCATCAGGTTGGCATTTGCGCTGAACAGACCGAGCTCGCGGTCGCCGCTGAAATAATCGACGAGATAGCGAGGCGCGTTGGCGGCATACGACCCCACCATGAGAACGATTCCCAGGGGGAAGGAGGTTCGCGCGAGCGTGACGAGCTCGGACCTGACGAAGCGCGGTCGTACCGACTGATCGAATCCGCGCGCGACCGTGAAGTCATACGCGACCAACGCGATCGACCAACCGACCGCGATGCCTGCTGCGGTCGCAACGAGATCGCGAGTCGTCACAAGTGCGAGCGCGACGGCAGCCAGCGCGAGGCTGCCTTTGAGGACCATCGAGCGAGCGATCCGACCCATGTCCTCTTGCTGTTGAAGTTGGGCCCAGATGATCTCACTCGTTGCTTCGGCCGCCTTCGCGACCGCGTACACCGCGATGATCGCGGCCGAGCTCCGATAGCCTGCGACCGCGACGACCACTATGAGCGCGACCGCAACGCTGGTCGTGACCACGCGAAGACCGAGGTAGGTCGCGAACGAGTACCGCCGATGCACATCGTTCGCCTGAACCGTACGCAAGCCCAAGCTCGCAGCGAGCATGATCGGCGAGCACAGTGCGACGGCCAGTGTGAACTGGCCGACCATCTCGGGCGATCCGAGCTTCGCAATCAATACGATCACCAGCCACTGGCTGGTCGTGTACCCGAGGTTCCCGAGCAGGGTCCACGAGAAGTTGCTCCGCAACGAGCTTCGCACCGGACTCGATCTATACACTGCAAGAGTGCTGACGCCGGTGCAACGCGCGTACTACGTGGGCTTTGTCGCCTGCGCGGTCGTTTGCTTCACCCCGTTCAAGTTGCTCACGTACGCATTGCCGGTCCTGCTGATCGCATGGCTCGTCGTCACGGCCGGCACCGTCGGCATGCGAAACCGGCTGGTGGTCGTGGTCGGTGGTGCGGTCGGCCTCGGTGCGTTCTACGAGCTCGCTGCCGAGGATTTGTTGGTCACGAATTACGTGCTCGCGTTAATCACGTATTCCGCGATATTGCCCGTCCTCGTCGTGGAGAGCAGGTCGATTGCGTCGATCGCGCTGTTCGAAAAACAGGCAGGGGTGGCGCTGCGGTTACTCGCAGTCGAAGGCGTCGTTGGAACGATCCAGGCGATCTACGGAGCGACCGAGACCGGATCGTTCGGCGGCGCGAACGGTGATCACGTCGCCGGGACGATTCATCCTTACTTGAGTGCCGAGCTCGCGTTTTCGAACCCGGTCTTCGCCGTGAACATGGCGGTCATGATCCTGGCGTGCCTGGCGGTGCCGAACCTCGCGCGCCGCCGCTCACTCTCTCTTGCCCTCGGTGGCATCGCGCTGGTGCTCGCGTCCGTGGTTCACGTCCTCGTGTTTCTCGTTGCTGCGATCGCGTTTGCCCTGCTGACCACCCGGCGAACCAAAGGAGCACCGCGCCGGCGCCTGCGCGTCGGTCGCCTCGCTGTCGTCGGCGCGTTGGTCGCGGGTGTCGGGTATGTCGCCTTGGCGGACAACCTCGAGGGCATCTCGCGCGTAGGTGCCCAGGCGATCGATCTCGACGCCGTCGACATTCCACGCGCGATCCTCCTGAGCCGGGTGTTTAGCGAATTGCCCGACGACGCGCCGGAGCAGCCATACATCGGGCTCGGTCCAGGACAGTTTTCGAGCCGCGCGAGCCTGATCGCGAGCGGCCTGTACCTCGGCGGACCGGACTCGCCTCGTCCCGTGCCGTTGCTATCACCGCAAGCGACGCGGCTCGCAAGCTCGTACTGTTTCTCGCTCCTCGTGGCGTACAAAGAATCAGATCTCGTGATCGGCTCCACCGAGCAACCATTCTTCTCGATGCTTTCGATCTACACCGAGCTCGGGATCATCGGGCTCGCCATTGTCCTTGGCTGGCTCGTCGTCATCATTCGCAGAGTTCAGCGACGCGTGCGCGAGCGGCCGGAGCTCTACACGCGCGGCCTCATGTTCGTCACGGCGGTGGGTTTCTTCACGTTGATCGGCCTGCAGGACAACTACTGGGAGTCGCCTCAGGCGCTCTTGATCGGCCTTCTCATGTTGCACGTATTGTACGCGACGATCATGTACGAGCCGATCGATGCGTGAACGCGTGCGTGTTCCGGAGCTCCTCGCTGCACGGGCGCGAGGGGACTACGATGTCGAGGACCGATTCTTTACGCAGCTCCAGCTTCGCAACGGCGTGTACAAGATGACCGAACGTCATCGCTTCGATGACACCCTCGATGCGACGGTCGCGCATGCGAACCGGATAGGCGCCCGTCGCGTACTCGATGTCGCGTGCTCCTCTGGAATCTCGACGCTCGAGCTCGCGACCGCGTTGTGCACCCGCGAGGTTCATGGCACGGACCTCACGATCGATGCGACCTACCTGGAGCGCGATGGCTTCGGCTGGCTGGTGGATGCGAATGATCGAGTGCTCCAGGTAGATCATCCCCAGTGGGCGATGCCCTGGAGCCCGGGCAAGCGCGAGCTCGCTCTCCATCCGATCCGGGTGGCGCATTCGCTCCTGCTACGTGCCGTACGACGCAGTCTCCGATCGTTTGCGCACACCCAGGTCAGCCTGATCTCGTCGCAGGTCGCAGCGACGAGCGTCCAGATTCACGAAGAAGACGCACGCAAGCCGACGGTGCCGGGCCTCTTCGAGCTCGTGCGAGTCGCGAACTTCATGAACGTCTTCTATTTCTCGCGCCGCCAGCTGCTAGCGCTGCGCGATGCGGTGGTCTCGCGGATCGCCGACGGAGGCGTGTTGTTCATCGTTCGCACGCATCACGATCGCTCGAATCACGGATCGTACTTCGAGCGGCGCGGCTCGCGAATGGTCGAGCTCGACCGAGTTGGTGCGGGAAGCGAAGTTCGCGAGCTGATCACTCGGTGAGCAGGCCTAGCTCGCGCGCTTCCGCGAGCAAGGCATCGACAACGGAGTCGTCGCCAACCCCGAGCGCGACGATCAATCGAACCTGACCGATGACCTCGAGCGTCGGCGCGAGCTCGATGGCACCGTAAAAGCGCGAGTGGCGTGTCTCGCGCATCGTTGCCGTGCCCTCGATTGCGCGTACCCAGCCGCGTGCGGCGGCATCAGGTGCGAGGTGATACCGAGCGGTGATCGGGAGCGCGGTATCGGCTCGGTCGATCACGAGCATCGCGTCACCGCGGCGGAGCAGCGTCCGTCGATGCGTGGCCGGCCCGAAGCCGTCGTGCGAAGCGATAACGACGTCGCGATCGGCTAGCTCGCAACGCTCGAGCGTGACGCTCGGCTTGCGTCCCCAGAGGAATGGTCCGAGGACCTCGGCCTGCTCGAGGTCCGCAACTTGTAGCGTGTTGTGCGCCGCGGTTGCTCGCAACTCGTCGCGCAATGTGTCGTCCCCCGCGTAGCGGTACGTCCCTCGGTCCACGAGGAACGGTGTGCCATCGCACGCGACCGAGATCGCGAGCGCATCGCAGTGCGCATGGGCGGCTAGCGTCCCGAAGCCGAACGGTCCCGCATCGAATGTGACGTGAAGCCTTGGCGATCGGAGAACGACCTGACCAGCCTTCGGAAATAACTCGGAGCTTGCAGTCGTCTCGGCGAACGGGAGCTGGAAGCCAGCAACGATCCGACCGCCGTCATCATCGCCCTGTTGCAGCAGGCCGCCGTCGCAAGAGAGTGCGGCGAGATAGTGCGCCATCGCTGCGATTGTTCCGTCTAGCCAGGCGTGCGAGGTCCCATACGCGTGTTCGACGAGTGCAACGAGCGCGAGCGCTTCGAGCACGAACGCATGATAGTGCGTCGCCATCTCAGCATGGACGCCATCGTCGAACACCTGTTCACCGACCGCTCGCTCGAGGGCCGCCATGTGGCAGATCGGCGTATCGAGCACGCGAGCGGCGACCACCAAGGCGGTGAGCTCGACGACGAGGTGGTTGTTCGCAGAGGAATAGGCGGACAGGTGGCCCTCCACAAACGCGGCATGCTGGAAGATCATTTTCGCGCAGTTGGTCGGTGGGGCGGGCCGCGTCAACGCTGCGACGGCGACGAGCGAATGGATCCGGATGGCTGCCTCCATCGCCGCTCTGGGCGGTTCACCGATCACGGCCTGCTCGAGCCAGGAGCGGAATCGAGTATCCTGATCCGCAACGGCTGCAACCGTGACCCAGTCGTGCCCCCTCTCGAGCTCCCACGTGAGGCGCGGATCGTCGAACCGGCGAGGAAGGGTGATGCGGCCGATGCCGAGAACATCGCGTTCGCCGCGCAGGATGCAGTCCGCAGTTGCCCGGTCAGCGGCGAGCCGGTACGGAATGTCGGGACCCGTCCAGCTCACGAACCGGGACGGAAGGTGTACACGCCGATCGAGAGGCGCCGTGACCAGACGGCGCGCCCGGTGCGCGATTTCAGGCACGGACATCGCGCGCAGGCGTCGCCAATACCAGCGCGGCGGATGCATCAGATCGCGATCGCTGCGCCGACCGCGAGTGCTTCAGTCACTGCGATGGCAGCGAGACTCGAGTTGCGGATCTCCTCCAGCGCCATCGGGGGAGCTGCCGCCCTCGTCACCATCGCGATGAAACGTGTGAGCTCCTCGCGATGACCTTTGTTCTGGGCCGTCTCGAACGAGTCGCGCTTACCACCGCGAACGATCGTCGTCGCGCGGAAGTCATCGATCGTCGCGGATACACCGCCCCCGAAGACCTCGACCCGCTCCTTTCCAGAGGCGACATCGCCACGCGCGGTGTAGGCGATCGTGGCGATCGATCCATTCGCCATCTCGAGTGTGATCACCGCGTCGTCGCGCCGCCCAGCCGCGAAGACCCGCGTGATCGTAGCGCCACCGAGCACGCGCGCGAGGTCGACGAAGTGACAACCTTCTCCGAGCAGCCGGCCTCCGCCAGCTTCGGAATCATGCGTCCAGTGTGACGGTGGCAACACGCCCGCATTGACGCGAATCTGGATCGTACGCGCACCTATACCAGCGAAGGCTCGGACCACGCGGTCGGTGTGCGGCGAGAAGCGCCGGTTGAAACCGACGACAAGCGCGGGATTTCCAACCGCGAGCACGGCATCGAGCTCGCTGCGATCGAGTGCGAGCGGCTTCTCGATGAAGACTGCCTTGCCCGCGGCGAGGGCACGCGTAGCGAGAATCGCGTGCTGGTCGTGCCGCGTCGCGATCACGACGGCGTTGATCTGATCGTCCCCGATGATCGCGTCGATCGATTCGACGGCTTCTCCGATACCCTGCCGGATCGCGATGTCTCGAGCCGTGGTGCCCGAGGCGGTACAGATCTTCGCAAGCGAGACCTGCGGCATCGCGCGAAGTACAGGCAACAGCACCCCTCCTGCAAATGCGCCGGCACCAATCACCCCGACGTTGGCTGCTGCAGGACGGCGACTGGTACCGGTGGTGATGATCGGCGCATGGCTGACCTCGTCGGGGTACGTCAGTACGATGCCGAGCGTTCGTTCGGCGCCGATCAGATCGTAGGCGCGCACCGCATCGGAGATCGGGACGCGGTGCGTGATCAGGTCTGCGATCGCAAGCCGCTTGGCCGCGAGCGCGTCGAGAAATGCCTCGAGGTTGCGTTGTTCGGTCCAGCGCACGTAGCCGATCGGGTAATCGATACCCTTGTCCTCGTAGGCGCGGTCGTACCGGCCCGGGCCATACGAACGCGACATTCGAACGTCGAGCTCCTTCTCGTAGTACGGCGTACGTGGGATCTCTGCAGGCACGGCACCGACGATCACGACGTGCGCACGGTCGCGCGCGAGCTCGCCTGCAAGCACGATCGGATCGTTGCTCGTGGTCGCAGCGGTCACGATGACCGCGTCCGCGCCACGTCCGTTCGTTAGCTCGTGCACGCGTTCGAGCACGGCGTCGTCGCGACGAAGCGCGAGGTCGCAGCCCAGCTTGGCGGCGAGCTCCACTTTCCAAGGATCGAGGTCGACGCCGATCACGCGACATCCACTGGCGCGGAGGAGCTGGACCGAAATCTGGCCGAGCAGACCCAGCCCGATCACCGCGACGGTCTCTCCGAGCGTCGCATCTGCTTGGCGGACACCGTGGAGGGCGATCGCGCCGATCGTTGCAAACGCTGCCTCTTCGATCGCGACGCCGGGTGGAATCCTCGCGCACAGATTGCGCGGCACCCAGATCAGCTCCGCATGATTTGCGTAACCGGCACCCCCGCACGCGACGAGGTCACCGATCGCGAAACCATCGCAACCATCTCCCACCGCGACCACTTTGCCGGCTGCCGAATAGCCCAGTGGACTGAGGGCATCGAGCTTGTTTCGGATCTTGTTGTAGGTCGCGCGAACGCCTTCGGTGCGGAGCGTCGCGAGGACCTTGCGCACTTGATCGGGCCGGGCGGCAGCCTTCGCGAGCAGGTGCTTGCGCGCGAGATCAACTTTCGCCTTCTCCGTTCCCGCGCTGACCGCCGAGACGATCGTCTGGACGAGTAAGCCTCCAGCGCGGGGTAGGGGCGAAGGCACGTGCTCCACCGCGAGCACGCCGGTACGAAAGCTCTGAACGACCTGCTTCACCTCGTCACCTTCGCACGCGAAAGAGGAGCTCGCGCGCGACGATCGCGAGGAAGCGGGCGTTGCCGACGAGATAGCGCTTCCACATGCGGCGAGGTTCCTGGGCTAGCCGAAACGCCCACTCGAGGCCCGCCCGTTGCAGCCACACAGGTGCGCGCCGCACGAGACCTGCGTAGACATCGAACGACCCGCCGACACCCATCACGAACGGAACACCGAGGGCGCGATAGTGGCGACGCATGAAGTATTCCTTCGCCGGCGTCCCGAACCCGAGGAACAGGATGTCGGGTGCTGCAGTGCGAATCTCGCAAATGACGCTGGCCTCATCCGTGAAGTAGCCATCGCGCGCTCCGACGACCCGCAGACCTGAAAATGCTCCGCGCGCTCTTGCCGCACACGCCTCGACGATCGCTGGCCGAGCTCCGAGAAAATAGATCGCATAGTCGCGCTGCGCAGCGCGCTCGATCAGCCGCTCCATCAGGTCCGCACCGGCGACCCGCTCGGGGAGGTGGTCGCCGAGTAACCGCGACGCCCACACCACCGCCTGCCCATCCGCCGTCACCAGGTGCGCTTCGTCGACCGCAGCCAAGAGCTCGACGTCGTCCTCACACGCGACGACCTTTGCTGCATTGATCGCGATGTTGTAGTGCGGGGAGCCGTCCTCGATGAACTCATCGATCCGCGCAAGTGCGCCAGCCATGTCGACTCGATCGATGGCAATCCCCGCGAGCCTCACGCCTACGCCACCCGCACGCGGCGGCGCCACCACACCGGAACGAGCGCGAGCACCGCGCCAAACGCACCACCTGCGATCGCGCCGAGCGTGACAGCGCGTTTCCGCGAGGGACGAGTGCGATACGTCGGCAACGTAGGATGATCGAGGATCTGGAACGTCGACGTGTCGCGCGCTTCGTCGACCCTCGCCATCTCGAAGCGCTGCGTCATCAACCCGAACACCGTCTCTTCGATCTTCTGTTCGCGCATCAGCTGCTCGAGCTCGAACCGGAGCTGCGGCACGTTCATCGCGGTTGGAAAGAAGTTGTCGGTGCTGGCGGAACCCGCGGCCGAGCCGGGCCCCGCGTGTTGAGCCTGTTCGAGTTGCTGCAGCTTGCCGTCCATCACGGCGATCTGCTGCTGGAGCTGTTGAACGTTGGATTCGCCGCGTCCGGAGAAGCCGCTCAGGTACGACAGCTCGATCTGCTTCGAAACGATCTCGCCTTTGATCTGCGCCATCGCGGAGATCACCGCCTTACTCTGCTCGGGCAGATCGATGATCTTGTGCTGCTCTTGAAACTCGCGGAGCTTCTTCGATGCCTCGTCCACGTCGTGGCGCGCCTTGACGACTTGCTGCTCGAGAAATGCGCGCTCTTCACGCGCCGAGGAGACCGTCACGCGACCAAACACGCGATTGCCGACCTCGCCGAAATACTCGGCCATCGCCATGGCTTGCGCGGGGTCCTTGTCTTCGCATGTCAGTGAGACGAGACCCGATTTGCGATCGACAAGCGACACGCAGTGCTCGGCGAGCTCCGCGCGCGTGTGCTCGCGGTGCGATGTCTCGTAGTGCGCATCGAGCCCGAACTTTTCGATCACCGCGTCGGCAACGGAAGCGCTCACGAGGACCGCCTGGATGCGTTGCACATCGGTTTGGAACGTGTCGAGCGCGATCGGGAGTTTTGCTGCGAGCGACATCGCAGCGGAGTCTTGCGAGCGCTGCGCTGGCACGACCGTGAGCGTCGCCGAGTACCACTTCGGCGCCGTGGCCGCGTACAATGCGCCTGATAAGGTGCCGAGCGCGATGCACGATGCAACCAGTCGCCAGTGGCGTGCGAGCGTAACCGCGAGATCGATCGGTTCGTCACTCATCGGCGCGCCGCGATCACGATCGCGACGCCGGAGAGCACGAGGCCCGCGGTCGCCAGGATGAGTTGCGTGACTTCGGCGCGGCTGAAGTTGCGCTCGGGGACGAGGATCGCATCGCCGGGCTGCAGCTTCATGCCGGCCTTGTAGTCGCGGGTCGAGCCGGTCGCTTCGATCAGCCGGACCTCGTCGAGGTCGCGCGCTGTTCGCGTGAGGCCACCGGCATGCGCGATGTACTCGGGCACGCCGAACAGCGGGTTGTAGTTGTAGAGCCCGGCGCGACCGACCGCGCCTTCGACCATCACGCTGTACTGCATCGCCGGGATCACGATCGTGTCGCCCATCGCGATCGGCTTGTCGGCCTTGAAGTCACGGCGCACGAGCAGCGCGTCGAGATCGATCGCGATGAGGTCTTGGCCTCCTTGCGTGGGCCGCGCGATGTAGCTGCGTTTGAGGTCACCCGGCGCTTTGATCCCGCCCGCGCGATCGAGTAGCGACCAGACGGTGTCGCCCACGACGAACGGCAAGCGCCGGCTCGTCGTGGTGCTGTCGAGCGGATCGCTGCCGACGATCGCGCCGATCAACAGCACGGTGCGCTGCAGATCATCGGTGCCCCGCACGATCACGCGATCGTCGTCGGTGAGTGGCGCGTTGCCTCCGACCGGTACGTCGATGTACTGGTCCTGCTGCTTGGCATTGCGCCGCAGGATCCGGATCGGCAGCGCCTTCGCGGCGGTCGGTGCGAGCCCGCCGGCGATCTCGATCAGCTCGGCCAGATCCTTGGTCGCTGTGACCTCGTACTGTCCGGGGCGACGGACCGCACCGGTGACCTTGACCTGGAGCTCGGGGAACGGCACGTGGATGACATCCCCGTCGAGCAGGTACGGATTGAACGCGGTGTCGCCGGTCAGCTCGTACTTGACCAGGTCTGCCGTGGTGTCGGCGCCGGTCCGGTGGTGGATCGTGATCCGCCGGCGCGAGGCCGCCGGGACGATCCCCGCACGCGTGATCACCGCCGCGACGCGGTCCACGGCGTGCGCGGAGAACGTGCCCGGCTTCTTCACGTTCTCGACGACGTGGACCAGGAATGTCCGCGGGGCCTCGACGGCGAGGTCGAAGGCCAGGCCGGGATAGTTTGCTCGCACGCGCGACTTCATCGCGGTGCGCACCGCCGAGAGGGTCTTGTTCGCGACCGCGACGTAGCCGACCTTCGGAATGAACGCGCGGCCTTCGAGGTCGACCGTCACCTTCAGCCGGAGGTTCTGCGGTCCCCAGAAGTTGAGCTCGAGCACGTCGCCGGCGCCGCACAAGTAGTGATCCGGATCGATCGGTTGTTCGAGCGCGACCGGTTGCGCCACGAGCGGCGCTGCGACGATCGGCTCGGCCATCGGGGGCTCCGTCGGATCCATCGGCTCGTCACCGGGATTGGTCTGCGTGGTCTGCGGCACCGTGACCGGCATCCGCGTGGACGGCTGGCGCGGCGGATCGGTCGGCAGCTCGGTCGGAAACGGCTGCGCGAGCGCGATATTCGTCGTGGCGGCGAGCGCGATGATTCCGACGACGATCCGGCTCATTCGGCCGGGAAACGTACCACTTACTGGGCGCCGCGAGCGCTGATCACGACGATGACCGTCTTCGCGAGGATGCGGAAATCGAGCCACAGCGACCACCTGCGTACATAAGCGAGGTCGAGCTCGAGCCACGTTTCGAAGTCGTTGATCGTGCTGCGTCCGCTGACCTGCCACAGGCCCGTGATGCCGGGGACGACGGCGAGGCGCTGGCGCTGACGCGAGTCGTAGCTCGCGACTTCATCGGGCACCGGTGGGCGAGGGCCCACGAGGCTCATCTCGCCGCGCAGCACGTTCCAGAGTTGCGGGAGCTCGTCGAGCGAGGTCTTGCGTAGGATCGCACCGAGCCGCGTGATCCGCGGGTCGCGCGAGATCTTGAACACCGGGCCGCGCATCTCGTTGAGATGGGTGAGCAACGCGCGCTGATCCTCGGCGTCCTCGACCATCGTGCGGAACTTGAAGAACCGGAACCGCCGCCCCCCGAGGCCGCAGCGCTCTTGCATGAAGATGATCGGGCCGCGCGAGCTGAGCCGCAACCCGACTGCGATGACCAGCATGATCGGCGTGGCGAGCACTAACCCCAGGCACGCACCGACGACGTCGATCGCGCGTTTCGCCATGCGCGCCCGTCCGATCGGCACAAGGTCTATCGATCTCGCCCGGAGTGTTGCCATCCCGCTCACTGACAGGTTTAACATTCGAGCGCGCGTAGTTTCCAGGATGATCGCGCTGGCGATCGTGGCTGCGCCTTTTGTCGCGTCGGCTTCGACGGAAAGGCTGACAACGCGAAACTGTACGGGCTACGCCTACAGGCGATCCTGAAGGCGCATCCGGCGTGGAAGCTCCAGGTCGTCGCGCACGCGCCCGCCAACGACCGCGCGCAGATCGTCGTCAAGTATCTCGCCGGCAAAGGCGTCGCAGCCGATCACCTGCAAGCAGTTGGTCGCAATGATGCCAACTCGGTCGATGTCGAGCTAAACATTGTCTCGCGCGCCTCCCCGCTGGGTCTCGGCGAATAGCACGGCCGCTCACCGCGTTTCGCTCTGTAAAACCATGGACAAGATCGTCGTCGAAGGTGGCGCTCGGCTCTCGGGCAAGATTCCGGTCAGCGGCGCCAAGAATGCCGCGTTGCCGCTGCTCGCCGCAGCGCTGTTGCCGTCGGGCACGTCGACCTATCGCAACGTCCCCAAGCTCGCCGACGTCCTCACGATGACCAAGCTGCTGCGCATGCTCGGCTGGTCGGCGGATGCCGAGGATAAGGGCGACTCGCTCGTGATCGGGCCGCCCTCGGGCAAGAAGAAGCCGAAGCTTGAGGCGCCCTACGATCTGGTCCGCACGATGCGCGCGAGCGTGTTAGTGCTCGGCCCGCTCGTCGCGCGCTACGGCCGCGCACGCGTGTCGATGCCGGGCGGCTGCAACATCGGCGCGCGTCCGATCGATCAGCACTTGAAGGGCCTCGAGGCGATGGGCGCGAAGGTCACCCTCGATCACGGGTACGTCGAGGTCGAGGCCAAGCGCCTGAAGGGCGCGACGATCGTGTTCGACATGCCGACGGTGACCGGCTGCGAGAACATCCTGATGGCCGCGACGCTCGCGAAGGGCCGCACCGTGATGGAGAACGCGGCGCGCGAGCCCGAGATCGAAGAGCTCGCGCTCGTGCTCAACAAGATGGGCGCGAAGATCCAGGGCGCAGGCACGCCGATCATCACGATCGAAGGCGTCGACGAGCTCCACCCGATCGAGCACGCGATCATTCCAGATCGTATCGAAGCCGGCACGTTCGCGTGTGCAGCGGCGATGACCCACGGCGATGTCCTCCTCGAAGGCGCGCGCGCCGAGCACATGGAGGCGATCATCTCCAAGCTTCGCGCGATGGGCGCGACCGTGGCGGTCGAAGCCGGTGGCGTGCGTGTGAAGGGGCCCGCCGAGCTCACCCCGATCGACATCACGACGCAGCCGCACCCCGGGTTTCCTACCGACATGCAGGCGCAGTTCATGGTGATGGCGTGCCTCGCGAAGGGCCAATCGGTGATCAAGGAGATGATCTTCGAGAACCGGTTCCAGCACGTGCCCGAGCTCAACCGTATGGGCGCCGATATCCAGACCACCGGTCGCGCCGCCGTGATCCGGGGCGGGATGAAGCTGACCGGCGCGTCGGTGATGGCGACCGATCTGCGCGCGTCGGCGAGCCTCGTGCTGGCCGGCATGGTCGCGGAGGGCAAGACCGAGGTGCTCCGCGTCTATCACCTCGATCGCGGCTACGAAGCGATCGAGAAGAAGCTGCGCGGCGTCGGTGCGAAGATCAAACGCACGAAGCAGACATGAGCGATCGACCGATCATCCTCGCGCTGCCGAAGGGCCGGATCCAGGAGGAGGCGGCGGCGGTGTTCGCGCGCGCTGGCTACGACCTGTCGCCGGTGTTCGCCGATACCCGCAAGCTCGTCCTCGACTGTGGCCTGCTCCGCGTCCTGATCCTGCGCAACTCCGATATCGCGACGTACGTCTCGCACGGCGCCGCCGATATCGGCATCGCGGGCAGCGATGTCCTCGATGAAGAGGGCAAGGAGCTCTACGAGCCGCTCGATCTGGGTATCGGGCGGTGTCGGATGATCGTCGCGGAGCGCGCCGATGCCCGGGTCGATATCAAGACGCAGTCCCACATCCGCGTCGCCACGAAGTACCCGAACATCACGCGGGGGTATCTCGTACGCCACGGCCTCACCGCCGAGGTCATCAAGCTCTCCGGCGCCATCGAGCTGGGCCCGCTCACAGGCCTCTGTGAGCGGATCGTCGATATCACCCAGACGGGCGAGACCCTCCGTCAGAACGGCCTGGTCGAAGTCGATACGGTCTGCCAGGTTTCGAGCAAGCTCGTCGTGAATCCTGCACGGTTGAAGCTCGACGGCGATCGGCTCGGTGCACTGATCGACTCGCTCGAGCGCGCCGTGTAATATCTACAAGAGGTGTCGTCCGACCTGCGTCCATTCGTAGCTGAGGAGATTCGGCTACACCCGCGTGTGGCTTATCAGGGTGTGTTGTCGGAAGAGGGTGCAGCCACGCGAGTTGCGGCCGCGTTGCCGGCCCTTCAACGGTTCCGCCACGATTATCATGGTGCGATCGCGATCGTCGATTGGGACCACCGATTGCCGTCGCAGAACCTGATCTTGCGCGTGTACGGCTACTACAGCGACGACACGCTCGAGGCCGGGCACGAAGCCTTCGACGATCGGTTCGAGATGATCGCGGAGCGCGACAAGTATCCCGAGTTCGACGTGCCCGACTTCGATGGCCTCGCCGCAGATGAAGCGTACGAGATCGAGCTGTCGCCGAGCGGCGTGGTCGGCAAGTGCCGGCTGACCTCTGCGTGGCGGCGCACGGTCGCGTCGCGGGATGCGCAGGCCGCGGTCGGCCTGGTCCAGACCTGCGAGGAGTACCAGCGGCTCGTCGCGTCATCGCCGTCGCGGCCGACCTACCTCGGCGATCTCGAGGCGGTGTCGTGGACGCCTCCATGCGAGAGCGACCACCAGCGCTGGAGCCTCGATGTCTGGTTCCTGCTCGCGTTCGACGGTCGGATCGGCTCGGGCCGCTCGTTCTTGGCCGACCTCGAGACCAAGCAGATCGTGTCCGTGCGCGACTTCTCGGTCCGCACCGGCTAGTCCCGGTACCGTGATCGAGCGGACCGGTCCGGATCAGGCGCTGAACATCAGCCGGCAGACCGGTCTCGCTACGCCACTCGACTAGGCGATCGTCAGAGCATTCTGGAGAGCATTCTGGCGAGCGTTTCGGCGAGCTCCTCGGCGAGCGCGGTGCGCACCGCCGCCATCTCGATCGTCGGCACGTAGCTGGCGAGCGAGCGCATCACGTCCGAATCGAAGCCACACGGATTGATCCGGTGGAAGTAGCTGAGGTCGGTCGTCACGTTCAGCGCGAGGCCGTGGAACGTGACCCACTTCCGGCACGCGATTCCCATCGAGCAGAGCTTCTTGCGGTCTATGCCTGCCGGCGACGGCCCGGTCCATACGCCAGTCTTGCCGGGCTCGCGATCCGCGACGACGCCGAACCGTGCGCAGGTTCGAATCACGGCTTCTTCGAGGTTGCGCAGGAACAGATGAAGGTCGCGTTCGGGACCCTCGCGCAAGAGCACGATCGGGTACGCCACGAGCTGACCGGGGCCGTGATAGGTGACGTCGCCACCGCGCTCGATCTCGACGACCGGCACGTCGCCGGCGGCGAAGATGTTCGCGAGTGCCGCCTTGTTGCGGCCGATCGTGAACGTGTGCGGATGCTCGACCAGGAGCAGCGTGTCGGGAACTAGCTTGGCCTGGCGTGCCGCGACGAGCTCGAGCTGCATCGCCCGAACCTCGTCGTAGCCGCGCATGCCGAGGTCGGTAACCCGCCACGGCTGCATGACTAGTGAGCTGCGGTGACCGGGCGATTGATGATGTGCACGGCCTCGCCGAGCGCGGCAGCGGCCGATTCCATGATCGCTTCCGACAGCGTCGGGTGCGGATGGATCGTGAGGCGGAGGTCATCGGCGACCGCGCCCATCTCGATCGCGAGCGCGCCCTCGGAGATGAGGTCGCCCGCGCCGTTCGCGACAATGTGAAGGCCGAGCAGCTCGCCGGTCTTGGCGTCGATCACGGTCTTGCAGAAACCCTCGGTGTCGTTGATCGCGATCGCGCGACCGAGCGCGGCGAACGGGAACTTGCCGACCTTGACGGCGATACCCTTGGCTTTCGCCTCTTCCTCGGTGAGGCCGGTGGTCGCGATCTCCGGATCTGTGAACACGACCGCCGGGATCGTGCGGACGTCCATCGCGGCCTTGTGACCGGCGATGAGCTCGGCGACGACCTCGCCTTCGTGGGTCGCCTTGTGCGCGAGCATCATGCCGCCGATGAGGTCGCCGAGAGCGTAGATGCCGGGGACGTTCGTGCGGAGGTGATCGTCGGCGATCACGAAGCCGCGCTTGTCGAGCGCGACGCCCGCGTTCTCGAGGCCGAGGTTCTCGCTGTTCGGCTTGCGGCCGATCGAGAGGAGGATCTTGTCGGCATCGATCGTCGCGGTCTTGCCGTCCTTGAGTTCGACGGTGAGGACGGCACGGTCGCCCTTGTCCTCCCACGATTTCGCCTTGGTCTCGACCATGACCTCGACGCCCATCTTCTTGAGCTTCTTCTCGACGACCGCGACGCAGTCCCTGTCCATCGCGGCGAGCACGTGGGGTAGCGCTTCGACCACGGTGACCTTGGATCCGAGCTTCGCGTAGACCATGCCGAGCTCGAGGCCGATGTAGCCGCCGCCGATCACGATCAGGCGCTTCGGAATCTCCTCGAGCGCGAGCGCGCCGGTCGAGTCGAGGATCCGCTGCTGATCGATCTTGAAGCCGGGGATCTCGATCGGGCGGCTGCCGGTCGCGAGGACGACGTTCTTCGCGATGATGGTCTGTGGCCCATCCTTGGTCGTCACGGTGATGCGATGTCCATCCGGACCGGACTTCTCGAGCTTCGCGGAGCCCTCCATCATCTCGGTGCCGTTGCCCTTGAGCAGCGTGCGGACGCCGCTCGTGAGCTTGGTGACGACGCCGGACTTCCATGCCTGCATCTTCTTGACGTCGACGACGGGCTTGCCGGGGAGCGTGATGCCAATCTCCTCGGAGTGGCTCATCTTGTCGTACGACTTCGCGGCGAAGATCAGCGCCTTGGATGGAATGCAACCGACGTTGAGGCAGACCCCGCCCCAGTATTCGCGCTCGATGACGAGCGTCTTTACCTTGAGCGCGCCGAGGCGGATTCCCGCGGGATATCCACCCGGACCGGCACCGATCACGACTGCATCGAAACGTTGCTCGGCCATGGCCGTCTCATACCATGGGACGGAACCGTTCCCACTGCACGCCGAGCTTCTCCATACGGGACCGCAGCGTGTTGGCGTGGAGGCCGAGCAGCCGAGCCGCACCTGTCACGCCTTCGATCTTGCCGCGGGAGCGGACGAGCGCGCGCTCTATATGCTCGCGGATCGCGTCGTCCAGCGTCGGAAACGAATCTACTTCTGAAACATCTCCTGCGCTGCCGCGCGGGCCCGTCACCGCATCGCCACCGAGTGCGCGAAAGATCTCGAGCCGGACGCCGCCGCCGAGGATCGCGGCGCGGTCGATCACGGCGGCGAGCTCGCGGACGTTGCCGGGCCAGTCGTAGCCCTGCAAGAGCAGGAGGTCGGCCGCCGTGACCGCGAGCTTCTCGGTGCCGAGCCGGCGGCCCGCACGATCCGCGAAGTACGCGGCGAGATCCGCGATATCGCCGCGGCGCTGCCGCAGCGGCGGCAAGCGAATCGCGAACACGTGGATGCGATACCAGAGGTCTTCGCGGAACCGACCGAGGCGCACCATCGCCGCGAGGTCGCGATGCGTCGCCGCGATCACGCGAACATCAGTGCGGAGCTCCTCTTGGCCACCGACGCGCTCGAAGGTGCCGTCCTGTAAGACCCGCAGCAGGCGCACTTGCGCCGCGAGGGGAAGCTCGCCGATCTCGTCCAGGAACAGCGTGCCGCCATCGGCGCGCTCGAACCAGCCACGACGCAGCGCGGAGGCACCGGTGAAGCTGCCGCGCTCGTGCCCGAACAGCTCGGAATCGATCAGGTCCGGTGCGATCGCGCCGCAGTTGACGCGCAAGATCGGACCGTCGGCGCGCGTCGACCTGCGATGGATCGATCGCGCGACGACATCCTTGCCGCTGCCGGTCTCGCCGAGCAGCAACACCGGGGACTCGGTCCGCGCGACTTGTTCGACCTGACGCATGACCTCGCGCAGGCCCGCATCTGCACCGACGATCGCATCGACTTCGTCACTCGACATGGTCACGAGATTTCGGGAGGCCCACGACAGATCGGAGGCTACTACGAAATGGCGGAGTTTCCAATATAACGGATAATAGTCTTATCGAGCACTTAGGTCTGGCCCGCCGCGTGTAGTGCGCTGCGCCATGCGTTTGACGAAATTTCGTGGCGTCGCCGCCGGCCTGCTCGCAGCGAATGGCGATGGCAAGACCGGCGACACCAAGACGGTGTCACCGTCACCATCAAGCCGTCGCCGTGGGTGCGCCTGAGTACTTGCTGCCGTTGCGCGCGACCACAGCTCGATGCGGCGTTCACCTCGATCACGGTGAGCGCGTGATCGAGCTCCCGCGCCGTCGTCTCGCCGAGCTCGCGCTCGTGCGTGGGGACCGCGCTGTCGCCACGGTTCGCACCGCCTCGGTGGTGCTCGATAACCCACTTCCGAATCAGGCCCTGTCATGAAGTACGTCGCGATCCTCAGCTCGTTACTCGTCAGCTCGCTCGCCGCTGCCCAGCCGTCGAACGGCGGCGCCCCGCAACCTCCCGCCGTGCCGGATCAACCGAGCCCGCCCGCCGAACCTCCGGCGACCGATCCGGTGCCCGTCGTCGCGCCGCCCGTGGTCGAGGCGCCGGTCGTCACGCCGCCGGTGGTGCCGAGCCAGGATCCGGCCGGTGCGCTCGAGCCGAAAACCTCGGGCTTCAAGGACGGCTTCATCCTCCAGGCGAGCGATGACAGCTCGAAGCTGACCATCGGTGGCATCAGCCAGTTCGATGGTCGATTCTTCGTCAACGACGACAACAACGTCCAGCCCGATCAGTTCCTGATCCGCAGCCTGCGCTTCGATCTTCGCGGCACCGTCTACGACCACTTCGATTTCCGCTTCATGCCGGACTTCGCGGGCTCGAAGCTGCTCGTTCAAGATGCCTACGTCGACGTGCGCTACACCGACGTCCTCAAGATCCGGTTCGGCAAGTTCAAGGTGCCGTTCGGGATCGAGCGCCTCCAGTTCGAAGGTCAGACGATCTTCGCCGAGCGCGGCCTCCCGAACCAGATCGCGCCGAACCGCGATCTCGGCGTCGAGCTCTTCGGTGATATCGGCAAGGGCACGCTCACGTATCAGTTCGGCGTGTTCAATGGCGTCGCCGATGGCAGCATCAACGATGGCGACGCGACCGACGACAAGGAGCTCGCGGCGCGCGTGTTCGTTCGCCCATTCGCGGCAACCGGGCCGAAGTTGCTCGAGAACCTCGGCGCGGGTGCGGCGGCCACGTTCGGCGACAAGCAAGCGAACCTGACCCAGACCGACGTGCCCACGTGGAAGACCTCGGGCCAGAACCCGATCTTTCAGTTTCGCGCTGGCACGACGCTCGCCGATACAGTCGTGGCGGATGGTCGCCACGATCGCGCCACGGTCCAGGGCTACTACTTCTTCAGTCGCCTCGGCCTGATCGCGGACTACGTGCGGTCCGCGCAGGAGGTCGTGCTCGATGGCGACCACGATCGGGTCTCCTCGGATGCGTGGGAAGCCATCGCGCAGGTGCTGCTCACCGACGATGACGCGACGTACAACAGCGTCACCCCGAAGCACCCGTTCAACACCAAGACCGGCGAGATCGGTGCGTTCGATGTCAAAGCACGCATCGGCGAGATCCGCACCGTCAATGGCTCGGTGTTCGAGAAGTACGTCGACCCGACGAAGTACGCGCGGCGCGCCTGGTCGGGCGGCGTCGGCGTCGATTGGTGGGCGAATCGTTCGTTCCGCGCGCTGTTCGATCTCGAGCGCACCTGGTTCACCGGCGGTGCGAAGACTGGCACCGCGGTCGCCGACCGGATCGAGGAGACCTCGATCATCGGGCGCGTCCAGCTCGTCTTCTAACTAGTTCGGATCCCAGATCGGCGTTTCTCGTCGAGGATTCGGGCTCCCACACGTGATTTCGCGCGCACGCGCCGCGGGCTCTCGATCGGGCGCGAAACCTCCAGGTTGTAGTGGTGCTCTAATGGCGCGGTGAACCGCGCCTGGGTTGTTGTCGTGCTCGCAGCATGCGGTGGCCGCACCGCCGTTCCGCCCACGAAGCGCGTGCAGCCGATCCCCGAAGTGAATCCCGAGATCGGCGGGATGTTCAGCGGCACCGCCGAGCTCGTGCCCGATGCGCCGTCGACGAGAAGGCGCCAGATCGCGGCGCCCCCCGAACCGCTGGCGGCTCCGGAGGGCAAGCAACCGATCGTCGACGAGTTCGTGCGCAACTACGATCGGTTCGCCGAGTGCGCCGCCAAGGACGTTGCCGTGATGGGCACGATCACGCACCACTTCGTCGTCGATGGTCACGGTGCGGTCACCGCGATTCGCACCGACGGTGACGGCAACGCCGCCGTTCACGCGTGCATGAACGAGGCGCTCCACGAGCTCGCGTTCCGCGGTCGCGCCGACGGCAAGGCGATGGCGATCACGTGGCACTGGACGATCAAGCGCTACTGAGTCAGTCCGCGCTCGATACGGTCTTGGGATCGGTGAGGTGGAGCTCGGAGAGCTCGTTCTGGAACTTCACCTTCGTCAGCATCAGCTGCTCCTGCGCATCGACGATCTTGATCGTGAGCTTCTGGACCTTGTCGGTGGTCTCGATCAGCTTGCCGCGCAGGGCACTCATCAGATCGCCACCGGTGCGCACGGCCTTCAAGGTCACGAGCTGGGCATGGAGCTCGCCCGAGCGCTCCTTGTACTCCCCGAGCTGGTCGCGCATCGTCGCGATCTTGTCGACCAGGTCGACCCCGGTGCGATGCGTGGCGAGCGCGCCCTCGAGCTGCTTCTTGAGCGTGGGCGATGCATCCGGCTCGTCGATGTAGACCTTCATGAGGTCGAGTGCCTCGTCGGACGAGAGCTGGAGTGAACGCTCGATCGGCGTGGTCTCGGCGATCGTGGCGTGCGCGGTCTCCTTCGGTCCGAGCTCCAGCTCGTACAGCGTCGAATCGCCGACCCGCAGTGACTTCTTCGGCGCATCGACGACGGTCCAGGCCTCGGGGGTGCGATGGCGCAGGAACACCTTCGCCGGCTGATCGAGGCGGCTCGTCACGGTGTAGGTCGTGGCCTTGCGATGCTGGAGCTCGGCGGTGATCACGCCGCGCTGCGCGGTGAACAGCTTCGCGATCTTGTCCTTCTCTGCACCCGAGGTCTCGACGACGATCTGGCGGTCGCTCGCGAACGGGATGACCACGCTCGAGCGCGGCGGCACCGGTTCGGTGATGCCTTCGCCGATGAAGCGGCCCTCGCCGTAGACCGTGACCGGACCCGGTTCGAGCGTATCTCCGGTCGGGTTCTGCAAGCGGACCGCCTTGAACGCGAACCGCTTGTCGCCGCGATCCGCGATCGGGTCGTAGAGATAGACCACGCCGCCTTCGGTCTCGCCGTGGACCATCGCGACCATCGCGCTCGAGCCCGCGCGCACATCCATCGGTCGATCCGCCATGAAGTGGCTCTCGCCGACCGGCGTATCGGCCGTCGCGCCGCGCAGGGTCGGCGGTGCCTTCGCCGTCTCGCCGCCTCCGGAGGCGACCGCGAGGAGGCGCACCGTCGCCCCACCGGTCTTGGCTCGCACGACGATGCGCTTTGCAGGCACACCATCGTCGATCATCTTGTTGCGGGCCGCTTCGCCGCGCTGCTTCGCGTCGCCGAGCGTCGCACCGAGCGACTCGATCACGATGTCCTTCTTCGAGCCGAGGATCTGCTTGGCGACCGCCGCCAGCTTCTCGTCACCTTGCTTGATCGGCGGTGGTGGCGCGGCCGGCGTGTACGATGAAGAAGAGCCCGAGAACGAGGCGCCGGTCGTGTTGATCCCTTCGACGACGTACGCATCGCCTTGCGAGCCCGCGGCGGCGCCGAGCGAGGCTTCGAAGGGGCGCGGTATCGGGACATCCTTCGTGTAGTTCTTCGTCACCGTGATGCCCTCGGTGGTGCTCGTCGGTTCGATCGTGGGAGCGGACGCCGCGACCGTGATCACTTCGCCGCCACGCTTTGCTTGATCGATCGCCTGTGACACCGAGGCGAGCTTGTGCTCCTGCACCACGACGTTGGCGCGCTCGAGCGTGATGTCGGCGTAATAGAACGCGATCGTGTAGCTGCCAGCGGGCGCCTCGATCCGGTAGTTGCCGCGCTCGTCGGTGAGCGCGGTCAGGGTCTCCTTCAAGGCCGGGCTCGTCGCGATCACCGTGACGCCGGCGAGTGGCTGATGCGATCTGGTATCGGTGAGCACGCCCGCGATCAGGCCGCCCGTTGCTGGCAGCTGATCGCTCGCCATCTCGTACCTGCGACCATCGGCGCGGACCTCGCTGGTATCGAGCCGCCCGATCTCTTCGCCGCCATCGGCGTCGTACGGCGACACGCCGGTTGGTGGCGCCGCCGCGAACCGATCCTCGCCTTGCAAGAGGTCGCGGTCGATCCGCCGCACGCTCCACAGGTCGTAGCGGAACGACATCGCCGAGCTGGCACCGACGCCGACGAGCACGCCCTTCCAATCTTCGCCGGAGACATTGTCGACGATCGCCCAACCTTCGAGCATCACCTTGCCCTTGTCGCCGACCACGACTCGATAGCTCGGCTTCCAGGCCGGCGCCTCGGTCACGTAGGTCAACAGCACGTCGGCACGGCCGCGATCTGCGGTCTCGAGCGTCATCGTCAGGTAGCTGCCGTCATCGGCCTCCTTGCGCGGGATACTCACCGACAGCGGCTTCTTCGTCACGGGATCGACGACCGTCAGCGACTTCAGAAAATCGTCGACACGATCCCGCGGTACGTGCACCGCCAGCCGACCATCGACCACCGTGGCGTGGCGCTCGTAGAACGCGACCCCATTGCGATAGATGACCACGCGGCCCAGCACGGTCCCCTCGGCGGAGACGTGCGAGCCGGAATGCAGACAACCCGATAACAATGCCCCGAGGGCGGCAAGGAGTGATAAGCGGCGCATGATCAACGAGTACGCGCGCGGCCGCCATCGGGCCACGCTACGCTGCTGACGCCTGAAGTCTCGTGGCGATGTCGCACCCGAGAGGGGTGTCGCACCACGCCGCGGTCGCGTTCGAGCTAGTTCACTCGGGTTGCAGCACGAACCAGTGGAACACCCGATAGGGGCCCGTGGTCTCGGTGCGAACTTCGATCTGGCGCTCGTGGAACAACCGCGGCGCGATGTTGAACGCGAGCTCGGAGAACACCCCACCGGGTGCGGAGACCTTGAGGTGGCCGAGCTCCTTCGTGCCCGCGAACAACTTCAGCGTGATCGGTGCCGTGATCGCTTCGTGGTGCGAGTAACTGACTTGACCACCGGTGCGGATCACCACGCGCGTCGGCTTCACTGGATCGAGCGTGATCGTGAAGCGCTCGCCCTTGGTCTCGCGGATCGTGCGACCACCATCGAGGAGCAGCCCGGCCGGTCCGGTCTCGCGCTCGACCATCGACCAGTGCGCGGTCGTATCGCCGAAGTGGCGCTGCCCCATCCCACCGACCCAGTGATGGCCGTGCTCGCTCGCGAGATCCGCGATGTCGAGCCGATCGACGACCTGCCAACCGGTGTGATCGTTGAGCGGACGCTCGGCGGTGCCGACGTGATCCCAGTTCGCCACGATGAGCTCCATGTCGGCGTCGCCGACGATGCGATGCAGCTTCGTGGGTAACCCGGGGCGCAGCGGGGTGTGGAGCAAGACCTCGCCGAAGAGCTCCGCGCTGCCCATCCAGCCCGGGTAGTACGCGAAGTGGGTCGGCCGTTCCGCAGGTGACAAGCTCTCGAGAAACTCGAACCGCGCACCCGGACCATTGTTCGCGATCGCCGCTTGATCATTCGTGACCAAGCCGAGCATGTCGTAGACCTCGCCGTCGCCGTAGTACGCGATCGCGCCGGCATCGTGGAACATCACGTGCGCGTTCGGCAGCTTGTCGTGCAGGTAATGGCCGATCATCACGACCTGCGCGTTGGTATCCATCGCACCCTGCGCGAACAACAGCATGTTGTCCTTCATGCCGCTCCACGCCGAGTACGCGAACACCAGGCCGAGCACGCCCGTGCCCGCGAGCCAAGCGGTGCGCTGGATCGAGCTCTCGATGATCTTTGGGGGTGCGAGCGCACACGCCGCCACGAGCACGACGAGCGGCATCGCGGTCGCGATGTAGCGCAGGTTCTGCACGCTCCACCCACCGACACCGGATGTGCCGACGACGGCGAGCATCAACGCGATCGGTGCGGCCACCGCGACCACGCCGACGATCGTGCGCTGCTCGCGCCGCGCCCACCGGATCACGCGGACCGCGCCGACGACGAACAGCACCGCGATCACGCGCGGGAACAAGAACGGGCTCTCCGGTGCCCAGAACATCGCCTTCGCGAGCGCGAAGGTCTGCGCGATCACCGCTTCTCTCCAGTACGCCCACGTGAAGCCCGGCAGGTAGAAGTGGCTCTTCACCACGCCGGTGTTCGGAAAGAAATTCCCGGCAAACACGCGATTCGCGAGCACCCACACGAGCGGTGCGGCGAGCGGGACCAGCCACCGCGCGGCATTTCTCCAGGCGCGCGTGCGCATCCGCACGAGCACGTTCCAGCCGCAGATCGCGACGACGATCAGCGTGGCCTCGGGGCGCGACAGCGAGGTCGCGGCGAGCACGACCGCGAGCTTCCAGCTGGGCGGACCGCCCGTAGGTTCCTTCGCCAGCAAGAGCAACGTCGCGACGAGCAGCGCCGCCGCGAACGCGACCTCCATGCCGGCGAGGGCGCTCCACGCGAATGGGCCGATCACGAGCGCCATCACCGCGGCCAGCGCGCCGGTCATTCGACTGCCGGAGACCTTGCTCGCGAACTGGAAGCAGCCGAGGCCGACGGCGGTGAAGAACGCCGAGCACATGCCGAACGAGATCCACACGAGCGCGTGGCCGCGTGCACCGAGCGTCCAGAACGGAGCCAGCAACATCGGCCACAGCACGCTGGTCGAGCCCGCCGAGTACCCACCGCCCGGGTAGTACGTGAATGGTTGCGCGCGCCCGAACTGCTTCGCGTAGGTCAGATAGATGTAGCTGTCGTCGAGCGGCAACCCCATCGACGGATTCACGCGCAAGGTCGTCGCGGCGAAGCCCCACGCGATCGTGATCGCCAGCGCGGCGATCAGTGCGTAGGGGAGGAATTTCTTGGTCAGGGCCATCTCGCGACCGGCGTGCGCACGGCGGCGAGCGCGAGGTGCTGAAAGCGAAAGAACCACTCGCGCTTGTAGTCGCCCATGAGCTCGACGGAGAGCTCGTTGAAATCGCGCGAGCGAATCCACCGGAACCCGCACTCGTAGAGCAGCGGCAAGATGTCGTCGCTGCCGAACAAGATCGGTTCGCCGAGCCCTTTGACGAACGACACGGTCTGCTTGTCCGCCTCGGAGACGTCCTGCATCGCCATCCGCTTGCCGAACAGATCGAACGCGACGACCGAGCTCGGATGGAGCTCGCTCGCCAGCCGCGTCGCGGTCGCGCGGATCGCGGCTTCCGGCAGATACATCACGACGCCTTCCCACACGATGAGCGCGGGTTCGGCCTTGGCGAAGCCATTCGCGACGAGCCGCTCGATCGGATCCTCGACTTCGAAGTTGCAGGAGACGTAGCGCGCGGCTTCGACCGGATAGCCCGGCAGCTTCGCGACGATCTCGCGCTTCGCGGCTTGGGTCGCGGGATGATCGACTTCGAAGTACTGGACGCCCGCACGTGGCAAGCGTGCGGCGCGCGTGTCGTAGCCGGCGCCGAGGATCACGATCTGGCGGATCGACAAGGAATCGACCGCGATGCCGACGAGGCGATCGAGGTACGCGACGCGCAGTGCGAGCCAGGTCTCCATCGGCGGCCAGCGAGCATCGAGTTGCTGGGCGATCTCTTCGCCTTCACTACCCGCGATCTGCGCGGCCCACGGATCGTCGAAGAGGGGCGCTGGCCAGCGGCTCGCGCGCGCGCGATACGCACACACCATCAACGCGGTTTTCGAGGCGGAGCTCTGTGCGTCCACGAGCCGCGTAGTACCACGAGCTACTTCTTGTCGAGGTGCTGCACCAACCCGTTGTACGCACCTGTTACACGCATGCTCAATTCGGTCGCGGCCTTCTGCTTGCCCGGATTTCCGGCGTGCATGTCGGGATGATATTTCCGCATCAGCTGGCGGTAGGAGCTCTTGATCGCGGACATCTCGGCGCCGGGCTGGACGTCGAGCACGCGATACCACTCGGCGAGCTGAGCTTCACTACTTCCCGGCTTGGGCGGCCGGCGCGGCTCGCTCGAGCTCGAGGAGCCCGAGCCCGATGACGAGCCCGACGGCGGCGTCCACGCGTTGCCACCGCCTCGCGCCGCCTGCTCCTTCATCCGGCGGAACGCATCGTCATTGACCTGGCGCTGCTTGGTCTCGCGCTCGTCACGCTCGCGATGGAGCCGGCCCTGCCGCTCCTTGGCAGCACGATCCCGCTGGGCGCGTGCAGCCGGGTTCCCGAGCGCCGCTTTCGCGAGGGGATTGTCGAGCGGCTGGCGGGTCGCGCTGCGCGCTGCTTTGCGCGCCGTGAGCTCGGCTTGCAACGCCGCGCCCTCGACGTTGCTCAAAGGATCGTCGTCGACGATCACCAGCGAGGTCAGCTTGGAGAACCCGGATTGCGCGCCTTCGAGAATGCGCCGCGTGATGCTCACCACATCGAAGGTAGCAGGCGTCCTGCCATGTGGGCGATCATCTGGGCCGACAGTGGGTCTTTAGTGCCTACTTTCTCGCGTGTTAGGATGATGTGGCAGTGCTCGAGTTTGTGATCGAAGCGATGGTCGATACCGCGGTGCTCGGTATCGATCCTGAAGGCCGGGTGACCTTCGCCAATTCAGGCGCGACGAATCTCACGGGCTGCTCGCATCCCGAGCTGATCGGCAAGGCGATCTCCGAGCTGCTCGTCGACGATAGCTCGGGCCTCCGCACCGTCGTGCGTCGCCGGATCGAAGATGGCGACGTCCTGCGGCGTGAAGAATCGTGGCTCGTCACCAAGGACGGCACGAAGATCCCGGTGTCGGTCACCGGCTCGCCGATCCTCGACGCGAGCGGCATGCTCAAGGGCATCGTCCTCGTCGCGCGCGATGTCCGCGAGCTCCGCCAGCTGCTGTTCGACAAAGAGACCGAGATTTCACGCCGCAAGCAAGTCGAAGAAGAGCTCCGCGCCGCGAACGCGTCGGTCGAAGAGAAGCTCGAGCTCGCGCGTTCGCAGCTCCAGCTCGCGGAGCGCCGCGCCACGCTCGGCACCCTCGCCGGCGGCGTCGGGCACGAGCTGCGCAACATCGCGCAGATCCAGATTGCCGCGACCGACGAGCTCTCGCGAGCGCTCGGCGAGGGCGACGATATCGAGAGCGTCGCGCGTCAGATGCTTCCCGATCTCGAGCGCGTCGGCACGCACATCACCGCGCACGGCGCACGCCTCATGCAGCTCGCGCGGCCCGGCCCGGATCACGTCGGCGCGATCGATCTCAACTACCTCGTACGCGACATCACCACCATGCTGCGCCAGGCCGGCAAGCTCGGTCGCGTCGAGTGCGTGCTCGAACTCGGGAACGAGCCCTTGACCGTCACGGTCAATCGCACGCGTATCGAGCAGATCCTCGTCAACCTCATGATCAACGCGGTCGATGCGATCAGCGGTAACGGCGTCGTCATCGTGACCGTGCGGCCGAGCAGCGACAACAAGCGCGTGTTCTCTTCGGTGCGAGATACCGGCAGCGGGATCAAGCCCGATGCACTCGAGCGAATCTTCGAGCCGTTCTATACGACCAAGGGCGAGCGCGGCACCGGCCTCGGCTTGCCCGTGGTGCGCGACATCGTCGAGACCTACGGCGGCAAGCTGGTCGTCGAATCGGTCTGGGGCGTCGGTTCGACGTTCACGTTTGATCTTCCTCGTTAGCCGGCCCGCTAGCTGGCCTGCATCAGCTCGATCACGCCATCGCCGATCTTGTTGCCGCGGAGCACGCGGTAGTCGGATCCCCACTGCTCGACGACGAGCGTGTCGTCGCCGGGTGCGCTGTACAGCCACCATCGGCAACGCTCGACATGGCCCTCGGGGCGATCCTTCTTGAGGTCGCCGAGCCCGCCGACATCGCCGCGCAGCTCGCACGTCGCGGTGCCGCGCTTGTCGAGCGTGTAGCGCAGCTCGCCGACTACGAGGGCCTCGGGCGGATAGCCCGTGATGTGGGTTTCGGCATCTTGCTCCAGTAGGCGCGTCGAGTGCGCCCCGCTGCGCTCGAGGCCGACGACGAGCCATTTCACGACCTTGTCGTCGACGCACCGCGCGGCGATCCAGCGATGGCCGTCCTCGTCGTAGTTGATGACGCCTTCGCAGAGATAGTCGTTCGAATCGATCGTCACGATGTCGTCGACCCGAACCTCTCCGATACCGCGCTCCCGCAGGCTCGCGGACTCGCTTCCGCCGCCCGAGAGCTGCTTCGGTGTGGCCCCCGAGAGCTTCTTACGTTCGTTCGTGGCGATCCGGACCGCGGCCGTACCACCGAGCACCGTGAGCACCACGAGCAGGATCCAGATCACGCCAGGACTTTATACCTTGGCCAGACCGGTGGCTCCCGCCGCGCTGCGCCAACGCAACCTGGTGGGCCGCCTTGACACTACGGAACGGGCCACGTAACACGCGGGTGCCGGTCATGCCCGTCATGAACCTTCTCGAGTCTGTCCGCGATGCGTTGCGGACCCAGATGAAAGCCGATCCGCGCGTTGTCGTGCTCGGCGAAGACATTGGCAAATTCGGCGGTGTGTTCCGCGCGACCTCGGGTTTGTTCGACGAGTTCGGCGCGGACCGCGTAATCGATACGCCACTCGCCGAGGCCGGCATCATCGGCACCGCGATCGGGATGGCGCTCTACGGCCTCCGGCCGGTGCCCGAGATCCAGTTCAGCGACTTCATCTTCCCGGCGTTCGACCAGATCGTCAACGAGCTGGCCAAGTTCCGATATCGCTCCGGTGGCCAGTACTCTTGCCCGGTCGTGATCCGCACGCCGGTCGGCGGCGGTATCCGCGGTGGCGCGTATCACTCGCAGTCACCCGAAGCCCTGTTCTGCCACACGCCGGGCCTCAAGGTCGTGATGCCTTCCAACCCGTACGACACCAAGGGCTTGTTGCTGGCCGCGATGCGCCAGAACGATCCCGTGATGTTCATGGAGCCCAAGCGGATCTATCGCGCGAGCCGCGGAGAAGTTCCCGAGGGCGACTACACGGTGCCGCTCGGCGTCGCGAACGTGGTGCACCCCGGCACGCAGTGCACCGTGATCGCGTGGAGCGGCATGGTCTCGATCGCCGAAGAAGCCGCGAAGCTCGGTGCGGAGCGTGGCGTCTCGATCGAAGTCATCGATCTGCGCACGCTCGTCCCGTTCGATATCGAGACCGTGTGCACGTCGGTCGAGAAGACCGGCCGCTGCGTGATCGTTCACGAAGCGCCCAAGACCTGCGGCTTCGGTGCCGAGCTCGTCGCTTCGATCCAGGAGCGCGTGCTCGCGTCGCTCGAAGCCCCGATCTTGCGCGTCGCCGGCATGGACACGCCGTTTCCGTACACCCTCGAACACGAATATCTGCCCAACCCGGAGCGCGTCCTCGGCGCGGTCCACAAGACGCTGGAGTGGTAACGATGGCATTCGAATTCCACCTGCCCGATATTGGTGAAGGCGTCGTCGAGGGCGAGATCGTTAGCTGGAAGGTCAAGGTCGGCGACAAGGTCAAGCTCGACCAGCCGATCGTCGAGATCATGACCGACAAGGCGACGGTCGAGATTCCGTCGCCACGCGCCGGCACCGTCACGAAGATCAACTTCAAGGCCGGCGAGATTTGTCCGGTCGGCAAGGTCCTCGTCGTGATCGATGACGACAGCGGCGCGGCCGAGCCTGCGGCGCCTGCGGGGCATGCCCGGCCGGCGGCGCATGCCCCGGTCGCAGCAGCTCCGCGTGCGGCGGTCGAACGTGGGACCGCCCCTCCGGCCAGGACGGTCGAAGTCGTCGATGCGACGAGCGATCGTTCGCGCGTGCTCGCCACGCCGGCAACCCGCCGGCTCGCGCGCCAGCTCGGTGTCGAGATCGGCCGCGTCGCGCCAACCGGTAAGCACAACCGCGTCACGACCGAGGACGTCAAGCGCGCGCAAGATGACACCGCGCCGTCGTCGTCGCATGTCGCGAAGGCGTACGCACCCATCTCCATCGCGAATGGCGGCGACGAAGAACGCATTCCGTTGCGCGGCATCCGCAAGAAGATCGCCGAGTCGATGTCGCGCTCGGTCAACACCGCGGCGCACTTCACGTACGTCGAAGAGATCGACATGACCGAGCTCGTCGCGGTGCGCGAGCGCGCGAAACCGCGTGCAGCCGAGCGCGGCGTGAAGCTCAACTACTTGCCCTTCATCGTGAAGGCCGTCGTGAGCGGGCTCAAGAAGTGGCCGATGCTCAACGCGTCGCTCGATGAAGCGACCCAAGAGATCGTGCGCAAGCGCTACTATCACATTGGCGTTGCCGCGCAGGGTCCGCACGGCCTCGCGGTCTCCGTCGTGCGCGATGCCGACAAGCGATCGATCTTCGATCTGTCCACCGAGATCGATCGGCTCGGCGCCGCGGTCAAAGCGGGCACCGCCACGCGCGAGGAGCTCACGGGCTCGACGTTCACGATCAGCTCGCTCGGCAAGCTCGGCGGCGTGCTCGCCACCCCGATCATCAACTTCCCGGAAGTCGCGATCGTGGGCGTTCACAAGATCGACGAGAAGCCGGCGGTCCGCGGCGGCCAGATCGTGATCCGTCACCTCATGAATCTGTCGATCTCGGTCGACCACCGCCTGGCCGATGGCTGGGATGGCGCGATGTTTCTCCAGGACGTGAAGAGCCTCCTGGAAGACCCCACGACCATGTTCATGGAGATGATCTGACACGGATGTCGGTGCGGGCTGAGACCCGGCCAACTCGCGGCTGCTAACTCTTCGAGATCGCTGATCTCGGAGTGGCGCCAACCTTGCGATAGAGGTCGGCATGAACCAGCTCGCCGCCCTTGCCATCGCGTTCGTCTCGGCCTGCACCTGCGGCGGCTACACGGGCGGCGGCGACCAGGTCCTGGCGCGGAGCAACGACATGCTGATCCTCTGCGACAACGGCGGGTTCTACGCGAGCGTCAACAACCCGGTCGGTGTGATCGAGGGCCGGTTCCGTACGAACGCGGATGGCACGGTCATGGGTGACGACGGTCGCAACGCGCTGCCTCCATTCGCTCTGACCTGGAACGATCGGGGCGGCGCCTCCACCGTGACCGAGCTGCCGTACGGCAGCTCGGCACCGAACCTGGGCAATGGCGATTGGACGCTGAACGACATGAATCAGGTCGAGCTCGATCATGCGAACATCCTGTGCACCGACCTCGAGTCGCGGTCGTGGTGGACCGCGCAGTAGTAGTGGTAGGTTGCGCGCATGGCGCATGCGGTCGCAGCAAAGCCCAGCTACTTCGACGGTGATGATGTCGCGAAGGCGCGCGGCCTTCACCAACTCCTCGGCGAAGACGGCACGCCCTTCGACGAATCGGCGCTCGCGAAGTTCGAAACCAAAGAGGGGCGCGCGCTCGCTCGCAAGATGTTCGAAGCGATGCTGCGGATCCGGGTCACCGATGCGCGGATGATCGCGCTGCAGCGCCAGGGTCGGATCAGCTTCTACGGTGAAGCGATGGGCCAGGAAGCCGCGGTCGTCGGTTCGGCCGCGGCGACCAAGCCCGATGATTGGATCGTGCCCGCGCTGCGCGAAGCTGGCGTCGGCCTCTATCGAGGCATGACCCTCGATAGCTACATCTCGCAGATCTTCGGCTGCGCGACCGATCCGACGAAGGGTCGCCAGATGCCGTGTCACCCGAGCGACAAGGAGCATCACTATGTCGTGATGAGCTCCTGCGTGTCGACCCAGGTGCCGCACGCCGTCGGGATCGCGATGGCGATGAAGATCAAGGGCGACAAGGACCGCGCGTGCTTCGGTTACATGGGCGATGGCGGCACGAGCGAAGGCGATGTCCACGTCAGCCTGAACTTCGCGGGCGTGATGAAGGTGCCGGTCGTGCTGATCTGCCAGAACAACCAGTGGGCCATCTCGACGCCAGGCTCGGGCCAGACCGCCTCGGAGACCATCGCGATCAAGGCGCTCGCCTACGGGATCGAGCCGCTGCGCGCCGACGGCAACGACGTGTTCGCCGTGTACGACGCGGTCTCGCACGCGGCCGAAAAGGCGCGTCGCGGTGATGGCCCCACGTTCATCGAGCTCCTCACGTATCGCGTCAGCGCGCACAGCAGCTCGGATGATCCGACGCGCTATCGCGACGAGAAGATCACCGAAGTCTGGCGCCATCAGCGCGATCCGTTGCGCCGCGCCGAGGTGTGGTTGACCCAGAAGGGTTGGCTCGCGAAGGGCGAGCGCGAGGCGCTGGCCGAGACGATCGAGAAGGACGTGCGCGAAGCGATCGCGCGCGCCGAGTCGGCCGGTCCGCCGGAGCTCGGCTCGATGGTGGAAGATGTGTTCGAAGAGCCGACATGGTTACTGCGCGAGCAGATGGCCGAGCTCGACGCGCAGCCGCGCGCCAAGTCGCCGCACGTGCACTGACACGCGATCGCTACCGCAGAAGCCGGTCGCTCATGCCGATGGCCCAAGAAGCCAAGGATTTCGAAAAGCTAGCAAAGACCATCACCACCGCTATTGGCGGCCTCTAGAAGATGGTGCGGAGCGAGCCGCCCGCGCTGGTCGCTGACGGCGGTGGCGCGGGCTCTACCTGCGACACTCGTCAACGAATAGCGAATGCGGCCGATATCGCGATCGGATGGCCGTGTCACCACGCGCGCAGCTCGCCTCGACGGAGTTAGCGAAGCGGTCGCTTTCGGGTACCGCGGGCCACGTGCTCATGCTCGCCACGGTGGAGCTGTTCGCGCCGCATGCGCTCGGCCTTCCGTTCGCCTTCGTCGGCAGCATGTTCGCGCTCGCGCTCGGCATCCGGCTCTACGCTCGCCATCGTTCGCTCGCGCACCCCGCGGCGCGCGGAAACCTCACGCTCCTCGCGATCGGTGCGATCGGCTGCAACCTGTTGTGGGGCCTCGCGGTCGCGGACGTCGAAGTGCGGGCGGGTGCGAGCCTGTCAGCCGTGATCTACGCGTTCTTTCTGTGTGGTATCGCCTCCGGCAGCATCGCTGCACTCGCACCTCACGTGAGGATCCAGCGCGCTGCGCTCGCGGTGTTGACACTGCCCGGTGTGATCGCCGCTGGCACGGGCTACGGCGTGCCTGCCTTCGGGGCACTGCACGCGATCTTCCTGTTCTACACGCTCGTGCTCGGTACCGTCGCCGGTCGCGAGTTCTGGAACACCGTCACCGCGAACGAGCAGTTGCGCGAGGCCGCTGCCGCCGAGAAGCGCGTCGCCGAGCAACTGCGCGAGGAGATCGCGCAGCGCCTGCAGATGGAGATCGAGCTCCGCCAGGCGCAGAAGCTCGAAGCGATCGGTCGGCTCGCCGCCGGCATCGCGCACGAGATCAACACCCCGGTCCAGTTCATCACCGACAGCTGTACGTTTCTCGCCGATGGCATCCGCGAGCTCGAAGCCGGCATGGCCGATTATCACAAGCTCATCGAGGATCTCGCGGGGCTGCGCGTGCCGCACGACCAGGCCCTCGCGCGCGCGGACAAGCTCGAGGCCGATCACGACATGGCGTTCTTGCGCGAGAACCTCGGCGAAGCTGCGGCGCGCTCGCTCGAGGGCCTAGGTCGTGTCACGAAGATCGTGCGTGCCACGAAAGACTTTGCCTCGCAGCGCGCAGAAGCGAAGGCGCCTGCGAATCTCAACACCGCGATCGAGCGCACGCTCGTGATCTGTCGTCACGAGACCGGCGGGGTCGCGGATGTCGAGAAGGAGCTCGGCCTGATCCCGGATGTGATGTGTCACGGCGACGAGCTCAACCAGGTCTTCCTCAACCTCATCGTCAACGCGGCGCACGCGATCGGCGATACGAACAAACATGGACTGATCAAGATCAAGACGTGGGTCGCGGGCGAGTGGGTCAAGATCGCGATCAGCGATACCGGCAGCGGCATCCGGTCGGAGATCCTCGACAAGATCTTCGATCCATTCTTCACCACCAAGCCGGTCGGCAAAGGTAGTGGTCAGGGCCTCGCGATCGCGCGCTCGGTCATCGTGCAGAAGCACGGTGGTACGCTCGATGTCGCGTCGCAGACCGGCGTCGGCACGACGTTCACGATCGCACTTCCCGCGGCGTAGTTACTTGTCGCAGTGGAGGAGCGGTCCGCCCTTGGACGCGAGCGCCTCCGCGGCGGGGCGAACGAACGTGAGCGTGACCGGTGTCGGCTGGATACTGCGCGCGATCACGACGACAGGACAGCGCTCCTTCGGCGCGTGCAGCACACCCTTGCCGGAGATGACTTCGCCAGCGAGTGGCCTCGCGGTGTTCGGCTTGGCGTCGAGGAAGGCCTGCGCGACCACGTCGCCCTGGTCGAGGCACGCGAGATACAGCTGCGCGCTGCCACCTTTGACGTCGACGTCGATCGTCATCCCGGCCGTCGCGGGATAGGGCCCGAAGATCATCACGCCGAAGTTCTGGACCTCGGCCTCGATCCGCTCGCTCTCGCCGATGCTCGGCTTCGGCATCTTGCCCTTCGGCTGCCGCATCGCGCTCATCCGCACGGTGTTCGTACACAGATCGATCGCGATCGAGAGCCCCTTCGCATTCGCGAGCGCGATCGCGCTCGTCCCTTTTTCGACCGCGGCCTTGCCCACGGCTTCCTCGGGCGAAGAGCCGACCAACGACCCCGCGCCGGCGATGATCGAGGACCAGGCGCCATCGCGATCGACTTCGATCTCGTTGATCGGTTTGAACTGGACGTCGGCGGGGCCGGTCGGCGTGTACCAGAGCGATGCGACGTGATCGGTCTGATCGTAGGCGAGGTCGGCGGTGCCCGAGAGCTTCGTCGTGACCGAGAACTTGACGTACTGCCTGACGACGAACGTGCCGCCCGCCTTCTTCTGGGTCCGGTCCACCCACTCCCAGCCCATGCCGGATGCCGCGATCGCGAGGTGCGAGCCTTCGTTCGCGATGCTGCAGCCCTGGATCCACATCGTGCCGACCAGCGTATTGATGCGCTTGGCATCCTTGATCCCGCTGAAGCGATTCTTGATCTGATCGCAGACCTTGCCTGCGATCAGATCGTTGACGAGCGCGCGGATATCTTTGTCGCCTTCGGCACCGCGTAGCGGCGTCTCGGGGACGAGTACCGGCTTGGGATCTGGCGGCGTTTCTTTCCTGGACGAGCACGCCGTTGCGGCGAGCAGTAGCAGCGCGAAGCGACTCATCGCGCGAACCTAACACGCCCGTGATCGCTCGCTAGAACGAACCCGAGAGCGCGATACCCTGGATGTTGCGATCGGCGAGAGGCTTGACCTGCAGGCTACCCGCGAGGTCGTTGCGCACGAACACGCGCTGCTTCGACGTGATGCCGTAGTACAGCATGATCGCGCCCGCGAGCTGCGCACCTCCGAGGCCGGCGAGAAAGAACTTCGCGGTCGCGCTATCGGTCTTGCCCATCTCGATGAACGGGCCGGCGACCGGGATGAACAGTGGCGCGAGATCGTTGTGGCCGGTGCCGTTCGCGTCCTGGCCGATCGAGGCAGTGAACGCGCTGATCAGATACGGCACGCCTAACGTCACGGCGCCGCCCACGATCAGGTGCTTGCGCGTGCGATGGACTTCCGTGTAGCCGGCCGGCGCGCGGCGATCATCTTCGACATCCTCGATCTCTTCCGGACCCGACATCGCGACGCTCTGCGGAACGTACGTGCCCTGCGTGGTCTGCGTGAGCGGCGCGGGGTAGACGGGTTGCGGATACGGCTGCTGCTGCGGGTATTGCTGCGGCGGCGGAGCCGGGGCGTCGTCGTCATCGGCGGCTGCCAGCGCAGGGGCAAAGAGGAGAACAGTGAACGAGAGAAGGGTGAGACGAGCGGCCATTGCGACCATCCTAAGCGAACGGCATGCCGGCTATAACCCCCTGATACGGCGAGACAATCGTGAGACCGGATCTGGTGATAAGTGGAAGACCTGACATCAGCGTCGCGCTTTTCGGCCACTTTCTGTCAGCTCAGTCCTCATCCGTGTCACCCACCGCGCAGCGTTCGATGACAGTGTTCAGGAACCGATAAATGATCTCCATCTCGGCCGCGGAGAAGCCCTCCGAGACCTGCGCCGTCACGCGCTTGATGAGGGGAATGGTGCTCGCACGCACGGCGTCACCCTTCGGCGTGAGGCCGACCAGGTTCGAGCGCGCGTCTTCGGGATCGGCGGTCCGGGTCACGAAGCCCTCGCGCTCGAGCCGCGAGATCATGCCGCTGACGCCGGACTTGTTGAGATCGAACAAGCTCGCGATCGCGGTCATCGTCGCCTTGGGCTGCTTCGCGAGATACATCATCGTCGCGAACTGCGTGGCCGAGACCCCGAGCGCATCGTAGGTGGTCTTGTTCGCGTAGCCGAGCGCGGCGCGGGCCGCGCGCTGGAGCAAGAAGAGGATGCGGCGATCCTGAACGGGCACGACGCCAGCGTACTTCAGACCCGCGGCCGCGAGCTACACGAGTAACCGCGACGCGAGATCCACGCTCCACCCTAACCGAAACGGTACGTTCGACCCATGATCGAGCTCGCCGCACTACCCACCGCGATCGTCGAAGGATCGTCTGAGCGCTTCCCCGTCGGTCGTATCTTCTGCGTGGGCCGTAACTACGAGGCTCACGCCCAGGAGATGGGCGGAAATCCTCATCGCGATCCACCGTTCTTTTTCACGAAGTTCCCGCAGGCGCTCGTGCCCGGTGGCGGCGCGATTCCGTATCCGCCTAAGTCGACGAATTATCACTACGAGGGCGAGCTCGTGATCGCGATCGGCAAGGCCGGCGCGGCGGTCTCGGTCGAAGAGGCGCCGAGCCTCGTGTGGGGCTACGCGGTCGGGCTCGATATGACGCGTCGCGATCTGCAAGTGGCGGCGCGCGACAAGGGCTACCCGTGGGACACGAGCAAGAACTTCGCGTTCTCGGCACCGCTCGCTGCGATCCGGCCGGTCGCCAAGGGTCACGTCGTGAAGGGCGCGATCGAGCTCACCGTGAATGGCGAGACCAAGCAGCGCGGTGACATCGCCGACATGATCTGGAATCCCAACGAGGTCATCTCGCAGCTCAGCGCGTTCGAGAAGCTGTATCCCGGTGACCTTATCTTCACCGGCACGCCCGCGGGCGTCGGTGCGGTCACCGTCGGCGACGTGCTGCGCGTGACGATCGAAGGGCTGCAGCCGCTCGACGTGACGATCGCGAAACCAGCCTAGGTCCCCAGTTACTTGGTCGGCTCGGGACCGAGCATCGCGAGCGCCTTGACCATCACCTCGCGCCGCCGGGTCAAGGGACCGGCCATGCCCGTTCTGAGCCGGCGCCAGCCAGCGAGCCCGGCCTTGTCACCGAGCAGGCCGATGCCGATCGCGGCATTGAGCTGGACGTTCTGCGCGGGTCCATCGAACGCGATGAACAGCGTCTCGCGCGCATTCGGGAGCGCCAGGATCAATTTCACGATCCGCGTCCCGTGGACATCGTCGGGGGTCTCGAGCCCGGCGACGAGCGCGGCCTCGACCTTTGCACCGCGTGCGGCGAGCACGGCGCGACACGCCTCGGCGACCTCGGTATCACCGCGCATGCCGCCGACGAGGTCCGCGGCAGTCGCGACCACCGCGTCGTCACCGAGTTGATCGATGGCGCGCGCCGCAGCGATACGCACGCGCGCATCATCGTCGCGCAGGAGCGCCGCGATCGTCTTCGCGAGCGAGGCAGCCTTCGTTCCGAGCGCACCGATCGCGGTGATCGCATTCGCGCGCACGATCGCTCGGCCGTCGAGCAAGCAGCCGAGCACGTCGCGGATCGCAAGATCGGGGCCCGCGGTGAAGGCCTTGAAGTCGAGCAGCGTGGTCTCGAAGCCCTGCGTCTTGGGTATCGCGGGAGCGAGCGGATCTCCGTCGATCGCGCGCAGCGTCGCGCGCGCGAGCTCGCGAGTGGCGTGGCTACCGTTCGCACGCGCAGCCTCGAGCACTGCGCGACCCTTGCCGAGCCGATCGCGGCCGAGCATCACGAAGCCTTTCGCCGCGGCGCCAGCCGAGCGCGAGAACGTCTCGCACAACAGCTCGATGCCGTTAGGCAGGCTGCACACGAGCTCGTAGAGGCGCTGGCGATGACGATCGTCGGTGGTGACGAGCGCGTTGATCAGCGCCGCATCGATCTCGGGGCGCGGATGCGCTTGCACGGTCGTGGTGAGTTGCGCGAGCAGCCGCCCCTCGGCGGTGCGCAACGCGATCAACAGATCGCCGATCACGATCGCGACGGCCGGAGCGCCCAGGCGATCGATCGCACGCGCAGCCGCGAGCCGGACCGATGGCGCATCGTCACGCAGCGATACCGCGAGCAGGTCCGCGACCGCCGGTTCGCCGAGCGCGCTGAGGGCGGTCGCGGCATTCGCGCGCACGGTGGGAAAGGCGTCCGCGAGGTGCGCCGTGAGGTCCTTGGCGGAGACGCCTTTGCCGAGCGCGGCCTCGTCGAGCAGCTTCTCGTAGAAATCGGGAATCGTGATCCGCTGGGGCTGCGTATCGGGGCGCGGATCGAGCACCGCGAGCGCCCGGGTCGCCGCGACGCGGAAGCGTGGATTGCCGGCGAGGGCGGCGGTCCGCAGCGCGCGGAGGTTCGAACCCGCACGTGCGCGGCCGGCGGCCGCGAGCCCGTACGCCGCGTGCACGCCGACATCGAGCGACGTGCTCGCGAGTGCGGTGAGCAGCCGCGACGGACCATCACCGAGCTTCGCGAGCAACGTGGCGACGCGGATCCCGTGCGCTTCGTTCGGGGTGTCGAGTCCAGCGACGAGCGCGGGACCGGCGTCGTCGCCGAAGCTACTGATCGCCGCTTCGACGGCCGTCACCACGGTCGAGTCGCGGTCACCGAGCGCACTCACGAGATCAGGCGTGATCACGGCCTTGCCAAGCGCCGCGAGGGCCCGCGCTGCTTCGCGCCGGACCTCGGGATCTTGATCGCGCAAGAGCACCGCGATCGCGCGCGCGCTCGCGGCAGCCTTGGGACCTTGCTCCGCGAACACGCGCACGGCATTGAGGCGGACGTGGACGCGCGGATGTTCGAGCGCGTGCAGTAGCTCGTCGAGAGGTGCGTTCGCGGCGGCGTTGGCGAGCTCGGTCGCGGTCAACGACCGCTCGACGAGCTCGGGCACGGCAAGCGCGGCGGGGGTGGACGCCCGGCGGCGCGCCGCGATCGATTGCTGCCGGCGCGTCTTGAGCCGACCGAGCGAGTTGCGTGCGACAGTGCGAACATCGGCGACGCGATCATCTCGCTCGACGCGATCGAGCACCTCGAGCGACAACTCGAGCTCGAGATCGCCGAGCTGCGCGATGCCGCGAAGCGCATTGATCCGGACGCGCGTGCGCTCGTCGCGCGCGGCCAGGTGCAGGAGGTGGAGGCCGCGCACACCGGCCTGCGCGCAGGCATGCACCATCGTGTTGACCACGACCTCTTGACCGGTATCGAGCACGCTGACCAGCTCGGCATCGGCGAGGCCGACGAGCTGAGCGAACATGCGTTCGATGATCGCGACGACCGGCGGGCGCGCACCGACGAGCGCGCCAGCGATGGTGACGACGTGATCGCGCTGCGTGACGCCGAGCTGGAGTTGTGCTTCGGCCGCGGCCATCGCGACCCGCAGATCACCATCGCGGAGCAGCGCCACCAGGTCGGCGCTGGCGTGCCCGAGGGCGGCGAGCCCGAGCGCCGCATTGGCACGAACGATCTCGCGACCGTCCCGCAACATCCTCATGAGAGCCTCGGCGTCGAGGCCGGACTTGGCGGCGACGAGCTCGGCGAGGCTCATCAGGCGGGCATCAAGGGCGATGGGATTCGCAGCGGTCGGCGTCGCCATCAGGTTACTACAACTCGACAGTCGCACATCGCGAGCATTCGATCAGCTCGCCCGCTCCGGTTCGCGAGGTCGTCTGTATGTAGGTCGTGGGCCGGCCGCGACCGCGGCGCGGACCTGTGACGGCTGGATGGCAGCGAGCATTTACCCGAAAACGCGCTCGAGCTCGCTCTGCAGCATGACCGCGCGGTTCGCAGACTTGAGCCCACGGATCAACGCCGCGGTGAACATGAGCTTGATCAAGATGCCCTGTGTGAACAGCGAGGTGATGTCACCGGTCCACGCGGCGACACCGAACTGCAGCCCCCAGTAGCCGACCAGCGCGAGCACGCAGGCCAGCTTCGGCTGCGACCGCGCGAGCACGTAGAGCCCGATAAACACGCCGAGGATCACCAGGTCGATCACCAGGAACTTCGTCTTCCACTCGGATGGCAGGCGGTTGCCGTACACGCCTTGGATCATGATCGTGTCGATCCCTGCCGATCCGCCGGTGAACGAGTCCGCGCCGGAGCTACCGACAGTTTCCGTCGGCGGGCTCCTCTTCGGTGGCGACACGTTATCTCGGGCGATCGCCGGTGCCACGCTCGAAGGCGGGGTTCATCTGCGCGGAACGGTGTGGGTTCACGGCGAGGTCATCGCCGGCGCGCCGCTGTACTTCGACCAGCACGAAGACGGGAGCTATTTCGCAGGGCGGCGCGGCGTGGAGCGCTCAGCGGCATTCCGGTACACCGACCGTGATCTGAGCCACGCGGACGTCTAGCGAAGAGGGTATTCACGCGCACGTCGGTCATCGACTGTGATCACTGCTGACCCACGTGCCGGCCGAGAGCCGCGATGATCGGGTCGAATGAAACGCGCACCAGGTCTCATCACTCTCTCGCGACGCGAGTTCTGTGCAGCGGTCGGCCTCGCGGCAGGCGGGCTGGCGATCGTGGGATGTTCGTCCGACAGTACGTCGCAACTAGGAGCTGATGCGTCGGTGATTCCGCCCGATGCGAGTGGAAGTGGCAACGCCACGTGCGGCACGGGGACCGATGTCGGCCCGCCCACGATGTTCACCCTCAACACGCCGGTGTACGTCGCGAGCGGCAAGTTCTTTGTCGTGCGCGACAGCGGTGGACTGTTCGCAGTGAGTGCACGATGTACACACCAAGGTGTGACCGTCGCGATCTCCGGGAGTCAGTACCGCTGCCCAGCGCACGGTGCGACGTTCGCGTTCAGCGGCACGGTGTTGGGTGGCCCGACCTCGGTCAGCCTCTCGCACTTCTCCATGTGCACGCTCGCCAACGGCCATGTCGGAGTGGTGGCCGGAACGACGGTGCCTGCAGCGACGCGGTTGATGGTCTAGGTCGAACGCGGATCGGTAGGGCTCGCACGCGCTAGCGAGCCAATTGGACAGCTTGCAACCTGCCACCGAGTGCACACACTGATATGTATGTCCGTTTACAAACACGTCATCCGCGTTGCGGCCCTGGGTGCACTGACTGCTAGCTGCACGAGCGGCACGACCGCAGGCAACACCGCCGTGACGTGCCAGGCCCTGACGATCGGTCCGGCGCGCGCCCCTGTCGGCTGGTCCGGGACCGTGTTCACCATCGTGATGGAGAACCATAGTCGCGCTGACATCCTGGGGAATCCAGCGGCGCCGTTCATCAACACGCTGGCTGCGCAGAGTGCGGTCGCCGGTGGCTATCACGATTCGTACGTTCACCCGAGCGAGCCCAATTATTTCTGGATGGTCGCGGGCCAGAACTTCGGCGTTCTCGACGACAATGACCCTGCCTCGCATCACCTCGCCTCGACGTCGCACCTCGCGGATCAGCTCGAAGCCGCGGGACTGACGTGGAAGACCTATCAGGACGGCATGGGTGCGCCGTGCGGCTTGGTCTCGCACGATCGTTACGCCGCGAAGCACAACCCGTTCGTCTATTTCAACGACGTCAATGGCTGGGATGGGCAGGCGTTTCAGCCGTCCACGCGCTGCACCGAGCACATCGTCGATCTGAACCAGCTCGACAAGGACATCGCAGCGAACAGCCTACCGAAGTACGCGTTCATCACGCCAAACCTCGATCACGACATGCACGACGGTACGATCGCGCAGGGCGACGCGTGGTTGCAGGAGCAGGTGACCAAGATCGTCGGGACCGATGCGTTCAACAACGGCGGTGTGATCTTCGTGCTGTGGGATGAGGGCAGCAACAGCGCTGACGATCCGCCGTTTATCGCAGTCTCGCCGAACGCGAAGGCTAACTTCGTTTCGACCGCGGACTACACCACCAGCTCCTACCTCAAGACCGTGCAGACGATCCTCGGGGTGCAGACGTTGCCGTGCGGTGAGACCGCGGCTTCGTCGACGGTCGGTGTGATGAGCGATCTGTTCTCGATGCCGATGACGCCGTAGGGTCAGAGCTCGACCCCGAGCCGCGTGACGCCCTTGACCGAGGCCGGAGCGCACGACCCAGGGTCCGCCGAAGTGCGAAGTCAATCGGTGCGCTACGGGATCGAGCGAGGCGCGATGACCCTCATGAATGTTCGGGGCCCGCACATGTTCATTTTTGGTTCCATGCAAGCGGATCTTTTGTAGCGTGGATCAGATGGAGCACGACCAGGCATCTCGCGACTCGCAACTCGCACCGGTTCAGGATCCATCAATACCGAGCGCGGCGCCGATCGTGGCGAAGGTCGATCGCGCGGGTGGTGATCAGGCGCTGGTCGTGCAGCTCGTCGCCGCTCATCCCGACCAGCGCGCGGCGATCCTGACTCGACTCCACACCACGTTCGGCAATGGATTCGTGCAGGAGGTAATGGCGAAGCTCGACGATCTCGGCGAGCACATCAAAGTCGCTGGTGGCGAAGCGGTCGGGGTTGCCGAGCTCGCCGGGTTTCGCTATCCGGTGAAGCCCTACGAGGCGCAGGTCGACCAAGGCCTGTTCCGCGGTTCGCGGCTCGACGACGCCGGCATGGCAGCGCTCGAGGCACAGGGGATTCGGGGCGTCGTGAATCTCTGCCTCGAGAACAACGACGATGCTCCGCGTGCTGCGAAATGCGGCCTCACCGCTCTCCACGTTCCGATCCTCGATAACACCGCACCGACGACTGCCCAGATGGATCAGTTCGTCGCATTCGCTCGCGCGAACCCTCCGACCTATGTCCATTGCGAAGCAGGTAAGGGTCGCACGGGGACCGCGGTCGCTTGCTATCGGATCGCGGTCGATGGCTGGACTGCGGACCGCGCCATCGCCGAAGCCCGCACATTCGGGCTCTCGCTGATCAACCAGATCGCGTTCATCCGCGAGTACGAACGCTCGCTCCACCGCTGATACGCGGTCGAGGTTGCGTCCCGGGCGTTCTCCTCGACGCCACTGGCCTGTTCGGTCGGTCCGCGGGGTTGCATCATCGATTCGTCCGTCCCTATCTGCCGTAGTCCGACCTGATCTGTTCGGGCGTGGCAGCCACGTGGCAGCAGGATGCTACCCCTACGTCATTTGGTGCCGGGGGTGGCCGTTGGCGGCGCATCTTGCCAGCGTGCGGGGCCGGTCCTGGGGATCCGCGCGTAGGTTTCGCTGAGCGTCGTGATCACCTTGCCGGCACCGCCTTGGGGCGCCGCAGATCGTGAACGCGCTCGCCGACCCATGCGGCGAGTTGCTTCGAGCCCGAACGATCTGCACGCGCACGCTTCACCCACCCAACGCCGAGGTCGGCGTCAGGTCCAGATTGCGCGCGACCTCAGCGACCTTCTTTCCCTCGTCGAGGACTAGAACCAGCTCGATCCAGCTCGCCCGCGAAGACCGGCCATCAACAACCGGCCGATCACGACGTCAACGGACGTAGCGGTCGCCCGTCAGATCACGACGGAAAACGTCCGCCGTTAACAACTCGCCTTCCTGGGAGACGCGGGTCCGCAAGGTTAGTTTCGGAGCCGCTTCCCGAGCTGCAAGGTGCCTAGTACTCGCTGCAGCCGCCGGTCAACGAAATTGACAAATCGCAGCGCGCCGAGCGTCTTGCAAAATACTCGCTTGACGACAAAATATCACAGGATATACTCAGATATGCGACGTAAGCCTTCGACGCAAAGTCCCCTCTACGTTCGACTTCCAAGCAATGCCGTCGACAAGCTTGATCGAGCTTCGGCAGCGCTCGGCATGCACAAGAAGGACATCGTAGCCGGTTTGATCACCAAATATATCGATCCAGATAGTCAGCGTGGGCTGTCAGCCCTCAGCTCGCTGTCGAGACCTCGCGCCTCCGACACGCTCGAAAGATCTCCAATGATCGGTTCTTATGCATTTCAGCCGTACGACTTGCCAGAGATCATGAACGCTGAGCAGGCAGCACTGTTTCTCCAGATTGACCCTAGGAACGTGATCGAGCTCGCCGAAGCGGAAAAGTTGCCTGGTAAGCGGCTCGGGTCCGACTGGCGGTTCTCGCGTGCAGCGCTCGTTGCGTGGCTCTCCACACCTGAGGTCGAGAAGCGATGAGCCGGGATGACTATTCGCAAGATCTTCAGCCCCGGATGGATCTGATTCCGACGGTCGTGGAACAGACGCACCGCGGCGAGCGAGGCTGGGATATCTACTCGCGCCTGCTGAAGGACTGTTGATGGCCGCTTGAGTTCGTAGCGTTCTGACCCTGAGGCCGGTCGGCCGGATAGTCGCGGCGCCGAGGATCGTGCCGTTACAATCTTTCCCAGCGGGACGCCAAAAAAGATCGAGGGCCTGCGCATAGCTGCGCCGGCAACGCGTACGTGTTCACGCTCGCCGGCACGACGTGGTCGCAACAGGCTAGCGTCCTTCCCGCGGGTGCTCAGCCCGGCGACTACTTCGGGTCAAGGTTCGTACTCTCCGGTGACGGTTCGCTGCTCGCGACCTCGTCCCAAGGCAAGGTCGTGCTCTACGATCATACCGGGACCAGCTGGACGCAGGGCCAGACGTTAACCGCGGCGAACGCCGAGGGTGTGTATGCGATGGCCGCGTCGGCGGATGGCCGCAAACTGCTCGTCGGTGCCCCGACCGACCCGAGCTGCTCGAGCGTGACCACCGGCGGTGATCCTTCGAACGCCGGATGCGTGACCGCTGGTGCGTCCTACCTCTTCGAGCGTACCGGCCAGACGTGGTCGTCGACGTATCTCAAGGCCACGAACACGGACGCGCACGACTTGTTCGGCTCGAGCGGTGCGATGTCGAGCGACGGCGCTGCTCGCCATCGGCGCGATCGGCGAGAGCAGCCGTGCAACGGGCGTCAACGGCAATCAGACCGACAATACGACGCCGTACATCGGCGCCGCCTACGTGCTGCGCGCACACCCGTGAGCCGGGGTCCGCGCCGAGCGGCTCGATCCGGCCTCGGCGCCGCTCGTCGCGGTCGAGGGTGATGCGATCTTGACTGGGCCGTAGGCGACCGCCTCTCGCGGGGTTCATTGCCATAGGTACTCGGCTGTACCATCACCGACACATGCGACCGCGGGCTCGTCAGTACACGATTCGCGGCGTGCCGGCGTCGTTCGTTCCGGGGTAGCGTCCGCGCCATGAAGCGCGTCCTGTTGGCCCTGCTCACCACCGCCGCCTGCCACTCGACGCCGGCCACGGCACCGCCGGTATCTCTCGCGGCCCCGACGACGCCGCTTGCGCGGACGACGTCGCCGGCGACGCATCGCTACGACGCGCTCTCTCGCGCCGACTTCAACCGCTGGGCCGTTCGCACGAACACGCCGGTCTACTGGATCGAGGACACGAACCAGAACGGCGCGATCGATCCAGGCGAAGTCGCCGCGCTCCTGTTCTATCCGAGCGAGGGCCACTGGCAGGCTGCGGGCGGACTGACGCCCGAGCTCGAACGCGCCTACGCGAAGATCGCCGCTGCCTCGAAAGCCGCGCCGGCCGATCCGTCCTCCGACGAGGGCAAGCGCCGCGGGCTCGTCGGCCGCGATCTGGATCAGGGGCGCGCTTCGCTCGTGCGCACCGATTTCACGAAGCTGTCGACGGACGACAAGGCGTTCGTCCACCACATCCTGGCAGCCGCGCACATGATCGACGCGCTGTACGAGAAGGCGAACGGCTCGGAGGCCCTCGCGTCGAAGGTGCCGAACGATGATCTCGCGAGCCAATCGCTGTTTCGGCGCAACCGCGGCCCGCGTTGCGTCGGTCCAGCCACCGAGTCGGATCCCGCGTGCTCGGCGATCCCCGGAGCGCCGCGCGTGATCGCCGATGTCTATCCCGCGGAATTCGATGGCGTGAAGCAGGGTGATCCTGGCTTCTGCGCGGCGCTCGAGAAGCGCAACGATGCTGCTCTGATCTCGCCGTTCACGGTCGTCCGTCAGGTCGACGGGCGCTTCGGAGGCAAGCACCTCCCAGGCGGCGGCGAACTCGCCACGTACGCCATCCCGTACACCGATGCGCATTTTGATCAGCACGAAGACATGGCGTCCGGGTACGGCCCGATGATGGCCAGCGTCGCGAGTGAGCTCGATGCCGCGGCGGCGGCGATCAAGGATCCGAGCGAGGCCGCGCTCGTCGCGTACCTGAAGGCAGCGGCCGCGAGCTTCCGCAGCAACGATTGGCAGCCTGCCGACGAGGCGTGGGCGAAGATGACGGTCACGAACAGCAAGTGGTACGTGCGCGTCGCGCCCGACGAGACCTACTGGGAACCGTGCTCGCACAAGGCGGGCTGGCACCTCACGTTCGCCCGGATCAACCAGGGCTCGATCGCCTGGCAGGCCAAGCTCGCGCCGATCCAACAGGAGATGGAGGCCGCGGTCGCCGCGCACGCCGGTGCGCCCTACAAGGCACGCAAGGTCACGTTCCACCTCCCTGACTTCATCGACATCGTGATCAACGCGGGCGACGATCGCAATCCACTCGGCGCGACGATCGGCGAGAGCCTCCCCAACTGGGGCCCGGTCGCGAACGAGGGTCGCGGCCGCACCGTCGCGATGGTGAACCTCTACTCCGATCCCGATAGCCGCGACGCTCGCCGCGCGCAGGCGCAGAGCGTGCTCGACGGCGACTTCGCGCAGACGTACGCGAGCACGCAGGAGCCTGGTCTCCTGACCACGATCCTTCACGAGGCGACGCACAACCTCGGACCGGCCCACGAGTACAAGATCAAGGGCAAGGCTGACGGCCTCGTGTTCGGGGGACCGCTCGCGTCGATGCTCGAGGAGCTCAAGGCGCAGAGTGGCGGCCTGTTCCTCGTCGAGCTCCTGCGCAAGCGCGGCCTCGTCACCGACGAGCTCGCGCAGCAGACGTACACCGATGGCATCGTCTGGGCGTTCGGCCACATCTCGCAGGGCATGTACGACGGCAACCACAAGGCCAAGCCGTACGGCAACCTCGCCGCGATCCAGATCGGCTTCCTCGTCGACCATGGCGCCTTGACGTGGGATCCGGCGGCGAAGGCGGCAAACGGTACGGACACCGGTGCGTTCGTGCTCCACCGCGACAAGATCGTCGGCGCGGTCGACGAGCTGATGAAGCTGACCGCCGGGATCAAGGCGCGCGGGGACGTTGCGGCAGCCAAGGCGCTGATCGCGAGGTACGTCGACAGCGACAAGGTCGTCCCGCACAAGGCGATCGCCGACCGCTTCCTGCGGTTCGCGAAGGCGTCGTTCGTCTACCAGGTCGAGCTGTAGATCGCCTGACGACGATAGCGAAGGGCTTCGACGACGAGCGCGAACGCTGACGACGATTGCGTTCAACTCGGGAAGGAGAGCCGGAAGCCTGCGCATAGTGCCGCCGCACAGCACCACGACATCTATCAAGACACCTTGATGAAGGCGCTGACGTCGCCAGATCCCGAGCTCCGGAGGATCGCGTTCTCGGCGGTGC
>JAYWCI010000212.1:0-37225 GCA_043780895.1 Kofleriaceae bacterium | reverse complement strand
CGTGCGCCGCCGCGAAGCTGTCGCACGAGCGGCTCAAGAAGATACCCGCAGGCGAAGGCTACAAAGCCCGAGCTACACTCGCTCCCCCCATGGCTGACGACGACGACACCGGCGACGGAGACGATGGCACGACGCTGGACGACGGCGACTCGGTCGAGGTCCAAGGATCGACTTCGACCTACACGCTGTCCCGTCAGGGCAATGTCTTCATGTGCACGTGCCCGGCGTGGAAGAACCAGGGCGCGCCGGTCGATTCGCGCACGTGCAAGCACCTGCGGGCGTATCTCGGCGACGTGTTCGAGACCTCGCGGGTCGGCAACGCCGCGCCGCAACGCAGCGCCAGCAGCGTGAAGAGCAGCGGCAGCGCGAAGGCGACGACCGATGGCAAGGCGCCTCCGGTGTTGCTCGCGCACAAGTGGGAGACCGATCACGATCCGACGGGCTGGCTGATGAGCGAGAAGCTCGACGGCATTCGCGCGTACTGGGACGGCGAGACGTTCACCTCGCGGCTCGGCAACAAGTTCTACGCGCCCGATTGGTTCACCGCAGATCTCCCGGCGGACACGCTCGACGGCGAGCTGTGGGTCGGCCGCAAGATGTTCCAGAAGACGACGAGCATCGTGCGCTCGGGCGCGCAGTCCGACGAGTGGAAGCAGGTCACGTATGTCGTGTTCGATGCACCGGAAGCCAAGGGCGGCTTCGAGGCGCGGCTCGATCACATCGAGAAGGTGATGAACCGCGCCGAGGCTCCGCACGCGCGCGCGCTCGAGCACGTGGTGTGTACCGGCATGGATCACCTGCGGTCCGAGCTCGAGCGGGTCGAAGCGCTCGGTGGCGAAGGCCTGATGCTGCGCCAGCCCGGCTCGGAGTACGTTCCGGGTCGATCGACGACGCTGCTCAAGGTCAAGACGTTCCACGATGCGGAGGCCACGGTGATCGGCCACGACCCCGGCAAGGGCAAGCACAAGGGCCGGCTCGGTGCCTTGATCTGCCAGCTGCCGGATGGCGTTCGGTTCAACGTCGGCACAGGGTTCTCCGATGCCGAGCGCGAGGAACCGCCGGCGATCGGAGCGGTGATCACGTTCCGCTACCAGGAGCTGTCGAACGATGGCGTGCCGCGGTTTCCGAGCTACGTCGGCGAACGCGTCGACGTGAAGACCCCTGCGCCGATCCCGAAAGATGCGCGCTCGGCTCCCGCGGCGACCAAGCTCGCGGCGCCAGCAAAACCGAAGAAGGCGAGGGAGCCTGTCACGGCCGAGCCCGAGCCCGAGCCCGAGCCGGGCGACGCCGACTACAAGGTTCGTCTCGTCCACGCCGGCGAGAAGAAGTTCTGGGAGATCGAAGTCCGCGGCAGCATCTACTACACGCGGTTCGGCAAGCTCGATTCGCCGGGCCAGACCCGGATCACCGAGCTCGGTTCGGGGCCCGCCGCGAAGTCGGATGCCGAGAAGCGCGCGGCCACGAAGCGCCGCGAGGGCTACGACTTCGCAAAGAAGAAGTAGGGGTCAGTTAACGGCTTCGTCGCAAGGCGCGAGCTCGCACAACATGTGGCTGACGTGACCGAGCGTGCGCTGGATCCGGACCATCGGATCGACCGCGTCGAGGAGCTCTTGCCGGGCATCGGCATCCATCACGAGTGCGGCGGCGATCGCATCGGCGCACATCCCCGGACTCTCGAACGCACGCACGAGGTCGCGCAGCTGGGGACCCCCTGCGTCGATCACTTCGGCGAGGCGATCGCAGAGCTTCACGAGCTCGCGATGGTGATCGAACGCGTCGTTTTGATCGTGGATGGTGTCTGCAAGGATCTTGGCTTCGACCATGCGATAGGCGCGCTGGGTCTCGAGCTCGCGTGCGATCTCCACGCGTGCGACGCCGCGCAACAGCAGCGCGAAGCGGCCGTCCGGCAGCTCCTCGCTACAGATGATCTTGCCGACGCCGATCCGCTCGTACACCGGCGGACGGCCGTGATAGGTGGTCTCGAAGCCGGGCCGGAGGCGTGCGATACCCATGAAGTGATGGCCAGCGAGGCAATCCCGGGTGAGCTCGCGATAGCGCGGCTCGAACACGTGTAGAGGCAGGAGGCCGCCAGGCAAGAGCACGCAGTTCGCGAGCGGAAAGATCGGCAGGTTCGCGAGCGTGTCGTGATCCGGTGGGGTCAACATGTCGTGCATCGTGGATCCCTGGCCGCGTTCTGGTTAGCCGAAGACGTCGATGCACGAGCCCGTGAGTGCGGGCGGTGCGGTCACGGCGAGGAACTCGACCGTGCGTGCGATGTCGTCGGGAGTCATGTCGGGACTCGCATCGGGGAGGCCGGCGCGCAGCATGGCCGTGTCAACACTGCCGGGGCACACTGCATTTACCGAGACCTTACCAGCACCCAGCTCGGCGGCAAGCGCTCTCGTGAAGCCGACGACCGCATGCTTCGCGGCACAATAGGCGGCGAGGAGTGGCGTCCCTTCGCGACCCGCGCGCGACGCGATGTTGATGATGCGGCCGTGTTCGCGCCCCGGCCGGAGGAGGTCGGGGATGAACGCACGCGTCACGTAGAAGGTGCCGTTCGCGTTGACCGCCATCACGCGCTGCCAATCAGCATCGCTGGTCTCGGCCGTGGCGCCGCGCACGACCGCACCTGCATTGTTCACCACCGTGCGCACACCCGGCATCGTGTTGCGAACCTCATCGCGAGCACGCTCGACCGCCGCCGAGTCGGCGACATCGACGACGAAGACGCGGGCGAGCCGGCCGCGCGCCGCGAGCTCGCGCGCCACACCTTCGAGCGCCTCGCGATCGCGCGCCCATAACGCGATGTCCGCACCTGCATCACCGAGGCGCAGGGCGATCGCTCGCCCGATGCCGCGACTCGCACCGGTCACGACCGCCGTCGTACCGAGCAGCGGAGGCGACCCGCTCAACGCTGCTTGTCCTTCTTGTCGAGCGCCTTCGCATCCGCCGGCTCGTCATCGCCGAGCTGGCTGCGACCTTGCTGCGAGAGGAGATCGAGCGGGTCCGTGATGTCGTTGTACGGATACGGCATCACGCGGGTCTGGCACGAGAACGAGGCCGAATTTTGATCGTCCTTGATGTCGAACTGATAGACCGGATCACTCTTCTCGAGGCTTCCGTTCTCGCAGTCCTTGAGGTTTGGCCACCCGGTACCGTCGATCTCTTTCCACACGCGATCGAACTCGCTCGGCGTGATCGGGTGCGCGTCTTCCTGACGCTTGCCGAGCTTGTCCGTGCGCCAACGCTTGATCTGCGGACCGCCTTTGCAGTCCATCAGCACGCCAATCTCGTCGCCGCTGATGTGTTTGGCCGCCATGTACGAGACCGTGCGCTCCTTGCACTGGAACGGCTCCCTCTCGTTCTCGACGTGCTCACGGCTTCCGCCGCAGCCCGTCAGCCCCACCACCATTGCGACGAATAACCTCATCATACCTCCGCGTTCACGAATCGCCGTAGTCAGCAGCGAGCGAGGCTCGCAGATCGTCGGGACATTCTACGCGGTGCCGGTAGTTGGGGTGGTCGATCTCGACCGTGATCGGCGTTGCCGGGGTGAGGAGGGCCGCGCGTGCCTCGGGCGACAGTTCGAACCGTAGGTATTGCACCGCCGAGATCCGATCGGACTCGGAGCGGCCGGCTTCGAACTGCGCGCGCAGCAGATGCGGACCGATCGACATGACGACGTGCTCGTCGAGGCCGACGAGCTTGCCGAGCACCTCCCTGGCATCCGCACCAACCGGCATCGGAATGAACAGCGTGGCGGCGAGCGAATCCGGCGTCGGCATCAGCTCGTTCGAGAGCGCGATCTCGGCTTCGATCTGATCCTCGCGCGTGAGGTTCTCGAGCCGGCAGGTCTCCTCGATCTGGAGCGTGAGGATGAAGCGGTTGTCGAAGACGATCTCGACGCGATCGCCGAGGATCACGCGACGGTGCTGCTTCATCGCGATCACGCGATTGCGGTAATCGTCTCGCATGCCCGCGTAGAGCTGCGGACCCTTGATGTCGTGGCGCGTGATCGGTCGGACGAGGTTCATGCCCCGTGTGTAGCAGCTAGTCGGGCTGCGCTCCACGCCGACCGCTTCGCGAGATTGCTCGCCCAGCGGGCAACCCAGCCGGGCAGATGGCCTGCGCGGAATCGCGCATCGCCGGGCTCGGCGAACACCGCTTCCGGCGTCGCGCAGATCATCTTGGTGCGTTCCAGGGCACGCATCGTGACCCGTGGAACCTGGAGAGTACGGGGGCCGGGAGCAGGTCCCGACCGACTACTTGACGGAGTCGAGACCCTTTTGGAAACGACCCGCGTGCGAACGCTCGGCACGCGCCAGCGTCTCGAACCACTCGGCGATCTCGGTGAAGCCCTCTTCGCGAGCGGTCTTCGCGAAGCCCGGGTACATCGTCGTGTACTCGTAGGTCTCGCCAGCGATCGACGCCTTGAGGTTCGTCGCGGTATCGCCGAGCGGCTCGCCCGTCGCCGGATCGCCGACGCGCTTCAAGTAGTCGAGGTGGCCGTGAGCGTGGCCGGTCTCGCCTTCGGCGGTGTCGCGGAAGAGGCCTGCGACATCCGGGTGACCCTCGACGTCCGCCACTTTTGCGAAGTACAGGTAACGGCGGTTCGCCTGCGATTCGCCAGCGAACGCTTCCTTGAGATTCGTATGGGTCTTGGACCCTTTAAGTTCGGACATAATGGGAACTCCTTGGCCACGTTAATACCACCGCCACCGACGGTGAACAACGCTGCGGGCCGAACAGATCAGTGCGCTGCTTCGAGGTAGGCGTCGAGTGAATCGACCATCTCGTCCGCCATCGCACGCGCCGCACTACGCTGCCCCTGCGGGATGTCGTTCACCACGATCGCGAATGCGATTTCGTGTGCGCTCTCGACGCCGATGTAGCCGGCGAGCGAGACCACCTTGTCGAGCGTGCCGGTCTTCGCGCGGATCCGGCCGCGCGCCTGATGATCTTTCCAGCGCCGCGCGAGCGTACCGTCGACGCCACCCGTGGGGAGCGAGCTCACGAGGTCGGGGCCGATCCGGAAATCTTTGTGCGCCGCGCGCAGGATCGCGACGAGCTGGTGCGGCGAGACCGAGCTCGCATCGAACAGCCCGGACCCGTTGTCCGCACGATAGCTGCCTACCGCGAAGCCGAGCTTGCCGAGATACGCGGCGACCGCGGTCGTGCCGTCCGCCCAGGTCGCGGGGCCCGGCGTGGTCCGCGACTCGGCACCGAGGGTCTTGAGCAGGCTCTCGGCGATGTAGTTGTCGCTCTCTTTGTTCATCGCGCGCAGCACGGTCGAGAGCGCCGCGCTGTCGTGCCGCGCGAGCAACTTCGCGGCGACAGGCACCGCGGCGAAGCTGATCCGCTTACCGATCTTGATGCCGCGTGCGGCGAGCGCGGTCTCGAACACCTTCGCGGCGAAGCGCACCGGATCGTCGATCCGCTTGCGCGTGTCGTAGCTGCCGTTCGCGACCTTGATCTGCCCGGTCACTTCGATCGCGAGGTGATCCCGCTTCGGCTTCGCGTCGATCCGGATCGTGGTCCGCCCCTCGGTGATCGTCTTGACGTCGGACTTGGTGACGCGCACGTAGTCGCCGGCATCCGGATCGAGCGTGACCTTGCCGGGACCACCAGGCTCCCCGATCACGGTGACGGTGATCGCACTCCGCGCGACGCCGAGGGCCGCGATCGGGGCACGGAACCCGGCGCGCTCTTTCGGTTGCTCGGCGTAGTGAGGCGGCTCGGTGACGGTGTCGAAGTACGTCGCATCGACGACGAGCTGGCCTTCGATCGAGCGCACGCCGCGCGCTTCGAGATCCGCCGCGAGCTGCGCGAGGTCATTGGCGGATAACACCGGATCGCCGCGCCCGCGCAGATAGAGGTCTCCCGCGACCTTGCCGGTCTTGTCGTCGAGATCATCGGCGTACACCGCCGTGCGCCAGCGAAACCCACCGCCGAGCGAGGCGAGCGCGGCGGTCGAGGTCAGGAGCTTGGTGTTCGAGGCGAGGTTCAAGCCCTGGTCGGCGTCGTGCGCGAACAACTCCGCACCGGTCGCGAGATCGAACACCGCGACACCGATCCGCGCGCGCGCGATCGGTGGATGCCCGGCGATCGCCTGGTTCAGCCGCTCGGTCAGCCAGCTCGCGCGCGCCTTGGGATCGGCGGGCGCCGCGAGCACCGCGGCGCTGCCGGTCGCTCCCTCGTCGCTATCGACCGCGGGCTCCGGCGGCTCGACCTCACCAGGCGATCCAGCTGCGGACCTGGGTTGCGACTGCACGGCGCGCGTGTCGATACTGACGAGCGCGAGCGTGCCGCACGCGGCCATCACCGCAAACCGCGATGTCACCACGACTGAACGTTATCACGGCCCTCGCTATCGTAGCGCTATCGACCAGCGCATGCGATCCACGGCGCAGGCGCACCGCGAACGACACGCTCGTGGTCGTCCTGGCCGACAAGGCGACCACGGTCGATCCGCGGTTCACGCTCTCGAACTACGACGCCACGGTGTCGAAGCTCGTCGCGGTCGGACTGACCTCGGTCTCGACCGGGACCGGCGAGCCCCAGCTCGAGCTGGCCTCGGAGATCACGCTGAGCGATCCGCTGACCGTCGAGATCACGCTCGCCGATCGCAGGTTCTCCGACGGCACACCGGTGACAGCCGACGACGTCGCCCGCACGTTCACGACCGTCGCGGATCTGGCGTGCGGCAGCCTCTACGGCCAGATCCAACGCGATCGCTGGTCGAGCGTCGAGGCGCTCGATCCCCGTCACGTGCGCATGCACCTGGTCCGCCCGCTCGGCACGCTGCGCTCGGATCTCGAGTTCGGGATCGTCTCGTTTCATGGCGTGCCCGCGAAGGCGTGTCGCCCGCCGACCTTGATCGGCGCCGGCCCGTACATCCTGCGCGAGCTCACCCCGTATCGCGCGAGCCTCGATGCGAGCCCGTTCGCGGCGCACGCACCGAAGCTCGCGCATCTCGAGCTCCGCTTCGTCAGCGACGCCTCGGCGCGGATCCTGATGCTCGTCGGTGGCTCGGCGGATCTACTCGAGAACTCGGTGCGCCCCGATCTCGTCGACGATGTCGGCGAGCGCGAGCGCGTGCACGTCGAAGCAGCGCACAGCCTGTTGCTCACCTACATGCTGCTCAACAACGACGATCCGATCCTGCGCGACCTGCGCGTGCGCGAGGCGATCGCGCTCGCGCTCGATCGGCCCGCGATCGTGCACGTCCGGTTCGCCGATCGCGCCGTGCTCGCGACCGGCCTCTTGCCGCCGACGCACTGGGCCTACAACGCCGACGTCGCACACTGGGATCGCGACCTGCCACGCGCGCGTGCGTTGCTCGATCGCGCCGGCTATCCCGCCGGCCCTGACGGCGTGCGCATGCGGCTGACCTACAAGACCAGCGCGGATGCATTTCGCACGGCGATCGCCCACGTGCTCGCCGCGCAGCTCGCCGAGGTCGGCATCGACGTCGAGGTTCGTCCGTTCGAGTTCGCGACGTTCTTCGCCGACATCAAGCAGGGCAACTACCAGCTCGCGACCATGCAGACCACGCCGATCACCGAGCCCGATTTCTACTTCGCGTACTTCCACTCCTCGCGGATCCCGAGCGACGCCGATCGCGACGCCCAGAACCGCTGGCACTACCGCAATCCCGAGCTCGACCAGGTCACCGCCGCGGGTCGGGCCGAGCCCGACCGCGAAAAACGCCGAGGCCTGTACGCCGAGGCCCAGCGGCTAGTAGCCCGTGATCTCCCGGTTATTCCTCTCTGGCACGAGGACAACGTCGTGCTTAGCAACCCCGACGTACAGGGTTACGAGATCCTGGCGGATGGACGCTTCTCCGGGCTCCCTGCGGTGACCAAGATGTGATAGCTACGGTGGCTCGTATGGCCGCTATGGACCCCGTCATTGAAGAGCTGTTCCTCGGCCTCGCCCACGCGTTGTTCGTCAACCGCCTCCACGTGCTTCGGCTGACCGAAGTGGTCCGGCTCGGGATCAAACCCGATCCGCACGACCAGAACATGGAAGTGCCGAAGGAGATCGACGGCGAGCTGATCCAGCAGGCGTTCGCGTATGTCGCGCGCCACTTTCCGCCGACCTTCGGCGGCAAGCTCGAGTCTGCCAAGGCTCGCTGGATCCGGCTCGCGTAGTCACGCTCGATTGAAAATTCGGTCGAGCTCGGTCGAGCGCGGTCAGGATGCCGACCTGCCGACCACCTGGATCGGGGGCGCGACATCGCTGCGGACCTCCGGCCCACGTAGGCTCGACCGCAAGCTCACGCCTCGAGCTTACTGCTTCTTGCGTGCAGCGATGTCGGCGAGCCGACGCTGGTGCTCGGCTTCGTAGCCCGAGGCCGAAGGCTCGTAGATCTTGGTGCCGACGAGCTTCTCCGGCAGATAGTCCTCCGCGACGTAGTTGCCCTCGAAGTCGTGCGGATACTTGTAGCCCTGGCCGTGGCCGAGCGCGCGACCCGCGACGTTCTCGGGGCGTAGCTTCGGCGGCACGGGGAGCGCACCGTGCTCGCGCACGAGCGCACGCGCGGCGGTGTACGTGACGATCGCGCGATTCGATTTCGGTGCGAGCGCGAGGTACGTGACGGCCTGGGTGAGCGGCAACACGCCCTCGGGCAAGCCGACGAGCTCGCACGCCGCGAGCGCCGCGGTCGCGACGACGAGGGCTTGCGGATCCGCATTGCCGACATCTTCGCTCGCGAAGATCACCATCCGGCGCAAGACGAAGCGCGGGTCTTCACCCGCCTCGAGCATGCGCGTCATCCAGTACACCGCGGCATCGGGGTCCGAACCGCGCATGCTCTTGATGAACGCCGAGACCACACCGTAGTGCTCGTCACCCGCCTTGTCGTACATCAGACTCTTGCCTTGCGCGGCCTCGGCGACGTGCTCGACGGTGATGTGCGCGGTGCCAGCCGGAGCTGCGAGGCGCGCGAGATCCGCCGCGACATCGAGCACCGAGTACAACCGGCGCGCATCGCCCGCGGCTGCGGCGACGACCTGCGCGACGGTCTCGTCATCGATCGCGACGTCCATCGTGCCGAGCCCGCGCTCGCGATCGCCGACCGCACGACTCACGAGCTCGGCGAGCTCGGTCTCGCTCAGCGCTTCGAGCCGCACCACGCGACAGCGCGACAGCAGCGCGGCGACCACCCCGAAGCTCGGGTTCTCGGTCGTCGCACCGATCAGCGTGACCGTGCCGGACTCGACATGCGGCAGCAGCGCATCTTGTTGGGTCTTCGAGAACCGATGGATCTCGTCGATGAACAGGAGCGTGCGGGCGCTGAACTGATCGCGACGCTCGGCCGCCTTGGCGACGGCCTCGCGGACTTCTTTGACGCCTGCGTCGACGGCAGAGAGCGACACGAGCTCGGACGTGAGCGCGTGGCCGAGCAAGCGCGCGAGCGTGGTCTTGCCGCTGCCGGGTGGGCCCCACAAGATGAGCGAAGGGATCGTACGTCCGGGCGCGAGGTTCGACAGGATGCGTCCGGGCGCGAGGAGGTGAACCTGGCCGACGAGCTCGGCGATGGTTCGCGGCCGCATCCGCTCGGCGAGAGGCTCGCCGACATGGCGTTTGCGAGCGCTCTGGCTGAACAGATCCACGGAGGCCCTGCGTACCACTACTTGGTCCTGGTCGGGTCTTACGCGCCGTGTCGAGACGTGTGGCGACAGGGCGACGCTCCCGCAGCCTGGTGACGCCACACCCGGCAGGTGCAGCATCCGGCGTACGCCGTCACCATCGAGTTTCAGCCGATTAGCCGGTTTTGCCACGGCTTCGCACGTGGCACGGCCCCTGCTAATTCGAGGCCCGTGGTGGTCGAGACAATCTTTCGATATCGCACTCTCATGGGGAAGTGCGAGCTCGGGTGTGGGCTCGACTGGGACGAAATCCAGACGGTCTCCGAGATCGAGCACGACCTCGTCCGTGATGGCGGCAAGAGCGGACGTCGCTACAAGCGCATCCCGGTCGCGTTCGTCGGCATCTTGCGCGGCGATCGAATCAACGACCGGGTCGAGATCGTCGAGCTCGGACCCGGTGGCCTGATCTGTTGCGGCGCACCGTTCGTCGCGCAGGGCGAGCAGGTCGAGCTCGTTATCAATGTCGGCGACCAGAGCTATCGCTTCCGTGCGATCGGCAAGTGGCTCGAGGACGATGGCGACGATTACAAGGTCGGGCTGCAATTTGTCGGCGTGCCGCTGTGCTTGAACATCGCGCAGGTCTCGGCGCACGAGTTCGATCTGGTCGATCAGATCAACGCGGCCGCGTAACCAGTCGCCGCGCGCGGTGTAGCGTGCGCGGCGGGAGCGTCTCGCCACGCCACGCGAGTGCACGCGCCAAAACGATCGCCTTGTCGGCGGTGTTCAAGTGCGGGCGTTGCGCGAACAAGCGCTCGCCCATCGCTGCGCTCTTGTCGAGGATGCGCATCCCGCCGTGCCACGTGAGCGCGAGCTCCATCGCGAGGTCGGCGCCGACGACATCGACGAGCGGCCGCGCGCGCTCGAACAACGCACGCGTGCGAGCAACTTCGTAGCGCACCAGGTTGCCGACTGCGGGCGAGACCCGGCGCGTTGCGATATCGGCCTCGGTCACGCCGAAGTGCCGGAGGTCCTCGGCCGGGAGGTAGACACGGCCGCGCGCCCAGTCGGCGGGCACGTCCTGGATCAACCGTGCGACCGCGATCGCGCTCGACAGATCATCGGCGAACGCGTGAAGCTCCGGCGCGCGATAGCCACCGATGTAGAGCAGCAAGCGACCGACTGGCTCGGCCGACTGCCTGGTATACGCGCGGAGCTCGTCGAACGTCGCGTAGCGCCGGCGCTCGAGGTCGGTGCGAAAGCCCGAGAGCAACTCGACGAACTCGGTGATGGGCAGCGCGAATCGATCGGCGGTGTCGGCGAGCGCGACGAAGACCGGGTGCTCGGCGCGACCGCGATATGCATCGACCAGCTGCTCTTCCCAGCGGTCTAGCTCGCGCGCGCGGCGGCCTTCGAACGCGCGCTCGTCGGCGAAATCATCGGCGACGCGCGCGAACGCGAACAGCGCGAAGATGTGCTTGCGCAGCTCCGAGCGCGCGAACATCGAGCCGACCGGATAGTTGTGATGGCGCGCGTGGACCAGCGCCTCGCAGTAGCGATAGCAAGCCTCGAGCTCGAGCGTGGCCGGGAGGGGGACCGCGAGGGCGGGAGAACGAACAACACCGAGGCGCGTGATCATCTGGACTCCTTACGTTCCCCGAGGCGCGCGAGGACTTCTCGCGCACGTTCGAGCTTCACATCTCCACACGCCGCGAGCTCGGCCGCGACGAGCTCCACGAGCTCGCCGGTCGCACCCGCCGCGCGCGCGACCCCACGCGCATGCAGCGCCATGTGACCGCGCTGGATCCCTTCGGTCGCGAGCGCACGCAGCGCAGCGAGGTTCGTCGCGAGACCGGCCGCGCCGGCGAGCGCTGCGAGCCGATCGGCGTGGCTGACGCCCGCGAGCTCGAGCGCGAGCCGCGCAGCGGGATGATTGTGGAGCGCACCACCGACCGTGCCGACCGCGAGCGGCATTACGAGCTCGCCGGCGAGACCTTCGGGCGTCGAGCGCCAGACCGCGAGTGGTCGATACGCGCCGCTGCGTGCCGCGTAGGCGTGCGCACCGGCTTCGACCGCGCGCCAGTCCTGGCCGGTCGCGACCAGCACGGCATCGACGCCATTCATGATGCCTTTGTTGTGGGTCGCCGCCCGATACGGATCGAGCTCGGCGAACCGCGACGCGGCCGCGATCGCTTCTTTGATCTCGGCACCATTGCCTTCGTCTCCGAGGTTGTCGTCGGGGATCAAGACACGGGAGGTGACGGTGCGGCCATCGGTGAGGTTCGTGAGGATGCGCAGCCCGGCGCGGCCACATGCGACCTGCGCGACTTGCGCGGCGAGCGCCTCGCACAGCGTGTTCACGAGGTTCGCGCCCATCGCGTCGCGGCAATCGACGTGGAGATGGACCACGATCATCGCGCCATCGGGGCCGGAGCGCGCGAGTAACCGCGGCTCGAGCGCGACCGGACCGCCACCGCGTTCGGCGAGCCGCGGCACGAGCCGGCGCGCATCGGCGAGCAGCGCGGGCGTCGCATCGACGAGCGCGGTCATCGCCGCGTCGACATCGGCGACATGGGTGATCTGGATCTGGCCGGTCATCACCGGCGCCGACATCGTCGAGAAGAAGCCCGCGGGCCGCGCCATCCGGGCCGCGTTCGAGGCCGCGGCCACGATCGAAGGCTCTTCGACCGCCATCGGCACGAGCGCTTCGATGCCGTCGATCACGAAGTTCATTGCGACCGCGAACGGCAGCGCATACGTACCGATCACGTTCTCGATCATGCCGTCGGCCGCCTCCAGCGTCAGGCCGCCAGCGTCGATCGCCTTGAACGAGAAGACGTTGATGTCCCTATCACCCGCGAGCTCGGCAAGCCGCTTCCGGCGCTCCGCAATCGGGAGTCGGTAGAACCCGGGGAGGCGGGAGGTCACGAAGCCCTTTTTACTGCCCGGAGGGCTGTAAGTCCACGCCGGTCGTGTCGACGCTGAGTCCTAATGGCTGGCACCCCGCTTCGATGAGCAAGCGCTCGGCATTCGTTACATGTTCCTTGAGCTTGCCGGGGTTAGGAGGGGCCGGAATCACGGCGATCGCGATGTCGCCGCCGCCCGCACCCGTCGTCTTGGCCGTGCCCCCCAGCACCGCCATCGCCTGGCGAGCAGCGCTCACACAGGCTGGAACGAGGGGCAGCTCGGTCGCGGTCGCGAGCCGGTCGGTCGCCGCTCCCGCGAGCTTGAGTGCCGCCAGCAGCGCGTTCGCGGCGATCTCGGGCTGCTGGACCGCACTGGCCTGACACGCGGCGCGCGATGCCGCCGCGATGGCCGCGAGGGCTGCTTCGACGGCCGCGCGATTCGCCTCCCGCGCGGCAGCCACGCGGATGACGAGCTCCGCTGTGTCGGCGGCGGCGCCGGTGAAGAACGGGATCAACACGAGGCCCTCGGGCCACCCGAGCCGCGTGACGTTGCCGCTCTCGAACATGATCACGCCGCCGTGGACCGCGGCCGCGATATCCGCACCGGAGCCGCGGATCTTCGCGCTCGGTGGGCCACCCGAGGTGTGAACACCCGCGGTCGTCGCGGCGAGCACCTGCGCTGAAAGATCGCTGTACGACATCGCGCGCTGTTGCCGCACACCCGTGAGGTCCGCGCTCGAAGGTCGTGGCCGCGAGCTCTGCGCGGTGCCGTGGGCGGCCGATGCGATCGCGAGCACGGCTTCACGATCGATCACCGGCACCTCGCGCGTGATCGTGAGGGCGAGGGCGGTCGCGGCAACGGTCACCGCCGCCGACGAGCCGAGGCCGAGCTTGGTGTTGCCAAGGAAGAAGCTCGAGCTATCGACGACGATCTCCATCGCGGCGCGCGCTTCGGGCGCGTCGACGCCGTAGCTGCGTGCGATCTCTTCGGCAACGGCGACGAGGAACGGCGACGAGCCGCGCGGGCCGGTGTGCCGGCTCGCGGTGACGCGGCGATTGACCGCGACGACGAGCGCGGGCGCGCCATCGAGCACGGCGTATTCTCCGGTGAGGATCAGCTTTCCAGGTGCCGTGGCCTTCATGAAATCACCTCTGCGCCGTTGCCCGGCGTACTCACGGTGGTTGCGGTCACACCTTCGACGCCCGCGAGCGCACGCGCGACATGATCGGCATCCTCGACGGTGGTCAGCACCTTGACGTGCGGTCCGCCATCGATCGTCGCCCAGGCTGCACGCCCGTTGCCGCGCAGCGTGCGGACCGCAGAGAGCAGGGAGAGCGTTGCCGGCTGCCAGTAGATCACCGCGGGCCGCGCCGCCATCGTGGTCGCGTGCATCGCGAGCGCATTGGCTTCGGCGACCGTGCCGAGCTGTTCGAGATCGCCCGCAGCGAGCGCGGCCTCGGCGGTCGCGAGATCCGGCGGCACGGTCGCGAGCCACGCCTCGTACAGCGGCGAGGTCTCGGCGGTGTGATCCATCGCGTCGCGCGAGCCGTGCGATTTCGGTGCGCCACCGCCGACGATCGCGATCACCATGCGCACGCGATCGAGCAGCGGCGAGGTGATCGGCTCGGCGAACGCGTCCTCGTCGCGAGCGCCCGCATGCATGCGCACGAACCCTCCGAAGATCGAGCGCGCGGCCGAGCCCGAGCCCTTGCGCGCGAGCCGCGTGAGCGCGCGCGGATCGATCGTGATGCCCGCGGCCCGGGTCGCCGCGACCGCGAGCGCGGCGAAGCCACTCGCCGAGGAAGCCAGGCCCGAGGCGGTGGGAAACTTGTTGTGCGTGACGACGCGCGCGCGCGCCTGCGAGCCGCCGAGCGCCCGCACGAGATCGAGAAATTCAGTCGTGCGCACAGCGTTCGCGGGCTCGCCATCGAGCACGAGCTCGTCGGCCGCGAGCGCCGGATCAAACGTGACCGTGGTCTCGGTGACGAGCGCGGCGAGCGTGAGCGACAGCGAGCCTTCGGCGGGCAGGTTGCCGGGCCCGGGGCGCTTGCCCCAGTACTTGACGAGCGCGATGTTCGCGCACGCGGTCGCGGTCGCTGTCGTCACTGATGTCACTGATCGCCGTCGAGGTACATGACCAACGCCAGCTTCGCCTTCGCTGCGGCCGCCGTCCACTTCGCCATCTGCGCGAGCATCGGCACGAGCTCTGCCTTCTGATAGCCGATCGCTTCGGGCGATGCGTCGTGCGGCTTGGCAGTGAAGACCTTGTCGGGCAGTCCGGAGACGTTCGCCTTCCACGGTGTTGCGAGCTCTTTCGAGCAGGCTGCGAGCGCTGCGCCCTCGAGCGCCATCGCGATCGGCCAGCCCGAGTCCTCTGCCTTCTTGAAGGGAAAAGCGAGCGACGAGCGACCGTACAGCTTCGCGAGCGTCGGCAGCTTCAGCGCCTTGAACACGGGATTCATCAGCCCGAACGCATCGCTCTCGATGTACGGCACCTCGGCGACGCCGAGCGCTTTGCCGTAGGCGTCGACGACGAGCTGGCTCGCGCGCACGAGGTCATAGACATCGTCCTTGACGAGCTTGTTCGTCGCGAGCTGGATGAGGGCGGCGTCGACGAGCGGTTTGCCCTGCTTCCGGTCGCCATCGCCGAGCGTCATGTCGATGTCGCCGACGTTCGCCTTCGTCGCCTTCGCGCGAATCACTTTCGGCGACAGCTTCGGCGTGCCGAGCATCGCCCGGAGCTTCGCGAGATCGATCGCATAACCAACCAGGAACCGTTCGGACATCAGCCACCGACTTTCGCAACGAAGCCATCGACCTTCGCCGCACGCCACGCGGCGAGGACGTCACTCTCCTTGTCGCGCGGCGCGATCGCGATGATCGCACCACCGCCGCCGGCGCCCGTGAGCTTGGCGCCGTACGCACCGGCACGGCGGGCGGCTTCGCACAAGCCGTCTAGCAGCGACGTCGAGACCCCGAGCTCGGCGAGCAGGGCATGCGCGCGGTCCATCGACGTGCCCAGGCCGACGTGATCACCGCCGAGCAGTGCGTTCGTGCCGTGATCGGTCAGCGACCCGAGCTCGGCGAGCCGCGGGTCATCGGCGTTGTTCGAACAGGCGCGGGTCACGCGCTCGACCATCGTCGACGTCGAGCGGCTCGCACCCGAAGGCCCGATCAGCACGCGGAGCTCGGCCTTGATCGGGCGCAGGCCACTCGCCTTGCGAAACACGCCGATACCACCGTTCGAAGCGAGCGCGACATCGACGCCCGAGGCCTTGCCGTGGATCAGCGCTTCGCTCGCATTCGCCGCGGAGGTCACTTCGCCGAGCGTCGCCGGCATCGTGGCACCCCCTGCGGCGGTGATCTTGCGATCGCGAAAATCGATCAGGGCGCGCGAGATCGCGACGGCGAACGCGGCCGAGGCGCCGAGCCCTGCGCCCGCCGGAATCTGCGCCTCGCCGACGAGCGTGAGCGGAGGACGGCCGATGTCGAGCTTGTCCGCGATCGCACAGAGCGCAACCGCGAGCGGATGATCGTCGTCGGCGGTGATCCGCAGATTCCACGAAGGAATGTCGACACGCAACGCGCCGCCCGCCGGTGTGGGGACCGCCGCGACGCGGACGCCGCGATCGAGCGCCGCCGCGAGCGCGGGGTAGCCGTAGACCACCGCGTGTTCGCCGAGCAGGATGATCTTGCCGAGACCGTGAAAACTCATCTTGTCTCCGCGAGCTCGAGGTCTGCGAGGAACGTCGCGAGCGCACTGCCGAGATGACGAGGCGCACGCTGCAGATCTTTCGGCGTGCGGCTGCCGGTCAGCAAGCACACCGCACGGACAGCTTCGATCACGCGATCGATCGCTTCGAGGACGGCCGCTTCGCCGCCGGCGCGTTGTGCGCGGAGCATCGGCACCGCCATGCCGCCGGCCGTGGCGCCGAGCGCGATCGCGCGCGCGACGTCGTACCCGGTGCGGAGGCCGCCCGAGGCGATCGTGGCGAGCCCGGCGCGTGCGCACGCGACGACCGAGACCGCCGTCGGAAGGCCCCAATCCCACAGCTCGGTGCCGAGCGCCGCCGCGGCGCTACCGTCCGCCGCGCGGACCGCCTCGACCGCCACCCAGCTCGTGCCACCGGCACCTGCGACGTCGACCGTCGTCACGCCCGCACCCAGGAGCGCGCGTGCCGCTTGCGAGGACAGGCCGCAGCCGGTCTCCTTGACGATCACCGGGATGGGAGATGCGCTGACCAGCGAGCGGATCGTCGCGACCAGGCCGCCAAAGTCGCGATCGCCGTGCTCCTGGATCAGCTCCTGGCCGGTGTTGAGGTGGATGCAAATCGCGTTCGCTTCGATCCGCTTGGCGAGCTCGATCACCGCAGCCGCGCCCATCGCCTTGGCCTGCACTGCGCCGACATTGCCGAACAAGATCACGTCGGGCGCGACCGCTCGGACCTGGTATGTCGAGATCAGCTCCGGGTGCTCGGCCATCGGTCGCTGCGAGCCGAGCCCGAGCGCGATGCCGCGCGCTGACGCGGCGCGCGCGAGATCGCGATTGATCTGCGCGGCCTCGGCGGTACCCCCGGTCATGCCGGTGATGACGAGCGGCGCGGCGAGCCGCTGACCCACCAGCGTGGTCGCGAGCTCGATATCGGCGACCGCGAGCTCGGGCAGCGCTTGGTGGACGAGATGGACATGCTCGAGCAGCGTCGACCGCACCGCTTCGGCGCGACCCGACGCTGCCACATCGAGGTGGTCGGCCTTGCGGCGCGAGATCGCGGGCTCGTCGGTAGTCACCTACCGATGTTTTAGCGCCTAACCGTAAATGATGTACAGGACCGTTGCCGTGGCGGCGGCCAGATCGAGCAAGAACCACGGATCCCTGAGCATCGCCTCCGTCGGAGACTCGTCCGTGGGCCGCCACAGGGCGAGCCAGATGAACCGGAGGATGCCAAGGGCGACGAACGGCGTGCTCAGCACGAGGCGCTCGGTGTGAAACATTTCGACCGTGTGTGCGTCGAGCGTGTACGCCGCGTACGCACCGGTCGTCGCGACGGCGAGCACCATCATCGCGATCTGCACGGTCCGCATCCGATAGCCGGCGAGGGCGGCGCGAGTCGCGGTCGTGCCCTTGCCCGAGCGGTCCGCCCATGCCAGCTCGTGCGCGCGCTTGCCGAGCCCGAGGAACAGGGCGAGGAGGCCAGTACATGCGAGCAACCAGCCCGAGGCCGGCACGTCGATCGCGGCGGCGCCCGCGAGGACGCGGAGCAAGAAGCCACTCGCGATCAGGCCGACGTCGAGAAACGCGACGTGCTTGAGCTTCACGCTGTACGCGAGGTTCTGCGCGAGGTAGAGGCCTGCCCACACCGCGAGCATGGGCGAGAGGACCACGCAGCCGGTGAGCGCGACGATCGCGAGCACGCCCGCGGCGATCAGCGCGGTACGTTCCGCCAGCGCCCCCGAGGCGATCGGCCGCCGGCACTTGGTGGGGTGGAGGCGATCCGCTTCGACGTCGCGCACGTCGTTGAATGCGTAGACCGCGCCTGCGAGCAGGCAGAACGCCAGGACCGCGATCGCCTCGCGCACCAGGTAGGCTCGATCGAGCAGGTGGTGCGAGAATACCAGTGGCGCCGCGACGAACACGTTCTTGACCCACTGGTGGGGTCGGATCGTTCGGAGCAGCGCGAACACGAGGGGAGCGTTACTCGGTGCTGTAGTTCGAGTCCACCCAGCTGGTGGTTTTGTCCTTGATGCAGTGATCCGCGCCGTCCTCGGGCGGGCTGATCTTGCAGTTCGAGGCGTTCACGAACAGCTCGCGACAGTCGCTCTCGCTCTTGGCCTTCTCGCACTCCGAGACCTTCATCACGACCTGCTTACCGGACTTGTCCTTGATGATCGTATCGCCCGACGCGAGCGGGATCTCGGTCACGACGATGAACTGGGTCTTAGCGTCGTCGCCCTGGTTGTTGACGACGTAGGCCGCGATCGTCTTGCTCGTGCAGTCCTTCTCGGTCGGCTTGCCTTTGCACTCCTTGATCGCGAAGAACGGGCGCTGGCAGCCATCCTTTGCGGTGCCGTCGAGCTTGTTGCAGTCGTCGAGCTTCTTCACGACCGGCTTGCCATCGGGGCCGGGCAAGACCGCGCCGCTGGCATCGACGAGCGTGATCTCCTTGACCGCGGAGAGCTCCTCGGCCGTCGAGTGGACCATGCTGGTGAGGTCCGCGATCCGGCCGCTGCGGGTCGGATCGTATGGCGAGAGGTTCGTCGAGATGGCGGTGAGCGCCGGCACGTACGTGATCGTGAGTAGCGCGAGCAACATCGTGATGAGGAACGGAATCGTCGCCCACATCACCTCGGTGATCGGGCGCTGGAACTTCACGCTCGTGATGAACAGGTTGAGGCCGACGGGCGGGTGGAGGTAGCCGACCTCGAGGTTCAACAAGAAGATCACGCCGAGGTGATACGGATCGACGCCGTACTTCTCCGCGATCGGCGCGAGCAGCGGCAACACGACGACGATCGCCGAGAAGATGTCCATGACCGTGCCGACGAGCAGCAGGATCACGTTGATCGCGAGCAGGAACACGATCTTCGAGTGCACGTGATCCTGCGTCCACGCGACGATCTTCGCCGGCACCTCCGCGTTGACCATGAAGTCGGTGAGGGCGGTCGACGCGAAGATGATGATGAAGATCGCGCCGATCATCGCGACAGCTTCGCGACTCGTGGTCCACAGCACCTTCGGATCGAGCGGCTTGCCCCAGCCCGGGATGATCCGCGAGATGCCGACCTCGAGGAGGACGACGTACGAGACCGTGAGCGCCGCGATCTCCGGCAAGCCGAAGCCGACGACGACGAGGCCGAGGATCACGCCGAACGGGACGAACAGCTCGGGCAGCGCGAGCGCGAAGCTCGTGCCGAGCTCCTTGAAGTTGAACTTCTGGCGCGGCAGCTTCTTGCGGATCGCGACCGTGATCGCGACCGCCGAGAGCATGCCGACGAGCACGAGCCCGGGCACGATGCCGGCGAACAGGAAGCGGCGCGTGTCCCACACCGCCTGCATCGGCTTGGAGGCGGCGAGGCCGTAGACCGTGCCGTAGATGAACAGCGGCAGGGCAGGCGGGAACAAGAGGCCCACCGAGCCGGTGCCCGCGATCAGCCCCATCGAGAACCGCTCGGGATAACCATTGCGCACGAGCGCCGGCATCAGCACGCCGCCGAGCGCGATGATCGTGACGCCCGAGGCGCCGGTGAACACCGTGAACAGCGCGCAGGTGCCGATCGTGACGATCGCGAGGCCACCCGGGACCCAACCGAGGAGCGCGTTCGCGAACCGGACGAGGCGCTCGGCCGTGCCGGACTCGGCGAGGAGATAGCCCGCATAGATGAACAGCGGGATGGTCGACATGGTCTCGACCTGATCGCCGAGACCGACGTTTTCGATCTTTTCGATGTTGCCGTTGAACTCGTTCCAGAACGGCATCGAGCTCGTGCCGATGTGGACGATGCCGCTGTAGGCGCCGAGGATCGTGGCGCCGAGCATGATCGTGAACAACGGTGCGCCACTCACGAATGCGAGCAGGAGGATCGCGACCGGCACGCTCACGAACACCGCGCACACGAGCACGAGGATGCCGAGGATCGCCCAGCCGATCGGGCTGCGTTTGGTGGCCGTCATGTTAGTGGGCCCTCATCCGCTCGGGTGGCGTCACGCCGCGGACCAGATAGTCCACGTCGATGATGAAGTGCAGGATCGTGTGGAAGCCGATCAACGTGGCGGCGATGAAGATCGTGGAGACCACGTCGACGTCGTTGATGTGGAAGCTGAACACCGACAGGGTCTCGCCAGCGCCGACGAGCGCCGAGCACGCCTGGAACTCGATGACCTGGAGGCCATTCGGGCCGAACCACACCGGGGTGCAGAACTCGAGCTGGGCGCGACCTGCCTTGTAGAGGTACCAGCACACGACGAGCGTGAGGATCTTGAGCGCGAGCCCGAGGATCAACCGGCCCTTGCCCGAGAGCTTGCGTGACACCAGATCCATCGCGAGGTGGCGCTCTTCCTGCGTGGTGTACGCGGCCGCGAACATCGCGATCGCGAACGTCCCACCACGCACGATCGTGTGCCACCAGCGACCGAGGTGGTCGGTCGTGACCTTATCGTGGATCGCCGCGAGCGACGCGACGATCACCACGAGCGCGAGCAGGAAGAACACGAACCCTTGTTCGATACTTCCTGCGACGTGGTCGATCTTGCGAACTCTCGAAGACAGCTGCGAGTCGTGCGGGAACCGCGTCGGGTCCGGATCGATCGTCAGGTGGCTCTCGCCGGCGTCGGCGACCACCGTTGCAGTTGGAATTGGCCCTGCGGCGTCGTCGCTCACGAGCGCAATCGTAACCCTACTTCTTGTGCTTCGCGCGGTACTCGTCGCGGTACTTGATGACCATGTCGAGCTCGTCCTTCGAGTAGATCTTGCCAGCCAGCTCGGTCCACGATTCCTTCGACTGCTTCGTGAACTCGTCGACCATCGCGACCGGGGTCTGGACGACGGTCACGCCCTTGCGCGTCATGGTCGACGTCGCATCGTTGTTCGCCTTGCGAATGACCTTGCGGAGCTTCTTCGACCAGGTCTTCGAGACGTCCTCGACCGTCTTCTGATCTTCGGGCGTGATCTTCTTGAGCGAGTCGAGCGACACGACGGTCGCGCCGATCGCGAAGCTCATCGGCATCGAGGTCATGTACTTGACCTTCGAGTACCACTGCAACGCGACCGCAGCGACGGGCGAGCCGTAGCACGCGTTGATCTTGCCGGACGTCAGCGCGGCATCGACCTCGGGCACGCCGAGCGGCACGCCGTTGAGCGCGAGCTTCTTGAACATGGCGCCGACCAGCTGGTCATCGCCCCACATCCACAGCTTCTGACCCTTGAGATCGTTGATCGATTCGACCTTCGAGGTCGACAGGAAGTAGATCCAGCCGACTTCGCCGCGGTCCTGGAGGCGGAAGCCCTTCTTCTCGAACTTCTTCTGGAAGTACGGCCACATCTTGTCGGCGACGTAGTCGACCTCTTCGGCCGTGTCGAACATCATCGGCAGCTCGAGCACGCGGATCGACTCGTCGATCATCGCGAGCCCGATCGAGGTCACCGCGGCACCGTCGAGCTGACCCAGCTTGATCTTGCGAACGAAGTCCTTCTCGTCGCCCTGCTGGCCACCTTCGAAGTACTTGATGCCGACGCGACCACCGGTCTTCTCCTTGACCTCGGCGTTCGCCTTGTCGAGCGTCTCCATCCACGGGCTGCCCGAGGGCGCGAGCGTGGCGATGCGAAGTTCGACGTTGTCGGCGTGTGCGGTGCGAACGCCGGCAATCGCGGCGAGAGCAGTAACGGTGAGGAGTTGCAGACGGTTCATGGACGCTCCTTGAGGGCTCGGTAGACGGCGGTAAGCAGAGTGGTATTCACTACTGAAACAGATCTTTTTCGTGGCTCAGGTAGCGCCGGGCACGGCGCTGCGCGACCTCGTTGGCGAGGCGCTGCTCCGGCCAGATCGCGGGGTCGGTCTCGAGGACCTTGACCAGCTGATCATGGAACAACTTCCGGTCGTTGGTCTGCAGGCCGACGCGATACGCCCACAGGGTCCGAGCGAGGAGCATCTTACCGTCCGGGTGATCCTTATCCGCCGTGATGCGGAGCGCGATCTGGAACTCGTCCGCGGCCCTCTTGGGGTCGCCACCGAATTGCGTGGAGGCACCGCTGTAGACCAGGCCGAGCGCGAGGTGCGGCAGCGCCAGGTGGGTCGTGCACGTCGCATCGCACGGCACCTTCTTGGTGCCATCGATCTCGCCGCGCTGCGCCTTGTCGATCGCGACGACCCGGTCGAGGCCGGCGCGCACGGTCGGCAGCAGCGAGAGCATCTCGACCCGCGTGAGGTTGTGATTGATCATCCCGCCCATGCCGATCACGGCCCACATGAAGGCCGTGCGCTGGTCCAGGCCCATGCTGCCGATCCGCTTGGCGACAGCGTCGGGCGCGCCGAACAGATCCTTCTCCGTGCCGCCCGGGAGGTCCATGAACGCGTAGTTCATGCAGCGCGCGAACATCTTGCTCGCGCGTTGATTGTGATAATCGATGTCTTCGATCTTCTTCGCGAACTTCGCGACTTCCCATTCGTCTTCGACGAACGCGGTCGCGTACTGGCAATAGCCCTCGGTGAGGATGCCGCGAAGGATGACGTTCTCGTCGGCAACATAGAAGCCTTCGATCGTCTTGAGCGCACCGGGGAGCGCGCGCGCGGCGAGCTCGTAGTCCGACTCCATGTTGAGCGAGGGCTGCGCCATCGCGAGCAGCTGCGCCGTGGTGCCGGCCGCGAGGTGGCCGGCGGGACCGGGCTCGCCACATCCCGCTACGACGCTACCGAGCAAACCGAGGACAAGGCCAAGTCTCATGGTCGGACGCTAGTGCACGGGTGAGCGAGAGTCAATCGACCGAGCGCGAGCGATGGTATGGTTCCCCGGATGAGGACCTCCGCCATGGCCGTCGGCATGGCGATGATCGTCTGCGGCTGCGACGCGAGTCGCGAGCTTCATCGCAAGCGCGATCCGGGCGTGCTCGTCGTCGCCGAAGCGGCCGACGTGATCTCGCTCGATCCGATCCTCGTCGTCGATAGCGAATCGGTCCAGGTCGGCGAGCTGATCTACGAGGGCCTCGTCGGCTGGCGTCCGGGCACGACCGATATCGAGCCCCAGCTCGCCGAGAGCTGGGATGTCTCGGGAGACGGGCGCACGTGGACGTTCCACCTGCGCGATCACGTCGCGTTTCACGATGGCTCGCCGTTCGATGCGAGCGCGGTCGTGTTCTCGATCGAGCGCCTGCTCGATCCGAAACATCCGAGCTTCGTCGGCGCGAACGTCGCTGGCTACTGGCGCTCGCTGCTCAAGGATGTCGACTCGGTCGTCGCCGCGGATCCGCACACCGTCAAGATCATGGTCAAGCGGCCGTACTCGCCCCTGCTCGGCGAGCTCGCGAAGTACCCGATCGTGTCGCCCACCGCGGTCGCCCGCTACGGCGATGGCTTCGAGGATCATCCGATCGGCACCGGACCGTTTCGGTTCGAGACCTGGGCACCGGGCGAGCAAGTGATCGTCAAGCGGTTCGAAGCGTACTGGGGCACCGCACCGGCACTCGATCGGATCGTGTTCCAGGTCGTCGTCGACGCGCGCCAGCGGTTGATCGAGCTCGAGTCTGGATCGGTCGACCTCGCGACCTCGATCCTTCCCGACGAGACGCCGTTCGTCGAGCTCCACCCCGATCTCGTGCTGTATCGCGCGATCGCGAACGACGTCAGCTACCTCGCGTTCAACACCCAGCATCCGCCGTTCGACGACGTCCGCGTCCGCCGCGCCGTGAACTTCGCGATCAACAAGGAGCCGATCGTCCAGCTCGCATACTCCGGCCACGCGACCGCAGCCGATGGCCCGCTGCCCCCACAGCAGTGGGGCTATCACGCGCCCGCGAAGCGGTACAACTACGATCCGGTGATGGCGAGGAAGCTGCTCGCCGAGGCTGCGGCCGATCATCGGTTCGATCCGACCAAGATCTACAAGCTGTACTCGATGACGACGCCGCGGCCGTACCTGCCGTCGCCCGAGCGCGTCGCGCGGTTCCTGCAAGGTGCGCTCGAGCAGGTCGGGCTCCACACCGAGCTCGCGCTCGCGCCGTATCCGGTCCATCGCGCGGCACTCTCCCGCGGCGATCACGACATGGCGGTGTTCGGGTGGGTCGGCGACACCGGTGATCCGGATAACTTTCTCTACGTCCTGTTCTCGAGCGAGAGCACGGTCCCCGGTGGCGTCCAGAACGTCGCGTTCTATCGCGAGCCCGCCGTCGACAAGCTGCTGCTCGCGGCGCAAGCGACGAGCGACGAGCGCGAGCGCAGCATGCTGTACGCCGACGTCCAGGACCGGATCGCGTCCGATGCGCCGTGGGTCCCTCTCACCCATTCCGAGCTCGTGGTCGCAGGTCGCGCCGAGCTCGAGCACGTCGTGATCTCGCCGACCGGTCATCCGATCTTCGCGCAGATCCGGCGCGCGGAGCTCTCGCGATGAGTGACGAGACCACCGGCGAGCCCGGCGAGCGACGGACGGATCGCAGCACCGGCTCGGTGCAGCGGTTATCGAGCGGGTTATTCCGGCTGCCGCGCCTGGTCCCCGTGGATCCCGAGCGCAGCCGCGGCGTTCGTCTCCGCACCAAGCTCGTCGTCGCGATGGTGCTCGCTGCGCTCGTGCCGGTGACGATCGTCGCGGCGATCGCGACCGGCGTGATCTTCAACAACCTCGAAGAGGGCCTGCGCGAGGATGCCGATCGGCAGCTCACAGTCGGACTCAACCTCGTGCTCCGCTCGGTCGAGCGGTTCGGCGATGAAGCGGTCCAGCTCTCCGAGGGGAGCGACCTCGTCGTCGCCCTGCGCACCGGCGGCGATCTCGATGCGTGGCTGTCGCGCCAGGTCTCGCACGTGCCCTCCGCGCGGTTGCAGATCCTCGACGAGAGAGGCGAGATCCGGTTCGACCGGATGGTCGTCGGCTCGTTGACCTGCGATCCGAAACAGGCCGCCGATGCCGGCCATCCCGAGTGCCTCGCGTCGGGGCGTTTTCGCGAGCTCGTCGTCACGCCGAACGATGGCATCGCGACCGATCCGTGGCGGCGCGGGGTTTCACTCGTCGCGATCAACGGCACGGTCGTGGTCCGCGCGGTCTCGCCGATCGTCGATGGTGGGCTCGCCCTTCGCGGCCAGGTCGTGCTGTCGATGCCCCTCGATGGCGACTTCGCCGACAGCATCAAAGGAGCGCTCTCGGCCGATGTCTTGATCGGTGGCACGGATGGTCGGCTAGCGGTCACGTTCCGCGCGGCACTCGGTAGCCGCGGCAAGCCGGTCACACTATCGCAGCGCGATCGCGAGACCGTGCTGCGCGGCTTGCGGATCAACCGCACGGTGGACGTGTCGAGCGGCCACTACTCGCTGTCGTCGACCGGCCTCCTCGATCAAAACGACAAGCCGATCGGCATCGTCGCGGTCGCGGTCGATCGCGCGCCGCTCGCGGCGACGCGCCGGCTCGCGATCCGGTCGCTCGCGATCGGTGGCACGGCGGCCGTCGCGTTCGCGGTGATCGTCGCGCTGTTCTGGTCGCGCCGGCTCGGCAAGCCGATCGCGGAGCTCCAGCGCGGTGCGACGGCAGTCTCGCGCGGCGATCTCGATCACCGGATCGAGGTGCTCGGCGCCGATGAATTGACCGATCTCGCCGCCGCCTTCAATCAGATGACCTCGACCCTCAAGGACAACCAGGGGCGGCTCGCGGCTCGCATGCGCGAGATCGTCGCGCTCCACGATGCCGGTCGCGCGGTGTCCTCGGTGATCGATCTCGATCAGGTGTCGCGCAAGATCGTCGACGCGGTCGCGCGCACGTTCGATGTCCAGCTCGCCGCCCTGTGGTTGACCGAGGACGGCGAGCTGCGCGCATCGGCGGCGCGGGCGCGGCGTAGTGATGTCACGAGCGCCCTCGCGACCGATGAAGCGCTCGCGGCGGCCGAGCATCTGCGCCCGCTGGTCGAGCTCGTGCGCGCCGATCGCAAGCCGCTGCGCATGGTCAAGGCGGCCTCGGATCCGCGCTACGGCGAGGCCGCGAAGCTCGCAGGGGCGGGCGGGCCACTCGTCGCGCTGCCGCTCGATCGCAAGAACCGCGTCGTCGGCGTGATCGCGGTCGCCCGCGCGGAGGCCGCACGCGAGTTCTCCGATGCAGATCTCAACCTCCTCACCACGTTCGCCGATCAAGCGGGCGCGGCCGTCGAAAACGCCCAGCTCTATCACGAGGTCCGCGGCGCGAGCGAGGAGCTCGATCGCAAGGTCAAGCTGCGCACCGCCGAGCTCACCGCGATCAACAGCGAGCTCGGCCGCGCGCTCGCCGATCTGCGCGAGACCCAGGCCCAGCTCGTGCTGTCGGAGCGCATGGCCGGCCTCGGCCTGCTGGTCGCCGGTGTGGCCCACGAGATCAACTCGCCGACCGCCGCGATCCGGGGCTCGATCGATTCGTTGTCGAGCCAGCTCGTGATCGCCGCGCGCCACGGCGTCGAGCTCGCCGGGCATCCGGCGCTCCAGACCTACATCGATGCCGTCGCGCCCGGCTTCGCGGAGCGCCCGCTGACCACCGGACTGACCGCCCGGAAGACCGCGCGCGGGCTCGAGCCGTTACTCGCCGCCGGTGGCCTCGCCAAGCCGGCCGAGCTCGCCGCGGGGCTCGCGGATCTCGGCGCTTCGGCCGAGGATGCGGTGCCGTTCCTCGCCGCGCTTGGCGAGGACAAGCACGTCGCTCCGCGCGTCGTGGCTGCGCTCACCGATCAGGTCTATCTGCAGCGGACCTCGTCGACCGTCCGCCACGCAGTGATCCAGATCCAGCGCATCGTCGGCGCGCTCAAGAGCTACTCCCACCTCGATCAGCAGGCGACACGCACCGAAGCAGATCTGCACGAGGGACTCGAAACAACCCTCACGCTTCTTCACCACGCGCTGCGTGATATCGTCGTCGAACGGCGCTACGGCACCGTGCCCAGGGTGCCGGTGTTTGTCGACGAGCTCAACCAGGTGTGGACGAACCTCATCTCGAACGCACAGCAAGCCCTTGCCGGCAAAGGCACGATCGCGATCGAAACCGACGTGATCGATGCGTGGGCGATCGTGCGCGTGATCGACGACGGTCCGGGTGTGCCGGCCGATGCGCTGCCGCGGATCTTCGAGCCCTTTTTCACGACCAAGCCCAAAGGTGAAGGCACCGGCCTTGGCCTTGGCATCGCGCGCCAGATCGTGGCGAAGCACGGTGGTGAGATGACCTGCGTCTCGGACGTCGGCCGGACCGTGTTCGAAGTTCGCTTGCCGGTGACCGCATGAGCAGCAAGGAGATCATCGTCTGTGTCGACGACGAAGAAGGCGTGCTCCGGGTCCTGCGTGCGCAGCTCGGCACCCGGTTCGGTCACGAATGCCAGATCCTGACCGCGCGCTCGGGGGACGAAGCGGTCGCGCTGTTCGACGAGCTCTCGCGCGAAGGCGAAGCGATCGCGCTCGTGATCGCCGATCAGATCATGCCGGGGATGAAGGGCGTCGAGCTGCTCGAGATCGTCGATCGCCGGTTGCCGGCGACCACGAAGATCCTGTTGACCGGTCAGGCCGGGCTCGATGCCGTCGTCGACGCGATCAATCGCGCGCACCTCAACCAGTACATCTCCAAGCCGTGGGACGAGACGCAGCTCCTCCTCGGCGTCGAGAACCTCCTGCGCCAGTACCGGCTCAAGCACGAGAACGAGCAGCTGATCGCGTCGTTGTCCGCGAAGAACCAGGCGCTGCTCGAGATGAACCGCGAGCTCGAGGCGAAGATCCACGAGCGCACGTACGAGCTCGCCGAGGCGAACACCCGGCTCGCGCAGCTTGCGGTCACCGACGGCCTCACCGGCCTCTACAACCACCGCCACCTCCACGAGCGGCTCTCGCTCGAGGTCGAGCGCAGCCAGCGCAGTGGTCTGCCGCTGTCGCTGCTCATGCTCGATGTCGACAACTTCAAGCACTTCAACGATACCCACGGCCATCCGGCCGGCGACGAGGTGCTGCGCCAGCTCGCGCGCGTGCTCGCCGATACCCGGCGCGCGAACGATGTGGTCGCCCGCTACGGCGGCGAGGAGTTCGCGGTCATCCTCGCGGATACCGCGAAGTTCACGGCGGCCAAGGTCGCCGATCGCGTGCGCGAGCGGATCGTCGGACACGATCTCACCGATGCGGTGCCTGGCGCCGTCCCGATCACCGTGTCGTTCGGCGTCGCGACGTTCCCCGAGGATGGCAACGATGCCGAGGCGCTCGTCCGGTCCGCCGATACCGCGCTCTACGCCGCGAAGCGAGCGGGCCGAAATCGGGTGGTTTTGTACACGCTTGCGCTCGGCGCGAGCCCCTCAGCCGGGTAGCCATATGATAGCGTTTGTCCCCGTAGATGAGCGACATCGCGGTCATCGGCGCAGGTAGTTACGGCTCGTGTCTGGCCATGCTGTTTGGCCGCGCGGGCCATCGCGTGAGCCTGTGGTGTCGCAACGGCGACACCGCCGAGGCCTATCAGCGCACGCGCGCGAACGAGAGCTACCTGCCGGGCCATACGCTGCCCGATTCGGTCGCGGTCACGAGTGACCTGGCGACCGCCGTGCGCGGCAAGCAGTTCGTTGTCGGCGTCACGCCGTCGCACGGCATTCGCCAGGTGTTCGGCCAGGCCCTCGCCGCGATGGATCCCGATGCGATCGTCATCAACGCATCAAAGGGGCTCGATGAAGGCTCGCTCGCGACGATCGATCGGGTCTACGCGGAGATCCTGCCCGAGCGGCTCTGTGCCCGCGCGACGTACCTCTCGGGGCCTACGTTCGCGAACGAGATCGCCGCCGGCACACCCGCCGCGATCGTGCTCGCCGGCCGCGATCAAGCGACGCTGCGGCTCGCGCAAGAGGCGCTGACCTCGCTGCACTTCCGGATCTATCGCACCGACGATGTCATCGGCGTGCTCGTCGGCGGTGCGCTCAAGAACGTGGTCGCGATCGGCGCCGGGGTGTGCGATGGCATGGGCTTTGGCTCGAACACCCGCGTCGCGCTGATGACCCGCGGGCTCGCGGAGATCACGCGGATCGGCGTCGCGCTCGGTGCCCATCCGCAGACCTTCGCCGGGCTCTCCGGCATGGGCGACCTCGTGCTGACGTGTTCGGGCGATGCCTCGCGCAACCGTCGCGTCGGGCTCGCGCTCGGGCGCGGCAAGAAGATGGTCGACGTGCTCGCCGAGATGACGCAGGTCGCCGAAGGCGTCAAGACCGCGAAGGTCGCGCACGAGCTCGCGACCAAGCTCGGTGTCGAAGCTCCGATCATGGCGGTGATGCACGCCGCGATTCATCTCGACATGCCGATGCGCGAGGCGGTCGAGAAGTTGCTCGCGCGACCCGTGGGATCTGAACGCGACTAATGCTCGGCTTCGTTCTCGACGAGATCTTCGTCCAGCATCGCGCGCCTTCGGGGCATCCCGAGCGGCCCGCGCGCGTCGAAGCGGTGCGCGATGCGCTGCTCGCCGCCGGGATCAAATCACGCGGCACGCAGGTCGCGACGCGCGCCGCCTCCGACGAGGAGCTCGCGCGCATTCACGCCGGTGACTATCTCTCCGAGCTCGAGCGCCTGGTGCCGGGCAAGACCGGTTGGCTCGATCCAGATACGTACTTCTCGCCGCAGACCTGGACCGCGGCGCGTGCGGCCGCGGGTTCGGCCTGCGAGCTCGCGACCCGGGTGCTCTCGGGCGAGCTGTCGAGTGGCATCGCGGTGGTGCGGCCCCCCGGTCATCACGCGACGCGCGACTCCGCGATGGGCTTCTGCCTACTCAACAACGTCGCGGCGGCGGCGGCGGCGGCGCGCGCGGCGGGCGCGGCACGGGTCGCGATCGTCGATTGGGATGTCCACCACGGCAACGGCACGCAGGACATCTTCTGGGACGATCCGAGCGTCCTGTACATGTCGGTGCATCAGTTCCCGTACTACCCGGGCACCGGTGCACCGACGGAGATCGGCGGCCCGAACGCCCTCGGCGCCACGCTCAATGTCGGCTTGCCGGCCGGCTCGCGCGACAGCGACTACGCCGCGGTGTTCGATCACGTGTTCGCGCCGAAACTCGCGAGCTTCGTGCCGGACCTGATCTTGATCTCGGCCGGCTTCGACGCGTTCGAGCACGATCCACTCGCCGGCATGCGGGTCACGCACGCCGGGTTCGCCGCGATGGCGGCGCGGTTGCGGCGCTCGGCCGAGCAACTCGCGAACGGTCGTATCGTCGCCGTGCTCGAAGGTGGTTACGATCTCGAAGGCCTCGGCGGCGGCATGACCGCGACGCTCAATGCCCTCGTCGCCGAGCACCCCGCTCCGATCACGCCGGTCGCGATGCCTGCGGCGCAGACCCTCGCGCGCGCCGCCATCGAAGGCACGCTCGCCGCGCACGCGAAGCTAGCCCCCGGCCAGGGATCAGCCCCCGGCAAGGGATCCGCATGACCCGGCATCGCACCGCAGATCTCGAGCCCACCGAGTTCGGTGGCCGCTACACGCTGATGCGCCGGCTCGCGGTCGGTGGCATGGCCGAGATCTATCTCGCGCGCCAGGCCGCGATGGCCGGGTTCGAAAAGGAAGTCGTCATCAAGCGGCTCCGTCCGGAGCTCGCCGATGATCCGCGTGTCGTCGAGATGTTCCTCGACGAAGCAAAGATCGGCGCGCAGCTCAATCATCCCAACATCGTCCACGTCTACGACGTCGACGAGAACGACGGCATCCCGTACATCGCGATGGAGTACATCGTCGGCGAGGAGCTCAACGAGCTGTGTCGCCGCGGCATCGCGCACGGCCGGTTCTTGCCGCTCGAGCACGCGGTCGAGGTGATGCGCCAGGCCGCGGCCGGGATGGGCTACTTCCATGCAAAGCGCGGTGCCGAGGGCTCGGCGCTCGCGAACGAGCCGCTCGATATCGTCCATCTCGATATCTCGCCGACGAACCTGCTCGTCACGCAGGACGGCTTTCTCAAGGTGATCGATTTCGGCATCGCGCGAGCGCGCGGGCAAACCGTGCGCAGCGAAGTGCTGCCAGGCAAGCTGAGCTACATGTCGCCGGAGCAGGCGGCCCGCAAGGACGTCGATCACCGCAGCGATATCTTCTCGCTTGGCATCGTCCTGTACGAGATCACCGTCGGCAAGCGGCTCTATCGCGGTCCCGCGCAGGAAGTCGTCAAGAAGCTGATCGATGGTGAGGTCGAGCCGCCGACGTTCGCGCGCCGCAACTTTCCGCCCGCTCTCGAATCGATCGTGATGCGCACGCTCGAGAAGCACCCCGAGGATCGCTATCAATCGGCGTACGACCTCGCCGACGATCTCGAGAGCTTCTTGCGCGACGAGCGCCTGCACTCCGGTCCGGTCCGGATCGCGCGCTATCTCGACATGCTCGCGCTCGCTGGCGGTGGTGCGCGGAGGCCCGAGCTGATCTCCGAGCAGGAGGCGCGCGCCGGCGCCGACGAGCTCGATTTCGACAGCCAGGTGTTCGACGGCTTCGCGCCGAGCGAAGGTGCGCCGGGTCCCGAGCAAGCGACGATGTGGGAAGACATCGAGCAGCCCGAGGCCGAGGTCGCGCAAGCGCTCCAGATGGAGCTCGCCGAGCTGCGCGCGCTGCGCACACCCGTGCCGATGCGTCCCGCGGGGATGGCGCAGGTGCGTGGAGATGGCGAGCTGCCGGTCGCACTGCCGACGCTCTACGACGAGGAACCGGCACCGCGCACGACCCCGGTGCCGCGCTTGCGCACCGACGATGCGGCCGACGATTCGATGGACGTCGATCTCCGCACACCGCCGAAGCCGCACGCCGCGCTGCCCGCGGACGAGCCCGAGGGCAAGCCGGTGGTCGTCCGGCCGGTGAAGCGAACGCAACCGTCCGGCGTGCCGAGCGAGATCGCCGACAAGCCTGCGAGCCTCGTATCCGGCCCGGTCGGCTCGGCCTTTCTCGCGCGCAGCCAGAGCGCCTCGAAGACGCCGTGGGTGATGGTGCTACTGCTCGGATTGGTCGTGCTCGCGTTGTTGGCGTATATCGTTGTCAAGTGAGACTTGTTTTACTGATCGCGCTGATCGGCTGTTCGGATCGCGATCGCCCGCATCCGAGTGAGAACACCGATCGCACCCCGCGCGTGCTCGAGCCGCCGCCGCAGAACGTCCGCGCACTGCCGCCACACGCGATCCGCGCCGATGGGGTGGGGCCGTTCAAGCTCGGGCTCACACTCGAACAACTCGGATCGCAGGTGCTCTCGGGCGGACGCAGTGCGCAGGTCGATATTCCGAACGTCACCCACTTGAGCGTGCTGCATGCCGAGGACGATGCGATCCAGGTAGGCGGCGAGCCGCTCGGTCGCGCCTCGTTCGTCGCGGTCGTCGGTCCCAAGATCGCGCGAACCGAATCCGGCATCCAGGTCGGTTCGACGCGGGACGAGTTGGTCACCGCGCTCGGCCCGCTCGCGAGCGACCTCGATCGGCTTCGCGATCCGCGCATCGTGGTGCCGTCGCAGCTGCGCGAGCTGCGCGCCGTGATCGACAACAACAAGGTCGTCGGCCTGGTGATCACGGCGAGCGAGCCGTCGCCGAAGCTCGAAGGCTGCGTCCGCCCTAGCGAGACCGACAAGCGGTTCGGTGCGTGCCTCACCGGCGAGCCGGAGCTCGTCGCATTCGACAACGACGAGCTGCAAGTTCGCACCGCGGATGACAAGAAGCTGATCGATCGCGCGAAGCTCGCGAACGCGGTGTTCGTCGGTCCGGTCCGCGCGAGCGATGGCAAGGACGAGCTCGTGGCGATCACGCGGACCGAAGATCCGCAGGCGCGGACCTGGTCGCTCGTCACGTTCCGGTTCGAGGGTGGTCACCTCTTGCGCATGCCGGACGCGCCCGTCTACCAGCTGACCGCCACGAACGCCCGGTGGATCGGGTCGTCCCTTCGCGATCTCGACCTCGCGCTCGAAGTGTCCAACCACGGCGACATGTACGAGGTTGGAGGTCTCCTCGTGCATCGCACGGGCAATCAGCTCCGTGATCTCCTGGTCCTATCGCCGGTTCGGGTGCCGCGCAAACGCGCTAAGTCTGCGACGCCTGACCCGGAACACGAGCTCACCGATGCCGGCGTCCCACCTCACGCGTCGGGCTCGGCCGGCTTGAACGGATCAAACGACAACGGCAACTCACCTTAGTCCGTTCGTTGGAGTCCTACCCCTTTGCGGCTCCACGGGTTTTTGGGCACAATGAGGGCCGGGTCCGGTGAAATTTCTCTGCGATCGATGCAAGACGCGCTACTCGATCGGGGACGACCGCGTCCGCGGCAAGATCCTCAAGATCCGCTGTAAGAACTGCGCGAACGTGATCACCGTCCGCGAGGGCATGTCGGTCGAAGAGAGCGCACCCGCCGATCGCGGGCGCCCGACCACCGCCGCTCCGATGGCCGCCGCGGCAACGCCCGCCGGTCGTGGTGGTGCGCTCGCCTCGGCGTTTGCGTCTCAGCTCGCGAAGCCGCCGCCGGCACTCGAGGAAGAATGGTACGTCTCGATCGACGGTGATCAAGCGGGGCCGTACTCGCTCTCCGATGCGCAGCGCTGGATCACGAGCAAGGCGATCGATGCCGACGTCCACTGCTGGAGCGAAGGCTTCGACGACTGGTTGCCGGTCGATAAAGTCAGCCACTTCCGGGGGCTGCGGAAGCGCGCGACCCCCCCGGTCGCACCGCCGATGCGGCGCTCACCCGGTCGCTCGGGCCCGGCAGCACGACCGACGCCAGCGGCGACGTTGCACGACGAGGAAGAGCCCAAGCCGCTGTTCGCCGCGACGATGGCGTCGATCGAGAAGGACGCCGGCATCTCGCCCTCGAGTCCCGCGACTCCCGCCAATGGCGTGCTCGCCAAGGCGAACGGTACCGGCTCCAAGCCGGTTCCCAGGATCCCCGCGATCCCGTCGCCGGAAGGCTCCTCCCCAGTTAACAAGAGCAGTACTGGGCCGAATCGGTCGAGTACGGTGCAAGGACTCGGCGGGCAGCAAAGTGCTGGTGCAAAGGCGCTGTCCGCAGCCTTCGAGACCAGCGAGAAGGCCGCGTCGCCCCATGGCGAATCGCTGACCATGGTCGATTCGCCCGCGTACAACGACGATGTCGTGACCGCCGCCGAGCCGAGCGCCGCGAAGCGCGCGTTCGATGCCGCGCTCGACAAGCGAGCCGCCGAAAACGCCGCCGAAAACGCCGAGGACTCCTCGAATGGCGCACCTCCCGATTTCGACGACGACTCGATGGAGATCGGCGAGGTCTCTCGCGTCGTCAAGCTCGCGGACCTCGCGAAGATGGCGAACCAGCCACGCAAGGCGCGTACTCCCGTCGCGAATCCCATCGCGTTGCGAGCCACCGGCTCGGCGCCGAAGATCGATGGGGCAACGCTCGCGATGGTCGACGCAGCGAAGGCGGCCGCGCCGGATGCGCCGATCGAGCCGGTTGCCGCCCCGATCGTCGCGCAGGTCCATCGCCGCGGTTTGATCATGCTGGTCGGCATCGCCGCGGTGCTGCTGATCGGCGTCGCAGCGCTGGTCATCGTCATGGTCCAGAAGAACGGCGACGACACCGTCGGCGGCCTCGGGACCAAGCGGCAGATCGATACCTCGCGTCCCGACGAGCTCGTGTTCCACACGACCAACGATCAAGGCTCGGCCCCGTTGATCCCGAAGCCGAACCTGCCGCGCAATCCGGTCAATCGCCCCACGCCGCCCAAAGTGGGTAGCGGCGACGATTCGGCGGGCGGCGAAGCCAAGGGCGACAAGCTGAAGGGTGAAGAGATCGAAGCGATGGCGAACAAGAATGCGACGGGCACACAGCGTTGCTACATGCGCGCGCAGCGTGGTGCCGAGGGCATCGAGATCGCCGACCTCAAGAAGCTCTCGGTGACGTTGAACATCGGCAAGGACGGCACGGTCACCGATGTCACGCTCAGCGATCACGGCACCGATTCGCTCGGCACGTGCTTGATCGGTCAGATCAAGCGCTGGAAGTTCCGCGAATCGCCGGGCGGGCTCGTTCGCATCACGCTCGCGTTCGCCCAGTAGTCCGTCGTGACGTGATCGTTCACGTTGCCTAGCTCTTCGCGAGCGACTGGATCGTGTCGGCGAGGATCGTCGCCGCGCGCGTGACCTCGTCGAGCGTGGTGTCGTGCCCGAACGAGAGCCGGACCATGCCATCTGCTTCGGGCAGACCGATCGCGGTGAGCACGGGCGATGCCTTCGCCTCTCCGTCGGAGCACGCGGATCCGGTCGAGACGTACACGCCGCGCGACGCGAGCACGTTGCGCAGCGCCGTCGCCGGGGTCCTCGGGATCGCGAGTGCGAGGATGTGCGGCGCGCGACGATGATCGGGTACGAGCTGGCGCACGGTCACGTTGCGTGCCTCGAGCGTCGCGAGCAACTGCGCCGCGAGCTCGAGCCAGCGCGCACGTTGCGCGGGCAAGGCACTCACCGCACGCTCGGCCGCGAGGCCGAGCGCCGCCGCTGACGGCGCATCCTGCGTACCACCGCGCATCCCGTGTTGCTGACCGCCGCCGACCCACAACGGTTCGATCGTCGCGGTCTTCCTCAACCACAGCGCGCCGACGCCCTTCGGCGCGTGCAGCTTGTGGCCCGCGAGCGAGATCGAATCGGCTCCACTGGCGACATCGAGCATGATCTTGCCGAGCGCTTGCGCGGCGTCGATGTGAAGGTGCGCGTGCGGTGCGCGTGCGCGAACCGCGGCGATGATCGCGGCGATCGGCTGGACGACGCCGAGCTCGTTCTGGACGGCGATCACCGAGACCACGCCGGCGCCCTCGGCGGCGCGCGCGACCTCGTCGGGTTCGAGGACGCCATCGCGACCCGGCGCGACGCGCACGACCGTGCGGCCTTCCTGCGCGAGCCGATCGGCGAGCGTCGAGATCGCGGCGTGCTCGAGCGTCGAGATCACGATCGCACCTGGGTGCGTGCGCGCGGCTCCGAGCACGGCGAGGGCGTTCGCTTCGGAGCAGCCGCTGGTCCAGATGATGTCGCCGGTGCCGCCCTTGTCACCCAGCGCTGCGAGCAACCGCTGGCGTGCCGTGTCGAGGTACCCGCGCGCGGCGGCTCCTTGCGGGTGTTGCGAGCTCGGGTTGCCCCAGGCGGTGCACATCACCTCGGTGACGAGCGCGAGCACTTCGTCGGAGACCCGGGTCGAAGCGGCATTGTCGAGGTAGATTGTGGTCATCCAAGTAGGGGTCTACGTCCATTTCCCGTGGTGCCGCAAGGTCTGTCCGTACTGTGACTTCGCGGTCGAGACCGGTGCGCCCGATCACGACGCGTATCTCACCGCGATCCTTGCCGAGCTAGCCGCGCGCGCAGATCGGTTCCCCGGCGAGCTGGTCTCGATCTATTTCGGCGGTGGGACACCCTCGCTGTGGCGAGCAGACTGCCTTGCGGCCGTGATCGCGGCGGTGCGCACGCGTTATGCGGCGATCGGCACACTCGAGGTCACGCTCGAGACCAACCCGACCGACTGCCAGCCCGCGCAGCTCGCAGCCTGGCAGGCAGCGGGGATCAATCGCTTGTCGATCGGGGTCCAGTCGCTAGCGGCGGACGAGCTCGTCGTCCTCGGTCGCGATCACCGTTTCGGCGACGGCCCGGCGGCGCTCGCACGCGTGCTGGCGACGGGTGGGTTCGCGACCTCTTGCGACTTCATCCTGGGGACGCCGACCGGTGGTCGCTACGACACCTCGTGGATCGAGGCGATCGCGGCGACGTCTGTCGATCATCTGTCGGTCTACGAGCTCACGATCGAGGAGCGCACCGCATTCGGTCAGCGGGTGCGCGATGGCCGGCTCGTGCCGCGCGACGAAGACACGCTCGCCGAGCTCTACGAGACCACGCACGCGGCACTCGCCGCGAAGGGCTTCGAGCACTACGAGATCAGCTCGTATGCGCGCGCCGGCAAGCGCGCGGTACACAACTCGCTGTATTGGCGCGGCCAGCCGTTCCTCGGCCTCGGGGTCGGCGCCGCGTCACTCGCGCTCGCCCCGGATGGCACCGGCGAGCGGGCCACGAATCCGCGGCGCGCGGCTGCCTACATCGCTGCACCCGGCCAGCCCGCCG
>JAYWCI010000211.1:0-37383 GCA_043780895.1 Kofleriaceae bacterium | reverse complement strand
AGCTCGGCAGCATGGAGTTGATGGGTTTCGCGCGGTTCCTGACATTGCTGTCGCGAATCGCGCGACATGCTGTCAGCGCAACACGGTTGGCGTTCGCATCGTGACGCGCGTGACGCCGAACTGCTCGTGCACTTCGATCAAACCCTGCCCACGGCTGGGCGACCGTCGTTCGCAAGCTGGCGCCAGGATCTCGGGGCGCTCATGGGAGAACCGAACCTTTTGGGCAACGTTCCATACCACACCGATTTCCGGGAAGCACTATCGATTTGGACACTTAACCCTCGATCGGCTTGCACTCCCGAACCTCGTTCCATATAAAGCCCGCTCTTAACCGAGGAACCGACATGACGTCCTTCTTGCTCAAAGCTGCTGAAGAAGCCGCCGCCAATCCCGGCGCCGCGGCTCGCCCCCATAGCGAAGCGCAACTCGTGCTCCCGGACCTCAGCCAGGTGAAGTTCCTGGGCATGAACGGCCGGGCGCTGTTGATGCTCGGATTCATCGTCTGTGGCATCGGCTTCGTCTTCGGCCTGTACAAGTATCAGAAGCTCAAAAACCTCCCGGTCCACAAGGCGATGCTGGAGATCAGCGAGCTGATCTACGGCACGTGCAAGACGTACCTGAAGACCCAGGCGAAGTTCATCGCGTACCTCTGGGTCCTGATCGCCGCCGTGATCATCGTGTACTTCGCGGTGCTCGAAAAGGTCGAGCCACTCAAGGTCTTCGCGATCGCCGGGTTCTCGGTGATCGGCATCCTGGGGAGCTCGCTCGTCGCGCTGTTCGGCATTCGCGTCAACACGTTCGCGAACTCGCGCACGGCGTTCGCGTCGCTCCGCGGCAAGCCCTACAACACCTACTCGATTCCGATGGAAGCCGGCATGAGCATCGGCACGGTGCTCATCGCGACCGAGTTGATCCTCATGCTCGGCATCATGTGCTTCCTCCCGGGCGACTACGCGGGCCCGTGCTTCATCGGCTTCGCGGTCGGTGAATCGCTCGGCGCTGCCGCCCTCCGCATCGCGGGCGGCATCTTCACGAAGATCGCGGACATCGGTTCGGATCTCATGAAGATCGTCTTCAACATCAAAGAAGACGACGCGCGTAACCCCGGCGTGATCGCCGATTGCACCGGTGACAACGCCGGTGACTCGGTCGGCCCGACGGCTGACGGCTTCGAGACCTACGGCGTGACGGGCGTCGCGCTCATCACGTTCATCCTCGTCGCGTTCCCAAACGGCGCGGCGCACGCGTTGTGGACCGACGGTCCGAACATCGGTCAGATCGCAGACCGTGGTGAATGGCTCCAGATCGTGCTCCTCGTGTGGCTGTTCGCGATTCGCATCGTGATGATCCTCGCGTCGGTCGGCAGCTACCTCATCAACGAGGTCGTCACCTCCGCTCGGTTCAAAAACGCGGAACACATGGACTACGAGCAGCCGCTCACGCAGCTCGTGTGGCTCACCTCGATCGTCTCGGTCGGTCTCACGTTTGCGGTCTCGTACGCACTCGTCGGTCAGGGCGAAGCCGCCCTGCCGAGCGGCTTGTGGTGGAAGCTCTCGACGATCATCTCGTGCGGCACGCTCGCCGGCGCGATCATTCCAGAGCTCGTCAAGGTGTTCACGAGCGTCAAGTCTGGCCACGTGCGCGAAGTCGTCACGGCCTCGGATGAAGGTGGCCCGTCGCTCAACATCCTCGCCGGTCTGACGGCCGGTAACTTCTCGGCGTACTGGATGGGACTCACCATCGCCGCTCTCATGGCGGTCGCGTACGGCGTGTCGTCGATGGGCTTCCACGCCGCGAACGGCGCTGATACCCACGGGCTCGGCGCTCTCGGCTTCGAGCTGTTCAAGGCGAACAGCTCGGCGGGTCTGCCGATGACCGAGTTCGCCTGCAACGCGGCCGCCACGGTGTTCTCGTTCGGCCTCGTCGCCTTCGGCTTCCTCGGCATGGGCCCGGTCACGATCGCGGTCGATTCCTACGGTCCGGTCACGGACAACGCGCAGTCGGTCTACGAGCTCTCGCTGATCGAGACCATCCCGAACATCGCAGAAGAGATCGAGAAGGACTTCAAGTTCAAGCCGGACTTCGCCAAGGCGAAGGGCTTCCTCGAGGAGAACGACGGCGCGGGTAACACGTTCAAGGCGACCGCGAAACCGGTACTCATCGGCACTGCCGTCGTCGGCGCGACCACGATGATCTTCGCGCTCATCGTGCTCATCACGAACGGTCTCCAGCCGGAGCTCATCAACAAGCTCTCGATGATCCACCCGCCGTTCCTCCTAGGCCTCGTGGTCGGTGGCGCCATCATCTACTGGTTCACCGGCGCGTCGACCCAGGCAGTCTCGACCGGTGCGTACCGCGCGGTCGAGTTCATCAAAAAGAACATCAAGCTCGATGTCGAAGGCCCGGCGAAGGCCTCGGTCGAGGACTCGAACAAGGTCGTCGAAATCTGCACGCTGTACGCGCAGAAGGGCATGACCAACATCTTCATGGTGGTGTTCTTCTCGACCCTCGGCTTCGCGTGCCTCGATGCGTACTTCTTCATCGGGTATCTGATCTCGATGGCGCTGTTCGGCCTCTACCAGGCGATCTTCATGGCGAACGCCGGTGGCGCTTGGGACAACGCGAAGAAGATCGTCGAGACCGAGCTCCACGCGAAGGGCACGCCCCTCCACGACGCGAGCATCGTCGGTGACACGGTCGGCGACCCCTTCAAGGACACCTCGTCGGTCGCGCTCAACCCGGTGATCAAGTTCACCACGCTGTTCGGCGTCCTCGCCGTCGGCCTGGCGATCCAGCTCACCGAGCGCGGCCACTCGGACATCAAGTACGTCATCTCGGGCGTCTCGCTCGCGATCTCCTTCTTCTTCGCCCACCGCTCGTTCTACGGAATGCGCATCGGCGGCGGCAAGAAGACCGTCAGCAGCCAGGAAGCGAAGAAGGCCGCGTAAGCGGAGCTTCTAGCGCGCTGTGAAAGGGCCCCACCTCGGGGCCTTTTCTAATTTCGGCGGAACGTGTAGCGACCCATCGCGGGCGCTGCGTGATGCGCGTGCCACAGCGCGACCATGTGCACGCGCTGATGTTTGATCGCGAGCCGGTGTTGCTCGGCGTGCACGTGGTGGATCGCGGTGGTCACGCCGAGCTGCATCCCGGCGCCCAGGATCGCGCCGATCATCACCAGCCAGATCGGGCTGCGCGGCCTCGGCTCGTGTGCCGGCCCGAGGCCGGGCAGTGACATCACAGCAATCGCGGTTTGATGGTCGATGCTCATCGGTCGCTCCTCACGTCGTCATGGGTTCCGAAGGCGCCGTCTTCACCGGCGGAGGTGATCGCGATGCCGGGAGACTTCGTATGAAGCAGCCGCGGATCGCAGGTGTAGCGAAAGGCGCGGCCCCACGGATCGAGTGCCGCTTGAACGGTCTGGTCGATCTGATCGAGCCGCTCGGGGCAGCGCGCGTCGGGGTGTTTGGCCCGCCACTGCGGAAAGCCCTCGAAGGCGAGCCGCCTCACCTGCTGGCTCGCGTCGACCCCACGCCTCGCGCCGTCCGGCCGCGACATCGCGAGCCCCGCGGTGAGCGTGATGCCGGCGGCGATCAGGCTGCCCGCCACGATCGTGCGCCGGCGCGGCGTCGGGATGTCCCAGATGATCTCGCGCTTGTACTTCATGCCGAAGCTACACAGCATCGATCGGGCCGTGCGGCACGAACGCGTAAGCACGCGAGACCCGGTGCGCCACGCTGGCCGGAGTGCACGGGTCGAGACAAAACGGCAAGCTTCGCGGTACGACCGACGCATGTCTGACGTTGTTCGCGCCGCGCGCGGTTCCGAGCTGTCGTGCAAAGGCTGGCCGCAAGAAGCGGCGCTTCGCATGTTGATGAACAACCTCGATCCGGAGGTCGCCGAGCGACCGGAGGATCTCGTCGTCTACGGAGGCACCGGCAAGGCTGCACGTAGCTGGCCCGACTATCACGCGATCGTGCGCGAGCTTCGCCGGCTCGAACATGACGAGACGTTACTGGTCCAATCGGGGCGTCCTGTCGGCGTGTTCCGCACGCACGACGAAGCCCCGCGAGTCTTGATCGCGAACTCGAACCTCGTCGGCAAGTGGGCGAACTGGGAGCACTTCCGCGAGCTCGAGCAGAAGGGCTTGATGATGTACGGCCAGATGACCGCCGGGTCGTGGATCTACATCGGCTCTCAGGGCATCGTGCAAGGCACGTTCGAGACGTTCGCGGCCGCGGGCAAGACCCACTTCAATTCCGATCTCGCGGGGCGCTTCGTGGTGTCGGGCGGGCTCGGTGGCATGGGCGGTGCGCAACCACTCGCTGCCACGATGGCAGGCGGGGTGTTCCTCGGCGTCGAGATCGATCCGACGCGCGTCCAGCGTCGCCTCGAGACGCGCTACCTCGACGAGCTCGCGCCGGATCTCGATACCGCGCTCGCGCGTGTTGCCGAGTGTGTCAAAAGCAAACAAGCGCGCTCGATCGCCGTCGTCGGGAATGCGGCCGACATCTACGCCGAGCTCGTCCGCCGCGGCGTCACGCCCGACCTCGTCACCGATCAGACCTCGGCGCACGATCCGCTCGTCGGCTACATCCCGCAGGGCTTGGATCTCGCGCAAGCAGCCGAGCTCCGTACGCGCAACCCCGAGGAGTACATCCGGCGTTCGCGCGCGTCGATGGCCGTCCAGGTCCAGGCGATGTACGCGATGAAGCAAGCCGGCTCGCACGTGTTCGATTACGGCAACAACCTGCGCGCGCAAGCCGAGCTCGGCGGTTGCCCGCCGGAGATCGCGAATTCGTATCGCGGCTTCGTGCCGGAATATATCCGACCGTTGTTCTGCGAAGGCAAGGGGCCGTTCCGCTGGGCCGCGCTGTCTGGAGATCCAGAGGACATCCGCGTCACCGACGCCGCCGTGCTCGACGAGATCAAGGACGACCCGATGCTGCATCGCTGGATGAAGCTCGCGCAGGAGAAGATCGCGTTTCAGGGGCTGCCGGCGCGGATCTGCTGGCTCGGGTACGGCCAGCGCCATCGCGTCGGGCTGCGCTTCAACGAGCTCGTACGCACCGGCAAGGTCAAGGCGCCGATCGTGATCGGTCGCGATCATCTCGATTGCGGATCCGTCGCGTCACCGAATCGCGAGACCGAAGCGATGAAGGACGGCAGCGATGCGGTCGCCGATTGGGCGATCCTCAACGCGCTGATCAATACCGCCTCCGGGGCGACGTGGGTGTCGTTCCATCACGGTGGCGGGGTCGGCATCGGCTACTCGCTGCACGCCGGCATGGTGGTGGTGGCCGATGGCACGCCGCGCGCGGCGCGCTGTCTCGAACGCGTGCTGACCTGCGATCCGGGCATGGGTATTATTCGTCATGTCGACGCCGGCTACGACGAAGCGATTCGCGCGGCGGACGAACGCGGCGTCGTGATTCCTCGTCGGCGGTGATCTGCGCTACGGTGCAGCGTGACCTCGACGCTGATCAGGAACGCGCGCGTGATGAGCTGCGATCCGGATCGTCCGGGGCTCGGGGTGATCGAGCGCGGGTCGGTCGCTTTGCGCGACGGGCGGATCGAGTGGGTCGGGGAGGGCAACGCGCCCGATGTTCGCGCCGAGCTCGAGCTCGATGCAAAGGGCGCGCTCGTCACGCCCGGGTTGATCGACTGTCACACCCACGCGGTTTTCGGCGGCGATCGCGGCGCCGAGTTCGAGATGCGCGCGGCTGGCAAGACGTATCAGGACATCGCCGCTGCGGGCGGCGGCATCAACGCGACGCTCGGTCCCACCCGCGCGGGGCTCGAGAGTGGAGAGCTCGAACAGCAGCTCGTCGCGCGGCTCGCCGCGATGCTGCGCGGTGGTTCGACGACGATCGAGATCAAGACCGGTTACGCGCTGACGACCGACGGCGAGCTCGGCCTCCTGCGCATGATCGAGAATGCGGCGGGGCGCACCCCGGCGCGCTTGATCCCGACGCTGCTCGCGCACCTCGTGCCGCCGGACCGGCAGGCCGATCGCGACGTGTTCGTCAAAGAGATCTGCGACGAGTGGATCCCGCAGGCGACCGCCGCACAGGCGGTCGACGTGTGGTGCGAGGACGCCGCGTTCACGATCGCCGAGACCCGCCAGATCCTCGACGCGGCCACACGCGCGGGCAAGGCGGTGCGCGGCCACGTCGGTCAGCTCTCGGATCTCGGCGGTGCCGAATTATTCGCGCAATTCGGCGCGCGCTCGGTCGATCACCTCGAGTTCGTCAGCGACGAGGCGATCCGCAAGATCGCCGATGCCGGTACGGTCGCGGTGATGCTGCCCGGGGCGTGCGTGCAGCTGCGGCTGCCGGTGCCGCCGGTCGCGAAGCTGCGCGCGGCGCGCGTGGCGATGGCGATCGCGACCGATCTCAATCCGGGGACGAGCTGGAGCGAGCACCTGCCGCTGCAGATGTGGCTCGCAACCACGCACTTTCAGATGACGATCGAGGAGGCGTGGCTCGGGGTCACGCGGCACGCCGCGCGCGCTCTCGCGCTCGGTGATGTCGGCGCGATCGTGAAAGGCGCGCGCGCCGATCTCGTGCTGTGGCGGTGCGATCGCCCCGTCGACGTTTGCTATCGGATGGGGACCTCGCTCGTCGACCGTGTGATCGCGGCGGGTCAGCTCGTCGATTAGAGCGCGACGCCGGCGGCGCGCACGGTCGCGAGGAGCGTACCATCGTCGATCAGCGCGCGGACCGCGACGATGTCGGGCGAGAGCGGACGATCGACCATCATCGGCGAGACCCTCGCGCGGATCGCGGCGTGGACCGCCTCGAGCGGCTTCGTCGTCGAGAGCGGGCGCCGGAGGTCCATGCCCTGGGCCGCACACAGCAGCTCGATCGCGAGCACGTTGCGCACGTGGTCGTGGATCATCGCGAGCTTGATCGCGGCGGTCGCACCCATCGAGACGTGATCTTCGCGACCCGCGCTCGAAGGAATCGAATCGACGGACGCCGGATGCGCGAGGATCTTGTTCTCGGAGACGAGCGCCGCCGCGGTCACCTGCGCGATCATGAAGCCGGAGTTGAGGCCGCTGTCGGGAGCGAGGAACGGCGGCAACCCCGACGACAACTGGGGATTGACGAGCTGCTCGACGCGCCGCTCGCTGATGTTCGCGAGCTCCGCGATCGCCATCGCGGCGGCGTCGAGTGCGAGCGCGACTGGCTGGCCATGAAAGTTGCCGCCGCTGATCATCTCGCCGGTGTCGACGAACACCAGCGGGTTGTCGGTCGAGCTCGATGCTTCGCGCTCGAGCACCTGGCGCGCGAACGCGAGCACGTCGCGGCTCGCGCCGTGGACCTGCGGCATGCAGCGCAGCGAGTACGGGTCCTGGACCTTGCCGCAATCCTTGTGCGAGTCCGCGATCGGCGAATCGCTGAGCATCGCGCGGAGGCCCGCCGCGACGAGGATCTGGCCCGGGTGTGGGCGCGCACCGACGACGCGCGCGTCGAACGCGCGGGCCGTGCCCTTGAGGGCTTCGAGCGACATCGCGCCGGCGAGATCCGCGATCCGCGCGGTGTCGTCGGCATCGAGGATCGTGAGCCCCCCGAGCGAGGTCATGTGCTGCGTGCCGTTGAGGAGCGTGAGCCCTTCTTTGGCTTCGAGCAGCAGCGCGGGGATGCCGGCGGCGGCGAGCGCATCGGCCGCGGGCATCGTCTCGCCGCGATATTCGGCGAAGCCTTCGCCGATCATGCCGAGCGCGAGGTGGGCGAGCGGCGCGAGGTCACCACTGGCACCGACCGAGCCGCGCGTCGGGATCACGGGATGCACGCCGGCGTTCAGCAGCTCGCACAGCCGCTCGCAACACAGCGGGCGGGCGCCGCTGCGACCGGTCGCGAGCACGGCGGCGCGCAGCAACATCATGCCGCGGACGGCTTCGCGAGGGAGTGGGGCGCCGACCCCGGCCGCGTGCGAGCGGACGAGGTTTTTCTGGAGTTGCTTGACCTGCGCCGCGCTGATCCGGACCTCGGCCAGGGCGCCGAACCCGGTGTTCACGCCGTAGACCGCCGGCGCCGCATCGCCACCCGCGACGACTTCGTCGACCACGGCGCGAGACGCCTCCATGAGTGAGCGGGCTTCCGAGCCGATCTCGACCGTGGCGCGCCCCCGGGCGACCTCACCGAGGGCTTCGAGGGTCAGATCATCATTTCCGAGCCGAAACACAGCCGTTTGGACGTGGGCCATTGTGAGGGCGGTGTTACCACTTTGGCGGCCCAAATCCTCGATATGTCAGCCCCTCGCGTTGACACACAACGCCACCAATGGTGATCCTTTTAGCGGTTGGGAACGCCACCGGAAGATGAGGCGGGACGGGCGGCGGACGCGTCGTCAGACGCGACTGTCGAACCGGCCGCCGACGCAGATAGGAGCCAGCGCGCGAGTGCGCTGGCCGCTCGGATCGATGCGTTCATGGTGGATGACTCCGACGAGGTCGGCGCTAGCGCGACGGTCCAGATGGAGCCCGCCGGGCGTCCTGACGATGGGGATGTGTCGGTCGACATCGACGAGATCGAGCTCGTCGATTCGACCACGACGATTCCGCCGCCGATCGCCGCACCGCGCGCGATCCTGCCGATGATCAAACCGCCGCTACCCGGGCGGCCGCCTCCGCCGCCTCCGCGCGGCATCGTCGCGATTCCACCGCGCCCGGGCATGCCGTCGCTCGGCAAGCCACCCTCGATCCCGATGCCGCGCCCGACCGCCGTGATCTCGGTGCCCGCGCGTGCGCCGGTGTCGGGGTCGTCGGCCGATTCGCTCACGATGCTGGCCTCGCCGCCGCCGTCGCCGCCACGCACCAAGACCGGTGAGCGCGCCACCCCCGATCGCATGCTGCCCGATCGCGCGCGCCGGCCGTCCGCGCCGCCGCTCGTGCCAGGATCGATCTTGCGCGAGGCGATGGCCGAGCAGGGCGATGACTATACAGGTGGGGACCTCGGCGAGGGCGGCGTCGAAGTCGGCACGCTCAAACCAAACATCGTGATCGAGCTGCCGCTCGAGGCCCAGCTCGAGCATCCGACCGTCGTCGACAAGGCGATCGAAGGCCTCGGCGATGCCGGCGGCGAAGCGCGCGCCGAGGCGATGGCGCAAGAGCTCGAGGCGCTCGTGATCACGAATCCAACCGCCGCCGCGAGCCTCGCGTACGAGCTCGGCGAGCTCTACGAGCGCCGGCTTGCCGACGAAGCGCGGGCGGTCAAAGCGTTCGGCCGTTCGCTCGGCCTCGATCCGTCGCTGCGCCCGAACCTGTGGGCGATCCGGCGCGTGTTCTATCGCCGCGCACTATGGCCGAACCTCGCGAAGCTGATCGACGCCGAGGTCGGCTACGCCCGCGACGACTACGAGCGTGCGGATCTGTTGCTCGAGAAAGCGCGGATCTCGGCGTATCGGATGAACGAGCTCGACGACGCGCGGATCGCGCTCGACGAGGCCGTGCGGATCGCACCGACCCACCAAGGGGCGTTGCTCGAGCTCGAGCGCGTCGTCGCGAAGACCGGTGATACGGTCGCGTTACTCGACGTGTGGGAGCTGCTCGCCGATGCGGTCGAGCAACCGGCGCGCAAGATCGCGTACTGGCTCGAGGTCGGTCGGGGCGCGGGGCGCTCCACGGATATCGAGCGCGCGCAGACCGCGTTCGCCAAGGCCGCAGAGCTCGCGGGTGCAACGAATGCGGCCGAGCGCGTCGCACGCGAACGGCTGCGCGTGCTGGAAGAAGCGGGCGCACCGGCCGATGTCTCGACCGCGATCGATCACCTCGCGACCGTGCTCCTCGCCGCGTTCGGCCCGGCGGGGCCGGGCAGCGAAGCGGGCAACGCGGGCGCGCCCGAGCGCAGCGATCGCGCCACACGACTGCGGCTCGAGCTCGTCGCGCTACGCCGCCGCCAGGCGCAGCTCGTACGCGCCGAAGCGCCCGACAGAGCGTGGGACCTGCTTCAGCAAGCGAGTGCGCTCGCGCCCGGTGAATCGATCGTGCTCTCGGATCTCACCGAGCTCGCCGAAGAGCTCGGCCGCTACGACGATCTCGCCGAGCTCGTGCAGAGCTGGCAGGCCGTCGAGGCCGATCCGTCGCGTGGCCTCGCACTCTCGATCCGGCGCGCCGATGCACTGCTGCGCGGCGGTCAGCGCGATGAAGCACGCGCGTTGCGCGCATCGCTCGAAGCGACCGCGCCGGGCTTCGTCGTCCTCGCGTCGGCGGCCGAGCGCGATGCTCTCGCGCGTGGCGATGCCGGCGAGCTCGCGAAGGTCTACCTCGCGGCGGCGAACGCGAGCCTGCTCGGCACGTGGCTCGGCCCCGGGCAGCCGTCGCAACCCGATCCGGCTGCGGCCGCCGCGCTCTACATTCAAGCCGCCGAGCTGATCGCGTACGACGACGCGGGCGGCGATGCGTTCGATGCTGCGCGCGACGCGCTCGGGAAAGCGCTCGAGGCCGTGCCGCACCACCCGGCTGCGATCGAAGCGCTGATCGAGCTCGAGGATGCGTTCGGTCAGGTCGAGACAGCCCTCGGTCGGTTGCGCGAAGCCGCGGCCGCCGCGCAGCCGGAGACCAAGCGTCCGATCCTCGAGCGCGCGATCCGGCTCGCACGCGGTCACGGCGATCTCGAATCGGTGCTCGCGTTCGAGCGCGAGCTCGTCGTGCTGGTCCCCACCGAGCTCGCTCTCAAGTGGCGGCTCGAGGCGACGCTGTCGCAGCTCGGCAAAGATGATGATCGCGCCGAGCTGCTCGTCGCGATCGCGTCGGAAGAAGCCGAAGCCGGCCGTCGCGGCACCGCGCTGTTCGCCGCCGCGCGACTGCGCGAGCGAGCAGGGGCCGTCGAGGCCGCGACCGAGCTCTATCGCCAGGTCCTCGCGGTGTGGCCCGAGGATACGTTCGCGCGCGAGTCGCTCGTCGATCTCTTGCGCGCGCAAGAGCGCTGGCCCGAGCTGGTCACCGAGCGTCGCAACGAGGCTCGCGGGTTGCCGGATGGTCCCGCCGCGCGCCGCGCGCTGCGCGAAGCCGCGTGGGTGCTCGAGGTTCGGCTCGACGACACCGCGCAAGCCGCGCAGGTCTACGACGATTGGCTCGGGCGGATCTCCGATGATCGCGCCGCGCTCGAAGGCCAGGCGCGCACGCGCGCCAAGCTCAATGATCGCAACAGCGAAGTCGCGGCGCGCGCGGCGCTCGCCGAGCTCCCCGATGCGGGTGCGGATGCGCACTACCTCCACGGTCGTGCGCTCGAACGCGCAGCGCTGATCGACGAAGCCGCCGATGTCTATCGGGACGTGATGGCGGCCGAGGAGCCGAGCGTCGCGGCGACCGCCTCGGCCCTCGCGCTGGGCGATCTCGCGGCGATCCGTGGCGACACGGTGATGCGCGTCGAGTCGACGGCCGCCCTAGCCGGCAAGACCACGGACCCGCGGCTCGGCGCGGCGCTCGCGGAGGACAGCGGCTGGATGTACACGCTCGTGCTCGAGGATTTCGATCGCGCCGCGCAGTCGTTCGACGCCGCGATCTCGCTCGATCCGAGCCGTCGCGGTCCGCAGCTCGGAGCCGCGCTCCTCGCCGCACGCCGCGGCGAGCAAGCAGAGCTCGCGCAAGCGTTCGAGGGGCTCGCGGCGGTGGTCGAGATGCCGGAGGCTGCCGCTGCCTTGTTGCTGCGCGCCTCGGCAATGGCGGCAGCGAACGGCGATCTCGATCTCGCGAACCAGCGGGTCGCCGCTGCGCGCACCGCCGCGCCGGACGACGCGAGCGCGCTGCTCGTCGTCGCCGAGACCGCAACCTCGCCACACGTCGATGCGACCGACGCCTTCGCCGCCGTCGATCCGCTGCTCGCTCGCGCTGAGGTCCTCGAGATGCGCGCAGCGCTCGCCGACGATCCGGCTGCGCGGGCGACGTGGGAGCTCGATCGCGCCGAAGCGCTCGAGCTCGCCGGTCGGTTGCGCGAAGCCGGCGTCGTGGTCGCGGCGGTCTTGAAGCTCGATGTGGGGAACCTCCGCGCGCTGGCCGCACTACGCCGAATGGCGTCGCGCGCAGGCGACAAAGCGACGATGGCCCAGGCGAGCTTCGCGCTCGCTCGCGTGCTCGGTGATACCGCCGCAAAGCTCGACCTCTTGCGCGAGAGCGCGACGGTGTTCGATGGCCCCGGGCTCGCGGGCAATACCGACCACGCGGTCGCCGCGTACAAGCGGATCGTCGCGCTCGATCCGGGCGCGGCCGAGCTCGCGCGCTTGCTCGAGCTCCTACGCGAGCGCGGCGACCTCCGCACGCTCGTCGCCGCCATCACCGATCGGCTGATCTGGCTCGAAGGCGCGGGCGGCGACGATCATTATCGCATGATGGCGCCTCACTTGTTCGAGCGCGCGACGATCCTCCACGGCCAGAACGATTCGGTCTCCGCGATGGGTGACCTCGATGTCTTGCTCGACGGTGTGCCCGATCACGTAGACGCGCTCCGGTTCCGCGCCGACCTCGCGCTCGTCGCCGGTGATGTCGTCACCACGATCGCGTTGTGGCGCCGGTACCTCGCCGCCGAGGCGCGGCCCGGCAAGCGCGGCGAAGTCGAGCTCCAGCTCTCGCAGGTGCTCGCGGAACAGACCGGCGATGTCCAGGGTGCGATCGAACAGCTCGAGAGCGTCGTCGATGCGAACCCCGACGACATCGCGCTACGCGAGCGCCTGCTCGGGTTGTGTCTGCGGATCAACGACTTCGATCGTGCCGCACGGGAGCTCCGCGAGATCGCCCGCCTGCGTCCGACGAATCAGGACAAGGCGCGCGAGGAGCTCCGGCTCGGCCAGTTGCTGCGCGATAAGGTCAACGATCGCGTCGCCGCGCGCATGGCACTAGATCGGGCACGCGGCCTCGATCCGCTGAACCTCGATGTCGTGCGCGAGCTCGCCGATCTTCTCGAGAGCGCACCACGCGCGCAGATGCTGCTCGGTGCGGTGACGAGCCTGCGCAGCGCGATCGTCGCAACGCCCGGTCGCGCGCAACTCTACGAACGGCTCGCGCAGATCAATGCGTGGCAAGCCGATGTCGATGCGCGCTGGGTCGCACTCGGCGCGGTGGAAGCGCTCGGCACGCCGAGTGGCGATCAGCGCCAGGTGCTCGCGCAAGGCCGGCAGCAACCGGCGAAGCCGACCCGGACCAAGCTCGATGACGCGATGCGCGGAGGTCTGCGCGGCGAGCTCGCCGGGCCGCTCGCCGATCTGTGGCGTGCGGTCGCGCCCGCGGTTCAGGTCGCGACTGGCGTCGATATCACCAAGCTCGGCTTCACGCGCGGTGACAAGGTCGTGCAGAAGAAGCTCGGCGACAAGTACCAGCCGGTGACCGACGCGCTCGCCGCGTTCGGGCTCGAAGACGTCGAGATCTATATCAGTGCCGGTCGCTCGGGGTTCGCCCGTGCGCTCGCCGGCGAGACCCCGACCTTGTGCCTGGGCGCCGACGTCGCTGCCGGCACGATGCCGCAACATCGCTTCGCGCTCGGTCGCGCCGTCGCCAGCATCGCGGAAGGTGTCGCCACCCTCTCGGAACTCCACGGCAGCGAGCTCGAGATGACACTCGTTGCCGCGCTCAAGGCCGCGGAGGTCGCGGTGCCGGCCGCACTCGCAGAGCTCGTCACCGACCAAGATGTCGCGATCGCGGAGCGCGCGAAGGTGTTGAAGAAGCAGATGTCACGCAAGGCACGCAACGCCGTCGTCGATCTCGGCAAGAAGTCCGCTGACCTGGTCGATGTCGAGAAGCTGCGCCGCACCGCGAATGCGGTCGGTCATCGCGCGGGTCTCGCGTGGTCGGGGGATCTCGCGGTCGCCCTCGCGGTCCTCGATGTCGGCAAGGGCGGGCGCGAGCTTGCTGATAGCCCAGCCGCTCTCGAGCTCGTGGCGTGGTCGGTGTCCGAAGATCATCTCAAACTGCGCGACAAGCTCGGCATCGCTCTGAAGGGAACGCGATGAGTCCGCCCAAGGATCCGAAGGCTTTGAAGTTGGGACCGGGTGGCAAGCCGTTCCTCGGCGACGAGGATCTCGGCAACGAGCTCGACGCGTGGGACTCGATGTTCGACGATCTGCACAGTGGCCCCGAGGTCACGCAGGTGGAGTCCGACGAGCCCGTGATGGCGTGGCCTACGCCGAGCACCGAGTCGCAGAATTCGCGCGGCAATCGCGCGGCGACGTATGCGACCGAGCACGCGCCCGAGCATACGATCGACGAGGCCGCGTTCGACGCACCGGCGGATCTCCGAGGAGATCTAGACGACCAGCTCACGCTCGATCGCGCGGGCGCCGACGAGACGCGCCTCGACATGCCGATGGCGCCCGCGCGCGCCGATCGCGTCACCACCCAGCCCGCGATTTTCACGAACGAGACCGCCGATGGCGATCCGCTCGAGACTGATTTCTCGGAGATCGGCGCGAGCTCGCGACCGAGTGCACTCGGTGATTTCTTGGGTGCGAGGCTGCGGCCCTCGACGCGCGATGGCTACGAGGAGGACGTCGATCCGCCCACTGGCCTGGTCGAGGCCTCAGTGCCCATCGAAGAAGACGATGTCTACACCTCGGCATCGCGACCCAACCGCGCGCCGACCGGCGATGAAGAGGTCGAGGAATTTTCGCTCGATCAGCCCATTCCACCGCCACCGCCACCGCTCGCGGTCGCGGAGCGAGTGCCGCCCGTGGCACGCGCGCGTACCGGTCCGGCGATCATCCGCCGCGCCACGCCGATCGCGACCCCGCTGGGGAACTTTGGCCCGATCTCGCAGCCAGGCCATGATGATTCGCCGTTCGGGAACGAGACCACGCGGATCGCCGACATCGGCGAGGTCGAATCGCAGCAGCTCCAGTCGCGCGCCGACGCGCGCTCGAAGGCGCCGACGGCTCCACCACCATTCTCGACCCCGATGACCGAGGTCGCGCCGATCGACGAAGACGACTACGCCGATATCGAGATCGGTACCGACTCGAGCGAGTCCGATCCCGACGAATCGCCGTCGACCTCACCGATCGCGCGCCGGACCGTCGCGCACGTCGTTCGTCGTCCCGAGAAGTCGACGAAGGTCCCGGTGATTCAAGCGACGCGCGAATCCGAACCAGTGATCGAGGTGAGCGAAGGCCCGGTCGAGCCCGCGGGCGAAGACGATTTTTCCGACGTCGCCGCTGCCGTCAGTGCGAACGGCGAGGTCTCGCTCGACGAGCCGAGCGCGCGGCGCACCACGGAGACCCCGCCGATGGGGCAATCGGAGGTCCACGAGGTCGGTCCCGCGTTCCGCGACCGCACGCCGGGCCTCGACGCTGCGCTCGACAACATCGACGACATCGACGGCGGGGCCACGCGCATGATGACGGCCGAGCAGTTGCTCGCCGAAGCGGGCGAGTCGAGCGACGCGAACGACGCGAACGACGCGAACGGCGCGAACGACGCGAACGACGCGAACGACGCGAACGACGCGAACGATGACGACAGTGCCGATTCGGCCGGCGGCGAGACCCGGCTCGACGTGCAGCGCGGTCCGCGCATGCTCCAGACCGAGCCACTGGTCGATCCGGATGGCGATCTCGATTTCGGCGAAGACGCGCCCGATGGCCCGGATGGCGCCGATGGCGACGACGACGACGCCACGAGCGACGAGGCGATCCACGTCGAGTCAGTCGATCCGACGCGCACGTTGTACGGGCTCGGCGTCTCGTCCGCCGGTGCCACGCCCGAGCGCTCGACCAAGCCGACGCGTCCGCCGGCGATCACCGACAGCCTGCGCGGTCCCACGACGACGACGACCGCCGATTTCGAGACCATGGATGGCGGCTCCGCGCCCAGCGGTCGCCGCCACCCACGGCTTCAGACGCCGTTGCCGATCGCCGATGAAGTCGCCGAGCCCGAGCCGTCGATCGATCTCGAAGCGATCCAGCTGCCCGAGCAACTCCAGCCGCTGTCGTCGACGCAGCTCGACGAAGATGCCGCGGTCCAGCTCGCGATCTACGAGCGCGAGCTCGCGACTGTCGACGAGAGTGCCTCCTCCGCCGCGCTGCGGATCGAGGCGGGCAGGTTGTGCGAGCGGCTCGGCGAGATCGATCGCGCCCGCACCCACTACGATGCCGCACTGCTCGCCGATCCACGCGCGACTGCCGCGCTCCGCGGTCTGCGCCGGATCGCGCGCTCGAGTGGCGACCTGATCGAAGCGACACGTCACATCGATGCCGAGATCGCGGTCGCCAGCTCGCTCGAGCGCCGGCCGCTCGCCCACTACCGCATCGATCTGTTGCTCGCCAGCGGCGAGCAGGATCTCGCACGCGTCGCCGCTGGCGAGATCCTCGATAGCGCGCCGTCGGACGTGCGCGCGTTGCTCGCGCAACTCGAGCTCGCCTTCCTCGACGGTCGTGCCGAGGAGTTCGGGGCGGCGCTCGAGCAGCTCGCCTACGCGGTGACCGATGCGGAGCTGCGCGCCGCAGTGCAATCCGCGCGCGGCGTGCTCGCGGCCCATCAAAACGACAGTGCCGGTGCGGCGACCTGGTTCGCGGCGGCGGCGGAATCAGATCCGAGCTCGCTCGGGGCGCGGATCGGCGCGATTCGCCAGGCGGTCGGCCGCAGCGACGGTGCGGCCGCGGCGAGTGCGTTGCTCGACCTCGCGCGCCAGGTCGAGGTCAGCGATCCGGTCAGCGCCGCGGCGCTCGCGATTCGCGCCCAACAATGGACGACCGGTCCGGTCGCCGAGGCGGCGGCAAAGCTCGGCGCGAACGCGATGATCAGCGAGCCCCTCGTGCTGCGTGCGGCGGCCGAGACTGCAGCGGCAGGTAAGGATCCGGTCGTCGCGGGTGCCGCCTTCGCGGCGTGGGCGCAGAGCCCGACCGCGACCGCGAGCGAGCGGTCGTTCGCGTCGGCGCGGGCCGCCGAGCTCGATCCTGCACGCGGCGCCGATCTGTGGAAGGCCGCGCTCGAGCACGATCCAGGTGACGATTACGCCGGCCAGCAGCTGCGCACCGCCCACGTCGCGGCTGATGCGACGCAGCTCGCGATCGATGTCGATCTCGCGGTCGCCGCGGATGGCGAGCGCGAGCGTGCACGGCTGCGCGCCGCGTTCGGGCTGATCGGGCAGAACCAACTCGAAGGTGCGATCGAGCTACTCCAGAAGAGCCACGTCGATCGCCCCGATTCGCTCGCGCTGACCGAAGCGCTCGCAGAGGCCCTCGCGGCGGCAGGCCGCTGGGGCGCGCGCGCCACGTTGCTCGCCGAGCTCGCGGCCGAGCCGGGGGAGCGCCTCGATCGCGATGTCGCGCAGCTGCGTAGTGCGCTCGCCTGGGAAGAAGCAGTCGGTGCTTCGACCGCGAGCGATCCGCCCGCAAGCGCTGAAGAGATCCAGCGCACCACCGCCGCCGCGCTCGAAGCGTGGGAGCGCGTGCTCGAAGGCGCGCGTGGCAATTCGCCGGCCGCTCACGCTGCGGCGATCGTCCTCGCGCAACGCCTCGGCGATCGCGACGTGATCGACGAGGTCATCCAGCGCGCGCAACAAGCCGAGCAAGCCCCGTGGGCCGCCGCGAGCCTCGGGCTGCGCCGCGCGCGCGCGTTGCTCGCCAGCGACGTGCTCGATCCGATAGAGGCGAGCCTCACCGCCGACGCGATCCTCCATGATGCCGGCCCGAGCCTCGACGACCCGCGCCGCACCGCCTGGCTGGTCCTCGCCGCTGGTCGCCGTAAGGAGCTCGGCGATGCGGCCACGGCACTCGAAGAGCGCGCGATGCGCCTCGGTGCGACGCCCGAGGCCGGCGCGCTGCGCTTGCGCGCGGCCCAGCTCGCGCTCGATGGCAACGACGCGAGCCGCGCGACCTCGCTCCTGGCACAGGTCGAAAACCAGTTTCCGGACGTAACCATCGTCTCGGATCTGCTCTCGGCGGCACGCCGCCGCTCGGGTGATCGTCCGGCGCCTGCACGCGCGAGCTCGGCGACCATCGCCGCTGCCGACACCGCCGCTGCGCGCGACGCGTTTGCGCGGCTCGTTCGCGACGGCGACCTCGCGGCGTCGCACGACGACGGCGCGGGAGCGCTCGCGCTGTACCAGCGCGCGCTCGAGCTTCGCCCTCGCGATCCGCTCGCGGCGGTGCCGCTCGTCCGGATCGCGACCCAGGTCCGCGAGCCCGATCCACTCACCGCGCTCGCGCTCGCACAGCTCCGCACCGCGGAGACCGCCGGTGACAATCCCGGCAAGGCCGAGGCGTACGAGCTGCTCGCGCACATCGACAAGGAGCTGCGCGCCGACACGAGCTCGGCGCAGATCGCGCTCGAGAGTGCGTCGCAGGCCGACCCCACGCGCATCGACCTCATGCACCGGCTCGAGCGCGAGTACGCGGCCACCGATCAGATCGGGGAGCTGCTCCGGTTGCGCAAGCAAGAGCTCGAGATCGTGCCCGCCGACGCGCAGCGCGATCGCGCAGCGATCATCATGGATTCGGCGAGCCTCGCCGAGCGTGACTCGCGACCGGATGCCGAGCTGACCGAGCTGTATCGCAGCGCACTCGGCGCCGATCCGAAGCATCGGCTCGCCCTCCTGCATCTCGAATCGATCGTGCGGCGCGCGGGCGGCTCGGCCGAGCTCGCGGCGCTCGAAGAGCAGATCGCGGCATACTTCGAAGGCGATGCGCGGACCGTCGCGACGTTCTTCACGCGCGCTGGCGAGACGCTCGCAGAGATCGGCCAGATCGATGCCGCGGTCCAGAAGTTCGGCAAGGCCGACGAGGTCTCGCCGGGTCACGTGCCCGCGCTCGAGGGCTGGCGGAACGCCGCGCTCAAGGGCCAGCTGTGGATCGATGTCGCGCAGGCCGCGACGCGCCAGGGCACCGCGTCCGACGATGCCGATGCGAAGGCACGGTCGCACCACTTCGCGGGCGTTGTCCTCATGGACAAGGCGCTCGAAGGCGGACAGGCGATGGCGGCGTTCCGCCGCGCCCTCGATGCCGACCCGAGCCATACGGATGCGTTCATCCGGTTGCGGATCCTGCTCGAGGAAGACGGAAGTCACGACGAGCTCGCGATCGTGCTCGCGAAGCGGCTCGACTTCGAGACCGACGAGCGGACGCGGACCGAGCTCCATCGCGCCGTCGCCGAGCTCCATCGCAACTTCCTCGACGATCGAGAGACCGCCAAGAAGCACTACCGCGAGATCCTCGAGGCTGATGCAAACGATCTGCGCGCGCACGCCGCGGTCGCCGATATCGCGTGGGAGCAGGGCAACTGGCAGGAAGCTGCCGATGCGCTGTTCGTACGCGCGCGGCTGGAATCGGATCCGAAGATCCTCACGACGCTGCTGTATCGCCTCGGCCTCCTGTATGCGGATCGCCTGAGCGATCCGGGGATGGCGCTCAAGGCTTTCCAGCGAGCGCTGACCTACCAGCCCGACGACGAGAACACGCTCGTCCGGTTAGCGGACATCGCGACCCAGGCGCAGGAGTGGAAGCTCGCGCTCGGGGCGTGCGAGCGGCTGGTCAAGTCGACCGAAGATCCGGAGAAGCGCGCGCAGCATCTCCATCGCGTCGCGAAGATCTTCAAGCTCGGCTTCAACGACTCGAAGCGGGCAGAGCGCGCGCTCAACCTCGCGCTCGACGGTGCGCCGACGAACGACGAGGCCCTACAGAAGCTCGTCGAGTTCTATCGCGAGGCGGGCGACATGACGTCGGTCCGCGTGCACCTCAATCGCGTCGCGGGCACGATGCGCACGCGCGTCGCGAACAATCCCAAGGATGGCGTCGCGTATCGCGTGATCGCGCGTGCGATGGCGGCGCGTGGTGCCGCGGGCGTCGACGGTTCGATACCGATCGCGCGCGCAGCGGCCGAGCTCGCGACGCTGTTCGGCGATGCTGGCGAGCCCGAGCGGATCCTCTTGTCGGAGACGCGCCGGATCGATCTGGCCCCGCTGATCAATCCCGAGTCCAACGACGTGTTGTTCCCGCGTGGCGTCCAGCCCGAGCTCCGCCAGCTCTTCACGCTGCTCGGCGATCGGCTCGCGAAGCACGTCGGTGTCGATCTCCGCACGTATGGTGTCGGCCGTGGCGATCGGCTGCGCGCGAAGGATTCTCCCGTCGCTGCGCAGGCGCAGGACGTCGCGACCGGACTCGGTTTCGGCGAGATCGATGTCTACGTCTCGACGCGCCAGCCCTACGTGATGGTGGCGGAGCCGACCTCGCCGGTCTCGCTCGTGCTCGGTTCGGAGATCGCCAAGGGGGAGCCCACGCAGATCCGGTTCGCCGCCGGTGCCGCGCTCAAACTCGCGCAGGCGTCGCTCGCGATTCCTGCCCGCCTGGCCGAGGCCGAGCTCGGTGTCCTCGTCGTGGCGCTGCTCCGCCAGTTCCAGCCGGACTTCCCGCAGGAGGGCCTCGAGGAGGCCGCGATCGCGACCCAGATGCAGAAGCTCAAGCGGTTGATTCCGTCGGGGCTGCTCGCCGAGCTGCGTCCCCACGCGCTCGCGGTCGACGCCCCGCACTTCAAGCACGAGCAGCTCGCCCGTGACCTCCGGATCACCGGGTTGCGAGCCGGCCTCGTCGCATCGGGATCGATCCTGGCCGGGTTGGGGATGCTCGCTGCGGCTCGCGGTACCGACGTCCCGAGCTTCCTGGCGGATCCAGTTGCTCAAGGCCTGATCTCGTTCGCCCTCGGCGAAGATCACGCAGCGGTCGCCCGCTAGCGGACTTAGCTCCGGTTCGGGGGCACTTTGTTACGGGTCCTAACGAGATCCGGCGCGGTCACATCTGGCCCGACGGTTGCTCTACCACCCTGCATCCGACCGCCATCGGACCTCGCCAGGGAAGGACGCCATGCGCTTATCAACGCCCAGTGTTAGTCGCCGCACGCATCAGGGTCTCGTGACCCTGACCAGTCTCGCTTCGCTGGCTACTCTAGTAGCCTGCGCTGGCGGCGTTCCTCCCGTGCTCGACGGCATGACCGATCAAGTCGCGCAGGTCGGCACCGAGCTCAAGCTCGACCTCAACGGCAGCTCCGCCGACGGCGGTCGCCTGAGCTACGGCTACCACGCTGCGGACCTCACCGACCTCGATGGCAACGCCCAGGTCACGGTCTCGCCGAGCGGCTCGGGCGTGTTCCGCTGGACCCCGCTTGCGGCGGACGTCGGCCCGCACCCGTTCGACTTCACGGTCTCGAATGGCGGCGACACGACGACCGTCACCGTGACGATCGACGTCAAGTCCGCGATCGGCTCCGCGACCGCTCCCATCTTCCGCCAGCCGCTTGGCACCGGCACCACGATCGACCTCGCGACCCAGACCTGCGTCGACCTCGATGTCGTGATCGAAGATCAAGACACCCCGACGGTCGCGATCGCGCAGGAGATGCCGCTGATCGATGGCGCGACGCTCGACACGGTCGAGGGCCAGAGCGCGAAGTGGCACTGGTGCCCGTCCAAGGCACAACAGTCCGAAAACCGCTACACGTTGACGTTGTCGGCAGACGACTCGGACAACCCGAAGACGATCAAGGACTACCTGATCGTACTCCGCGGGTCGGCCGCCGGTCAGAGCTGCCCGGGCACCGCGCCGGTGATCGCGCACACACCCGCGCCGCAGACCACGCGCCTCAACCTCGCGCCGACCGCGACGATCACGGACGACAAGGGGCTCAAGGACGCACCGCTGTTCTACTACTCGACGACGAACCCGGGCGCGACGCCGGTGCTCTCACAGATGACGCAGCTGTCGATGACCCGCACGACGGGCACGCCGACGAGCGGCTCGTACAACGTCTCGGTGCCGAATCCGGTGGCGAGCTCGGCCGCGGGCGCGACGGCCACGCTCTACTACGTGATCGTCGCCGACGACAATGACGACACGATGGGTAACTGCGATCACACGACGCAGTCTCAGGTCTACTCGATGGTCGTGACCGCGGGCGGTTCGTCGACCGCGGGCTTGTGCCAGGTGTGCTCGGCCGATTCGCAGTGCGGCATCGGCAACGAGTGCGTGTATGTCGGCTCGATGGGCGACTCGTACTGCCTCCAGTCGTGCGGTGCGGGCTGCCCGACCGGCTACAGCTGCTCGGCCTCCGCGATCTACTCGGTCGACGGCGCGCAGAATAACCAGTGCGTTCCGCAGAGCGGCACGTGCTCCGCGCCGACCGGCCAGTGCATCGACGACATGTACGAGGCCAACGATAGCCGGTCGTCGTCGCTGCCCGCGCTGGCTCCCGCTATCTACGCCCTGGTCAGCTGCCCGAGCACGACCGATCAGACTCGCATGAACGACGACTGGTACAAGATCGTGCTGCCCACGAGCTCGCGCGCCGACTTCCAGCTCTCCGGCGATGGCGCGACGGACCTCGATCTGCACCTCTATCACGCGGACGGCACGGTGGTCAGCGCGTCGACGAGCTCGGGCACCGACGAGGAGATCAATACCTGCCTGCCGGCCGCGACGTACTACGTCAAGGTCAACGGCTACGGCCACGCCCGCAGCGAGTACCTGTTCGACTACACGACCACCGCGGAGACCTGCACCACCTCCTGCGTCGACGATTTGAACGAAGACGACGACACCTTCAGCCAGGCCCGGCCGACGATCTACCCGACGTACACCACGACCGCGCAGAAGATCTGCCCGAACGACGACGACTGGTTCAAGGTCACGCTGTTCGCGAACGAGCAGCTGACGATGGATCTCACGTTCACGCAGTCGACCGAAGCGGGCGACCTCGATCTCCACCTCTACCAGAACCTCACGGACCTCTGGCCGTGCGACGACACGACGAACATCGGTAGCTGCACCTCGGCCCATGGCCAGGGCTCGACCTCGAACGAGCACGCCGTGTTCACCGCCCCGTCGACCTGCAGCAGCGGATGTGATTACGACGTCGTCGTCCGCGGCTTCGCCGGCGCCACCAACACGTACGCGCTCAAGCTCGGGATCAAGTAGTGCACGGCTGGCTGGCCGCAACCGCGATGGTCGTGGTCGCGGCCTGCGCGACGTCGAGTGCACCGGATCCGGGGCTCGAGGGCCTCGCTCTTGCCTCGGTCAAGCCGGGCACGATCGTGCCAGGGACGAACATCGCGATCGGTGGCGAGTCGTTCGTCGACGACCAGTGGGGTGCGACCACGCTGCATCTGGTCGGCACGGCCGGCGGGAACGATGTCGATGTTCACTGGCCCGCGAAGTTCGTCGATTTCGGGGCGATGACTGTCGCGATCACGGGCAGCAACCTCGACGAGGTCGGTGGGGATGGCGAATTCAAGGGCAAGGCGACGATCGACGTCGACGCGGTCAGCGATGGCAACACGTACTCGACCGACCCACTGAGCGTCGACCTGTTCTTCGCGAATTCGCTGACACCCGTCGCGAGTGGCGTCGTCGATGGCGTGCACTTCGTCAACGACGAGATCGAAGTCGATGGCGCCGGCTTCCTGCTCGGTGGCAACGAAGGCACGACGGTCGCGCGCGTCACGGGCTGCTTCCAACCCGATGCGGGTGGCAGCTGCCAGCCAGTCGCGTCGCAGGATATCCCGATGCTTGCGCTCGCACCGCTATCGCGCGAGAAGGCAGCGTTTCCGTTCTCGCCCAAGATCGCGGGTATCGACGCGGGCCAGTTCGTCGGCAAGGTCACGGTCGTCAACAAGCAGACCGCGCAGGCTGAGGTCGCCGCGGCGCCGGTCGCGACGACGTACACGCTCGTCACCTCGCAGATCTTCTCGGTCGATCCGCCGGCGGCGAGCCTCGGCCAGTACGTGTTCGTACACGGCGGTGGCTTCGTCGGGGGCGAGGCGAATTCGGTGACCCAGATCGAGCTCGTCGGCACGTTCAACAAGACCGGCCGCAACCCCGCCCAGATCACGATGTACCTGATCCCCGAGTGGGTCGAAGGCAAGCTCGTGCGCTACGTGCTCAACACCGACGACACGCTCGGCAAAGCGCTCGACCTGCGCCACGACACCGGTCACTTCACCGGCACGATGACGCCGATCGTGAGCTACGCCGCCGACACCGTGCGCGGCGTGGGCAAGAGCGTCGCGTTCGACATCGCACCGGTCAAGCAGGTCGTCTATCTCCACTTCCAGCCCTCGTACGTCGAGGAGCTGCGCGACTTCGGCATGCGCGCCGTCGACAGCAAGATTCGCGATCGCATCCTGAAGGTGTGCAATCGCGCCTACGAGGGCGTGAACATCGAGTTTCGCCAGGATCCGATCACCGACTTCGCGCTGTACGAGAACGTCGAGCTGGTCGGCGTCGATCCGAACAACATGGGCCTGTTCGGCTACGACAACTCGCCCGGCAAGGACAACGGTAACCTCCGCCTCTACGACCAGCTCGGTGGCGTGAATGCGACGACGCAAGCGGATGGGTATCCCGGGTATGGCGGCGTGTTCGTGCGCTCGCTGATGGGCTTCTCGAAGCACCCCGGAGCGTTCGGTGAGGTCACGCCGGGCGCCGACGACGGCTTCGATCAGATCTTCGATCCATTTCGCAGTGATCTGGGTGGCTCGCCGGTGATCGCGAACGACGTCGTCGGCGTGACGGTGCCTGTCGATGGCTCGGCGTGCCCCAGTGGTCAGCGCACCAAGCAGATCGGCTGTGCGGTGTTCGTGCTGGGCAACTTGATCGGCGGCACGCTCGCGCACGAGATCGGGCACTCTCTCGGCCTCGCGAACCCGTACGCGGATGGCTTTCACGATGCGGGGGATGCGGCGAATCGCTTGATGGATGCTGGCGGCGATCGGCCGTACCTCGAGCGCGCGGAGCTCGGCGGGCAGGGCCCCGGCGTGTTCTGCGACGACGAGTACGACTACCTGCGCATGGTGATGCCGAGCTCGGTCCCGCCTCCGGCGATCACGCGCCCCGGTTGTTTCTAGCCCTGCCGATCGGCAGTAGGCTGCGACGTGGCAAAGGCGGATCCGCGGCCGTACATCTACTTCGCGCTCGATCAGCTCGCTGTGGTGGCGTTCATCTTCGCGATCGAGAAGCTCGTTCCGACGTGGATGATGAGCGCGAAGATCCACTTGTGGTCGATTCCGGTTGGCTTCGAGCTCCTCGCGCTCGGGACCGCGACGATCTTCGTCCCCGAGTGGCGCACGCTCGGCCGCCGCGTCGCGCTCGTGGGCGGATCGCTACTGCTGTTGAGCACGTGCTTGATCATCGTACGCTTGGTCGCGTCGGCCGCATTTCTCGCCGGCACCTACGGCGCATTCGGTAAGGCCGCCGCATCGGGGGCGTGGGTCGCGGTCGCGCTGATCGTCGAAGCGGTCGCGTTGTTGCCGCTGGTCCAGGTGAAGTATCTGATGTCGCGCGCCGGCCGGCGTGTCTACACATGAAGCGGCGCTGGCTGCTGCTCGCGGTGTGGACGCTGCCGAGCGTGATCTTGCTCGCAGTCACCACGAGCATCTACTTCGGCTATCGCATCATGCCGCCCGATCGCCTCGATCCTGGCGAGCGCGCGCGCGTGATGGCGCCGCTCCGCACCGCGCTCGGCGATCACGCGCCGGCGCCGTGCGACGTCGATCGAGCGGGAGACACGGTCGCGGTCACGGTGTGGTTCGCGGGTCGCACGATCTTACGTGTCGATGGTCACGGCGCGGATCTCGGCAGCTCGATCGACGATGCCGCGAAGCAGATCCTCGCGCGCTTGGCGATCAAGGAGTTCGCGGCCAACGGCCAGGCCGCGGCAGCGCGGATCCAGGTCGACGTGATCACCGGCCGCGCGCCGGTCGGGAGCAACCACTGGCTGTTCAGCAGGCTCTCGCTGCCGGGCCTCACCCCGCTCCTTGCGCTCAACCCGGGCATCGACGGCATCGGGGCGGTCGTCGAGGGCAGGACCGCACTGATGTTGCCGCACGAGCTCGTGATGTCGAAGTTGCTCGCGACGAAGCGGCCGTCGGACTCGATGGGGGACTTTGCTCTCGGGGTCGATCTCGACAAGATCGCGGCGCTCGCGAGCCAGCGCATCGGCAAGAAGGCCGATCCGTCCGAGCTGTTCCGATTTCGCACCGACACGTTCATCGAAGCGCCCGATGGCCATCGCGATCAACCGCCGCTCGCGCTCTATCGCGGTGCGCCGCCGGGGCCGCCGATCTCGGGCGCGACTTTGCGCGAGGCCGCGCTGAACGGTGCCCGCTACCTGGTCAGGCACCTCGCGCCGAGCGGTCGCTACATCTACGAGCATGATCTGACCACGGGCACGAAGACCGATCCGACGCGCGGCGCGTACTCGATGCCGCGCCACGGTGGCACGACGTACTTCCTCGCGCAGGTCTACCGGATCACGAAGGCCGAGTGGCTGCGCGAGCCGATCGAGCGCGCCTTCGCGCACCTCGTCGATCTGATGGCGAAGGGCAATTGCGCGGCGACACTGCCGGACCATACCGACATCGATTGCGTGATCGACAAGGGCGAGGGCGAGGCAGGGCTCGGGTCGACCGCGCTCGTCGTGGTGGCGCTTGCCGAGTACCAGCGTGCGACGGGTGATACGCGCTACCTGCCGCTGATGTCGAAGCTGGCGAACTGGTTGATGTTCATGCAACGCCCGGATGGTTCGTTCCGGCATCTCTACAACCCGGTGACCAAGCAGGCCGACGACACCTCGATGTTGCTCTACTATTCCGGCGAGGCGTCACTCGCGCTCGCCCGGATGTACACGATCACGAACGATCCGAAGTACGCCAAGGCGGCAGAGCGCGGGCTCGACTGGCTCGTCAACTGGTACGACTTCTTCGTCGCCGGGTTCTTTTTCGGCGAGGAGCACTGGACCTGCATCGCGGCCGAAGCGATCTGGCCCGCGGTGAAGACCGAGAAGTACCGCACGTTCTGCAACAACTACGGCGAGTTCTTGCGCGGCCAGCAACCCGACCTCGGCGAGTTCCCTGACGAAGACGACCTCGTTGGCTCGTACCTCGTCACCCCGTTCGTGCCGCCGATGAACACACCGGCGGGTTCGCGCACCGAGGCCATGATCTCGGCGTACACGCTCGGGGTGCATGCCGGTGCGCCCGACGAGGCGCTGCGTGGCCAGATCACCGCGACGCTCCGGTACGCGCTCGGTCAGCAGATCCGGCCCGACAGCGACTTCAACGTCGTCGGCGACGGTGATGGTGGGATGCCGGCGAGCCTCCTCGACCGCTCCGTCCGCATCGACTACGTCCAGCACGTGTGCTCGGGGATGATCCGGGCAAGTGAGTGGATCGACGGGCAAGCCCATTGATCAGGCGGCGTTAGGCACCGGCTTTTGCTAGACTAAACACAGCGTGGCAGAGGACAAGAAGACCCAGATCGGGCAGGCACCCCAGCGGACGAATCGTCCGACCGGAGGCCAGCAGCCCTTCGAACAGCTGGGCGTGACCAATCCGGGGCCGGAGGTTGGCGCGCCGGTGACGAAGGTCCAGACCTCGTACATTCCGCCGAGCGACGATCCGTTGGTCGGCAGCGAGCTCGCAGGCCGCTACACGATCGGCAAGAAGCTCGGCGAAGGCGGCATGGGCGCGGTCTATCTCGCGACCCATATGATCCTCGAGAAGCAAGTCGCGCTCAAAGTTCTCCACGGCGAGTTCGCGCGCAAGCCGGATCTCGTCGAGCGCTTCATGCAGGAAGCGAAGGCCGCCTCGCGGATTCGCCACGAGAACGTGATCGACATCAGCGATTTCGGCGCGACGCCCGAAGGGTTCGTGTTCTTTGCGATGGAGCTGCTCCAGGGCCACGACCTTCACGACGAGATCGCGCGCGCGCGCGTCGCCGGCAATCTGCTTCCGTGGTCGCGCACCAAGAAGATTTTTCTCCAGATCTGCTCCGCGCTCACCGCCGCGCACGCCAAGGGCATCGTCCATCGCGATCTCAAGCCGGAGAACATCTACCTCGTCGAGTTCCTCGGCGATCCGGACTTCGTGAAGCTGCTCGATTTCGGTATCGCGAAGCTGACCGATGCCGCGGACGAAGGTGGGCGCAAGCTGACCAAGACCGGCATGTTGTTCGGCACGCCCGAGTACATGTCGCCGGAGCAAGCGCGCGGCGAGCACGTCGATCATCGCGTCGACGTCTACGCGATGGGCTGTATCTTGTTCCAGCTCGTCACGAACCGTGTGCCGTTCGCGGCGGAGAACTTCATGGGCGTGCTGTCGATGCACCTCACGGAGCCGCCCCCTTCGATCTCGCCGGCGGTGTTCGAGCAGATCGGCGCCCCACCGGAGCTCGCGGGCGTGATCGATCGCGCGCTCGATAAAGATCGAACGCAGCGCTGGCAGACCATCGAGGATCTAGCGAACGCCGTGCGCGAGGTCTGCGGCGACCCGATTCCGTCGGGCACCCCGACCGTGCGCGCGGCGAACGTGTCGTCGCCGGCGCAGACCACGCAGCGGCGCGCGCAAACGCCGACGAGCGTGGGAGGAACTCCGTCGGCCGTGATGCCGGAGGGCACCGGCCGCGTGAAGACCCAGTGGACCGGCACGCTCAACGTTCCCGAGGGCCCGGTCGACGACGCGCGCAAGTCACCGTCGAAGCTACCGCTGATCCTCGGCGCGATCGCGCTGATCGGCGCCGGCATTGCCGTGACGGTGGTCATGATGGGAAAGAAGTCGCCTGCACCGACAGAAGGGCCGGGCAGTGCGCTCGTCGCGGTGCAGCCGGTGGTGCCGGTCCCCGTTCCGGTACCTCCACCGACGCGCGGATCGGCTGAGGTTGCAGAACCGAAGCTACCCGACATGGTCAAGCTCACGCTCGATACGACGCCGCATGGCGCGACCGTCACAGATCTCAGCACGAACCGCGCGTTCCCCGGCAAGACGCCGATCACGACGTCGCTCCCCGGTCAGAAAGGGACGCGGCAATTCTCCGTCGCGCTCAAGGGCTACCAGACCGAGATCGTCGAGCTGCCACTCGACAAAGAGACCGTGTCGTTCACCGAACCGCTGACCAAGGGCGCGACCGGTACGCCAGTCGTGCATCACGTCGGCGACGCGACGATCAAGCTCACACCCGTGACCGACGCCGTGCCCGACGCCGGCGCCGTGACGAAGCCCGATCTTGCGACGACCGAGCCCGTGACCAAGCCAGATCCGGTGACGAAGCCCGATCCGGCGGTGAAGCCCGTGAAGCCCGAAGAACCGAAGTGCGACGATCCGAACGTGCCGTGCCTGAAGACGCCGTTCCCCGCCGGTGGTGGCGTGGCTCCTCCAGCCGGTAGCGGATCGTAGTGGCGGCGATCGCCGAACCCGCGACGCGCCGCGCACGCGTGAATACCTACCGCACGCAGGCAGGCACCGATGCACCAGTCGTTCTCGCCTATGATCTGTTCGGCGAGCGAGGTCTCCCGCTCGTGCTCGTGATGGGCATCGGAGCGCAGCGGATCTTCTGGTCGGATGCGTTCTGCAACCAGTTTGTCGACGCGGGCTTTCAGGTCGTGCGGTTCGATCATCGCGACATCGGCGAATCGACGCGGATGGATCTGCCGACGCCCAAGCCGCTGGGGCTCGTCGCGCGGACCGCACTCAAGCTCGCCGTCACCGCGCCGTACTCGCTCTCCGACATGGCGAACGATGTCGTCGGCCTGATGGATCACCTCGGCTGGAAGTCCGCGCACTTCATCGGCGTTTCGATGGGCGGCATGGTCGTCCAGCACCTCGCGCTCGAGCACGCCGACCGGGTACGCAGCATCACCGCGATCATGACCACGCCCGGTGGTCGCCGCTACATCCCGAAGCCGCGTGCGTTCGGCGCGCTGTTCGCACCGGCGCCGAAGACCGCGGAGGCCGCGGGGGAGCACGCCGCGAAGATGTTCGGCATCATCGGCTCGACCGCGTGGAAGACCGATGTCGAGCGCCTCAAGCGCGCCGGCGCGATCGCGTTCGAGCGCGGTATGAACCCGCACGGGTTTCTGCGTCACTTTGCGGGAGTCTTGATGTCCGGTGATCGCCGGCCAAAGTTATCGTCGGTGACTGCACCCGTGCTCGTGATTCATGGCACGAGCGATCCGATGTTCCCGCTCTCTGCGGGTCGCAAGATCGCGAGCACCGTGCAGCGTGGGACCTGGTTACCGATCGCCGGCATGGGCCATGACTTACCGACGCAGCTGTGGCCGACGATCGTCGCGGCGGTCGCGAAGCACGCGAAGGCCGCCGAGAGTTAGTCGAGTGTGCGGAGCGGGACTCGAACCCGCACGTCCTTACGGACAGGGGCTTTTAAGGCCCCGTTGGCTACCGATTTCAACACCCGCACTTACGGTCGAGACCCTCGACGTTGATTACTCCCTCGATGAGTCAGTTGCAAGCTATGCAAGTTCGGGCAAAGGATCCTTAGATTCTCGAGCCGATTGTCCTCGTGATCGCCGTTAATATGATCGAGCTCGACGGGAGTTCGTCCGTCGATCGAGACCTCGGCCCAGCTACAGAGCTCGCACTTCATCTGCTTCAGCCCGGCCTGGACAAGTCGCTTCTTCAAGCCCTGGGTCGACGTCCAGCGCCCTGGCACCTGCGAGAGCTCGAGGGGCGTCGTCGGACGAGGGTTGCAGCTTCGTCCATGGTTCCAGCCTTTGCCCGTGGAGTGGGCGGTCGAGATACCGAGTTCTCTGATGCGGCGTTGAACCGCTCGATCGTTGCCGCCGGCGGGAACCAGCCCCAGGAGCACGAGCACACCCCGGACGCTGCGCGAGACGCCTTCAGCATCGCGCAGCTGCGGCTCACTCCATCGCGTTGCATGTGATGGCCGTACGAGCCGAAGGCCGAGTTTGCTCATGTGCCGGCGTAGCCGCTGGGGAGGCCATCAAGCGGTTCGAACCCGAGGCTTGCGAGAATACCCACCTGACTCCGCGCGCCCTCGACGGCCGCACGTAGTTCAGCTTCGGTCCAAGGATAGCCACTACGAGCGACGACGAAGTGAGTTGTATCGACGCGTAGTTCTGCGATGCGAGCCCTGATCTCGTAGTGCCCACTACCGCCGGACGAGAGTCCGAGATTGCGCATCGTGCTCTTGATGCTCGTACCAGCAGCCACAGCGATCCGCAGATCGTGATCGGTCGGGGGCGTGCCATCCGCAGAGCCTAGCGATCGAGTCTGATAAGCATCTTGTCCGGAAGTCGGACGCTAGCGGACGTGCACGACGTGCACGAGTAACTCACCGGCGAGGTAGTGGGTGCCCTTCGGCGGCCAGCGCTTGCCCGTGCGCATGAACGTGTTGACGACCGCGCCCGAGGCTTCGCGATGTTGCGCCGGGTGGCGCGGATCGACGAGGCCACGCCGGATCGCGCCGCCGGCGCAGTAGATGAACTCGGTGACGCCGCGCGCGTCGCGCCCCATCGCGATGCCGACCAGATCCGACGCTGCGTCGCTTTCGGTGCGCTCGAACACGAGCACATCACCCGGATCGATCGTATCGGTGGGCGCTGCGAGCTGGTCGTGACTCGCGGCCCACCCGACGAGGGTGCTCGTGTTCGCGAGCGAGGCCGCGATCACGGCAGCCGCGCGGTCGCGTTGCGACTTCGCAGCCGGAGCTGCGAGTTCGAGCGAAATCCGCGTGCCTAGCTCGGCTTCCCAGGCGAGCGCCGCGGTCACGGAGTCGTGTGGATCGCGACGACCGACGAGCGCGCGCAGATCACTCGGCTCGCGCAACGGTACGTGTGGTGCGTCGAGTGCGATGGCGTGCGAAGCCGGCAGCTTCGACCACGTGACCCCATTCTCTTCGGCCGTGACGGTGACCGCCGCCGCGGCTTGCGCCGAGGCCACGCGGATCGCGCCGGGCCGCGGGTCCTCGGTCGGCGTGCGCGGCGACAGATGGATGCCGTTCTGGACGGTGATCGTGTCGTCGTCCGCCGGGCGGCGCCACTGCTCGTCAGGATTCGAGGGTTTGCCGGACCACGAGGGAGGGACGTCAGCCCCGCCGAGCAGCGGGGAGCTGAACCGATAGGGCTGCGCGCGACCGGCGCAGGCGGCCGCCCCGATCGCGACCGCGAGCGCGCAGAAGGCGCCAGGCAGGCGAGGGGTCTCGGTCATCCGCGGATGATCCCAAGGGTGCTCGGGCACGGCCAATTTTTGGACGTCGGCGGCTTCGGCGCGCGTGCTAGAACGCCTTGCCGTGACCAAGAAGGACTTCTTCCGGCGCCGGATCATGCCGATCGTGTTCGGCGTGGTCATCGTCCTGATCTCGCGTCAGTCGTGCCAGAAGGCCGAGCGGACCCAGGCAACGTTCGTGATCGACTACGGCACGGCGGAGCCGCTCGTGCAGGCGATCGATCTCGAGCTCTGGATGGGGCAGGAGCCGGTCGCGACCTTCCACCGCGCGGCCCTAGATAAGCATATCGGTAAGACGACCTTTACCGGATCGTTTCCTTCGAAGGACGGCGAGCTGCGGATGGACCTCACGCTGTTCTCCGGCGCACATCGTCAGCTCGTCCGGACCGTCCACACCGAGGAGAACGCGGTCGTGACCGTGAACCTCGCCTACGATCTGCAAAAGCCGTGAAGCATCTTGGCGTGTTCGTGGCCGGCCTCGCGCTGGTGCTCGCCGCATGTGGCGATGGTCAGAAGGCCACGGTCTCGATCGATCCGGGCCCCTGGGGCTCCGCGCTCGCTGACCTCGTCACGTTCACGTCGACGGGCGGGCTCACGATGGGCACCGGCGGCGCGTTCGCGATCGCCATCGTCGACGATCCGGCGATGCCAGAAGAAGGCTACCTCGTCGAGGCGCAGGGCGATTCCCACTGGCTCGTCCACGCTCACGACGTGCTCGGCGCGCAGTATGGCGCCGCCGCTGCGCTCGAGAACCTCGGCTACCGCTTCCGCCATCCATTCGATCCGTACGTCCCGGTCGTGCCCAAGGATGCGGGCGCGACCGGCACGCTGCACCAGCCGCAGATTCCGGTGCGTGGCTTCCAACTCCACACGCTGCACCCGATCGAGTCGCACTTCGCGTTCTGGATCCCCTCGGCCGGCTCGACGAACGACGCGCACCGGATCATCAACTGGGTGATCGCGAATCGCGGCAACTATCTCCAGTGGTCCGGGCTCAACGACATCCTCAGGGATCCAGCTCGCTACGCCGCGTGGAAGCCGTTCGAGCGCGAGCTCCTCGACTACGCGCACGCGCGCGGCATGCGCGTCGGGATCGAGATCGAGATGTTCGGTCAGGCAAACCTCCAGCTCGCGTTCGATCTCTACGATGATCCCAACGCGACCTCGCCGGTAGGTCCCGCGGTCGCGGCGCGGCTGCCATTCGTCGTCGACGACGTGCCGTTCGATGTCTACGATCTGTCGTTCGGCGAGTTCCTCAGCGCGGAGCCGCAGTTCTTCGTCGACACGTTGAACGAGGTCAATCGCCAGCTCAACGTGGTCGCTCCGCAAGCCGAAGTGCACGCGCTCATCCACGACGGCTTCACCCAGCGCGTCGACTACATGGGTGAGAACCTGATCTACTACTTCCTGGTCAAGTTCGCGGACGCCGCGATCATCCCCGACGTCCACACGACGTTCTATTTCAACCTGTTCGAGTCCGCCGGCGGGGCGTACCAGCACCCGGACTTCAGCGAGCATCGTCAGTACCTCCAGGGCCGGATGTGCTCCGGCGGCAAGGCGACGTACCACCCGGAAGATGCGTACTGGATCGCGTTCGATGATTCGGTCCCCCAGATGTTCCCGCTCTACATCCGCAGCCGCTGGGTCGATCTCGATGGCATCTCGAAGTTCGGCTGCGGTGCGCTGTACGAGCACCTCCCGTTCTCGTCGGGCTGGGAGTGGGGCTACTGGCTGAACGACGTGATGTCGCTGCGCAACAGCTACGAGCTGCCCGCGACCTACGAGGCCGGCATCACCGACGAGCTCGCACCGGATCTCGGTGCGGGCGCAGGCAAGCTCGTCACGCACATCGCCGAAGACCAGCACGACGCGCTGATCGACCAGAAGCTCGCCGCGTACATCTCGAGCCGCAGCATCGATATCGATGCGGGCCGGAGCGCCGGCATCATCTCGCAGCCCGACCGGATCTTGTTCTCCGATCTGGTGACCAGCCACTACACGCCGACCTTCACCGCGACCGTGCTGCAGCCGCTCGCGACCTACGCCGATGCGCTCGATGCACGCGCGAAGGAGCTCGCGGCCCTGGAGCTCCCGCAGTCGCGGTGGTCGGCCGAGCTCGCCGACGGGCTCGAGGTCGATCGCCTACGCGCGCGCTTCGTCGCGGCCGAGTACAAGGCCGTGCTCGCCTTCCTCGACGGCGGCGATGCAAAGGCCGACTACGCAGATGCGAAGGCGCTGCTCGGCTCGGCCCAAGTCGTGGTCACTCGGCGCCACGCCGATCTGCACGACACGCACGGCCGGCGCTTGCTCGATCGTACCGCGAACCAGACGCTCTATCAGTACGGCTACCTCTACATGGCCGATACGATGTGCTTCTGGCATCGCGAGATCGATCAGGTCGCACAGATCATCGGCGAGCCGGTCGATATCATCCCCGGCTGCTTGTTCTGATCAGGCGCACGACGGTTTCGACCTGCGCCGTCCCTGGCATCAAGTCGAACGGTTCGATCACGTCGGGCTGGTAGCCTTGCACGGCGAGTGCCGCGAGATCGCGACCGAGTGATTCGGGTCCGCAGCTGACGTAGATCACCCGCGGCGCCCCGAGCTCGACGACGAGTTGTTCGGCGCCGGCGAGCCCCTTGCGTGGCGGATTGACGATTACTACATCCGGCGCTGTGCCGAGCCGCGCTCGGACGTCATCGGCGATCTTCCCGGCATCGCCCGCGATCGCGGTGAGGGGCAGCTTCGCGGCCTCGGCGGCCCGGCGCAGCTGCGCGACGGCATCGCGATCGATCTCGACCGCGACCACCTCGGTGCCCGCGCGCGCGAGGTGCAGGCCGATGCCGCCGAGCCCCGCGAACAGATCGACCGCCCGCCGCGCCGGCTGGGCGAGCTCCGCGACCCGCGCGTACATCGCCGCGGCCTGCGCGCGATTGACCTGGAGAAACTCCGCCGCGCCGACCTCGATCGGGACCCCAGCGAGGTTCTCGACGAGATATCCGTGGCCGAGCAGCACGCGCGCGGTCGAGCCCGACGGCACGATCGCGCCGTCGCGCCGATCGTTCGTGATCGTGACGATGCCGCGCACGGCAGGATGGTTCGCCATCGCGTTCGCGACGTTCTCGAGCTTCGGGCGAACCACCGCGCTCGTCACCACGAGCACGATCATCACGTCGCCTTCGGACTCGCGCACGATCGCGTAGCGCAACTCGCCGGCACGCGTCTTCTCGTCGTACGGAATCAGCCCGGCCTTCGCCGCGGCGCCGCGCAACCACACGGCGACTTCGTCGATGATCGGCGCGACGACCCGGCAGCCGAGGGTATCGACTACGTGATGGCTACGCGGTGCATACGCGCCGAGGATCACGTCGCCGTTGCCCGCCGCACCGACCACGTACTTGCCCTTGTTGCGATAGCCGAGCTCCGCTGGCGACGGCCGGACCTCCGCGACCGCGATCGGCTGCTCGCCCAGCGCTGCGACCACACGTTCGCGCTTGGCCGCGAGCTGCGCGCGATACGCGAGGTGTTGCCACGTGCATCCGCCGCAGCGACCGAAAGCAGGGCAGGCCGGCGCGACCCGCGCGCGGCTCGGCTCGCCGATCCGCCGCACGACCCGGGCCCACGCCTCTGGCTTGTGTGGGCTCGTGTGATCGACGGCGACCTCGGCCCGTTCGCCGGGCAGCAGGTCGACCACGTGCAAGCGCCGACCGTCGGAGTCCCCGATGCCGCAACCGGCCTCGTCGAGCCCGTGGGCCGTTACATCCGTCTTCACGCGAGGGCACCTTAGCATTCGCCAGGCGGTCGATTTGCCGCTAGATTCTGCGGCGTCATGTCTGGTCTCGTGGTCGCAGCACTCTCCGGTGGCGTCGATAGCGCCGCCGCCGCTGCATTACTCGTCGAGCAGGGCCATCGCGTCGTCGGCATGACCATGCGCCTCTACGATGCCCGCGGCACCTCGGCCTCCTCGGGTCGCTGCTGCGGTCCACGCGATATCGAAGATGCGCGCGCGGTCTGCGATCACCTCGGCATTCCGCACTACGTCGTCGATCTGTCCGCCGAGTTCGGCGCTGCCGTGATGGACGATTTCGTCGAAGCGTACCTTGCCGGCGAGACCCCGAACCCGTGCGTGAAGTGCAACCAGCACATCAAGTTCACGCCGCTCCTCGCGCGCGCTCGCGCGATCGGTGCCGATGTCCTCGTCACGGGCCACTATGCGCAGATCACCCAGACGTCCGAGACTGGCCAGACCACGTGCGCCGACCACACCTGGTCGCTGCGACGTGGTCGCGATGCCTCGAAGGACCAGTCCTACTTCTTGTTCTCGATGCCTGGCGACGAGCTCGGCGCAGTGCAGTTTCCGCTCGGCCACCTGACCAAGGACGAGGTCCGCGCCCACGCGATCCGCCTCGGCCTGCCGAACGCGACCAAGGACGAGTCGATGGAGATCTGCTTTGTCCCCGACGGCGACTATGCAGGGTTCGTGAAGGCCTCCGCGCTCAAGCGCAATCGGCCGCTTCCGATGGCCGGCAAGATCGTCGATCACGACGGCACGGTGCTCGGCGCGCACGACGGCACGCACAACTTCACGGTCGGTCAGCATCGCGGCCTCGGCAACCTCGTCACGCCTCCCGATCCCACGACCGGCAAGGCGAGCATCCCCGCGAAGCGATACGTCACCTCGGTCGATCCGGCAAAAGGCGAAGTCCGCGTCGGCACCTACGCCGCCGCCAAGCGCAGCGAGCTCTCGGTGCGTGACCTCCGCTGGCTCTCGCCGCCGCAGGCATCCGTCACGGGCGCGGTCCAGCTCCGCCATCGCGGCACCCCGATCTCCTTCGCAGCCACGATCGAAGGCACGCTCGCGAAGCTGTCGCTCGCCGAAGGTGTAGTCGCGGCGCCGGGCCAAGCGGCCGTGCTCTACGACGGTGATCGCGTGCTCGCTGGCGGCTGGGTCGTCTAAGCGCTCAACTGCCGAGCAGCGCTTTGCACTCGGGCCGGCCCGCGTACGCGGCACGCCACTCGGGGTCGTCGAGCGCCGCGAGCTTCCTTTGCACCTCGGCGCGACCGCGCGTGCGGACGATGGTGGCGCGATCGTTCGCGCCGGCGAACTTGAGCACCTCGAGGCAGTTGACGTAGACCTCTTCCTCGGAGCCTTCGAGGTGGCGCTGATGATCGAACAGCACGAGGGCACGATGGATCTGATCGCCAGCCTCGGCGAGCGCGTTGCGACCGCGCGCGCGGATCAACGCGACGCCCTGGCGTGCGAGACCCTGGATCTCGTAGCCGACGAGCGTCGCGCCTCGCGCGACGAGCACACCGCGCGAGGCATCCGCCGCGGCCTCGATGTTCGCGCCGCGCTGGAGGTGTGCGCCGGCGCGCGAGATCCGGGCGTTCGCTTCGAGATAGCGCGCTCCGATCGTCTCGGCTTCGAGGAGGGCTT
>JAYWCI010000210.1:0-29304 GCA_043780895.1 Kofleriaceae bacterium | reverse complement strand
CTCCGAAATTCCCACCTTGATCGATCTCCGATCAAATCGCGTAACCCCGCGACATCAGATCAATCCACGAGCGCTGGAATGAACCCTGGAGCACGAACGGGTCATTTGGCGCGATCACTGTTTCCACCTTATTACGAAGGTGCGCGAGGCTATCGATGTCGAAGTGGTCGGTATGGAGATGGGAGATGTAGATCAGGTCGATGTCCGGCAATGCGGTGACGTCTAGTGCTCGTCGTGGACAAAATTCCGCGATGCCGTCGAGCTCGATGTCTCCAAACGTCGGATCGGTGAGGACCGTCAGGTCGGAAGTTTCGATGAGAAGACTAGCGTGACCTAAAAGCGTTACCCGCATGTGCACACTCCCCCCGGTTCATCTTCTTTCGTCGGCGCAACTCTGTCGAGTGATTCGGTTGCGCGATGTACGACATCAGCGCATCGGAAAAGTGCACGAACTTTCGGACAAAATTGTCAGAGTTCGGCCAAGCGTCACACCGTGACGGACAAGCGGTTTGGCACTCGGCTATGCGCAGAGATCGTCCTCGTCACGTTCTGACGGTCGCATCTCGCTACGCCACCTGGAACACGGGTTCGTGCAGCGCTTACCGACACTCACCGACGCCAAAGCGATCACGACGGCGCGCGGTACACCGACGCAATGCCATCCGTGCACCACGTCGTGCGGTTGCCGAATGGCGAGGATGACAACAGGCTTCGTCTCGCCTCCTCAGCGTGATGTGTTGGGCGCAGCTCGTCGGTCTCAACTGACCCCGAGCTTTACCTCAGCGCCAGGATGCGGAACTCGCTTGTGTAGGAGTTCCGTTTTTCGTCCGGAAGCCAAGCCTCGTCGACGGCCGGTAGCATCTCCGACACATTCATCGATGTTGCTGACCTCGCGAGCTTCGTCAGGAGCTCCACGAAGATCGGGGACTCGAGGTCGATGAACATCGGCTTGGTCTCGTGCGGGACCTTGACGAAGAACCATCGGGGTACGCCAAGGTCCGTCGCCCATCGTCGCGCAGATGCGTACTGCGCAGGGCCGCGCTCGACAGAGGCGAACTCGAGGTCTTCCTTGACGAGGCGCCACTGCCGACGGGACAACACGACGCCGTCAAGCGTCACCCGAGGCATTCGAGGCCGCGCAGGCAAAAGATTGAGTCCGCCTAGCGTCTCTTCCTCGGCCAGTAGGAAGTCCTGCATCAAGGTCAGGATTTCGAAACGTTCATTCGTCGAGCGATGGCGAGCGAAGAGTCCGGTATCGTCACGCTCGACCTCGAGCATCGCGATTTCGAGCACTCGATCTCGCGCTCTCCCGGACTTAGCTGTGCCGAGTTCCAGGTCGAAGTCGTGTGTAGAGGTCGGCAGCTGCCCGCCAAATTTCGCCTGGTCCTTCGCCCGTACAACATTGACACTCGGCGCCGGCAGGTCTCTTTCTCGCGCGCTCACCGGCCAGGTTGGATCAGGATGGATGTCACGATCCGCGACGTTCGCGGTGTTGTCGACCGCGCAGTGAAGCTCGCCGAGTACTACGGTGTAGTCGCCGCGGATGACGGCCTCCGCATTCCGCGCTGCGATCATCACGTCGATTGATTGGTACTTTGCCGCCGGCCAGGTCTCGCCGTTGCCTCCGAACGCAGCTGCTACCCGGTCCTCGATATCGCGACTGTGTACATCAATCGGTCCCGTCGCCTCGTGCCATCCGAGGATCTCGGCCCATTTGTTCTGCACCTCGGAACGCGTATCGTCGAAGATCGGTGCTCGATCGCGGCCGTTGGGGAAATGCGGCGCGAGCTCTTTCCAGAAGCGGAGGAAATCGATGCGTTCGCCGCCGAGCTCTTCATAAATCTTGTCGAGGAGGCGTCGATACCCGGCCGCGACGGTGGCTGCATACCAACGTGCGCTGGTCAGCACCTTGACGATCGCGGGTGCGAGACGTTGAACGAAGTCGCTGCCTAGCGTGACCTCGACTGCGCGCCGACAGCTCAAAAAGACGAGCGTTCTGCCGGCATACATCTGCCCTGCGGACCTGCGCGCGTCGGCAGTGGTGATTCGCTCGAACGTTGCATCGAGGTCGAGCAGCGCTCGATCTACAGCATCCGGATCGCCGGCCGCACGCTCGACAACGGCCAGCGCCACTTCCAGCTCGCTCAGTTTTGCGAGCCCGGCTTCGCCGGCACCGCCTGCGCGCTCGAGGATCGCTCGCAGTTCAGCCTCGGGGCGGGTAGACGCGGTGGGTAGCTCGATCGTCCATGTCACGAGCCCATACGTTTCGAGATGCTCCAGAATCTCGAGCGCATCATCTAGCTGGAGCTCGCACTGCGCCGCGAGCTCCAGCGCGGAATGCACTCCATCACACCGCGAGAGCATCTGAGCAACGCTCGCGTCTAGCTCGGCACTGCGTTCGATGGGGTAGTGGAGCGTGGTCTCGTGAACGCGAATCGTCGGCAGCCTGCGCGGCGCGAGGTGCGGCTTGAGTGCGTCGTCTGCTGCGACCTGTTGCGCGAGCAGGTCGATGCCCCAGTACTCGAAGTAGACGTTGCGAGCATCGACCAGCGAAGCGCCTGGACGGATCTGGATTTCGGAGTGTGACGGGTCGATCCGGGCCCATACGGTTGGTCCATAGAATCCCGCCGCATCGTTCTTGACCGAATAGCGCTGCAGATAACTGGCGACCATTCGCCGATGTTGCGCAGCCCTGGCGTTGATTGGCCGTCCCCGTCCATGTCCGAGCGTCTCGAGGACGCCGAGGCTCGCGCGGTTCTGCCAGGTTAACGCTTCGCGAAACAACGTTAGCTGCGCGACGTTCACCAGACCGTCGAGCTCGCGCGCTTGTGCATTCTCGAACTCGGCCTCCATCGCCGCTCGCGCCTCGACCGCGGCGGCATTCGCCGCAACCAGCTCGTCGAGGATCGCGGTTCGTTCGAGCTCACCCTCACAGCGCGGAATTTCTCCTCGCTCTACCGCTTTGAGCGCGCGAATCGTCAGGCCACGGGCCTTGCCGCGTTGGTTCGCGAGGCGGGTGCTCAGTTCACTTTCCACCCGGCTTCGCACTGCCAGAGCAAGCGCGTGCGCGTGCAGAAATCGATCGGTTGCTTCCGCCAAAGCGTTCGACGAGATCGACGTGACCAACGCTGCCGGAAATCCAGCGGAGCGCAGAACAAACATCGCCCAAGTCGCCCACCCGCCGCCTAGCGGAACCTGGTGGCGAGCATCCATGGATGCTGAAGATGTCGGCGTCAGGGTGCGATCTTACGTTCGAGTTCGAGATCCACGTCTTCAAGGCTGAGATTCAAGTTCTTCTTCGCGACCAACTTGACCATGACGTCCGCTACTTTACCGGCGCGCTTGAACTTGACCGGAATGGTGCCTCCGACGCCGAGACGCGCGACCAGGGCAACGATCTCGGTTTGATTCTGTTCGAGTGCCGCACCAACCATCGGCCCGAACGAGATGATCTCGTCACCGGCTTGCAGTCCTGCTTTCGACAACGACGCGAACTTCTTCAGCTCTTGGATCACGAACGTGCCGGTCCCGGTCGTCGTGCCACCGAGTAGACCGAGATGCGGTTCCTGAACATCACCCGCTTTTTTCGTCATCATCGATACAAGTTAATCAAATCGCTAAATGACGTCAATCAACAGGAACCGATCGGCGCTATCATTTTCGGTGATGATGTAGGTCACCGTCGGTTACCTGCGCATGATCTCGCGGATCGCCTTTGCGGCTGCCTCCAGATCATCATCGGTCGTGTAGAGGTAACTCGAAAGACGCACTGCTCCAGGCCGGCCAATCGACGCGAAGTACGGATGAGCGCAGTGCGTGCCGGCGCGGGCCATGATCTTGTAGGAGTCGCTCAGAATGCGGCCGAGCGTTGCGACCGTTACCGTCGAACCGGTCGGCACAAGCGAAGCGATCGCGATCTTCTTTGTCGGGTCTTTGGGCCCGAGCATCTCGACGCCAGGTAGCTCGGAAAAAAGCTCGCTCATTTTGAGCGCCATCGCTGCATCGTGGGACGCGACTCGCGCCATTCCGATCTTCTTCAAGTAGGCGATCGCTGCGCCGAGACCCAAGACGCCCTCGATGTTCGGCGTTCCTGCTTCGAACCGATATGGTGCTTCCTTGAGCGTGTAGCCATCTGTTCTGACGTGGTCGGGAATTCCGCCGCCCAATTTGGACGGAGCGAGTGCATCGGCTCGCTCTTCGTTGATGAACAACACGCCGACGCCGGTCGGCCCCAGCATCTTGTGGGCCGAGAACGCCAAAAAATCGCAGCCGAGATCGACGACGTCCATCGGCACGTGTGGAACCGATTGCGCCGCATCGATAACAACTGGAACGTTGTAGGCGTGGGCGATCGCGATCGCTTCTCGCACTGGTTGGATCGCGCCCGTGACGTTCGAGATGTGGCCAAGCGCGACGAGCCGCGTCTTCGCGTTGATCAACGCCGGGAGCCGGTCGAGGTCGATCACTCCGTCGCTGGTGGCCGGTAGCAGCCGGGTCTCGCACCGGCCCATCCATGGCAAGATGTTGGAATGGTGGTCCGCGATCGAGGTCACCACGTTGTCTCCGGCACCGAGATGTAACCCATTCGCGACCAGGTTCATCGAGTCGGTGGTGTTTGCGGTGAAAACGATCTCACGGGTTAGCGCACCGATGAACCGAGCGGTGTCGTGGCGGACCTGTTCGAATTTCCCGGAGGCCTCCTGCGAAAGCGTATGGTCACTGCGATTGATGTTTGCGGAGACATCTCGATAGAAGCCGACGACGGCTTCGATCACCGCGTTCGGCTTGAGCGAGGTAGCCGCGGAATCGAGATAGATAATCGACCTGTCCTCGATGGTCCGTTTCAGCAGCGGAAAATCTTCGACAGGAACGAGCGAAGGGATTTTGGGGGGCACGGCGCAGCGCTCACTTTCGGACGCTGTCGGTAGTGTATGCTGAAGCAACGGCACATGCGCGCGCGCAATCCTGATCGGTCTGTCGAACTCGATTCCTCCGGTGTTCGTCTCCATGTCGAGGTGTTCGGGTCCGGGCCCCAGACGCTCCTGTTTCTACCGACATGGAACATCCTCTACTCGAGGATTTGGAAGATGCAGGTCCCGTACTTCGCGCGCCATGCGCGCGTAGTTACGTACGACCCGCGCGGCAATGGAGCGAGCGAACGGCCAGCGAGCGGCTACACGATCGAGCATTTTTATCGCGATGCACTTACCGTGATGACGGCCGAGTGCCCGACCCCGCCGACGGTCGTGGGGTTCTCGATGGGGAGCAATGAAGCTGCAATGCTCGCCGCTCGCAACCCAGACCGAGTACAGAACCTCGTATTGATCGGCCCCGCGATCGGTGGCGGCGCCGGTTCCAAAGACGCATTCTGGGGTGCCCAAGACACCTACGAAGGGTGGGGAAAGTACAACGCCAATTACTGGCTCGAGCACTACGACGAGTTCGTGCAGTGGTTCTTTGGCGAGGTCTTCCACGAGGCACACTCGACGAAGGCGCGAGACGATGCTGGAAAATGGGCTTTAGAGACTACACCCGAGGTGCTCGTCCAAGTCGAGCGCGAGTACGACCGAAGCGGGGTTCCTGACCTACTCGCTAAGATCGAGTGTCCAACGCTCGTGATTCATGGAAGCGACGATAAGGTCATTCCGTACGCGCAGGGCAAGTCCGTCGCGAATGCGATCACCTCAGCGCGGCTGATCAACATCGACGGTGGCGGTCATGGGCCACAAGTCCGCGATCCGGTGAAAGTGAACCTCGCACTGGCGGACTTCGTTGGCGAGCGTATGCACCCTCGTGAGCAGACGCTCGTGCGTGCGATTCATCGTCGTCATCCGCGCGCGCTCTACATCTCGAGCCCGATCGGCCTAGGCCACGCACAGCGTGATCTCGCGATTGCGAGAGCCGCGCGAGCTCAGCGTCCGGATCTAGAGATCGTGTGGCTCGCGCAGCATCCCGTAACCCGCTTCTTGAAGGAAGCTGGCGAGAAGATCCATCCGCTGTCGGAGCAGTTGGCGAACGAGTCGGCTCACTTCGAATCTGAGATGGACGAGCACGACCTGCATTGCTTTCATGCGTGGCGCGAGATGGACGAGATCCTGCTCGCTAACTTCATGGTGTTTCACGACATCGTGCGCGAGGACCATTTCGATCTCTGGCTTGGCGATGAAGCGTGGGAGCTCGATTATTACTTGCACGAGAACCCCGAGCAGAAAACGGCTCCGTACGCGTTCATGACGGACTTCGTCGGTTGGCTACCCATCGACGAGTCGAGCGGCTCGCGCGAAGCCGTCGTCGCCGCAGACTACAACCACGAGAATATTCGGCACATCGAGCGGTTCCCATTCATCCGCGACGCCGCACTCTTTATCGGTACGGAGACCGACATCATCCCGAAACATTTCGGACCGGATTTGCCGTTCATGCCGGACTGGATCCCGCAACACTTCAACTTCCCCGGTTATGTTTTGCCGTTCGATCCCAAAGACTATGAGGACACCGAGAGGGTGCGTCACCAACTTGGGATCGATCCTCGTCAACCGCTGATCGTCGCAGCGGTTGGCGGCTCGGCCGTCGGTGTCCACTTATTGCGCCGCATCGCCGCCGCGTTTGCGCTTCTGCGCAAAGATCTTCCCGAAGCGCGGCTGCTTCTGGTCTGTGGTCCGCGCATCGATCCTGCGGGAATCACGCCCGTCGAGAACATGACCGTCGTCGGGTACGTCCACGATCTTTTCAAGACCCTCGCTTGCTGCGACCTCGCGGTCGTCCAGGGCGGTCTCACCACGACCATGGAGCTCGTCGCTAACCGTCGTCCGTTCATTTACATCCCGTTGCAGAACCACTTCGAACAGAACTTTCACGTGGTCCATCGGCTTCGCCGATATGGCGCGCCGGAGCCGACGTTCTATCACCAGACCTCGCCAGCGGAGCTTGCCGAGCTCATGCGTCAACGCATCGGAAAGCCAACGTCCTACCGAACGGTCGAGACGGGTGCGGCCGAAAATGCTGCGCGGTCGATCATCCAGTTGCTCGACGAGCGCAAAGGCGCGCGCGCGAAGACGTTCGACCTCGGATAACCGCTACGTGCGACCGCGAGATCGCGCGACCCAGAAGATATTTCCGCCGGGGCGAACGTGCTCTTCGACGATCCTGAAGTTTTGAACGAGGGACGTGTAGTAGCAGCGGTATCGCGTGAGGTCCCATAGCGCCTCGGCCTCACCGTGGTCCTTGCCCCGGAGATAGTCTCGGGCGACCGAAAACTGGTGGCTACCACCGAGTGGCCGCCCGTTGCGAGATTTCACGCACGCCAGGAACGCGACGCAGGTGATGAGCGTGACGTCGGGTGACAGCTTGCCGAGGCGACGGAAGATCCGGTTGACCGAGTGCGTGTCGAGCCAGTTCATCACCCAACAAAACATCACCAGATCGCTGCCGCGCCGGACGCGCGCACCTTCGGCATCTTCGACAGCGAAATGGAATCGATTGTCTCCGCGCAACCGATCGTTCGCACGGTCCACGCCTGCGGCAACCTGATCGACGCCGTAGTACGAGCCGTCAGCGGGTAAGATGTTTCGGCATCGGGTCGCCACGAGACCGGTTCCACAACCGATATCGAAGATCTCCTTCGGCCTGGCGTCGCGCAGCAACTTGGTGAGGAAGGGGTAAGACGTGTCCACCGAGAGAAACGATTGGTCCTGCTGCGAGTACATATCCTCTGCCTGCCGACGCACGGTCTCGCGGAGCAAGCGATTCGCGAGCTCGGCACGGCTGGCTTTCGCGCGTACTTGTAGGCCGCGCTTTTCTGCAGCTTGGCGCAGAATCGGAATCGGATACTGCATCAGATTCTCGAGCACGTTCGCACCCGGCCCCAGCAAGGGCATCTCGCCTGTGACGAGCTCGGTCTTCATCGGGTCCAGCATTGTGGATCGGTCGCGATCATACGAAGCTCCGACGTGTAGCGGTTGCCCTCGGCGTCCGCAAGCCAGCAGTCGCTCGCCATCGGCAGCATCTCGGTGACCGATGCTTCTGTCGCGCGCGAGATATCGCCAATGAACATTTCGACGAGGATAGGGCTGTCGAAATCCACAAAGGTCGGTTTCACCTCGGCATCTGATTTCAAAAACACGAAGCGTGGAAACCCTTGCTCCTTCGCCCACTTTCTGACGTGGACGAATCGCTTGGCTGGCAGGCGTTCCTGGAGAAACGGCAGCGCTGCGCACGCAAATCGCCAGCACTCTCTGGCGACGACGACATCGTCGATCGTTATGCGTGGCGTGTGCGGCCGAGCTGCAAGCAGGTCGAAGCGCGAGAAACTCTCCGCGATGAGGTGATGTTCGAGAAACGGGATCAAATCGAACGTGGGACCAACCCCTCGCGGGTGCACCACGAGCCTGCCTTCACGATCCTCGATCACCAGAGTACCGATCGCGATCACGTGGTCGCGCGGCCGGGCAGATCGGGTCTCACCGGTCTCGAGCTCGTAATCCCAAGAGGATTGCGAGTAGAAATCGGCGCGAGTTTTTGCCTTGGACCACACCGGCGCAATGCCGGGTTCCGGAAGGTCGGCCTCGCGCGCACGGATCAGGCTCGCCGGGTCTTGGTGTTGTTCGAGCGCGACTTGAACCGCCGCGGTGTTCATCCCAACATGAATCTCACCGATGACGATCAGCGAACCGGCGAGCAAGATATCCGGCGAATGATGCCGAGCGCTCGGCCAACCCGGGTGCGGAGCCGCGAACGCATCGGCCGCTTGTTTCGTGAGGTCGCACGCTCGGAACTCCTGCGAGCGGCACGTCGGGTCGATTGCTAGGATGCGCTCCCAGCGTGCCTCGAGCTCGAGGCGAACGGCGTCGACAATCCCACCGCCCGCTTTACCTGGAAATAAGTCGCGAGCTCGCTTCCAGAACCGGAGGTAGTCGAGCACGGGCTCGCCTTCGGTGGCAAAGATCTCGCGAAGCGCCGACGAGTAGCGTGTCGCGATCTCGTGCGTGTACCACCTTGCACTTTGGAGCACCAACGCGAGCGGAGGCGCGAGCTGGCGGAGAAAGGAGTCGCCGAGTGTCAGGTCAAAATCGCGCCGGCAATCCTCGTATACGAGAGTCCGCGCGGCGTACATCTGCCCGGCATTGCGAGTGGCTGAGACAGAAGTGAGACGCACGAACGTGAGCTCGAGAGCGGTTAATGCGCTCTCGAGCCGAGCGGGATCGCCGGCGGCTGCAGCAATGGTTGCTTTGGCCTGTTCGAGCTCGGTCAGCATCGCACGCCCGCGCTCGCCGGCAGGCCCGGCTCGATCGAGCAGCGCGCGCAAGTAAAGCTCCGGGCGCGCTGTCGCGGTCGGAATTTCGATCGTCCATGTGATCAGGCGCTGCTCTTCGAGCTCGGTCAAAACGGCATATGCATCGTCGCCGAACTGCGCCGCGATTTCGGTGGCTGTTCGCACGCCATCACACGCGGACAGGATCGATGCGAACTCCTCAGATAATTCGGTCGTCTGATCGATCGGATGGTGAAGAATGTCTCCGTCGACCCACACGTTGGGAGAACGTCGCGGCAGCAGATGAAGCTTGAGCTCGTCGTCGATCATCGCTGCTGCGAGCGCATCGATCGCCCAGTATTCGAAGTAGACGGACCGTGATGCAAGCAGAGTAGGTCCGGGCGTCGCCTTGGTGTCGCGAACCTCAGGATCGACGCGGGCCCAGCCATTGGGACCGAAGAAGCCAATCGTGTCGTTCTTCGTGCAGTACCGTTGAAGATAATTAGCGATCAGCTTGTGTTGCTTCCGCGTGCGCGACGTCGCGACCCCTTCGTGACGCGAGAATGGTTCACAACCGTTCGCCCATGCAGCGCGGTTCTGCCAGACCACCGCTTCATGGAACCGCGGGTCCGCGACGGCCTCGCGCAACGCGGCTTCAGTGGCGTCTGTCGCTTCGTTGAACGAGGCCTCGAATGCCGCATCGGCGACGCTCGACTCGCTCTCGAGCGCGATCAGTGGCTCGACCGACGCGAGAAAAGCAGTCCCGGCCAGTGGCTCGAGCGCTTCCTGCGGTCGCTTGCTGCGAACTCGCTTGAGCGCTTTGCCCAGGCGAGTCCGCTCCTCACCACGGGCACCCCGCATCGCGACGCGGAGCTCATCGAGCAACTTCTCACGGTACACGAATGCCTCGTGCTCGGCAGCAACCAGCCGGTCGGCCGCTGCCGCTAGACCGGGACTCGCGAGCGCTGCGACCCTCTCGACCGAGAAGCCTGCGCCGCGCAACCGAGCCCACCGCCACAGCCCCCATCCATCCGCGAGCTCCGCGCAATGGTTGGGCGCTACCATTCTTCGCGCACCGGGACCAACGATTTCGTCAGCGGATACTTGAACGACGGCTCGACCGGCAGCTCGCGCGCGTATTCGATGGTGATGTTGGCGCCATTGCCGAGCAACGCCGTCGCACGATCCAGGAACGTTTGCGGATCTCCGTTCTCGGGCGTGCCGGGGCGACGCAGCGCTACCAGCTCGTAGAAGGTTTCCGAGCGTTGGACCAGTTGGTAAAAGTCGAGCCACGAGAGTCCCACAAACAGCTGGTCGACCCCACGCGAGGTGACGATCTCGCCGCTGGTGTTCCGGATGCAGTCCTGCACTCGCCCCTCGAACTCGAATGCAGCCCAATCGTCGAACGCACAGCCACACGACTCGATTGGCCGGGCAAGATCGCCCAGGCGATAACGAATGAGACGAGTGAATCGGTGGTTGATGCTCGTGACGGCGATTTCACCGAGCTCGCCGTATCCAACGGGCTCACCGTGGCGCAGGAACTCGAACACGTTCTCGTGCTCGTTCACGTGGAACCGTCCGTTGCCGCACGCGAAGGCAGCAACGCCACCGCCGAGGTCCGCCGCGGAGAGATAGTCGGTCACCTGCGCTTGAAACGTGGTCTCGAGAATCTCGCGGTGGATCACCGAGCAGTACTCGAAGAACGACAGCACTGCTTGGAACGTGGGCAACGCGATACCGAAGCGTTGCGCCGCCCGAATCAACGCGACTGCGTATACCGGATCGACCTGGAACACGTTCGCCGAGAACTGCTGGATGTCCGAAAGGATGTTCGCGACTTGTGGTCGACGCAGCGCGAGGACGCGCTCCGAAGAATTCAAATGGAGCGTGTCGTTGATGATCCGCTCTTGGAATGGAACCTCGCCGAGATGGCAGACCGCTCCGCTACACAGCGGCGTCGTGAACCGGGCGATCTTGGCCGCGCCCCAGCCGCCGGGTACGGACGTCACACCTGGCAGGCGAGATGAGACGATGTCGCGGTTGTTGTCGCGGATGAACGCGAGCCGACCGCCGGTGCTGCCTGACGTGGTCGCGATCTGCGCTTCACCCGATTCGACGAGCGCGTCGAGGTCGAGATCTTCTCGCAGCAGGCCGGCGGGAAAGTTGTCGCGAAAGTCGCGCTTCGTCATCACCGGAAGCCGGCGGAGGTCGGCATACCCGTTAACGTCTGGGACGAGATTCGCAATGCGGGCGCGGAAGTAGGGCAGGTGCTCTGCCGCCCATCTCACGGTCTCGGTCACACGTACGTCTCGCCGTTCGCATGCTTCGCGTCGAAGCAGCCGCGCTTGCGCGCTGGCTAGATCTTCGATCTCGTCGCCCTCGAACAACCCCAGGGCGTGCAGTCGCGCCGCAAACGTCTCGACGGTCGACTGTACCGACGCATCGCCGAGCACTTCGATCGCGATCTGGCTGGCTGGCTCGTTGCGGTTGAGCGAGGAAAGCACTTCCCATTGAACCTCATCGAACCGGAAACAACGATCGGTGCGCGGATCCGTGAGCTCGATCGTATCGTCGTCGCGGTGAGCGACGATCAAGTCGCCACGTAGCGCAGTCTTTACGAGCTCGTTAGCTGCTACCACGACACGTGAAGCGTATGCGCTGGGATTCGATCGTGTCAATGCAACTACATCAGGGACCACAGAACGACCCGAGCGACCCGCTGGAGAGGCAGGTAGAGCTTGGTGTAGGCAAGTGAGCGCCTATTGCCATAAACGCGTGCGTGACCGGTTAGCCCCATCAGGTGGTGGGGCACCGAGAACGGCGACGTCACCACGACAATGTCGCGGGCCGTCGGGTCGCCTTGTTCTTTTGCATCGTTGTCGGTCTCTGCAAGATTCCGGAATCGATCGATCCGACATTTGATCGGGAGGGCCGGGAATCCGTCCGACCGGAGCTCGATCTCGCTACCGATCTCGAGTTCTGCCAGGGGGACGTTCGCTGCGAGCCGGATCTCTGCGAAGGACGACGACATATCTTGGACTTGGGCGAACGTGTCTCCCCGCTCGAGTCGCGTGAATCGCTTATCGCTCAGGCGCGGAGTAGTCACGATGCCGGCGATCGGACTGCGGACGACGAGCAGCTCCAGGTCGACCTCGATATGGTCGAGTTGCGCCGCGAGGCGTGCGCGCTCTGCTGTGGCCGCCGCTATCACTTCGATCCGCGACCCTGCGACGAGTGTCGCTTCGCGCCATCGCGCTACGCTCGCGAGCGAGGCCGACGCTGCGGCGCTTCCACGCCGAGAGTCCAGCGCTGCTGCGGTGCCGACACCAGCTGAGCTCATGCTTGCGGCCACCCGCACTGCCCGCGCTTCCTGATTGACCGTCGCCTCGGCGGTCAACGTCCGACTCTTTGCGAGCGTTAGCTCCTCCGCGGTTGCCCCGCGCCGAAGCTTGTCGATCTTCGCGTCGAGCGCCGCGAGCTCGCTCTGCCCGACGGCAAGTAGCCGGTCGAGCTCGTGATTCACAAGCCGACCAAGTGGCTGGCCCTTGGTGACCGTATCACCCTCCTGCACGAAGACCTGCTCGAGGTTGCCCGCGACTTCGGCCCGTGCGTCCTGCCTCTGATGTGGGATCGAGACGAACTCGGCATCCACGAGAACGGGATACGAGATCAACCATGGCAACACGAGCAGTGACAGGATCCCGGTCATCACGAGGCCTCGCCGCGCGGTGAAGATCTCCTTGCGCCTCGCCAACAAGAACGAGCCGAGCTGCTTGAACGGAGTCACCAGCGTGTTGCGAAGGAGCATGCTGATGACGGTGACCGAACTAATCAGCCCAGCGCCCTGGTAGCGCTCGATCGCGGGCGCCATCAATCGAAAGACAGTCTGATACATCCACACCACCGTCCACACGAGCGATAGGGCGGCGAACATGATGAATAGATATCGCAGGTTCGAGTCGATCTCTTCCTCGGGCGAGTCGATGCCAAACAGCCGCTTGCTCAGGCTCGATTTCAAGAGTTTGAACGAGCGCTCTCGCAAGTTTGGGGTGCCCAGCAGATCGCACAGGAAGTAGTAGCCGTCGTACTTCATGAACGGTACGACATTGCCGACGAGAGAGACTGCGGCGAAGCACATGTGGATGTAGACGGCGCGGTAAAAGAAGCTTGTCGGGTTCGTGATGGCGAGGAGGACGACGGAGAGACATACGAGTACTAACGACACGACGCCGCCGCCGGCTGAGACCGCTATTTTGTGACGTCGGTTCGTGAACAGGTACGTGCTGCTCGTATCGCAGTATGGGAGGGCGGCAATTCGGTAAAAGACTGTGAACCCGATCTCTCGAACCTTACCTCCGTAGTGGTAGCAGGTCAGTCCGTGGCCGAGCTCGTGCAGAAACGCGTGGGTCAGGATCAGAACGATCGCGAGAGCGATGTCGAGCACACCAAAGTCGAGCTTCGGAAACGCGGTCGTCGCAAGCTCGTAGCCGGTGACCACGACGAGTGCGAGTAGGACTAACGCAGCGAACCCGTGGAAGACGAACTTGCCAACGGTTCGATCGAGAAACGTCAGGAGTCGCGTAGGATCAAAGGTCCCGAAGGTCGGAAAATCTGTCGACGAACCGGAGAGAGCCTTGACGTAGCTCCGCTGGATCGCGTCCACGAGCGTTTTAGTCCGCTGGTTATCAGGATTGATCTCGAGGACGGCGTGAAAATAATCGAGCGCTTTGGCGGGTTCGCCCTGCTGCAGATGCCTCAAGCCTCCCATGAACATCACGGCTTCGGCCGAGACCACACGCTGCGCCCGTTGGCTCGTTTCGAGCTCCGAGAAACTGCGAAACTTGAACCCCAACTTCTTGAGCTCTTTGATGACCTCCTTTTGCGCTTTTGCTTGCGAGACGTTGAACGAGCCGATGTCCAGCAGCGTCATCTTGCGCGCTTGAGAAAGGAAGCGCTCCGCGGCGTGGCGCGGGATCTCGACCTCGAACTGCTCGCTCAACTCCGCCGTCATTTCGTCGAGCGAACGGATGCCGTCGAGCTTCCTGAGCATCGCAGCCTGAAGCGGGTTGAACTTGTAGTAGGTGCCTCGCACCGGGTCGTGGATCATCACGACATCTTCGCCATCGACTACCTTGTCGAAGTACTCCAGCTCGTCTCGAGCTTTGGGCTGGCGAAACGGCATCGGAGATCAGAGAAGGAACCGCACCCGCACCCAGCGAAGAAGCCGGCGCGTCGCGAGGTTGAGAAGCGTGCGATCGCCGGCCTCGACTTCGCCGTAACCAGTCATGTCTTGCCGCAGCATTCCGTCGAGGTTGTTTAGCCGGCTCACGACCCGCACCACGTTGACCTTGTCGCGTTGCTCCACCGATGGTGCGATGAACTCGACTTTTCCTGTGAATGGGTGGAGCGGATAGCTCTCGACTTTGACCGTCACGGGCATTCCGATCGCGACGGTATCCGCCTCGCGCTCGGGAACGTAGATCTCGGCGCGCACCGTTGCGGTGTCCGCGATCTCGCACACCAGACCGCCGGCCTCGACATGCTCTCTCATCCGCTCGTGAAACTTTGGGGTCAGAACAACACCGCTGATCGGCGCTCGAATCACGACCATGTCGTTGAGTTTTTGATTGATGAAATCGAGGTCCGCCTGTGCGCGCTTCAGCGTTGCTTCGTAGGCTGCGACCTCTTCCACCCGCGTTCCCGCCTGGAGAAGCCGCAGCGCTGCACCAGCTTCGGACGCCGCGTTCTGCTTTACCTGCAGGTCGAGCTGCGCCTGGTCCAGCGCCTGCTTCGAGCCGACGCCGTCGGAAAACATCTTTGATCGGCGCGACGCCTCTTTCTGCGCGAACGACACCGCCGTGAGCCTGCCGGAGAGTACCGACTTGGCTTGCGAAATCTCTTCAGGCCGGGCGCCGTGATGCAGGCGTTCGAGCTCGGCGTGGGTACGCTCGAGTTCGGCTTCGGCCTTCCGCTTCTCGGCTGCAAGATCGCGGTCATCGAGCCGGACGAGGACATCGCCCTTTTTTACGGGCGAGCCCTCTTCGACGAGGATCTCGGCAATCACGCCGCTGATCGGCGCTCGAACGTACGCGCGGTCCGCGGGCACGATGCTGCATTCAGCGGTGACGTAAAGCGGATGGTGGATCACCCCCGCTCCGATCAAGACGACAGCGAGTAGGGCGAGCACGCGCAGCGACCTGCGTTTCCACCAGCGCGGCGTCTCGCTCTTGCTGCTTTGCCACAGCTCCTCGGACTCGGATGCCACCGCCTGAGGCGTCATTTGCGGGCTGGCTGGTGCTTCTACATCGACGTCTTCTGAACTTCCTGACTTGAAGCTCTCGGGCGCTCTCGGCGGCGGAGCGGGCGCTGGTGTCAGATCATCGAAGTCGCCGGAGCCAAGTACCGTATCGTCTTCGGTCTCGCCGTTCGCGACCATCTGATTGCGGCTCTGCTCAAGCACCTTGAATGGGTCGCCGGCGGGCGCGATGTTGGTGTTGTCACCCAAATCATCATCAACGAATCGCTGCTCGATGAAGAAGGGCGCCCGCCGCGGTCCCGGATTTGTTACCTCAGCCCAGCGCAGGCCTTCTTCGCGGTGTAGATCGAGTACGACCTCGTTGCGAAACGCAGCAAACTCGTCGGTGACCGCAGACGGAAGCGGGATGACTTTGCCGTGACCGGGTTTCGTCGGTTCCGGCGGCTCTTCGAGCAGACCGATGTGGAGCAGCTGGACGACGAGCGACTCGACCGCTGCAGGTTGGATGGTCGGGTTATAGGATCTCGCGACAAGCGTTAGCTCCTCGAGCGAGCGATCTCCATCCAGCGCTTGCGCGACGAGACACTCCAGCTCGTAGAGCTCTACAAATTGTTGGGTCCGCGGGTCGCAGAGCCGGAAGGTCTTTCCGTCGCGGCCGCGCACGAGCCGCAGATCAAGGCGTAGCGCCGGCAGCCGATGCCAAGAGCGGACGCGCTGTAGAAGATCGCGTCGTGCTACCGCGGGCTCCATACTGCCGACGAAGATATCACGTGAACGCTTTATTTGACTGACCCACGGTCGCTTACACGGCAACACATTGGCACCGTTGAGACGGCCGGTCGGCGGGTGTTAGCTTGTGCCGTGCGAACGGTCGCAATATCGGCGGATCCGCATGTCCGCAGCCGGCTATCGTCGCTCCTCGACGCTGAACCGGCCGCGCAGCTGGATCCTTCGCACGACGGTGCGCTCCTTGTCGTGGACGCCTCGGGGGACATCCCAAAGGTGCGATCGCGAGCGATCTTCGTCGTGCGTGATGCCTCGCTCACTCGCATCGTCGAGCTGTTCGCGACCGACGCGAACGTCGTCGGGGTCGTCCGGCTCGCCGACGAGGATCAACTTCGAACACTCGTCGCGCGGGTGCGGAGTGGCGAAGTATTCAGCGCTCCCCTAAGGTCAGCGGACCTCCATCGAGATCTCGTGACGACCTACGCGGATCGCGCGGGGGTTCTCGAGCGCATCCGAACCAAGGCTCAAGCGTGTGGTGCTTCGCGCGGCACCTTAGATTCGATCGAACAGTGTGCAGACGAATTGCTCGTCAACGCCCTGTTCGATGCGCCTGTCGATGTGCGGGGCGCACCATTATTCTCGACGATCGATCCGCTGCGCCGCACGCGAATCGCGTTCGAGCAGCGCGTGAGTGTCGAATATGGCGGCAATGGCGAGTCGTTTGCGCTGGTCGTTCGGGATGGTTACGGCACGCTGCTTCGGCCGGTTGTCGCGCGCGTGCTGCAGCAGGGTGTCGCCGCGCCAACGGTCGGTCGCAGCGTGGGCGGTGCAGGACTCGGCTTCTTCTTGATCGCGAGCAGCGCGTCGCAGATCGAGATCTCCGTGCTCCGCGGAATCGCCACGCAGGTCACCTGTTGTTTCGCGCTGGGTGGCAAACCGACGCTCGGGCAGCTTGCGTTCCTTGAGCTCACGCATGACACCTCAGGAACGCTGGTGGCTGCACCGCGTCCAGCAGCTGGCACGCGGTTCGTCTCTTCGCGAAGTCGCCGCGCGCGCCCTTTGGTGGCACTCGGCGCGGTGAGCGCGCTCGGGTTCATTGGAGCGATGCTCGTGCAACGCGCTCGCGTGCCAGCGGCGGACCCGGGGCTGACGCTTTCGATCTCGGTAGCCGATGCGGTCGTGCGGCTTGATGGCGTCCCGCTGTCTACGACGCACGGTGCGCATGAAATCGATCGATCGCGCGCCCATCAACTGGTCGCGACCGCGCCCGGGTTCGTTTCTACAACGCTTCAGATCCCGGCCGATGCCCATCACGTGGACGTCACACTGCGGCCCAGCGCGACGCTATCTGTCGCAACGGTGCCCGTAGGCGCGATGATTCGAACGAACGGAAAAGACCTCGGAACGTCGCCCCTCACGATCGAGGTCGAGCCGGAGCAGGCGCTCGTGCTCGAGGTCACGCTCCGAGGCTTCGCCCCGGCGCGCGTCGAGGTCGGTGCGATCGCGGCCGGAAAACTTCGAGTCGCTCGTAGCGACCTCGTGCGTTCATCGGAGTTCCTTAGTATTCACGTGGAGTCGACCCCGAGCGGTGCGAGGATCACCGGGACCGGGGTCGCGGAGGTTGCGTTTACTCCGGCGGATGTAATCGTCGCCAAGGCCAAGCATCCCGAGCTCACGCTTTCGATGCCCGGCCACAAGACGGTAACTCTGCCGTACGTCGTGCCGGAGGCCGGAACGGAGTCGATCGAGCTGCGCGGCGAGCTCAACTAACTTGGCTTGACGACGAGATACGCGATCAACGCCGCCACGATGACGCACATCACGATCATCACGAGCCGTACGTTCGTCGGGCTCTGCGGTTTGACGGTCGGAAGATTCCGAGTGGTCTCGGGCTTCGCCGCGGAGAATTCGTGACTTCGTCGCGACAATGACATCGACGCGTCGATGAGTTCGTTCGGCGAGATTTTCGACCGCAGAGACTCCGAGCCATTCATGCTCGCGAACGATGCTGGCGACTTGCTCTGATCGAGTTTGTCGGACTGCGCTTGGGTAGTGCCAGACCCGACGGCGAGCTTGCGGGTTGCCAGTGATTCGCTTTCCGCAAAGCTCGGATTGGTGTGGACGATCTCGATCACTCCACCTTCCGCGTCGTCAGCTGGATAGAGGCGACCGAGGAATTGGCTGATATCCGTCGACGACCGGTTGAGGTCTAACGTGCGCGCAATCTCGTCGAGCGCGATTGCGATCTCTCGACCGGTCTGCGGCCGGTCGGCTGGGTTCGGAGCAAGCATCCGCGCCACCAGCAGCGCGATCGGTTGCGGGATCTGAGGAACGAGCTCTTCGAGTGGGGTGTATTGACCGGCGCGGGTCTTGCGGACGATGTCCTTTGGGTCACTGCCGGTGAAGGGCATCTGGCCGCAGCACATCAGATAGAAGATCACGCCCAGCGAAAACAGATCGGAGCGATGGTCGAGAGCTTGGTTCGACGTGTGCTCCGGCGACATGTACATCCACTTGCCAACGATCATGTTGGCCTGCTCGGTCACCGAGGACATGGCGACGCCGAAGTCGAGCAGCCTTACGGTTCCATCGAAACCGAGCATGATGTTGTGAGGCGAGACATCTCGGTGGACGACGGATAGCCGCTGGCCGCCTAGGTCTTGCGACCAGTATGCGTGATGCAGTGCTTGAGCGACCTCGTGGACAATGAAGCACGCGTCGCCGAGCGACATGGTTTCGCGCACGGCGCGGAGCCGCTTGATCACCTCGCGGAGGTCCTTGCCGCGGACATATTCCATGGCGAGATACAGCGCGCCGTCCACTTCGCCAACATCGAGCACCTGCACGATGTTCGGGTGCATGAGTCGGCCGGCGATCTTCGCCTCGTTCAGGAACATGTCGATCGCGAGGTGTCTGCTCTCGAGCAGCTGTCGCTGAATTCGCTTGAGCGCGACCGGCTTCTCGAAGCCTCCAATCCCAACCTGTTTTGCGAGGAACACCTCCGCCATGCCGCCGGACGACAGCAGGCGTACGATCTTGTACTTGCCGAGGATGGTGTCGTCGGCGCTCAGCGACACTGATGCGCTATCGCCTGCCTTCGCGACGTTCGCGTCCGTGAGCGCGCGCGACAAGACCTCGGCACGTTGGCTAATTAATTTCGAACTCGCCTGAGGGACGCCTGTACTGGCCTTCTGCAGTGGCGCGAGGATGTTCGGCTCGAGATTGTGCACCGTGGTCCCGCCGCAGCGCGAGCAGACCTGGTCGTAGAACTGCAGCGGCCAGCCCTTGCCGTCGAGCGTCTGGCTTTCTTGCGACGTGCGCTTGCAGTCGACGCACGTGTATTCGACGAGGACCGACCAGATCGCGATGTTTCGCGCGATCGCGATCGAGTCAGCTGCGACCGCGAGAAACGAATGGTTCACATCGACGAGCGAGACCGAAGGAACCTGGCCCGCGAGACTTTTTAACAGGCGGCGCCATTCGCGCTGCCCGAGTGGATCGAAACGCTCGACCTCCGCGAGGTCGATGACGACCTCGCCCTCTGCACCCACGAGAAATGGCCGCGCTCTGAACATCGAACTGATCGCGCCAATGATCCGGAAGTACGTCACCGAGCCATGGACCAGTTTGATGATCTTCGGCGGCTTCTCGGCCGCGGTATCGACGGATGCGATGTAGAGGTTTTGCGCCGCGAGCATTTCGGCTGCAGCGGGCTCGATGACTGAAGCAGCGTACTTACCGACGAACGAGAAGTAGCTCTCGGGAGTTTCGTCAAACTCGAGCGTGCCACCGCAACGCTGGCATTCCTTGGCTGGCACAGCTCCTTTGGCGAGCGTCGCACGCTCGGCGAGTACATCGATCAGCTCGCCTGCTTCGACGCCGCACGAGGGGCAAGTGTAAGGCGCGTAGGCCGACAGCACTTGCCCGACACCGCCGAAGTTCAACACCATGTTCAGCTGGTCGACGAAGAACGTCGGACAGCCGAGCAAGTAGATGTCGGAGATAGTCTTGGGCAGGGCATCCATACCCTTGAGCCACTGGCGAACGCCAAAAGACGTCATCCGCGTCATGCCGGTGACGTTGATGACCGCCGTTTTGGTAGTCGCACTAAAAGTCCCGAAGCCTGCAAAATTCTCGTCGACGAGACCGGTTACGTTGACCAGCGCAGCGTCGCCAATTGGCACCACTACAACGGCGCCCTTGTGCTTCGGACTTGCTGCTTGCTGAACTTCTCTGGACATGCGGTCTGCCGTCCGTGGCACCGCAGGACGCGAGGCCACCGTACTCCCTGGTTCACCGTAGCATAGGAAGCGCTGACATTGACAAGCCCATGGCGTAGTGGTTGTTTCAGCGACCGTGGGACGTTCGGACGATGATTCCCCACGTCCGGCTCGCACGATACCCCCGCCGATTCCGGCGTCGGCACGCGGTCATCGCCCGACCGGTCTCGAGCGGCTACTCGTACATGTAAGCGTAGGCGAGTTCGCTGCCACGCTGGAGCGCGAGCTTAGCCGATGCCCGAGTGCTTCGACCGCATTTCATCTCGCCGAGCTCTGGCTTCGCCACCTGCGATCGCCGCGACGTGCGCTCACGTATTTTCGGCGTTCGAGCGACCTCGATCCTCGCTTCCACGCAGCGAGTTGGTCACTTCGCCGCGAGCTTCACGACTCGGGAGGATGGAGCGAGCTGAGTGCTTTGCTCGAGCGCGAGCTCGCCACGCGAGCAGACCCAGCGCTCGCGTTCGAACGGGCTGTCGTTGCAATTGACGCCGGCGCGGACGATGTCTACGCCGTTCTGGAACGCGCGCTTCAGATCGCACCGAGCCACCATGGAATTCTCCTCGAATCCGAGCGAGTCCTGGCACGGCTCGATTCGCGATCTGAACAGCGCAAAATTTGCGAACAACTCGCGGAGACGGCGCGCTCGCCCGCGCGCAAGCTGGCCTACTGGATCGCAGCCGGCAGGTTCGATCGCGCATTTCCGCTTGCGACCACGGTCGAAGCGAAGGCGCAGCTCGCGCGAACCTGGTTACGAGCTTCAGCCGACGATGTTGTCGCGCAGGTGCTGCCCGTCGTGATCGCTGCAACCGGTGCGCTGGTCGCGCACAGGCCCGAGCAAGTTCTAGCGCACGACGAGCTGGTCGAGCTGCTGTGCTGGCACGCCCGAGTCGGCCCTCCAGAGGATGCGTGGAATGCGCTCGCGCGCGCAGCCGAGCTCGCCCCTGAGAATCCGGTCGTGCTCGCCGACCTAGCCGAGGCTGGCACGCTTCTGCAGCGGAATGATCTGCCGATTGTCGTCGCTGCGTGGCGGCTCGCGGAGACTCGCCCGGATCAACTGCAAATGGTCGAATGGTGGGATGCCCGCGCGATCGCGGACTCGCGCCTTCGACCGTTGGTCAGAATGCTCGCGGAGAACGATCCAGGCTTTGCAATTCTGGCGTCGGTGCTGGAGTTCGATGCACTCCACGCCTGCGATCTTGGCGCGCTCGCAGAGGTCTACCTCGCCCTCGCGCGCAAAGCGCTTGGCGGCTCGTGGTTGCCAGGGCCGCCGGCGCCGAATCCTGCCGCCGCAGGCGCGCTGTACGTGCAGGCTGCCGAGCTGTTATCCCGGTACGTCGCAACTGCCGAGAGCGTGGAGCGCGCGTACGCGATCCTGCAGGAGGCGCTGGTAAACGCGCCGGAGTTTCCGGCGGCTGTCGAGGCGATGATCACGCTTGCCGACGCTCGCGGTCAACCGGAGGTGGCGATCGGCATGATTCGCAGCCAACTCGCCCGCGATCCGCTCCAGCATCGCGCGCTGCTGGAGCGCGCCGCACGCATCGCGCACACGCACGGCCGGGTCACCGACGTCATCGCCATCGAACGCGAGCTGGTCGAGCGCGATCCGCGAAACCCGATTCTCGGCTGGCGGCACTACTCCAGCCTCGCGCGACACAGAATCGACGATGCGCGGCGCGACGCCGTCGACCGGCTCGCGCGAGACGACCCCGATCCGGCGCGTCGAAGCTTCGCGCTTGCGGAAACAATCTTGCCGCTCGAAGAGTGTGGTGATCTCGACGGGGCGTTGGCTCGCGCGCGCGAGCTCGTGAGCCTCTGCCCCGAAGACGAGCTAACGCGCGAACGCCTGCTCGGCGTGCTCCGCGCGCGCGGCGATTGGGAAGCGGTGGTCACTGCCAGGAATGCGGAGATCGCAACCGCTGTCCGGTTGCCCTTGATCCGTCGCGCGCACCGAGAGATTGCATGGGTGCTCGAGACGCGAATCCGCGACCGTACTCGCGCCGCAGACGCTTACGGCAGGTGGGCTGCACGGCTTCCGGACGACACTGTCGCGCTCGAGGGGCTGTTGCGATGCAGCGACACCGACGAGATTGGGACTCGCCAAGCGCTGCGCGCGTTGGATCCGTTCTCGTCCACACAGTTTCTCTTTGCGCGCGCGGTCGACGGCGCGCAGGCGTTCGAGACGTACGCGGCCCTTCTTCACGGACGTGAAGGTGCCGTCGCTCTGGCTGCGGCGTTGTCGCTCGCACGCACAGCCGCCTCGACGCGCGATGGAGCTCGTTATGCGGCGGCAGCGCAGTACCTCGCCAGCGCGACGACCGACCCAGACCTCGCTGCAACGCTTCATGAAGAGTCCGGATGGTGCGCGCTCGCAGCCGCGAATCTTGACGCCGCGGACGCGGCGTTCGCCGCGGCAGGCACCCGCACGGGTGCGTGGTTTGGCCGCATGCTGGTCGCCTGTCGACGCTCCGACGGCAATGCTCTTGAGGCCACATACGTGGCGCTGGCGCGTCTTCTCGAGCAGCCCCACCTACTGCAACGCGCTTCGCTGGTCGCGGCCAACAGCGGCGATGGCGCACGCGCGATCGAGCATCTCGAAGCTGCGCGGACGCTCGAACCTACGAGTCTCGACATTTTCGTGGCTCTTGACGATGTTCCGATCGCTACTAGCGATCCGTCGGATCCGTTCGCGAGCGCCGAACACCTTCTAGATCGAGCAGCGCTCTGCGCGACGCGTGCGGAGCTCGCGCAAGATCCGATGGCTAGGCTCGATTTCGAGCTCGACCGTGCGGATGCCCTCGAGCTAGCCGGACAGCTGCGAGAGGCTGCTGCCGCGGTGGTCGACGCGTTGACGCGTATGCCGCGTTCGTGGCGCGCGCGCATCGCACTGCGTCGCCTGGCCCAGCAACTCGACCGACCGGGGATGCTCGTGCACGCGGTACTCGGGCTCGCACAGCTGCATCGATCGCAGGAGCATCGTCTGCAGCTATTTCGAGAAGCTATGCAGCTCGTGACGGGCATCCATGATGTGGAGCTCGAAAGAGCGATCGCATCGCAGATCGTCTCGCTCGACCCTCACGGCGCCGAGATCTCTAGCTACCTCGCGATGGTTCGACAGGAAGGGGATGATCACCGGTCGGTCGCAGTCTTGAGCTTGGCGCTTCGCAGGTCGCCAGATGTCGAACAGTTAAACGAGCGAGCGAGGCTACTCGAAAAGCTTGGAGAGCACGAACTAGCTTCGCAGGATTTCTCGGCGGTCTTGGCGTACGATGGCGGTCATCGCGAAGCCCTCGCGGGCCTCGGTGCGCTCGCGTCCGCTCGCGGAGCTGGAGCAAGTTGCGCTGTGGTGGCGGTCTCCCGCGATCGAGACCGCCTCCTCGCGCGTATCGAGGCAAGAGTTGCTCAGGCACTCGTGATTCGACCGTCGGTGCCAGACCCTACCGCGCCGATGTCGCGCGTCGATGCTTCGTGGGAGGCCGAGTCAACGCGACCCGACAGCAAGGCGATCCAGGCTGCGCTACAGCTCCGCGTGTCGGTCCCGGACGTTCGCGTCTCGCCGTCGGTCATCCGTCGCCCGACGGGGCAGGTGCATGCTCTGGACGCTGTGACTGACGCTCTCTCGGGCGCGACGGTTCTCACGGATCTCACCCTGCTCCAAGAGCAGGAACGCTGCCTCGCGCGCGAGACCTCTGCGGGCGAGTACGAAGTCGAGATTGCGGGCGCGAACCCACCGGGCGCGGTCGTGGTCGAGGTCACCGAGAGCTCTGCCATGGCGATCACGCTAGGAGCGCTCGAGCGTCACGCATCGACGATGGCCGAGCTGCGCGTACCCGCTCTCGGCGAAGCGTTCGCGCTCGTCGCGGAACCTCTGCCGGTCCGCGACCTCGGGTCGATAGGTCCGACGATACAGCCGACCCTCGACCTCGACGAGTCCGCCGTCGTCATCATGTCGTACGAAGAGCTCCAGCCGACGAAGACGGCGATTGCGACGGTGGAATTACTCACGGAGCTCGAACGCGAGCTTGGCCTCTCGACATCCAGCGATGAGCGCGGGGAGCTTCATCTCGAAGCGGGGCGAACTGCGGTCGGTCTCGGCCAATCCGCAGTTGCGCTCGCTCACTTCGAAGCGGCGGTCGCGCAGGGCGCGTGGGCGGTTCCAGCGCTTCGTGCGCTACGGCGCATTGCGTGGCAAGAGAGTGACCTCGCGGAGTGTGCGCGCCTGGTTCAAGCGGAGCTCACACGCGCGAGCGAGCGCGAACGGCCGAGTCTGATGCGTTATCGCACCGACCTATTGCTGGCGACCGGTGAAGAGGATCTTGCGAGGGTCAGCGTGGGAGACCAACTCGAGCTTGCCGACCGCGACCCCGCGGTTCTGATCGCGAGTCTCCAGCTGGCATTTCTCGACGAACGAATACCCGAGCTGATCGAGGCATTCGATCGGTTGAACACGGTGTTCGCCGATCCCACGCTGGCCGCAAGCTTTGCGTTCGCGCGAACGGTATTCGATGGCTTCGCGCTGCCAACGCTAGAAGCGGAGCGGTATCAAGCGGGTGGAATCATCGCCGCAATGCGGAGCGCTGATGCGAAGTTCGATCTCGCGTGTCAGATCGAAAGTAATGATCCCTCGCTCGCAGGTACGCTCGCGGCGCTCGCGCTCGATCGCGACCTGACGGTCAGCCACCGCGAAGCAGCCGTTCAGCTCGCTACGCGCGCGATGCCACGCGACGCGCTCGTGGCTCGGCTCTGCGCCGAGGCACTCCTGTCGGCGGACGAACCCAAGAAGGCAGCTGCTGGCTTTGCACGGTGGTCGAGAACGAAGGCGCCCGCGCGCGAGCGCGCCTACGCCGCGGCGCGCGCCGCCGAGCTTGATCATGCGTTCGCGCGGCTTTGGCTGCAGGCGCTCGAGCTCGATCCGGACGACGATTATGCACATGCGATGGCGTACGCAGTAGTCGACGCGGCGGGCGAGGTACGCACGGCGATCGATATCGACATTGCTATCGCCCGGGCGACGGGACGCTTGTTTCCGACCATCCGAGGCGCACGTCGCCTAGCCGATCTCGATCCGCCTCGCGCCATCGAAGTGCTCGAACAGGCCTACCATGAACACCCCACGTCCCTCGTCGTTGCGGATGGACTCGCGCGGTTGCTCGAGGATGAAGACCGATGGGAGCAAGCGGCAGCCGTACTCGCGCCGATCGTAGACCAGATGCCCGTGTTTGCAGCTCGCTACGCGCACGACATCAGCCGTAGCGGCGGTGAATCCCGTGCTGCGTGGGCGCGCGTGCTTGCGGTCGATCCACGGTCGCCCGAAGCGATCGCTGCCATTCCTGACGCGGTTCAGCCGGAGCTACCCTGGGAATGGTCGAGCCAACAAATCCAGCAACGAACTTCCCATCCTCCCTTGTTCGACGACCCGCGTCACTCGGTCCTTGCAATCGTGAATGCCGTCGAACGATGCGACCTGCTGTCAGTTGTCGCGGAACACGAGCGGCGCGCGCAGGTCGTCACTGGTTCGGAAGCAGCTGTATTGCGCATGCGCGCTGCGCACCTTGCACTCGATCTCGGGTCACCGCAGAAGGCGGTGGCTATTCTCGACTCGACCCGGTTGCAGATCTATGATCTCCGCGCGATCGCGTCGCAACTGGCCGGGCTCCCGCCACCCGTTCGACCTTCACTCGCGTTCTCGCTAGACCGGCAGCTTCGTGAAGCCGAAGCGGAGCACGACCCTCGCGTCGCACTTCGCCGGTTCCGCGACGTCTTCGCACGGTCCCCGCAAACCATCGCGGTCAGGATGCGGTACGAACGCGCTGCGCTCGGCGTTGGCGCACTCGATGATCTCGAACGACTCGCGAACGCGAGGATCGCTGATTCGACGGCGGATGTAGTGCGTACCGCCGAAGCGCATGCGGATCTCGCAGGCATCTTCGAGCGCGGTGGTAAGCCCCACGAGGCCCAACTGAGCGCGGCACTCGAAGCCGATCCGACTCGCCTAGACATCCTTCACCAGCTCACACGTATCGCCGCTCATCGCCTGGATCACGAGCGCGTCTACGCACTTCGCCAGCTCGAGCTGAGCCGCAATGATCTCGTTCGCGAGGACCTGGCTGTCTTGACCGTCGATGCGGCAATCCTCGCGCGTCGATCTCGGTGCGGACGGGCGGAGGCACTTGAGGTCGCCCGACTTGCATTCGAGCACGTGCCGGAGTGCGACCTCGTTTTACTTATTCTCCATGCCGCCGGGTGTCGTGCGCCACGGTCGGAGCAGTCGGTAGCGCTCGACGAGCGAGTCGCGACCAGGATGATCGACGCCGAAAGCAGGGCAGCATTCCTGACCCTCGCCGCCGAGCAAAGCGCCTCGCTCGGGCAGGTCACCGATGCGTTCGCGCGGTTGCAGCGAGCACTCCAGTTCGCGCCAGCCTACGAACCGGCACTGCACGCATGGGAGCGGGTGGCGGTCGAGCACCAGCAGTGGCACCAGCTGTTCGCACTCGCGAAGCGCGACCAGCCGCGCGAGCGCGGTGAATCGATCCGCGTCCTTTACGTTGCCGGCGTCGCGGCGATGCTCCGCGCCAACGATCCCATCACCGCGGTCGAGATGTTTCGGTTCATCCTCGCGGTCGAGCCGACCCATCGAGATGCCTTCGTCCAGTTGCGGACGCTGTTCGAGGAGGCGGGCAACGAGAGCGCTCTCGACGATTTATTTCGTAGTCGGCTCGCCGTCGAACCCGACCCCTCGGCGCAACTCGCCCTCCATCGCGTGCTCGCTCGCAGGGCAGCCGTGGCCAATGACCTCGAGCGAGCGAACGCTCACTACGTTAGGATCTCGCAGCTCGACCCTGACGACCGCGGCAACTGGACCGAGCTGGCGCAGCTCTCCGTGCGGCGCGGGGATCGCGAGGCCGCCATTCGGAGCCTCGACGCGCTCATCGGTACCGAGACCAACCAAGCAGATCTCGTCGAGATGTATTCCTTGCTCGGAACTCTTTACGCGACCCTCGAGTCGGGGGCGGCATTGGCGGCCTTCCAGGCTGCTTTAGCCATCGATCCTGGTCACCTCCCGAGTCTGCGACAGCTTGCTGATCTTGCGATTTCCGAAGGCAAATGGTCGCTCGCGCGAACCACTGTCGATAGGATCATCGCCGAGCCGCAAGACTCGGAGCAATTGGCGCTCGCCTGGCATCGGTCGGCGCGAATCGCTGCGATGGGCTTTGGCGAGTTCGAGAGCGCCGAACAACTGCACGACCGAGCGTGCGTGGAAGCTCCAACGAGTGAGGCTTCGCTGCGCGCCTTGATCGCGTTCCACAGCGAGAGGCACGAGCCGCAGATGTTGGCAGACCATCTGGCGCACTTAGCGGCGGTGTTGCGCGCGCGTATCGCTGATCAGCCCACGGATGGTCCAGCGTATCGCACGCTGGGTCTAATAGCCGCACATGGGTCTACGCGATTGCCACTCGCGACGCGCGTCGCGCTCGAGATTTCGCATTCTCTTGGGTCCGCTACCACTGCGGACTACGAGCTGCTAGCCACGAAGCCGATCTCTGAACACATCACTGATGACGCTTTGTTTTCCCATTCAGATCAGCACGATTTGCGTCGACTGTTTCAATTCTTTGCTCCGCAGGTCGCCAAAGCGGTCGGAATCGAGCTTGCTGTCTACGGAGTCAGCCGGCGGGACCGGTTGCGCCCGACGCAGCCGCTCGCCTTGCTCGCACACGAGATGGCGGACGCGCACGGGCTCCCCGACGTCGACGTCTATATCTCGCCTCGGCTTCCGTACTTGATGGTGGCCGAGCCAACGAGTCCGCCATCGCTGGTACTCGGAACGGCGATCGCGGCAGCGTCCGTGACCACGCAACGATTTGCGATGGGCGTTGCATTGCGGCTGATGGCCGTCCACTTATCGGTGCCTGCGCGGCTGTCGCACCCACGCCTCGCAGCGCTCGCATCCGCGCTCACCAAGCTCGTGGTCCCGAACGTCGCGCTTGAGCTCGATTCCGAAACCGAGATGTGGCTCGTCAAGCTCGAGAAGCTACTCGGGTCCGTCGAACGCGCTCATCCCTTGGTGATGAGCACGGACGCGCCTCGACCCATGCAGTTTGCCGAAGATTTGCAAATTGCTGGCTTGCGCGCTGGAGTCGTTGCCTCGGGCAGCCTGATTGCGGGACTCGTGCCGATCGCGACGTCTCTCGATCTCGCCATTCCGCAGCTGCTTACATCGCAAACCTTGCGCCGCACCATCGGGGTACTGTTGGGGTAGTCATTCGCCTTGTTGCTGTGAGCTCAGCGTTAGTCCATGATCATGCTCCCGGCATTGCGCTCCGTTCTTTACATGGCCGACGCAGAAGCCGCCCGGCTCGCGGACCTACTGAGCTCGTCTGTGAGGGCGACGAATCGCGGAGCCTTCGGCGCGGCGCTAAAGCGTACAAACACAATCGGTTTCGTCGACGCCGCGCTCCTTCCGTCGCTCGTGGGCGATGCGGTCGGCGGTCCTGTGGTCGCGGTGCTCATGACGAGCGTCCGTCAAGAGATACTCGCGCAGACGATCGAGTTGCTCAGCACCTATCCATGGTTGTCACACGTGGTCAGCGCCGCGCTGTACGAAAAGCCGTTTGCACGAAAGCATCTCCACAATTTATTAGAGCAACTCGAGCACGGCAGCGACCACACCGCGGGGGTCGGACGCGTCGCGATGCTAGAGCACCGATCGGTTTCGTGTCTCAGTAAATTCGATCGCTTAGCGGGTCCGGATCGACATCGGGATCTGTCTGTGATCCGCTCGCTGCACGATG